>DAOQWL010000004.1:0-124583 GCA_035342095.1 Sedimentisphaerales bacterium | reverse complement strand
GTACAGTATCGCCGCACATCCGCGCCGCAAAGATGGGTTCGCCGGACGCTCACACTGTGGTGGCGGGAGAACTCCCAGGCACACCTGACCACGCCCACGACGCACGAGCAGCGTGGTTGCCGGGACTAGACGAAGCGTAGACATTAACGTGTGGCGTGCCCACCCAGTCAAACCAGTACGCGTTAGCGTCACTGTGACTGTTGGTTTCGATGCGCACATACATGCCATCATTCGCGGGAGAGAACTCGCTGGGATTCCAGTACAATGCTGTATTCCAACCCCAGTACTCCCCTGCATCTCCATCCGTTTCATTAATGGGGTCGTCCACACTTGATGAATAGAGTAACCAGCTATCGGCTAGGCAAGGACCAACGAGCGAGACAAGAACGACAAGGCCGACAAATGCCGCGTACCTGATAGAGTATCCCATGTCCAGCACTCCTTCCTTCGTTTTTATTAAAGTATCCTAAACATATCCACGTCATCCCATTTGTGTCATTGCACCGGCGGCATGATCCTTGCCTCTAATTGTGGCCACTGTATTTCCACATTGCGTCCATATAGGCCGCATCAGGGTCGTCAACGCCGTTCGCCTGAGTCCGGACAGCGATATACCGTCAGTCGCACAGTCCCAAGGCGTGTTAGGTCGTCGTGCATAGGGTTACGCACCATCTCGCAAACGCCCACAACATCCTTCCAGACAGACCTGCCGTTTGTTCCCTGCAACATTCCTTTGTGTCGAAGGCAGGGTCTATAGCCCTCTAGGAGCCGGCCGGCCCACGAGAGTCTTCATATAGTACCACCTGACGCGATCTCTGATGGGGACATGAAAGCGTTTTTTTGTGCCCACCTTCTGCCATTGACTTTCGCTGTGGAATTGCGCCGCGTCAGAAGTGCCACATATCTGGATACAGTTCCCTGAACAACTGTTTGGCACGTTGAAGTCGCTTCTTGGTGGCGTCGTATGAACAGCCGGAGAGTTGGGCCACCTCGCACAGTGACCGACCTTCCATGACGCATAAGCGCAGCGTGGACGCCAGGCTGGGTGGCAAATGGGAAAGCGCCTCCAGAACCATTCGGTGTTCGTCGCGATGCTGCAATTGTGAGAGGGGATCCAGGTCATGTGCAGCCTCTACCAGAGGATGTTCCTCCAGTGGCCGTTCTGGCGATCCATGCTTGTCTCTTCGCCTTCTTTCCTGCCAGTACGATCGCAACTCATTCCGAGCTACCGTGTAAATGTACGCTTGTGGCTCTTCCGGGACCCTCCCTGATCTGAGAAGCCTCGCGAACACATTCTGCGTCAGATCCTCCACATCACACCCACAATGCACGTGAGCCCGGAAATACCGACGGACCATGTGATAGTATTTCCGATACATCGATTCCTGCAACTGCTGGCGATGCTCGCCAAACACAATCGCTCCCATCCGCACTCCCTCGGACATTCGACGTTGCCTCATTGAGTCGTCTGGGGCCGCTACGCCATGGTATCTCTGTCGGCCCTCGATTAAAGGCGCGTCGGAGCACACAGATGTTGACTAGAAAAATGCCAGACAGGCACAAATTACACAGACGCCGAAGGCAACACGGATGGCCGGTAAACTGGGGGATCTACCCCCGTTGCGGAAACGGATTTCAGTGGTGCGTCCGTGAGACATGGTGGAGTAGGAAAGACAAGACAATACCTGTGCGACACCGTCGGCCTCCCGCCGTGAATGCCCCTGCAAATATGGCAAAGGCCATGAAAGAAATACTCAAGAGATTCCTTCGGGCCTGCCGATGGCTTCAGTATGACAAGTGAATAGGTGGCTCAAAGCTGAGGCCAGCAAGGTCTCCTTAGCCTGAACTTGGGCCGTCCACCTTGAGCTTCGGGATCATGTCAGATCGTAATTCGGACGGCACACAAGAGGCGGCTAGGGACTAAAGGAAAAGAGCCACGACTTTTTGAGCCGTGCCCCTGTGAAGTAGCAGACGAGTATTATAACGGATTACTGACCAAACTGAATACTCTCGTACTGCCGTCGCAGGGGCTTTTTTCTGCGCTCGCGGCACGCCCGCCTGTCATCGCATCCACAAGCCCCCCTGCCTCGTTCGAAACCGATTGTCCACCTGGCTATTCAATGCGCTGGGCGATTCCCGTATAATGGCGCCGATATGAACGACCGGTTGACCGCAGGATCTCGTTTCCAGAGGATTGCCATGGGAAGATCGATGAAGCGACGCACGTTTCTGCAACAGGCGGCCCGAGCGGCCGCCGGGACGCTGAGCCTGCCCCTGTTCATTCCGTCCGGCGCGATGGGAACCGCGGGCAACACGCCCCCGAGCGAACGCATTACGATGGCCTCCATCGGCTGCGGCGGCATGGGCACGAATAACCTCCGGGCCTTCCTCGCCCACGACGATGTCCAGGTCCTCGCGGTCTGCGACGTCGTCACCGCCAGCGACGAGTACGGGCACTGGTACAAGAAGGGCTGGAACGGCGCCTGGTTCGGACGCGAGCCCGCTCGCAAGATCGTCGAGGAGCAGTACGCCCAGAAGAGCCCTTCCGGCAGCTTCAAGGGCTGCGGCGCCTATGTCGATTTCCGCGAGATCATCGCTCGCGACGACATCGACGCGGTCTGCATCACGACGCCGGACCACTGGCACGCGATCCCGGCCATCATGGCCGCAACTGCGGGCAAAGACATCTATTGCGAGAAGCCCCTGAGCCTGACGGTCGCCGACGGCCGGGCCATGGTCGAAGCCACGAAACGATACAACACCGTCTTCCAGACCGGGACCCAACGCCGATCCAGCGAGCAGTACCGTTTCATCTGCGAGCTGATCCGCAACGGGCGGATCGGGAAGCTCCGGAAGGCCCTGGTCGCCATCGGAGCCAACAACAAGCAAGCTCCGCCAGCCGACTGGCAACCGATGCCGGTGCCCGAATGGCTGAATTACGACCTGTGGCTCGGTCCGGCCCCATGGGCCCCCTATCACAAGGACCGGTGTCTGTACACCTTCCGCTTCGGCCTGGACTATTCCGGCGGTCAGACGACGAACCTGGGCGCCCACGGGATCGACATCGTCCAGTGGGCCAACGGGACCGACGAGACCGGCCCGGTCGAGGTCGCGGACCTGGGCGGCGAATTCCCCACCGACGGCCTGTTCACCACTGCGACGAAGGTCCATTTCCGCGCCCGCTACGCCAACGGCCTGGAGTTGACGTGCAGGACGCAGAAGGACGAGCTCTACCGCTTCGAGGGCACGGACGGGTGGATCGAGATGCCGACGTATTCGAACGATTGGACTTGCCATCCGTCGTCGCTCAAGACCGCGGTCATTGGCCCGGAGGAGATTCACCTGTACAAGAGCAACGACCATCACCGCAACTTCCTGGACTGCATCCGCAGCCGCGGGCGCACCGCGGCGCCGGCCGAAGTCGGTCATCGCTCGACTTCGGTCTGCCACCTGGGCAACGTCGCCATGAGACTGCGGCGCACCCTGCACTGGGACCCGGCCGCGGAGCGGTTCACCGATTGCGAGGAGGCCAACGGGATGCTGGCGAGACCGACGCGAAGCCCCTGGCGCCTGTAGGACAACAGGCGAGCGGGAGCATGAGATGCACCCTATGACGTCGCGAAACCACCCCGATTTCCACGGCTCGCAGTCCGCTCCTGGCGAGCCGGCGGCATTTCGCACCTTGCCCAAGGGCATCTGGGCTCTCGGCCTGGCCTCCCTGTTCATGGACATCTCCTCGGAGCTCATCCACAGCCTGCTGCCGATCTTCATGTCGGTGACGCTGGGCAGCTCGATGGCCGCGATCGGAATCGTCGAAGGCGTAGCGGAAGCCACAGCGGCCATCACGAAGGTGTTCTCCGGCGTCCTGAGCGATTACTTCGACAGACGCAAGTTCCTCATGGTCCTCGGCTATGCCCTCGCGGCGTTCACCAAGCCGGTGTTCCCGCTGGCGAGCTCGATCCACTGGGTCTTCGCCGCACGTTTCGTCGATCGCATCGGCAAGGGCATTCGCGGCGCGCCGCGGGACGCACTCGTGGCCGACATGGTCGCGCCGCACCTGCGGGGAGCTGCCTATGGACTGCGTCAGGCGTTGGACTCGGTCGGCGCGTTCATTGGACCGCTGCTGGCGGTGATCTTCATGGGCTGGTTCGCCAACAACATTAAGGCCGCCATGTGGGTCGCGGTCGTACCGGCCTTGACCACAGTGGCCATTCTCGTTCTGTGCGTGCGGGAACCAGAGCATGCCCGTGCGGACGCGCCAGTCCGAGGGTCGCTGACCCTGGCCGGCGTGAAGCGATTGCCGCTGCGATACTGGCTCATCGTGCTGCTCGGCGCGGTATTCACCCTGGCTCGTTTCAGCGAGGCCTTTCTCGTTCTGCGGGCAAAAGACGTCGGTCTGGCCCTGGGTTATGTTCCGTTGGTGATGGTCGTGATGAATGCCTTCTATGCCGGATTTGCCTATCCGGCGGGCCTGGCGGCCGACCGCGTCAGTCGGCGCACCCTGCTGCTCGCCGGGCTGGCGATGCTGATCACTGCGGACGTGGTGCTGGCACTGGCGGCATCGCCGTGGTCGGCATTTGCAGGCACGGCGCTCTGGGGATTGCACATGGCGTTGACGCAAGGTCTTCTGGCCAAACTCGTGGCCGACGCGGCATCGAAGGAACTGCGCGGCACGGCCTTCGGCCTGTTCAATCTCGTCAGCGGCGCCGCGATACTGCTGGCCAGCGTCATTGCCGGCGCCCTGTGGACCGCGTTCGGAGCCCCTGCCACATTCCTGGCCGGCGCGATCTTCGCCGCGATGACGGCGCTCGGGCTGCTCGCGTATCGCGAGAAGCCTCGCTCCGGATGAGCAGGCCAGAAAATGGAGAGAATCCTTGCCTGCGCGGCAAGGAAGGGCTATCATAGGTCGCTGCATGGGCAAGGGAGAATAGAACTCCGCCGGAGGCGGACGCCCCTGACCCTGGGTCGTTTGTCGTAAATAGTATTCATTACGGTTGATCCTGTATAGATCGATCGAACGACGGCGACGAGCGGAACCAACGGGATCTTGATGAGGAAACGAGCATGAGAGGAAGAACGCAAACCGTGGACCGGCACGAGACGGAGAGACGCCTGCACACTTTCCAGGCTCAATGTCACGCGGTGGGCCTGAAAGTCACGCCACAGCGGATGGCGGTCTACAAGGCCCTTGTGGAGAGCGAGGAGCATCCCTCCGCGGAGGTGGTGTTCCGGAGGGTGCGACGCACTTTCCCCAGCATTTCCCTCGACACCGTCAACCGGACGCTCCTGACCCTCAGCGACATGGGGGCGGCCTTCGTCGTGGAGGGCTCCGGCGACGCCAAGCGGTTCGACGCCAATCTTGGGGTCCATCAGCACTTCAAATGTCTCCGGTGCAGGCGCATCATCGACTTTCACCACGAACCGTTCGATGAAATCGAGGTGCCGGAGAACCTGGCCGGGCGGTTCACCGTACTGAGGAAAACCGTTTATCTCGAAGGTCTGTGCGATCGATGTGACGACGAGTCCTGAGCCGACTCCGCGATGAGCGGTCGCGCCGTGAGTTCAGGGCCCGACAGGGGCCGCGCAGAGTCACTATGCAACCATGGAGAAAGCAGATGAACCTACAGGGTACAGAGACTGAGAAGAACTTGTTGACCGCATTTGCAGGCGAGTCCCAGGCGAGGAATCGGTACACCTACGCCGCGGAGAAGGCCCGGGAAGAGGGCTACGAGCAGATCGCCGCCATCTTCGAGGAGACCGCCGACCAGGAAAAGGAGCACGCCAAGCGGTTGTTCCGGTTCCTCGAAGGGGGAGAGACCGAGATCCAGGCCGCGTTCCCCGCCGGCGTAATCGGCAGCACGCTGGACAACCTCAGGTCCGCAGCGGCCGGCGAGCACTACGAGAACACGGAGATGTACCCCGATTTCGCACAAGTCGCTGAAAAGGAAGGGTTTACGGAGATCGCGGCGGTCTTCAGGAAGATCGCGGTGGCCGAGAAACGCCATGAAGACCGCTACGTCGCGCTCGCGAAGAACGTCTCCGCGGGCACCGTTTTCAAGCGAGCGACGCCGGTCCGCTGGGTCTGCCGCAACTGCGGGCTCGTTCACGAAGGACCCGAGGCTCCGAAGGTCTGTCCCGCTTGCCAAAAGCCGCGTTCCTATTTCGAAATCGAGGCGGTCAACTACTGACGGCCTTTCAGGCCGGAGTCGGAGGGATCGCGGGCCCCGCAGCGATTTGCGGTTTTCACCGAACAGAATGCCCCCGGACCTGCGTAACAACAGCACGCCCCCGGCGGGCGGAGGATGGCAGTTCGCCCGGTCGGAGCGGATCGCCTGCCAACACGGATAACAGCCGCCTTTGGGTGCGGAAAGGAGCAGCATATGACGGAGAGGTCAGGCTTGGTTACGCTGAAAGGCAACCCCATCACACTGGTGGGCAGCGAAGTGAAAGTCGGCAAGAAGGCCCCGGATGCGGAGCTGGTCGCCAACGATCTGTCGGTGGTCAAGCTCTCGTCTTTGTGCCAGGGCAAGGTCGGCATCATCACCTCGGTGCCGTCGTTCGACACGCCGGTCTGCGACGTGGAGACTCGCCGATTCAACCAGGAGGCCGGCAACCTGGGCGACGATGTCACGATCCTGGCGGTCAGCATGGACCTGCCGTTCGCCCAGACGAGGTGGTGCGGCGCCGCCGGCGTGACGAACCTCCGCACGCTGTCGGACCATCGTGACGCGGCCTTCGGGAAGTCTTACGGCGTGTTGATCCAGGGCCTGCGTCTGCTGGCCCGCGCCGTGTTTGTGGTGGACAAACAAGGCGTCGTCCGCTATGTAGAACTGGTGAAAGAAGTCGCGAGCGAGCCGGACTATGAGGCCGCTCTGGCCGCGGCCAGGAAGCTTCGGTAGGCCCGCAGGCACAACGGAGAGAATTGCAGTACGATGCAGGAACTCAAACCCAACGTATACTCCATTCGCACGATCGACTGGGATCGTCGGCTCTTCGACGAACTGATCCCGCTGCCGGAGGGGACCACGTACAACGCCTATCTGATCGAGGGCAGCGAGAAGACCGCCCTGCTCGACACGGCGGATCCGACGAAGACCGGTATCCTTTTGGGCAGCCTGGCTGCGTCGGGAGTCGAGAAGATCGACTACGTCGTGTCCCATCATGCCGAGCAGGACCATTCTGGCTCCATCCCGGCCGTCCTGGCTCGTTATCCGCAGGCGAAGGTCGTCGCGAACGCCAAGTGCCAGGCGATGCTCATCGACCTGCTGCACATCGACCGCGAGCAATTCCTGACCGTTCAGGACGGCCAGACCCTGTCGCTGGGCGACAAGACGCTCCAGTTCCTCGACGTTCCCTGGGTCCATTGGCCCGAGACGATGGCGACCTACCTGGTCCAGGACAAGATCCTGTTCCCGTGCGACTTCTTCGGGTCGCACCTGGCGACGAGCAGTCTGTACGCCGACGACGAGCCCCTGGCCTTCGAGTCGGCCAAACGGTACTACGCCGAGATCATGATGCCCTTCCGGTCCATCATCAAGAGGAACCTGGAGAAGGTGGGCCGGCTCGACATCGAGGTGATCGCGCCGAGCCATGGGCCCGTCCACAACACGCCGAGACACATCATGGACGCGTACAGGGATTGGGTCGGCGACGAAGTCAAGAACGAGGTCGTCCTGGCCTACGTCTCGATGCACGAGAGCACCAAGAAGATGGTCGAGCACTTGTCGAACGCCCTGATCCGGCGTGGCATCGTCGTGCGACAGTTCAACCTGCCGGCGACGGACCTGGGCCGGCTCGCGATCGCCCTGGTGGACGCCGCAACGATCGTGCTCGGTTCGCCGACCGTTCTGACCGGCGCTCACCCGAAAGCGGCCTATGCCGCGTTCGTCGCCAATGCCTTGCGGCCCAAGACGCGGTTCGCCTCGGTCATCGGGTCCTTCGGCTGGGGCGGCAAGATGGTCGAGCAGCTCGCGGGACTGCTCACGAACATGAAGGTGGAACTGCTGACCCCGGTGATCGCCAAGGGGCAGCCCAAGGAACCGGAGTTTCTCGCTCTGGACACGTTGGCCGATCAGATCCTCGCGAAACATCGAGAGATCCGGATCGCCTGAGACAAGAATGCTGGAATCCCGCCGGCGACGGATCGTCCCGGCACAGAGAAGGGGAAGGACAATGATCGAGAGACTGCAAGTGTACAAATGCTCCGTGTGCGGCAACATCGTGGAAGTCCTCACCGCCGGCGGCGGCACGCTGGTCTGCTGCGGCAAGCCCATGGAGAACCTGGCCGCGAAGACCGCCGACCAGGGCAAGGAGAAACATGTGCCCGTCATCGAGAAGGTCGAGGGCGGCATCAAGGTGAAGGTCGGCGGCGTCGCGCACCCGATGGAGGACAAGCACTACATCGAGTGGATCGAGGTCATCAGCGACGGCAAGGCCTACCGCCAGTTCCTCAAGCCCGGCCAGACGCCCGAGGCCGTCTTCCCTGTCGCCTCGACCAACGTGATCGCGAGAGAACACTGCAACATCCACGGACTGTGGGAGGCAAAGTAACATGCTGAACGAAAAGATGGAAAAAGCTCTGAACGATCAGATCAATGAGGAACTGTATTCCTCGTATCTGTACCTGTCGATGGCTGCCTGGTTCGAATCGGAGAACCTGCCGGGCTGCGCCGCCTGGATGCAGGCCCAGGCCCGCGAGGAGAACGGGCACGCGATGAAGTTCTTCAAGTTCATCAACGAGCGGCGTGGGCGAGTTACGCTCCAGGCGATCCAGAAGCCGCCCCAGGAATGGAAGTCGGCCCTGGCGGCCTTCGAAGCCTCGCTCGATCACGAGCAGCACATCACCGCCTGCATCGAGAAGCTGATGAACCTGGCCGTGTCCCAGAAGGACTACGCCTCCGTCGGCCTGTTGCAGTGGTTCGTCAACGAGCAAGTCGAAGAAGAAGCCAACGTGGACGCCATCGTTCAGAGGCTCAAGATGGCCGAGAAGGCCCCCGGCGCGCTGCTCATGTTGGACCATGCGTTGGGCGAGCGCAAATAAACCGCATCCAGATTGGCAGGAGAACAGGCATGAGCACCGCTTTCAACGCCGACGAAGTCTTCGAAATGGCCGAGGAAATTGAACGAAACGGCGCGAAGTTCTATCGCGAGGCCGCAGGCAAGGCCGCCAACCGGGAGATCAAGGAAATGTTCCTCAGCATGGCCTCCATGGAGGACGGCCACCTCAAGGTGTTCCAGGCCATGAGGAAGGGTCTCAGCGAGCAGGAGAAGGGCGAGACCGCCTATGACCCCTACAACGAAGCGTCCTACTATCTCCAGGCGCTGGCCAGCAGCAAAGGGTTCGAGGGCATGAAGAGCCAGACGCAGAAACTCACGGGGAATGAGCCCGTCAGCGAGCTGCTGGAGATCGCCATCGGCGCGGAGAAGAACTCCGTACTATACTATGTGGGGCTGAAGGACCTGGTCCCCGCGGGTGCGGGACAGGACAAGGTCGAAGCCATCATTCGCGAAGAGGTCCGGCACATCGCCGACCTGCGACGACGGCAGACCGCCTTGAGCGCCTAGAGAGCGGAAAGGAACCAACGATGAAGTACAAATGCATTCTGTGCGGCTACATCTACGATCCCGCGGTCGGCGATCCGGACAGCGGCGTTGAACCGGGGACCTCGTTCCAGGACCTCCCGGACGACTGGGTCTGCCCCGAGTGCGGGGCTGACAAGAGCGAGTTCGAGCCCGTGGACGACGAGTGAGTCGGACTCGATCGGGGTCCCAGACACAACCGAGGGAACCGAGCGGGGCTTCATGTGAGTCGTGACATGCCCGCACGAGGCCAGGAATGTCCATTCGAGAGATACACCCGTCGGTGGCCGCGTTGGATATGGTTTGCGTCGAGTCGGCGGCGCCGCCTGCGGCCATGGTGGTCTTCGGCGCCTCCGGCGACCTCGTCCAGCGGAAACTGTTGCCGAGCATCGCCCAGATCCGGCGGCGAGGCCTGCTGGGCGACCCGTTCTGCCTCGTGGGTTGCAGTCGGACGGAGTGGTCGGACGAGCAGTTCCGACAGGTCGCTGGAGAGGCCATCGGAAAGAGCCCTGCCGGTCTCTCCGGCGCCGAACTGACCGCCCTGCTGGACCGATTCCACTACATCCCCGGCGATTACGACGACCCCGACACCTACGAGCGAATCCGCCGCAGGTTGTCCGAACTCCGGAAACAGCACGGGATCACCGGCTGTGACTTGTTCTACCTGTCCGTTCCACCGGCGCTCTACGAGACCATCATCGAGCACCTCGGGACATCGGGCCTGTCCTGTAAAGAAGACCCCCAATGCCACCGGCGGGCCCGACTCGTCGTGGAGAAGCCTTTCGGAAGGGACCTCGACACCGCCCGGACGCTCAACCACGCCATCTCGAAGTGGTTCGAGGAGTCGCAGATCTACCGAATCGACCACTACCTGGGCAAGGAAACGGTCCAGAACATCCTGATCTTCCGGTTCGCCAACGCGATCTTCGAACCTCTCTGGAACCGCAACCACATCGACAACATCCAGAT
Source organism: Sedimentisphaerales bacterium (assembly GCA_035342095.1). Lineage (GTDB taxonomy): Bacteria > Planctomycetota > Phycisphaerae > Sedimentisphaerales > Anaerobacaceae > PLanc-01. The sequence continues at coordinate 114,035 of DAOQWL010000004.1, read as the reverse complement.
CACCATTGCCGAGACGCTCGGCGTCGAGCATCGGGCGGGCTACTACGACCATACCGGCGCCCTGAGGGACATGTTCCAGAACCACATGCTCCAGATGCTGGCCCTGGTGGCCATGGAGCCGCCGATCTCATTCGATGCCGAGGCGATTCGCGACGAGAGAGTCAAGCTCCTGCGGGCCGTCCGGCCGTTCGATCCGCGGAACCTGCCGGGGTCCATCGTGCGAGCGCGATACGGAACGGGACGAATCGACGGGCGGGACGTGCCCGGCTATCTCTCAGAGCCGGACGTCGCGCCCGACTCCGGAACAGAGACCTACGTCGCAGCGAGACTCCTCATCGACAACTGGCGGTGGAAGGACGTCCCCTTCTACCTGCGGACGGGCAAGCGACTGGCCGCCAAGGACACGGAGATCGTAGTGACGTTCAAGGAGCCCCCCCACTCGCTGTTCGCGTCCGCGGGCCTGGATCGCATGCCCTGCAACATTCTGGCGTTCCAGATCCAGCCCAAGGAGGGCATCTCGCTGCGGTTCCAGGCGAAGCGTCCCGGCTCGAAGCTCTGCATGGGCACGCTGGACATGAAGTTCCGCTACCAGGAGATCTTCGGCGTGGAGATGCCCGAGGCCTATGAGCGTCTGCTCCTGGACTGCATGACCGGCGATCAGACCCTCTTCACCCGCTTCGATGCCATCGAGACGACCTGGCGACTCCTGATGCCGGTCCTGGAAGCGTGGGAACACCGTGAGGCAAGTCCGTATGAGTATCCCGCCGGCAGCGAGAGTTTCCCCCAGGCAGACGCCTTGCTCCACGCCGACGGTCGCCAGTGGTACGCGATCTGCGGGACGTAATGGGGGATTCTCGACTCCGCCCGCGCCGGGTCAGGCTATCTCGGACGCATCACATTTCGACACAAATGCAGCACGCGGGAGATCGTCCGCCGACCACCCTTCTCTTTCAGTCTCAGGAGACCCTCTCGCGAGAAGTACATCCTGAGTTTGCGTCGGCCGTTGATCCGGTCCAGCGCTTTCTCCAACGCACGCACACGACTCTTGAACACGTCTTCCGCAATCTGCGGGCAGAAGTAGTTGTCGGGGCTCTGGTGATTGTGGAGGAACGCGTTGAAATCCTCGGGAATGATGCCCTGCTCGCGGCACCAGTCGAAAAGCTCGGTGCCAAAGTACGGCGTGAAGATGCTGTACACCACCACATCGGCCGGCAGCGTCTTGATGACCCGGATGGTGTCGTCCAGGCTCTCCTCCGTCTCATGGGGGAATCCCACGATGAAGAACGCGGAGAGATAGACCCCCTGTTTCTTGATGATCCTGGCGGCGTTGAAGGCATCCTCGACAGTGATGTTCTTGCGGATGCGCGCCAGCATGGCGTCGTTGCCCGATTCCACGCCCAGCAGGATTGACCGGCACCCGGCGGACTTCATCCGCGAAATCGTCTCCTCATCAACGAGCCGGACGTGGGTCTCGCAGGACCAGTGCAGACCCACACATCGGGTCTCGATCTCTGCGCACAGGTCCCGGATGAATGACTTGGTGACTCCGAACGTGTCGTCGTCGAAGTGAATGTAGTCGATCCCGGTCTTCTGGATCTCCTGCATCTCCGCGATGATGTTCTGCACCGACCGAAACCTCACATTCCGTCCCCAGATGTAGCGGGAACCGCAAAACGTACAGGCGTACGGGCACCCACGCACCGCGAACAGGTATTTGAACGCCTCGCGAGGGTACCGGTCGTAGTCCATCAGACACGCGCGGGCGGTCGTTACCGGAAAGGGAAGCGCATCCAGGTCTCGGATGAACTCCCTCGGCGGGTTCGCGACCACCCTGCCCCCCTCCCGATAGACGATGCCGGGGATCGAAGACAGAGGCCGCCCGCTCTCCACGAAATCGAGAACGTCAAGGATCGTCTCCTCGCCCTCCCCTCGCACCCCAACGTCAATCGCAGGCTCTTTCAGCACGTCGGCCCCCGCCAGGGACGGATGAGGCCCGCCGACGACAACCCATGTGTCCTTGTCCAAGGACTTGGCGATCCTCGCGATCATGCAGGCACAGAGATAGTTCTGGGACTTGGTCGTGACCCCGACGACCGACGGGCGAAACTCGGAGATGACGCTCTCGATCTGCTTCCACACGATTGCCAGGGGATCGTTCAGAGTCCTGAGGAATCCTTCATACCCCGGCCCGGCCAGAAATCGGTAGTCCAGAGGCATATCCCGAGCCGAGAAATCGGCGTTGTAGATCCTCACCTCCCAATCCGGGCGTCTCGCTCGGATGGTTCCCGCGAGATAGCCCAGCGACAAGGGCAGTTTGTTCAGAGAGGCATCAGGATGGTACAGCCGCAGAAAAGGGGGCTCGATCAGCAGTATTCGTTTCTCTCTCACAATCGTCGAGCCGCCTCGATGAACGCTTCGATGTTCTCCGTGGGGACGCCGGGGGGAAGCCCGCCTCCGCAGGACAGGAGGATTCGGCTCCTGTCGGTCAGCGGTTCCATCATGCCGGCGACGCTTGCGGCAACGTCTTGCGGGGTCCCCTGGGCCAGGACATCTCGCGGCGGGATGTTGCCCAGGAGGGTCACCTTGCCGCCCGTCCGCTGCTTCATCTCGGTCAGCGAGTGCTCAAAGCTGAAGTTGAACAGGTTCACACCGATCTCGTCGACGAACCTGGCGCACACGAGGCCTTGGGCGTCGTTGTGGAAGAACCGCACGGGCACGTCGAGACAGGCAAAGATCTGCTTGAGGTACGGCAACGCCGTTTCCCGGAAATCCTGCTCGCCGAGGAAGCCTACGATGTCGTCGAGGATGAAGATCCCCTCGATGGTCGGGATGCACTCCTTCTGGTATCGCAGCCAATCGACGATGAACTCGGTGATGAGCGTGAGGAACCGCTTGATCTCGTCCGGGTCCGTGCGGATCGCCATGAGGAATTCCGTCGTGCCCATGAGGAATGTGGCGATATTGAGCGGCCCGCGAGAGACGGCGAAGCGAATCGTGTGGCCCGCCTGCTCAATGCGGCCCCGCTGGAGCTGGAGCCGGCGAACGACGAACGGGAGCAGCCCGTCGGTTCGGGGATTCGGCTTCTCGATGGCCGCGAGGTCGCCAATCGCCCTGACGATCTTCTCCGCAAAAGGCAGCTCGTCCTGAGCCCATCGGCACTTCGTCCCGAAGGCCGAGGGTTCCGTACACATGCCGAACTCCGACCAGAAACCAGGCAGGAACATGGCGTCCGGGAATCGCCGCATCGCCTGGAGATTGGCCGCCAGCCACTTCTCCTCGCTGCCGTAGTAGTCCAGCGTGGACATCCCGGACCAGCCGGGGAGCCAGGGACTATCGATAATGAACCCGACCGGCATCGGGTTGAACACTTCGCCGGCCAGGATCGCCAACAACTTCTCCCACTGCTCGTTCGTCATGAGTCATTCCCCGTAGGGTGCGTACCACGCACCATCTTCCCTCAGACAGCACCTACCTTGCCAGAATGGTGCGTGATACGCACCCTGCACCCGCCCGTCCTGCTCAAAACACCCTAACCGCGACCTCGGTTCCCTTGCGCTCCGCGGAGACGTAGGCGCTGTAGATTGTCGAAATGCAGTCGGCAGCCAGGCAACTGTCGCTCTGGACCGGCTCGCCGTACGCGACGGCGCGGTAGAACGACTCGATCTCCTGCGGATAGCCGGTGAACCAGTCCTCGTCGGGCGACGGGCAGGTCCAGCCTTGCTTGGTCCCGATCTTCTCGACGACGTAGACGTCCTTGAAGTTCGCGTCGACCGGGTTGTATGTCTGCATCGCGGTGTTCGGGTTGATGTTGCAGAAGGTCCGGTGGTTGTTCGCGGCCACCTCGAGCCAGTTGTGGATCCCGCCCAGGATGATGTCCGACGCGAAGATCGTCGCGATCGTGCCGTCGTCGAACGTCACGTGCATCATCGAGAAGTCGTCGATGTCAAAGTAGTCACAGCGGATATGACCCTCGTCGCGAAAGCCCGGCATCCGCGTCAGTGCGTGCGCGCGGGCGGTGACCGCCTTGGGCCGGATGGGCTTGCCGTTGCGGGCCTTGCCCTCCACCTGCTTGAGGTACAGCGCCGCGCCCAGCGGGTGGCAGCCCTTGCCGATCATGACGCCGCCGCCGGAGAACTTCCAGTAGGCATAGGTCCTGGCGTGCGAGCCGGAGTGCGCTTCCTCGCCGTGCATCCAGAGGATCTGGGCGCCGGTCTTCTCGATGATCTCGCGCTCCTTCTGGATCGACGGAGCGTAGACCCAGTTCTCTGCGTAGAGGATATTCCCCTTGCTCTTGCTCTCGGCCTTGAGCATCCGCTCGATGCTGGCCAGCGCCTTGTCCCTCGCGGTCTCCTTGGGGAAACCCTGGCCATTGAAGTTCTCGGAACCGTCGCCGAAGAAGCCGGTCAGCGGCTTCTCGACAATGGCGAACTTGTCCCGCTCCAGGGCCGCGATGGCGACCGACTCGTGCGACGAGGCCGTCGTGCAGCAGTGGATCACGTCGACATCGTCGAGCAGTCGTTCGAGCGAATCATAGACCGCGATCCCGCGTTTCTGGCCGTAGGCCTGGGCGCCATCGAGAGCATGTACCCCTTTGATCTCGACATCGGTCCCGTAGACCTTGTGGATCGCCTCGAAGTGGAACGAGGCGGAGAAACCCGCCCCGACAATCCCGGCCCGCACGGTTTTCTTCTTCATATGGTCTCCCCTACTCTGTGATCTCTGTGCCCTCTGTGGCAATCAGGCTCTTCATTTCCCTGCACTTGGCACCACATCGGCCTTCAGGTCGCCCAGGACGAACTGAATGCCGTCGAGGTAGTGCTGGAGGACGATCGGGTTCCAGAACAGCTCGTGCTCATGGCCCAGGGCGCAGTAGAACACGCGGCCTTTGCCGTAGCTCTTGACCCAGGTCATCGCGAAGTCCCCGTCCTCGCGGTGAATGAGTTCCTTCTGTGCCGCCGTGGTCGAGGTCCGCTCGGGGTCCACGGTGACGAGGACCCGCAGGTTCTGGCGCGAATACGGCACGGTCACCTGGTAGATCTCGTCGGTCACAATGAAGAACGGCTCCTTGAATGCCGCGGTGAGCGGGTGGCCTGGCTCCTCGATCCGCAATACGACGGTCGAGCCGGAACCCCAGGGATGGTTGTCGAATCGAGCACCGACGATTTCCCCAAACTCGGGCCACTCGCGGAAGCTCGCGACGCCTGCATGGATCACCGCCAGCCCGCCTCCCTCGCGGACGAAATCAGTGAAGCTCTTCTTGAGCATCTCATCTCGCTGGCGGGCCTTCGCCTGCTGGTCCTGGGGGACCTTGGCGAAATCCTCGGGCAAGAAGATTTCCTCGTTGGTGTTGTTCAGAACAATTGCATCGAACTGCTTGAGGTTGGCCGGCTCGAACAGGCTGTCGTCCTCTTCGGCCAGCACGGCCTCGAACGCCCCGGTCTGGCGGGCCATGATCTCAATAGCCTTGGCGCCGTAGGGACGGGCCGTGTGCTTGTACCCCCACGACCGCGAGAACACCAGCAGCTTACGAGGCTTTTCCGCCTGCACGCGAGCCTTCTCAGGCATCGCCGCCCGCATCCTGGCGATCTCCTCGGCGGAGGGGACGGGGTCCTGGCCATACAGAGACACCGGCATCAGCAACATCATGGTCATCACAATCAGCATCAGCCGCATTCGTACCTCCCGATGAAAAGAGAAGGTGAGAAGGTAAGAAGGTGAGAAGGTCGGATTGCCTGATTGCCAATCATCCACACCTTCGACCCGACCCACCCTCCGACCTTCTGATCTTCTCACCTTCCCACCTTCTATAGTGTCCACGGCGCCCGCATCGTCCTCGACAGCATCGCGGTGGCGACGTCGTCGCCGAGGAACTGCTCCTTGGCGGGGTCCCACTTGAGCTTGCGGCCCGTCCGCATCGCGATGTCGCCCAGCAGGCACGCCGAGCAAGAACGATGCGCGATCTCGACCGGCGCGATGGTCTCGGCCCGCGACTTCACGCAATCGTAGAAGTTGCCCTTGTGATAGTCGCTCACGTAGAGCTTCGTCTCGTCCGGGCCGATGGTCTCCTGCAGGAGCGACTTGGGCTCCGCGTCGATGGCTCCTCGCGTGACGAAGACCCAGCCCTGGTCGCCCTCGAACCGGATGCCGTTCCTGTGGACCTTCTCGTCCGCCGCGATCATTCTGACCCCATTCGCGTAGGTGTACTCGATGCGGAAATCTCCATGTACGTCCCAGAGCCCATCCTTCGGGAATTCGGCATGGCCCTCGATCTCGACGGGACCGGTGTACTCGGTGCCCATGCCCCAGTGGGAGATGTCCAGGTGGTGGCTGCCCCAGCCGGTAATCATCCCGGCGCCGTAGTCGCTGATGCGAAGCCAGCCCGGCCGGGCGGTGATACTGTTCTGTGGATGCACCCGGTCCTCCGTGTACGGGGCCCACGGCGCGGGTCCCAGCCACAGGTCGTAGTTCAGATTCTCCGGGACCGGCATCTCGGGCCGGACCTCGCAGCCCGGGTCCGTACCGAAACCCACCTTGATCGTGTGGATCTTGCCGATTCGACCGTTGCGGACCAGCTCGCACCCCTGGCGGAACTTGCGTTCGGACCGCTGCTGGCTACCGATCTGAAAAACCCGCCCGTACCGACGGACCGTGTCGCTCACGAGGCGCCCCTCCCGAATGGTGAGGGACAGGGGCTTCTGCAGAAAGATATCCTTGCCCGCCCTGGCGGCTTCGATGGTGGGGATGGTATGCCAGTGGTCCGGCGTGGAGATCTGCACCGCGTCGATGTCGCTGCGGGCGATCAGCTCGCGGAAATCGCCGTACGCGGCACAGCCCCTATACTCGCCGGCCGGCGCTCGGTTCGCGTAGAAGGACTCCACCTTCTTACGGGCGACTTCCACCCGCCTGCTGTCCACGTCGCAGACCGCGACGACCTGAACCTGCTTGATTCCGAGGGCCTCCGTCAGGTCGCCCGTGCCCATGCGGCCGACCCCAATGCAGCCGACGGTAATCCGCTCGCTCGGGGCCTCGGCGCCGAACACCGACGCCGGGACGATCGCAGGAAGGGCCAGACCCGCCCCCACGGCCGCCGAACCGCGTAAAAAGCCTCGACGGGACAGACTCAGGTGTGGACGGGACAACCTGCCTTCGGCGTGTTCACGTGTGGCTCTGTTCATAAAGCACTCCCCACAAATAGTATAACGGCGTTCGTCAGGTTCTTCAGCTTATCGCGTCGCCGAGCGGCTGTCAACGCAGTGAAACCCTCCTGCCATTCTTTGAATCCCCGACGGCTGTTTCGTCTGTCCCCCGCCGCGGATTGTGGTATCATAACGCTCTCGCGTGCCGCAAAGACGCCGGGGTAGTTCTGCAACGCTTTTTGTGAAGGAGATCGTGCTCATGAGGCAGATACGAAGCAGAAGAGAGTTCCTGCAGGTCGCAGCGATGGGAGCCGCCGCCTGTTGCACGGTGGGGTGCGCCACGGCGACCGGCCAGTCGTCACCGGCCCCCAAACCCAAGTTCGAGCTGGGTCTGGCTTCCTATACCCTTCGGAAGTTCGACCTGGCCAAGACCATCGAGCTGACCGGGCGGGTCGGCCTCAAGCATATCGCCCTCAAGGACATGCACCTGCCGCTCGACAGCAGCGTCGAGCAGATCCGCTTGGCGGCCGAGCAGGTCCGCCAGGCCGGCCTGGACCTCTACGGCGCCGGCGTCATCTACATGAAGACTGCCGACGAGGTCAGTCGGGCTTTCGATTACGCCAAGACGGCGGGCGTGCGCGTCATCATCGGCGTACCCCAGCACGACCTGCTGCCTCTGGTCGACAAGAAGGTCAAGGAGTACGACATCAAGGTCGCGATCCACAACCATGGGCCGGGCGACAAGACCTATCCTCTGCCGTCCAGCGCCTACGAGAAGATCAGGGACCTCGACCCGCGAATCGGCCTGTGCAACGACATCGGTCACACGACCCGTTCCGGCCTGGACGCAGCGGAGTCCATCCTCCAGTTCCCGGATCGGCTCCACGATGTGCACTTCAAGGACGTCTCGGCCGCCGATCCCAAGGGCGGCTGCGTCGAGATGGGTCGCGGCGTGATCGATGTCCCGAAGGTCATACGGGCCCTCGTCAAGATCGGCTACGCCGGATTCGCCTCGTTCGAGTACGAGAAGGATGCGGACGATCCGCTGGCCGGACTGGCCGAGTCCGTGGGCTATGCGCGGGGCGTCATGGCTGCGATGTGAATAGAAGGTGAGAAAATCAGAAGGTAAGAAGGTCGGAAGAACAGGCCAGATCCCGGCGGTCAATAACAGAACTTGTCGGACTTCATCTCCATTGCGTTCAACATGGTGATGATCTCTTCGTACTCCGCATCCAGACGGCAGAACACGTCGTCCGAGATGTACCGACACGCACGGGCGAACTCCAGCCAGCATTGCGTTTCGGACGCTTCCTGCATTGCGTCCGTCATCTTGTTCCTGAACACAGCCGCGTAGCGCCGCTTTCGCCAGCCCTCGGCGATGTTGGTACAGACTGAACGGGACGCTCGCCTCTTCTGGTCAACCATGGAGAACTTCTCCTCAGGCGGAAAGCGTTTCGTTATTTCAAACACCTCCATGGCAATGTTGAACGCCCTCTTGTATACCTCCAGATCGCGGAAGTGCCGGATATTTCTCTTCCTGTCGGGTTCCACGCCTATCCCTCTGTGAGCTCTGCCCTTCCGACCTTCTTACCTTCCCAACTTCTCACCTTCTGCTCGTCAAGCCTCGTCAGAGCTTGACGAGCCTGCCTTCCTTGGCGGAACGGTAGATTGCGAGGATCACCTCGACCGCCTTGCGGGCCTCGGCGCCGTCGATCCAGAATCGCTCGCCCTTCTCCAGGGATTCGAGGAAGGCCTTGAAGTTGCGGGTGTGATTTTCGTGCGTGATGGCCGCAGGGTCGGCGACGCCGCCGCCGCCCTCGATTTTCATGAACCGCTTGCGGACCTCGATGTCCTCGGGCCGCTCGTCCGCGAACTGCCAGACGGTAATGCTGTTCTCGACGTTGATGACGGTGCCCCTGGTGCCGGTGATCTCGAACCGACGGAACTGCCCGGGATAGGAGGCGGTCGTGCCATAGATCAGGCCCAGGGCGCCGCCGGCGTACCGCACCGCTGCGACCGCGGTGTCCTCCGTCTCGATCTGGTGGCCCAGCGTCGCGGTGTACGCCTGCACCGACTCGATGGGCGGCATCAGGTCGCAGAGCATGTCCACCATGTGGATGGATTGGTTCATGAGGGCCCCGCCCCCGTCGAGCTTGACCGTCCCATGCCAGGAGTCCTTGTAGTATGCGTCCGTCCGCCACCAGGGGACGTAGACGCTCGCATAGGTGATGGTCCCGAACCGGCCCGACTGGATCGCCTGACGCAGCGGGACCATCATGTCGTTGAAACGATAGGGAAAGATGCCGCCCAATCGAGTCCCGGCCTTCTCGTGGGCCTGGATCATCGTGTCGATCCGCTGGAGCGTGATCTCGACCGGCTTCTCGCAGATCACGTGCTTGCCCGCGTGGGCTGCCGCGACGGTGGGCTCCATGTGCAGTCCGCTGGGCGTCGCGATGGTCACGATGTCGATGGCTTTGTCCTTGAGCATCTCGTCGAAGCTGGCGTAGGCCCGCCCACCGTACTTCTTGGCCAGGGCCTCGGCCTTTGACACGTTCGTATCACAGCAGGCCACGAATTTTGCGTTGGGAATATCGCCGATGGCACGGGCGTGAAAATCGGCAATCAGCCCGGCCCCGACGACTCCGAAATTCCATGTCTTCATCAGTTGGACTCCTCAAGTCTTGTTCGCAGTGACGCCGCAAGGCGTATCGTAGCATGGGCGTCTCGCCCATGAGTAGCACGGTCGTCCCGGCCGCGAGCCCCACGGGCAAGATGCCCGTGCTACTATCAATTCAGTTTCAGGCCCACTTCCTTCGCCATGCTTCGCACGGCGGCGATGGCCTTGGAGAACAGTTCCGGCCCGGTCGAACCACCGAACTGCCCCCCTGCCATCAGGTGCGGCTCCATCGTCACACAGCCATCGTATTTCATCGCAGCCAGCTCGGCCAGAAGCTGCTTGATCTGGCCGTCGCCCTCACCCGGCATGCTGCCAACGTCCTTGGCTCCGAGCTTCCAGTCCTTGATGTGGATGTGCACGACGTAGGGTTTCATCACCGGCCACGCGACCTCGACGTTGTTCGTGATCTGCTCGCCCCAGACGAAGTTGGCGGGGTCGTAGGCCAAACGCAGCTTGGGCGAGTCGATGGTCTTGACGAGGTCCACGCAGTTGGCCGCGGTGTGGCCGTAGATGTGCGCCTCGTTCTCGTGGACCATGACGACCTCAGTGCCCTCGACGACCTCGACCTTGGCCACCATGCGATCCATGACCTGGTTGCGGTAGTCGTCGATGTTCTTGCCGTCGGGCGCGTAGTAGCTGAACATGCGGATGAACGGCGTCTCGAAGAACTGGGCCAGCTCCACCGCGTGCTTGAACTTGTCCAGGTGCGGCTTGAAGTGCTGATCCAGCCTGACCTTGCCGATGGGCGAGCCGATCGCACTGACCTTCAGACCGTGGTCTTTGATGAGCTTCTTCGCAGCCTTCAATTCGTCGGTGTTCAGGTCCATGATGTTCTTCTTGTCGATGAATCGCGGCTCGATGTAGCCCACCTTCTCCTTCGCCAAGAACTCGACCTGTCCGCGAAAACTCTCCGTCACCTCGTCTGCGAAAGCACTCATCTTGGCCATCTCACTCACTCCCATCAGAAGTTCGATTGCTGATGTATGAATCAACCATCACAAATCATGAATACCTAACTCGCTGCCTTCTCGGGCAACTGGCGTTTGATCTCGTCCAATCGATAACCGAAACCGGGACCGCGCAACGTGGACAGGTCCACGCAGCCATCCCGACGGCGGTACAATCCCGGATGCACCGCCTCCTCCGGCGCCGAGGCGGCAGGATAGAACTGCATCGCGTTCGTCTCAACGCCCATGATCGTGCCCGCGTGGGCGGCCAGGAGCACGTGCGGGATCTGGGCCAGCATGGGATTGGTCAGGTCCTGAACCATGAGGGTCATACCGTGCGCCTTGGCCCAGCACAGGCTCAGCAAGGCCCCCGTCTGGGTCTTGCAGGTCTTGAGGGCGACGCCAGTCCAGCCGAGCTCGCGTCCCAGGCGGATCAGTCTCCAATCGTGCGCGCTTTCGTCCATGAAGAGCGGCTTGCGAGCGGAGACGCTGTGGACATCGATCCGGCTGGCCTCCAGGTCGTAGGGGAACGGCTGCTCGACGTACAGGATCATCTGGTAGATGCGAGGATGGTCCTTCATCAGCCGGTCCAGGATGTCGTTGACGTAGGCCGGGTCCGTCACGGTGCAGTTGAAGTCGCTGGTCAGCCACAGGACATCGTGATCGAGGGCGATCCGGCCCACTCTGACGAGCCGGTCACAGTCCCACGCCGCGTCATTGCCCCGAAGCTTGACTTTCAGGCAGGTCAGTCCGTCCCGCTCGATCCAGTCGGGCAACAAGACCGGATGACCGTCTTCCGGCTCGCTGCCCGTCCGCTCGGAGGCGTCGAGCAGGTCCTTGCCCCCCACCAGGTGCCACGCGGGCAGTCTCGAAGGCGGCGACACGAGGAAATCCGCCGGGTACTTGTCTGCAAAGGACACCGCCGCCCCCGGCGAGGGTTCCAGAAAGTGGGCCAGATCCACACTCATGAACTCAGGACCATAGGTCTCGTAGACCGGGCAGCCGAGAAGCTGTCCGTAGGCATCATGCAGAGCGATATCGAACGCGGAGCAGCAGACCAGGGCGGCCAGCCAGGGCATCGGCTCGGTTCCATCTCCCCGCTGAGCATTGAGGTCATGCAGCAGACCCGGAAGCACGCACTCAACGAAACGATAACCGACTTCGATCGGGTGTCCTTCGTCCGCCAGATCAGCCCAGGCATGGGCTAATTCGCAGCAGAAAGCCGTCATCGCATCACAGCGTTCCTGGTAGCTCAGGCTGCTGGGCCAGGTCCACTGCACGCTCAGGGGCGTTTCGCCCCAGCCCTGCGCCCGTTTGCCTCGCCCGTCCTCGACGGTCAGACACGCCCGCGCACAGATCACGGACGTGAGCGTCTCCGGCCCGAACTTCAGCGGCACCCGGGTCGTGACCGGGAGGAAGTACAAATCCACTGCCGTTGGACGAATCCGCGTCTTCATGTCCCCTCATTCCTGTTCGATCACATCGGCGCCGGGAGAAAGCCGCGCACAGGAAGGTTTACGGGCTGGACCCGCCATTGTCAACCACGAGCCCGAGCAAAACCAGCTTTGGGGGTTGCGTTGGCGGCTCAAACGCCTATAATCGCCGATGGTTTTTGCTATTGGAGGTAACACGGCTCGGGCAGAACAGTCCCGTGAAAAACATCACAAATACAACGTCGTCCACAGCAAGATTGAAAGGAACAGGTATGAGACTCGACCGGAAGTTAAGAATGGGTTTGATCGGCGGAGGCCCCGGGGCTTTCATCGGCGAGGTGCATCGCAAGGCCTCCCGTCTGGATGGAGAAATCGAGCTGGTGGCCGGCGCATTCGATATCGACCCGAAGAAGTCCCTGGAAATGGGCAAGCACCTGGCCCTCGATCCGAAGCGCGTGTACAGCGACTACAAGGAGATGATCAAGGCCGAATCGGCGCTGCCCGCGGGCGACCGCATCGACTTCGTCGCCGTGACTACGCCGAACAACTGGCACTTCCCCATCGCCCGTGATTTCCTCTTGGCCGGTTTCCACGTGATGTGCGAGAAGCCCATGACCCTGACCTCCGATGAGGGCAAGGAACTCCAGAAGATCGTGAAAGACAAGAAGCTGGTCTTCGGCCTGATGCACAATTACACCGGCTACCCCATGGCCAAGCTCGCTCGGGACATGGTCAAGAAGGGCGACCTGGGCAAGATCCGCAAGATCGTCGTCCAGTACCCCCAGGGCTGGCTCGCGACCGCTCTGGAGAAGACCGGCCAGATGCAGGCGAGCTGGCGGACCGACCCGAAGCAGAGCGGCGCCGGCGGCTGCGTCGGCGACATCGGGACCCACGCCGCCAACCTGGCGGAGTACATCTCGGGTCTCAAGATCACCCACATCTGCGCGGAACTGACCAGCTTCGTGCCGGGCCGGCCCCTCGACGACGACTGCAACTGCCTGCTGAAGTTCGACAACGGCGCCAAGGGCGTCCTGCACGCCACCCAGATCGGCATCGGCGAAGAGAACAATCTCGCGATCTGGGTCCACGGCGAAAAGGCCAGCCTCGAATGGCACCAGGAGCACCCGAACTACCTGTACGTTCGAGAGAACGACAAGCCGGAACAGGTCTGGAAGAGAGGCAACGGCTACGTCGGCGCCTACAGCGCCGCCGCCGCACGCGGAACCCGCATCCCCTCGGGCCATCCGGAAGCCTTCCTCGAAGCCTTTGCCAACAACTACACGAACTTCGCGGAGACCGTCAAGTGCGCCATCGCAGGCGAGAAGCCCAGCGAGCTGGCCCTGGACTTCCCGAGCGTGGAGGCGGGCGTCCGAGGCCTTCTCTTCATCGAGACCGTCGTCGCCAGTTCCAAGAGCGACCAGAAGTGGACACCCATGAAGTCGTAAGTCCCTCCGGCGTATGCCGGTCAACAATCGACGAGGCTCGGCGCACGAATCCGCGTGCGCCGAACCTCGGATTATCTCCGAGAGTTGTGGAGGAGCGGACCCGTACAAGTCCCCAAGACAGGAGCATTTCCATGAAGAACAATCCAAGCACTCAGGTCTCTCGCCGCAGCTTCATTTCGACTGCGGCCGCGACCGCGGCTTTCGCAGCTTCTCTCTCGCCGTCAGGCGCCAAGGCCGCTGAGTCGCCCAAGAAGTTCAAGCTCAAGTACGCACCGAGCCTGGGTGCATTCCCGAAACACGCGGGCAGAGACCCGATCGACCAGATCAAATTCATGGCCGACGAAGGCTTTTCCGCGATGTTCGACAACGGCCTGATGGGCAGGCCGCCGGAGCAGCAGGAACAGATCGCCAAGGAAATGGACCGGCTCGGCATGACCCTGGGACCATTCGTCATGTATGCCGAGTTCGGCAAACCCACGTTCGTCACGCAGGACAAGGAGTTCCAGGACCAGATCGTCAATACCACGAAACAGGCGGTCGAGGTCGCCAAGCGGACCCGCTGCAAGTGGACGCTGATCGCCCCCGGGTGCATCAGCCAGCGGATGGAGATCGACTACCAGACCGCCAATCTGATCGACAATGTGCGACGCTGCGTCGAGATCGCGGAGCCCGCAGGGGTCGTCATCGTGTTGGAGCCGCTGAACTGGTGGCGAGATCATCCTGGCCTGTTCCTCCAGAAGATCCCCCAGGCCTACCTCGTCTGCCGAGCGGTCAATAGCCCGTCCTGCAAGATCGTCGACGACCTGTACCATCAGCAGATCACCGAGGGCAACCTGATCCCGAACATCGACAAGGCCTGGAGCGAGATCGGCGCGTTCCACCTGGGCGACAACCCCGGACGCAACGAGCCCGGCACCGGCGAGATCAACTACAAGAACATCTTCCGGCACATCTATCACAAGGGCTATCAGGGCGTCCTGTGCATGGAGCACGGCAAGAGCAAAGGCGACTCCAAAGAGAGCGAGCGGGCCGTGATCGACGCCTATCGGGCCTGCGACGACTTCGAGGTATGACAGCAGCAACAACAGAGAAAGGACCCATCATGAGAGAGTTATCGAGTGTGTCCCGCCGGGACTTCATCAAGACCTCGGCGGCGGGCATGGCCGGTGTGCTGGCCGCCCAGAATGTGATCTTCGCAGCGTCGGCGCCGCGGAAGTTCCGCGTCGGCCTGATCGGCTCCGGCGGTCGGGGCACCGGCGCTCTGGACAACTGCGCCGAGGCCATCAAGATCATCGGCGCCGAGCTGGAAGTCGTCGCCACCGCCGACTGGTTCAAGGAGAGGGCCGAGAACGCGGGCAAGAAGTACAACGTGCCGGCCTCCCGGTGCTTCGGCGGCGGTGACGCCTACAAGAACGTGCTGGCAAGCAACGCGGACGTAGTGATCATCGCGACGTCGCCAAACTTCCGGCCGGTACACTTCGAAGCCGCAGTCAAGGCGGGCAAGCACGTATTCATGGAGAAACCGGTGGCCGTGGACCCGCCGGGCGGGCGGAAGATCATCGCAGCGGGCGAGATCGCCAAGCAGAAGGGTCTCGCAGTCGTGGCCGGCACCCAGCGGCGCCACCAGGCCAGTTACCTCCGCATCCAGCATGCGGTGGCCAACGGCGCGATCGGGCAGATCGCCGGCGGCGCCATCTACTGGTGCGGCGGCGCCCTGTGGTTTCAGACGAAGAAGCCCGGCGAGAGCGACGCCGACTACATGGTCCGCAACTGGGTGAGCTTCACCGAGATGTCCGGCGACCACCTCGTCGAGCAGCACGTACACAATATCGACGTCGCCAACTGGTACATCGGGCACCCGCCGACCTCGGCCTTGGGCTTTGGAGGCCGGGCCCGTCGCAAGACCGGCAACCAGTTCGACTTCTTCAGCATAGACTTCGACTACGGCGAGGGCTGCCGTATCCACAGCATGTGCCGCCAGATCAACGGCACCGACGGCGGTGTCCGCGAGTTCTTCCGCGGCACCAACGGCGAAACCTGGGGCGACGGCGGTCTCAAGGCCGGCAAGCAGGTGGATGTCCCGCAGTTCCCCGAGCACAACCCCTACGTGCAGGAGCACATCGACCTGCTCAACAGCATCATCGCGGACAAGCCGCTCAACGAGGCCCGTAATGTCGCGGAGTCCACGCTGACCGCAATCATGGGACGGATCTCGGCCTACACCGGCAAGCTGGTCCGCTGGAAGGACGTCGTCGAGAACGAGACGTCCCCCTGGTACAATCTGACCTGCAAACCCACGGCCCTCGACTTCGAGACGGGCCAGGTGGTCGCGCCGGCGGACGAGATTCCCGCGGTGCCGGGCAAAGAGGCATAGAGCCGGAAGAAGACAGAGGCCCGCGCCTCATTTCTCCCCGGAAAACAAAGAAGTCGCACTCTTACGGGTGCGACTTCTTCGTTTTGGTATTCTATGAACCCCGTGCCAGAGAGGTTCATGGTGGACGATGGCTCACTCGAGCGGAACCACCTCGGTGAATTCGACGGTGGCCCGGGCGGTAGGCTCGTGCGACAGGATCCTGCCGACCAGCCCGACTTTGCGACCGATGAGCTTGCTGTAATCGGCGGTTGCCGCCGACCCGGTGGGCGTCACGTAGCAAATCGTTGTGCCCGATTCGTCGAGCAGGCGGAACCGCTTCCCCAGCCCGCTGGCGTCGTAGACGCTTGATGCCTCGAGCCTGCCGACCACAGCGAACCGGCTGGTATCCTCAATCCCCGCAAGCCTGGCGGCGCGGGCTTCATCGATCTTCCCTTCGACCTTCACAAGCTCCTTCTTCTGCAGGGCCAGTTCCTTGTCGGCCTTGACGACCAGCTCGAACCGTTCGACCTGGTCGAGGGTGTACTGTGCGTACCGCATGGCGCGTCCGCTGTCTTTCTTCGCGGCAAGCTCCTGCAGCTTGGTCTTGATCTCGGCGTAGTTCTGCTCGGCACGCGGCTTGGCTCGCTCCAAGCTGACCTGCTCGGCCAAGGCATAGTAAATATCCAGATCGGTCTTGGGAGCGATGTTGGGGTCGGCGCCGGCAGGCTTGACGAGCGGCACGACCGGCACAGGCACGCCGGAGGGATTCGTCTCAGCGGGCTTCACGACCGGTCGATCCACCGCCTGAAGGAACTGGCTGCTTACCCACAGATACGCCCCCTGCGGCGGCGAGATCTTGTAGTAGTCGTCCTTCTCTTCCCCCAACAGCTTCACAGTCTGGCCGCGATTGAGCACCGCCTGCTTGCTCGTGGACCACATCGGCTCGACGAAATCAGACCCGGCGTAGACCCCGACGTTGTCGCCGGTGATGATGCCCACGGTCGGATTCTCCAGGTTGATGCTGACGTACTGCATCGAGACCCAGGAGAAGCACCCCGGAGGCGGAACGATGCAGGACCAGCCCTGCTGCGTGTTGATGACCTGGACGCGATCTCCGGCGTAGAGTTTGCCACACTGGTAGAAATTCGTGCCGGGGCCGGAACGGATGAACACGTCGTTGCCTGTGGCCTCTGCGACATAGGGCTCCACCTGGGCCTTGGCCGGAACAGGTTCGTTGACCCCCGCAACAGGCACAGTAGTGGTTCCGGCGGGCGCCGGCTGAACCTGGCCCAGCGAGGGCAAAGCCAGCAAGACAATCGCCAGCAGAATGACCATCACACCCGTAGACCGCTTCGTCCACACCGGGCGTACGGAAGCACTTACGCGAGCTTGCATCTCTTACCTCCTATAAGATAATTCACAGATGCCCTGGAATTGCCCGCAAGGTAGGGCGATCCTTCAGTGCGTGAAGGTACCGCATCGTCGCCGGCCTGTCAATCCCCAAATGCCCATTTGGCCTGGATGTTGCGTAAAAAAAACCGGGTGCGACGGAGTTCTTGAGTCTCGCGCGTTTGCCCAGTTTACGCCTGCGACGATTCCAGACGGGCGAGCTCCAGGCGACACATCCTCAGTTGCTCGTCGTCTGAGAGCCGTTCGGCGGCCCGTCGGAGATGCCGGATCGCCCGTTCGGAATCGTGCAGATAACGGGAATAGAGGATGCCCACCATAAGCTCGACCTGCTCGGCGTACTCGTAATTGCCGTAGTGCGTCAGGAACTGCTCATAGGCGCCGGCCGCCTCCGCGGCGCGACGGTCCTCTGCCAGTTGGTTGGCGATGTCGAGCAGAGACTGGCGAGGCAACACCTGCTCGGGGTCCACCCGCATCAGTTCGAGGTAGGAGTCCGCCGCGGCGGCCAGGTTCCGCTGGGCGACCCGCTGGCCAATCTCATGGCGAATCCGATCGACCTGCGCCTGGCGACGCTCATCCGCCGGCGTCGGGACTTCCCGGACGGCCACACGTCTTCGCCCCCCTGCTCCGGTGAACGGATCGTATCCGTCGGCCACGACGTCGCGGTACCGCCGCCGGCGATCCCACCGACGGATCATGGACCACAAATCGAGGTGGCTCGTCTCCACGAGTCGAGCGGCCAGAAGCACCAGCGGGATGAGAATCCCGTACGCATACCCGGCCAGGTGGGCGTCGTAGGCCACGTCGCGGGTGGCACGGACGAGCATGTTGTCGATGAGGATCATCTTGATGCCGATGAAGTACAGAGCCGGGATTCGTATCGTGCCGATGAAGAAGAACCAGTACAGAACCGTGATCAACGTCTGCGGATAGAGAACCAGATACGCTCCGGTGACGGCCGCGACCGCCCCGCTGGCGCCGAGCGTCGGTGCGTAAGAATCCAGGTGCATCAGGGTGTGGCCGACGCCGCTGAAGACAGCTCCCCCGAGGTAGAAGAGGGTGTACCAGAAGTTGCCCAGCTTGTCGTTGATGCTATTGCCGAACAGGTACAGGAAGAGCATGTTCCCAAAGATGTGGAGCATGCTCCCGTGGAGGAAGGCGTAGGTCAGGAACTCGTGAAACCGCCAGGCCGCCGGGATGAGAAGCCAATGGGCCATGCGAGGGTGGATCGGGATGGAGACCATCTCGCCGCCAATCAGGTAGCGATGGGGTCCGCCGTACGAGGAGTAGAGGAATATCACCACGTTGAGGAGGATCAACGCGTAGTTGGCGTAGGGAGTCCGCCGAGGAGGATTGTCTGTCCCGATAGGCCACATTCGTCAGTGAATTCCAATAGATCCGGTTCAATATCGTCTGGTCGGGCGTCATTATAGCGGCCGAACCGGCAAGCCACAAGGCGGAAACACCCTTGTGCCGGTGCGACGACGTCCGATGCGAGCTGGAAATGCGCATAGCAGGGCCCCAGGCACGGTCGCTGGCGTGCGGGACCCTTTCTCCCCGGCGGAAAACACAGACAACGGTCTGTTTCGCAGTCGTCACCTCCGCCATCTCCCGCTCTATAGAAAGTATCACAATCAACGGATGGCACGCCAAATCACCTCGCAAAAACTCTTCCTTCCCGATCGGATGGCGGATATAAAGGAAGCCATGAGCACAAAAAGCGGAAACCGACGCGTTGGAATCGTCCGTGCCTGGCTCCGGGCAGCGAACCTCGACGGACTGATCCTCACCAAACCCGAGAACGTCAGCTACCTGACCCGCTTCGCAGGCGAAGACAGTTGGGCCATTGTCACAAAGACCGGCCTGCACCTCGTCACGGACAGCCGGTACATCGAGCAGGCGCAGAAGGAATGCGTCGGGACGACGATCCTCCAGCGGGCGGGCAAAGATCCCATCGCCCAGGCCACCGGCCAGTTCCTGCGGAAGTTCAAGGGCATCAGAACGCTGGGCGTCGAGAAGTCGATCTCCGTGGGGATGTTCGAGGTCCTCAAGAAGAACGCAGGGGTCCCGTTGAAGCCTGTCTCAGGCATCGTCGAGGAGCCGCGGAGCATCAAGGACGTGGACGAGGCCGCCGCCATCATGGCCGCCGCAGCCATCTCCGCCCAGGCCTTCGGCGAGATCCTCCAGCAGATCAGACCGGGCGTCACCGAGAACGAACTGGCGGGCGCCCTGGACCTCGAAATACGTAAGCTCGGGGGCAAGAACGCCTTCGAAACCATCGTCGCCTTCGGCCCGAACGGCTCCCGTCCCCACCACCACCCGACGCAGAGGAAGCTCAAGCCGCGAGATACCGTCCTGATCGACTTCGGCGCCCGATACGACGGGTACTGCAGTGATATCACGCGGTCCTTTGCCTTCGGGACGCCGACAACCGCCTATCGAGCGGCCTATGCGGTGGTGGAGAAGGCCCAGGCCGCCGCGATTGCGGTAGCGAGAGCTGGGGCCGAATTGGTCGAGGTCGATGCGGCTGCCAGAGCCGTAATTCGCGAGAGCGGCCTGCCCCTCTACGGCCACGGCACCGGCCACGGCTTCGGCCTGGAGATCCACGAGGACCCGTTCCTCAAGGAGAACGCTCAGGGCAAGTTGCAGGCCGGACAGATCCTTACCATCGAGCCGGGCGTCTACCTCCCCGACAAGCTGGGCATCCGGATCGAGGACGATATCCTCATCACGGAGACCGGCTGCGAGATCATCACGAGCGAGTGCCCGCGGATGGTGGTACTGCAACGCTGACCCTCAGTAGCACGGGCGTCCCGCCCATGATTCCAGATCACGGGCAAGATGCCCGTGCTATGAACCGACTATCGCGGCAGCCCCTTTCGCTGGACCGGCTTCTGGCCGTCGGGTTTGGGGACGAAGAAATCCTCCCGAGTCAGATTGCATCGACGGGCCATCAGTCGGCTGTAGGCGAGATCGCCGAGGTCCCTGTCGCCGTTGTTGGTCCCGAACGAGAACTTCGCGCCCGCAGCCTTCGCTCTGCGGATGAACTTCTCGCTGGGCAGCTTGTATCGGGCATTGATCTCGATGGCGACGCCACTGGCGACCGCGGCCTGGATCACACGGTCCATCCGCTCGTCCGTCCAGAGGGCGTCGTACTCCGCTGCAATCGCGGCCGGCAGGAACGTCGGATTCACGTAAAGATCGACAGGCTCATTGGTTAAGATTCCGACAGTCCTCGCGACGAGCATGTCCATGAATGCCTGCTTGTCGCCGATTTCGACCTCATTGGGCATCCACAGGCGCATTCGTCTGCCCGCGTCGTTCGTCCAGGTCATCGAGTCCGTGAAGACATAGTCAAACCTAGCGATCGTTCCCGGCGAGAACATGGTCACCCACTCCCGCCCTTCCGCCTGCATCGCCCTGAACACCGGCTTGCCATCGAGCTTGGCCAGGAAGGGTTCGAGGGCCGCGTCGTTCGTGGTCGCAAAACCCGCGCCGCAGTTCTCTGCAATCCCGAACTTCATGCGTCGATCCGCAGCCATTTGGATCGCCTCCTCCAGCGCCAGGCCGCCTTTCAGATGGACGTGATAATCCGTCAGGACGGGCAGCGGCTTGACGTAGATGTTCTTGTAGCAGACCGTGCTGCCGGGGTCGTGACCCTGCAAGGCGAAGGTGCCGTGATCCAGCAGCCGGCCGGGCATCGTGGACGGCGGATTGGCCGGGATGGGTTCCGCCCAGTCCAGGACGTCCCTGCCGTTGACGCTCACCGCGACGTGCTTGCCCCAGACGGTGATGTGCATCGTGAACCACTCGCCGTCGGAGGCAAGTTGCTCGGTGATGTCCTGCATCCTGTACAGACTGCCGGTCTTGCGAGGGTCCGCCTGGTAGCTGTTGTTCACCTGAACTTCGAACCCCTTCACGGGCCAGTCGTCCCGCTGCCACTGCGTGTGGAAATAGATGCCCCCATTGGAGCCACCGTCGGTCTTCACATCGACCTTCAGCTCGAAGTCCTGGAAGTCGGCGCTCTCGACCGGCCCGACGTAGAACAGATGGCATCGGGGCCCTTTGGCGACAATCGCGCCGTCGCGAATCGAGAAGGTGCCGGGGTTCTCCTCGGCCGCTTTCCACCCGTTGAGTGTCCCGTCGAACAATGGAATCCAGCCGGGGTCGGTGCCTTGGACGTTCGCAGACATCGGCCCCGCCGAAAAGATCACTACTGCACAGAACCGCAACACGTGTCTTCCCATCATGGCGTAATCTCCTTCTCCAGACAGACGGACCAGGCGACTGACAGAACCATGAAACCACAAGGCTGGAAGGAACGCAAGCGGCATCATTGCCCCTGGTGCTCGACACGGACTGCTCGCGTGGATTCGATGAGCGCATAAAAAAAGGAGACCCGGTCGGCAGAAATAATAACGTGTTGTAGGCCGGTCTCCTTGTTGCGGTGTGCCAGAATGCACAGTACCGCGGGTAGTGCTTTACGAGACCCACTGATCTCCGTCTGCACCCGCAACATCTATATCATACATCATGATCGCGTCTCGGTCAAATAGATTCGCTGTCTTACCCGCCGAAAACGCAGAAATCTCCGCCCTGCGTCTCACCTCCCTCGCGGCGTCTGCTGGATGCTCGGATCGGCCAGCAATCCTCGCAGGCGGACGTCTTCGCCGAAGGTCTTGACCTGAACGTGATCCAGAGCGATGCCCTGCATCAGGTCCGTCATCGGCTCGCCGATGAATGCGGTCCCGTCGGCGCCGAGGATCTTCGGCGCCACGTATGCGCAGATCTCGTCGGCCAACCCTTCCCGCAGGAACGAGGTCAACACGCGAGGACCGCCCTCGACGAGCACCTGCTGAACACCTCGGGCGGCCAACTGATCCAGCAGGAAAGCCAGATCCGTCGCTTCCGCGCCCCCCGCGCAGGCGAGGACCTCCGCCCCCCTCTTGCGAATCCGCTCGACGTGCTTGGGATTCGCGTCGGCCGCCTCCTGACGCGTGCAGACGAGAACGGGACTGGTCTTCGTCGTCCGCAGGACACGGGACTTCAGCGGAATCCGCAGCGTGTTATCCAGGATGACGCGGATCGGCTTCTTCCCCTTGCTCGGCCTGGGCGTCAGCATGGGGTCGTCCGCCAGGACCGTGTTGATCCCGACCACGATCGCCCCCACCCGGCGTCGCAGCCGGTGCGCATCGGCCCGGCTCAGCTCGTTCGTGATCCACCGCTTCTCCGAGAACTGGTCCACGTAGGCGAGCTTGCCGTCGATGCTCTGGGCCCACTTGAGGACGACCCAGCACTTGCCCGTCGTGACGTGCTTGAGGAACGGGGCGTTCAGCAGGCGGGCCTCCTCTTCGCACACGCCCACCTCCACCTTCACGCCGGCCCGGCGCAACTGTTCGAGCCCCCGGCCGCTCGCGTGGGGCGAAGGGTCCCCCGTCGCGACGACAACCCGCGCGATGCGGGCGTCGAGGATCGCCTGCGTGCACGGACCGGTCTTGCCCGTGTGACAGCACGGCTCGAGCGTGATGTACATCGTCGCCCCTTCCGGGCGGACCCGGAGCGTCGCACAATCCGCGATGGCGTTCACCTCCGCGTGCGGGCCGCCGAACTTCTTGTGATAGCCCTTGCCGATCATCTGCCCGCCCTTGACGATGACACAGCCGACCGCCGGGTTCGGCTCGACCGCTCCAATGCCCTTGGCCGCCAGCATCAAGGCCGACCGCATGAATTTCTCATCCTGCGCGTTCACGTCACGATCCCTTTCCTGCCAGCAACTCCTTGAACCGCCCCTCGTCGATCACCTCGACGCCCATCTCGCGGGCCTTCTCCAGCTTGCTGCCAGGGGCCTCGCCCGCCACGACATAGTCGGTTTTCTTGCTCACGCTGCTCGACACCTTCCCGCCCGCCTCCTTGATCGCCTGCTGGGCCTGTTGGCGGGAGAAGTCCTTCAACGTCCCGGTGACAACGAAAGTCTTGTCTTGAAGACCGCCGGTCCGTTTCCTCGCGGCCGGAGGCTGCGGGCGGACTCCCGCCGCAAGCAGATCGTCGATCACCGCCCGATGGCGAGGATTGCGGAAGTACTGGTACACGCTCTCCGCCATCACCGGGCCGACCTGGTCCACATCCTGCAACTGCTCCTCCGTCGCGTTCATCACAGCGTCGAGCGAGCCGAAATGGTTCGCCAGGACATCCGCCGACTGCCCGCCCACGTGACGGATGCCCAGCGCCGCGAGGAATCGCCACAGTGGCTGGGTCTTGCTCCTCTCAATCGCGGCCAGCACGTTCTGTGCGCTCTTCTCGCCCATGCGTTCCAGGGCCAGCAGGTCGTCCTTCCGGAGCCGGTAGAGGTCGGCGAACGTCTTGACCAGTCCGGCGTCGAGCAACTGCTCGATCAGCGAGACGCCCAAGTGCTCGATGTCCATCTGGTCCCGTCCGGCGAAGTAGCGAAGCCGTTCCTTCAACTGGCCGTAACAGTCGGGATTCGGGCAGCGGACGTATACGTAGGCCTCGTCCTTCACGACGTCCGTGCCGCAGTTCGGGCACTTCTTCGGAACTGCAAATGGCTGGGCGCCCTCGGGCCGCAACTCCTTTTTGACCTCCACCACCTGTGGGATGATCTCGCCCGCTTTCTCGATCAGGACAGTGTCGCCCAGCCGGACATCCAGCCTGCGCATCTCATCGAAATTGTGCAGGCTGGCGCGCTTGACCGTCGTCCCGGCAAGCGGCACAGGCGTCAAATTCGCCACCGGCGTCAGGTTCCCCGTCTTGCCCACCTGTACATCGATGGACTCGACGACCGTCTGCGCCCGCTCCGCGGGGAACTTGTACGCGATGCACCATCGCGGCGCCCGACCGGTGAACCCCAGGATGTCCCGCTGATCGCAGCGGTTGACCTTGATGACCATGCCGTCGATCTGGTAGTCCAGCTTCGAGCGACGGTCGGCCCAGCTCATGCAGATCTCGATCACCTCGCCGATATCCTTGGCCCTCTGGACGTGCGGATTGACGGGCAGGCCCAGCTCCTGGAACCGCTGCAGCGTGTGCCAGTGGTCCGGCGACAGAGGCTCGGAGACTTGGCCGATCGCGTAGGCGAAGAACGCCAGGTTCCGCACAGCCGTGACGCGGGCGTCCAGCAGTTTGAGCGAGCCCGCGGCGGCATTGCGTGGATTGGCGAAGGCCGCCTCCCCCGCCTCGGCGCGGGCCTCGTTCAGCAAGGCGAACGACTTCGTCGGCATGTAGACCTCGCCTCGGACCTCCAGCACGGCGGGAACCCCTTTGCCATTGACCAGACGCAGCGGCACCGACCGAATCGTGCGGATGTTCGCGGTGACATCGTCGCCGACCTCGCCGTCGCCGCGGGTGGCCCCGGTCGTCAGAACGCCCTGCTCGTAGCGCAGGCTCACCGCGAGGCCGTCGATCTTGAGCTCGACCACGTAGTCGTAATCGGACGTATCCAACTGCTTGCGGACCCGTTCGTCGAACGCACGCAGCTCGTCCGCATTGTATGTGTTGTCCACGCTCATCATGGGGATGGCGTGCCGGACGGTGGTAAACCCATCGAGGGGCCGGCCCGCGACCCGTTGGGTGGGCGAATCCGGCGTGACCAGGTCCGGGCGCTCGGCTTCGAGCTTCTTCAGTTCCGCGAACAGCTCGTCGTACTGCTGATCCGTGATCGTGGGCTGATTGCAGATGTAGTACCGGTGGTCGTGTTCGCGGATCTGGTCCCGCAGCCAGTCTATTCGCCTGCCGATCTCACCAGCCATCGTCTTGTCCCTGCGACACCGCGGGCCTCTGTGCCCGACTCCATTCGTCGGCCCCATGTTCCGCCATGGGATGTACACCGGGGGGTGATTATAATCTGACAGGCCGTCCCTCTGCCACGGAGAAATGCGAAGCCCAGGGAATGGACAACCGGGCGGACAGACCGGGTGGGAAGGCAGCGGTTGGATCAAGAAGCGAAGACAGGATGCCTGCCGGCGCACCGCCGGCGCCGGGAGAAAAAGACATCACCCTCCTCCGGCTGCCGGCTGATCACAAAGTGCGTTACTCCTCCGTCTGGCCAGGCGAGACGAATCGATGGTTTACCACGTCATAGTCGGCGCTCCCCATCTTGGACCGGACTCGCACGAGGCCGCCGTCGGCGATGAAGATAGCCAGTTTCTCTTTGTTGTAGAAGATCTCGGCGGCCCCCGTGAACCGCAGGGCGTTGTGCAGATCCGTTCCCAGTTCCAGAACCTGCTCGTCCATGAAGCCAACTCGCCGCATGATCGCCACGATATCGTTCGGTGCGAGGCTCGCAGTGCTCATGCTCTGCTTCGGGACGACTCGATACGGCAACCGCTGCTGCCCGTCCCTGGACCCGAGTTCAGGCCATTCGACCGGTCGGAACCAGTTCTGACAACCCGCCACATGCACCGCCAGGAGCATCAGAACCAGCCGCAGAGCCCAGGCCCGAAGGGCGTGCCGCAAACGACAGGTTGCGTACAGGCCGGGTCCACTCATCGGGTCACGAGACCCCGGCCCAGACCGGGACGGCGAAGAATGCTGCATCCCGGTTATCGCGCCATACTTGGATCCACGGTAGTTCAACACGGCTGCCACGCTCCTCACTCCTGACTGCTTATTGCGACTGATTTCTCAGAGAGGCCTCCAGACCGCTTCGGAACTCCGCTCCGGCCGGACGCGACGGGTCGTTCACGGCCAGTGCCTCCGCACCGCGAGGCCGGCTCGCTCCCAACTGGCCGTCTTCCGGAACCAGATTGGCAGTCACGAACACCGCGATCTCCCGCGTGCCCCTCTCGTCGTTGTCGTTGCGGAACAGGCGACCGAGAACAGGGAGTTTTGCCAGGCCGGGCACGCGCGACTGCGCGTTGCGGGTCTGGGTTTCCGTCAATCCGGCCAGGGCCGCGGTACCGCCGTCCTTGATGGTGACGCGGCTCTTCGCCTGCCGTCGGCTAACAATGGGCAGTTCGCTCTCAGTGCCTCTGGCGATGCTGTCGCTGACCTCGACCGCAAAATCGAGCGTGATTTCGTTGTTGTCGCCG
This sequence comes from Sedimentisphaerales bacterium, assembly GCA_035342095.1. Taxonomy (GTDB): domain Bacteria; phylum Planctomycetota; class Phycisphaerae; order Sedimentisphaerales; family Anaerobacaceae; genus PLanc-01. The sequence goes on along the minus strand of DAOQWL010000004.1, from coordinate 87,593 downwards.
ATGCGCGGCGTGATCGTCAGGACCGTGCCGGACTCGATCTTCTCGAGCTCCGAGTTCGTGTAGATCGTGTTGTTCCCGGTATTGCTCATCATGAACCACTCTTCCCGGATCGACCGCAGCTCCGCCTGGCTCCCGTCCTGGGCGGTCAGTTGCGGATTGGCCACAATCTCCAGCTTGTTGTCCGCCTGCAGGGCGTTCAACTTCGCCATCAGCGCGTTCGTGAAGCCCTCGTCGGCGGTATAGCCGATCGAGAAGATCTTCGTCCAGTTTCCGTCCAGGAGCACCTGACCATAGCTGGCTGCCGGGAAATCCCACTGGACGCCCAGGTTCAACTGGTTGGTGTTCTCCATCGCCACGACGCGGGCATCGAGCAGAACCTGCCGACGACGCATGTCAAAGCGCCGGACAAGCTCCACGATCCTGTCCGCAATCTCGGCCGGCGCGGTGATCGTGAGCAGATGGCCCTGATCGTTCGGATCTTGCTCATTGGGAGCCTCGGCCTGGACGTAACGCTTGTACTGGTCGGCCAGGAGGTTCTTCATCCGCGTTGGCGTCGTGTTGTTGAGCTGCATGTAGCGAGTCACCATCAGGTGGTGGAAGGAGTTGCTCGTGGGACGGTTGTCGCCGACCAGGTAGTAGTTCCCGATTCTCTTGAAGGAGTACGGCGTACCCGTCAGGATCATCTCCAAAGCCTCTTCCAGCGGCACATCGGTATAGCTGGCCGTCGTATTCAGGACCACGTTGGGGTCGCAGATGATCGGGACGCCCACTTCGGTGGTAATGGTGGCCAGGGCGTCCACGATCTTCGTATCGGCCATGTACATGGTGCTCAGCGGATAGTAGACCAGATACGTGTTGTCGGGCTGGATGCGGAACTTGTACTTCTTCTTGGCGACCCCATCGAGGATCTGCTGGAGACCCTGCTCGACGGACTGCCCCGTCACGCTGTCGACGCCAACCGTAGTGGGCTCGTCCTTCACCGTCAGATCGACGGCGATTCTCGTATTCGTCCGGCGAGCAAGCTCCCCGAGAGCGCTGTGCAGCTTCGGCATGCCCTCTGCGGACCGGACAGGCTTCTGCCCGTCGATCACCGGGGTCGGCGAAGTGCCGCGACCCTCAATGATCTGGCTGATGAACGCCTCCTGGCGAACCAGTTCCAACAGGCGGGTCTGGTTGGCCGCATCGAGCGGCGACTTCATCAGAGTCTCCTGCTCCCTTCGGACCTCCGCCAGTTTGCGCATCAACACATCGGTGTCCGTCCCCGCCGTGCCTGGGCCTTGTGTCGTGGTTCTGTCCGGAGCCGTGGTTCTGTCCGGAGCCGTGGTCCTGTCCGGAGCCGTGGTCCTGTCCGGAGTCGTGGTCCTGTCCGGAGTCGTGGTCCTATCCGGAATCGGCGGCACCGGCCTCTTCGGGGCGGATTCGTCGAAGTCCTCCATCACATTCGTGTAGTTGTAGTTCGCATCGATGATGAACTCCGGGTGCGCGAAGCTCAGCGCGCCGCTCCAGCCGTAGGGCACCTTGACATTGTACCGACCCGAGGCGTCCGTCATGCCCGACACGGTGCCGTCGTTCGGCTCCGCGATGGCTTTCACGCCCACGATCGGCGTCTTCGGATCGTACTTGATGACGCCCGAGAGGGTGAGCATCTTGATCTCGCCCGTAATCGTCGCGATAGTGACCGGACCGGTCACCGGCGACGCTTCGAACGATTTCACGGCCGGGGTGAAGATCCAGCCGTCCAGCTTGGCCGTGACTTTGCCCTTCCAACCGTGGTCCACCTCGAGCACGAAGGCGCCGTCCGTGTCCGTCACGGTCGGTTCAACCGGGAAGTTGCCCTCGGCGGTGACAGGCACGCCCGGGATCGGGTTGTTTTTCTTGTCGAGAATCTTGCCGGAGATCGCGTGCTGGATGGTCCGCGCGGTATAATCCTGGTTCAATTGCGGGATGTCCACCGCCAGGTATTCCCGTTCCGCGGGTTCGAACATGAACCCGGGCTTCGTCGGGGTCACCTTTCCCTTCCAGTTCCACTCGACCTTGGCGGTGTAAGACCCATCCGCCTTTGAGACGACGCCGGCGGGGAATCCCGCAGTCCCTTTCAGGGTGACGCCGGGCAGGCGTACATTTCCGGAGATCTCATGGTAGATCTTCTCTGCCTTGAAATTCTGTCTCAATTGATCCGCCGTGATGCCGGCGGCGTAATCCCGCTGCGGCGGATCGAAGAGATAGCCGTCTTTCTGCGGAACGATGGTGCCGGTCCAGCCGTACGAGACCTTCGCGGTGTAGCGACCCTGTTTGTCGCTGGTCAGGGGACCCGTGGGGAAGCCCACCACACTTGCCTCGGGGGTGCCGGTCTCGCCTTCGATCGTCAGGTACACCTCGCTCGCTTCGAAGTTGTCGTTCTCGTGCGCCGCGGTCACCGACTTGTAGTCTCTGGACGGCGGGTTGAACTTCCAGCCCGGCTTCTCGGGCGTGATCGTTGAAGACCACCCGTGCTCGACCGAGACGCTGTAGTAGCCGTTCTCGTCGCTCACGATGTCCTCGGGGAACCCCTTGAGGGCCACGCCGGCCTGGCCGACGGAGCCGGAAATCACATAGGACAGAACCTGGACGCTGTAATCCTCGTTGGACTGGCTCGCGACGACGCTCGTATACGTGCGGCCGTTGGGGTCGAACAGGTGACCGTCCTTCTGCGGCGTGATGCTGCCGCTCCAGGCATAGGGGACCTCGACGCGATACAGGCCGTCCGCGCCGGAGACCACTTGGGCACTGCTGGGCGTGACCTTGACAGGGATTCCCGGCTTGCCGACCGACCCGGAGATGATGAAGGTCAGCTTGACGGGCTTGTAGTCGTCCTGGGGACTGCTTTTGGTCACCTCGGGGTAGGCCCGGCTCTCGGGCTCGAAACGATAGCCGGTCAGCACGGGCGCAACGGTTCCACTCCAGCCGTAATCGACCGTAACTGAGTAGCGACCTTTGTCGTCGCTGACCACGTCGGTGGGAAAGCCGTTCAGGGAGATGCCCGGCATCCCCACGGACCCGGCGATCGTGAACTTCAGCCGCTCCGGCGTGAAGTCCTGGTCGACCAGGTTCGCCGTGACCCTCGTGGCATAGCTCCGCTCCACCGGATCGAACATGTACCCGGTCTTCGTGGGCGTGATCTTGCCGGACCAGCCGACCTCGACCTCGATGCTGAAAGCGCCGTCCGCATCCGTCTGGACGGTCTTCGCGCCGGGAGAGACCTGTAATGTCACATCCGCCAGGCCTGTCTTGCCCGAGATGGTGAACATCTTCTTTCTCACGCTGACCTGGCTGCGGGCCTCCGGCGCGACCAGTAGGATCGCACACAGGGCAATCATCCCGCCTAAAGGTAGTGTACCGACATGTCTCCTGGCCATAGGTTAAGGTCCCTTTCTGCAGCCGCTACTACGCCGTCCGACGGCTTCACCTGTATCGGCAATCCCGCGCCCTGCTTTAGCAAAAACCTCCCCTGCCGTATGCTACAAACATCCTACAACTTGATGATCGTTCGTCCGACCTTCCCGTCCGGCGCCTGGGTCCACTCTGCGATTCTCGCCGATTTCTGCCCGTCCTGCTCATACACCTCGACGAGAATCTGGTTCTGGGCACTCTCGGTTGCCGGCGTGTTTGGGCTGTTCGAGTACTCCAGAACCGCGGTCAGGCGATAGACCCCCAGCGGGATATCGGACAAATCCAGCACGCCCGAGAACTGCCGCTTCTCGAAGGGCAACTGGATCCCCGGCTGGCCGGCGGATTCCATAAGGAACTGCTTGTATTTGTTGTCGCCGGCCCCGGTCAAAACGCCGCGGCACCTGGGCCAGACGTGGGTCACGCCGCCATTGTTGAAGAAGGACGTCGCGATGTAGCGCCCGGGCCCCGCTTGGGACAGGTTGAACTCCATCGGGTCGAGGTAGTTCGTCCGTTCCGCCTTCGGGTTGGTCAAGCAGATATTGACGGTCCTCATTCCCGCCGGCGAGCCGTCGTCATGCGTCGCGTGCAGTCGCAGCGTGCCATAGTAGTTCGAGTGGTCCGTGGCCGTGGCGGGCATCTTCACGAGCAGGTTCACGCCTCGCCGGCCGTAGCGAGGGAGCGTAAGCTCCTCGGGCATCACGATCACCCACTGGGAACAGTCGAGACTGTCGCCGCGGACGTTGCGGCCGCTGTTGGCGCCTCGCATGTGTGGCGGCAGCGTCAGCTCCACGGCCACCGTCACCGGGTCTTCCGACTCGTTCGTCAACATGACGGACCCGCTGCGATTGCCGCCGGGGACGACGTCGATCAACAGGTTGTCCTTGTCCACTGCGATCGGTGCGATGGTCCGCGGATCGACGATGCGATTGTCGCCCTCGAAGTCGATCTCCTTCTGAACCGCACTGCCCCGGCGCCCGTCCACGTACAGGTAGCCTTCCATCCGGTACTTGCCGCTCGGCAGCAGCGTCCCGAGATCCTGCTTGAGATTGAGCGAAACACTCGGGATGATGCCGCATTCGGGAAGCGTCAAATCGGCAATCCTCTTCCAATTGCCGCCGGATTCCTGGAATATGCGCAACAAGCCCTTCAGACGCGAGTAGGTGCCGCCGTTGTTCGCGATGCTCATCGAGGCGATCACCGCGGAGGTGGGCCTGTCCAAGGTCGCCTTGCGGAAGGTCAGGTCCAGGTCCGTCAGCGTGACCTGGTGCTGCAACGGAACGCCCTGCACTTCCAGAATGACCGGGACCACGTACCGCAGTCCGACCAGGGCGGCGGCGCCGTCGAGTTCCATCTGGCGAGGTGCGGTCTCGGCAATCAGCACGGCGAAGTAGAAGCCTCGCGTGCCGCCGGGGATGCTGGCGACCATGGGGACCGGAACCGACTGGTAGGGATCCACCACCACGTCGGCGACGGGACAGTTCAGCCAGCTCCTGCAGCTCCGCAGCTTCGACATGTCCAAGCCTTGGCGATTGTTCGGATCGACTTCGGTCCAGACGCCATTGGGGTCCTGCGTCAATTCGCCCAGTCGCAAGAACACATGTTCGGTCGAATCTCTGGTGAGGTTCTCGACCTTGAAGTCGAGGGCGACGGATCTGCCCGGGTAGACCTGCTTCCTGATGGTAATTGGCTGAATGAGAAAGTCGGCAAAGGCGGACCCTCCGGTCGAGAGGATGACCGCCGCCATGACGATGATTCTACCCCAGGACCTGCCGGTCAGGCCCGCTTGGCGCCCTGTCCGGCACACCTGGAGATTTCGCTCCGCTCGCATTGATTCTTCTCCATACACCATTTGACTACTCCAGCTCTCGTAGATTCCTTGATCCCTGCCCCCGAGACACAGAATACCTGATGTCAGCCCAATGCCGTTTCTGCGGTCTCTTCGGCAATCCAGAGAAGGTACTTGCCCCGTTTCTGGCGATTTCTGCGAGACACCCCCAACCCATGGTGCCGCCTCCTGATCAGAGCCGTCATGATGCTCTGACGAAAGCCCCACATATGATGTTACCCACTTTACCAGAACACACCTATTTTGTCAAGCCCAAATTACCCTGCAATCCTATTTTGGTGGACTATTTGGCGGCGCCGCATGGACGTGCTGGTCCGATTATCAACCGGATTCTCGCTGCTTGTTTTATGGGACTGCGAGACGACAGTCGGTCCCGATGTCCCACGCGCACTGCCAGGAGGGTCGGGGCGGAGGACGCCGACCGACCATGGCCCCCTCCTGTCGCCTGGCCCAATAGAGAAGGGGAGAGCTGGAAACTGGCGTCTCTAGCTCTCCCCTTGGTGTTCCATCGCTCAGTCGCGAGGACACTGCTGCTGGAATCACCTTTCAGCAACGGTCAGGAAACAACCTCGTGTCCACCCGACGGAGCTGCGATTCAGTCAACCCAATCACGACGTCGGGACAACCCAAATCGTCACGGTAGCAACCTGCACGCCCTTGCTGCCGCCGGCAACGCCGGACAGATCAGCGTCCGTGATCTTCGCGCAGACCTGCACGTCCTTGGAGCCCATGGGGACCACAGAGTCGCCTTCGATCCAGGTGCTGTAGTTGCCGCCAACGGTGCCGTTCTTGGTGATCGTGGCCGAGAGCTGGACCTGGGTATTGGTCTTCACCTTCAGCGTGGCGCAGCCCTTGTACTCGTGAATGCTGACCTGAGACAGCGTGATCTTCGCGTTCTGGTTGGTGATGCTAACCCAGTAACCAACATCCATCACAACCGGAATGGTGCAGATCTCGACCGGGGTCAGAGTGCACGGCCACGAATGCGTCTTGATCTCGCCCGCTTGCACCGATACGGCCAGCAGAGCCACTGCTGCGACTGCGAACAATGCCTTCTTCATCTTTACTTCCTTTCTAACTTAACCCTCGCTCCGATTTGGCCGATAGGGCCTGCTGGAGCTACACCCAGTTACCGCGTCCGGACAACGCTTTGGCCGGACCGCGTTGCAGCGGGCATGACCACCTGAATAACAGCTTCCCCAGATCTGCCCGCTCGTGATCCGGGAGGCTGCGGCCCTTCACAATTGTGGATTTGACCTGCGATTTTCATTCCCACTTGGCATTTGACATTCTCTTTTCGCCCAAAGAGAGGGCCATCCCTCCAGGCGCCTCGCAAACCATCTGGGGTCTGCGAGAACCTCATGTCATCACCTTACCTCCTTTCTCCCCTGTCCCTTGCCGAGGGGGGCTATGCTTGGGATCGCACCTTTCCGTAGGTCCTGGGCAATCGAAATAACCAGATAATAGCGACCCGACAGAAAACTGCCGGCGACGCCCGGCTTCATCACCCTCTCCGAATCAGGAGCCCGGGGTAACCGTAATGATCAGGGCTCCACGGTATCGCCCCGCCGGGTAGGGCTGTATTGTCTTGACTCCAACCTGCATCTCGATCGGAACAACCACTCCATTGCGCGGCGTCGGCCCGTCCGACGCGATCGGCACACGTTCCTTTCCGACGGGAACCCGTTTGCCGTTGATGACCACCACCATGTCCTTGGGCGAGATCGCCACGTTGAGGACTTCATGCCGAAGCCCCTCGAAGGAAGCCAGAACGCGAAACGGGCAATTGGCCACCACACGCGCCATCACCTTGGCCACCATCGGACTGCTGCCGGACTCCAGAGCCTCGCCCAAGTACAACGATGAACCAGAAGGGATCTTGACGGCAACAAAAGGCTCGGACCAATCGATGGCCTTCGCCCCTTGCGTCATCACGAAACACATCGCAAAGATCACACTCGTCTTCGCCCAGAATCGCATGTCATTACCCCCCTACTCGAACCATCCCGCGTCCTGGAGAAACCCACTGTTCACCACCCTGACGCGACTGCGCTCCTGTGTTCGGCTGAAGCCAACTCACCAGGTTGTCTGAGAGCTTGCTGCCTCAGATGGAATCCCTGCAAACACCGCCCTTTCCGGACCCATCCCTTGGCAACTGTGTGAGACACAAAGAGCCGAAATCACCCAACCTCACAGCTCCTCACTCACTATCCCTGCGAAGCCGGGCCTCACACCCCACGAACGTCCCGGCGCCGAGATCCAATTTCCTGCACTATTGCAACTCTTCCTAAGTATCCGAGCTTACCACTTTTACCCAATACTGTCAAGTCCAAAAACATTCAGGCAACATTTTTTATCCTAGCATCCCAATCCACTGATAATCCGCATTTTACCCACACATCCAATAAATGTCAACCCCATGACGGTGGTTTCGCAAAAAAGACTGTGAATCGCGAGCCGGCATCAAGCACCTGGGCGGACGAGTCATCGTCACCTGGCAGGCCACCCCAGGGAAGAACGGGTCCGGCACAGCCATGGACGGCCGGGACACAACACGACTTGTGGGGGTCACGCAAAGGCGGCGCAGACCGCCAGCGCCCTGGAGGAGGGATTTGCCGATCGACAGACAGCCTCCGATCGGGTGCCGGTGTGAAAGAACTCCCCGAGTAGGGCTCGAACCTACAACCTAGCGGTTAACAGCCGCTCGCTCTGCCATTGAGCTATCGGGGAACATACCCGAGCCAGACAACCATCGGGACGACACCCGATGCTCCGGCAATTATCGTCGGAGATACGCTACATACAACAGATTTTGCCAACTTTGTCAAGATTTATCTGTGCCGGCCGATAGAGAAAAAGAAGGGGCTGTGCTGGACACAGGGTGTCTCGCCCATTAAATTGGTGAGTTTACGCATTCTGTGCAGACAAGGAGAGGGGTTGTCGCCCTTGTCAGACGGATCGCAGAGGACTCCGCGCGGGGTTCCGGCGTGGAATCTCAGGAACACGGACGGACCACGGCGCATCATTACGTGCGTCTGCGGAGAGTATTGTCGTGTCGGATTTCGGATTCGTGGGTTAGTGCTACATGGCCAAGGACATTCTTAGTGTCGGGGGGTTCACGATTATCAGGCGGATCGGCAACGGTGCTCGCAGCACGATCTACCTGGCAACCGATGAGGAGGACGGCAGTGTCGTCGCACTGAAGCGCCTGACCTACGAGAAGCCGGAGGACACTCGTTTCTTCGAGCAGACGGAACTGGAGTACCAGGTCGCCAAGAAGATCGACCATCCGTACGTCCGGAAATGCTACAAGCTCCAGAAGATCCGCAGCATGTTCCGAGTCCGCGAACTCCTGCTGTCCATGGAACACTTCGAGGGCAAGACGCTCGAGGAGAGCACCACGCTGAGCCTGGGGGACGTGCTGCTCGTTTTCCGCATGGTGGCCACCGGCCTGAACGCCATGCACCAGCAGGGCTACATCCACTGCGACATGAAGCCCAACAACATCCTGATCAACAAGACCGGCACGATCAAGATCATCGACCTCGGTCAGAGTTGCCCGATCGGGACCGTCAAATCGCGGATTCAGGGGACGCCGGACTACATCGCGCCCGAACAGGTCCGTCGCAAGACCCTCGGTCCCAAGACGGATATCTTCAACCTGGGCGCCACGATGTACTGGGCCTTGACGGGCAAGAACGTGCCGACCCTGATCCCCAAGAAGAGCAAAGACGGCCTCGTCGCCTATGCACCCCCGAAATGCCCCGCTCCGCACGAACTCAAGAGCCAGTTGCCCGTCGGCGTTTCGAAGCTGGTCATGGACTGCGTCAAGGAGGACCCGGCGGAACGCCCCCCCAGCATGATGGAGGTCATCTCCCGGCTCGACCTCATGATTCACAGTATCTTCGGCAGCAGGATCAAAGCGAACCGAAATGCATCGAGCAACCATCGATCTTCTCAATAGGGGGATCCGAGCGAATCAGACAGACCGGTTTCGGCGGGGCAACCTCATCTGTCTGCCGGCGAGCGGATCGTTGGTCGTCAGCGGCGACATCCATGGGCATCGCCGCAATTTCGAGCGCATCCTCACACGAGCCGATCTCGCGAACCACCCGGATCGACACCTGATCCTCCAGGAGATCATTCACGGCGGGCCCGAAGACGACGAGGGCGGGTGCCTTTCCTACCAACTGCTCTTCGATGCGATCCGCCTGAAGCTGCAATTCCCCGACCGAGTCCACATCGTCATGGGCAATCACGACACCGCCTGCATCAGCAGCGCGGAGGTCATGAAGAACGGCAAGGAGATGAACCGCGCGATGGCTTCCGCGCTGGACCGGGAGTTCCGCCAGGCCGGTCCCGAAGTCCGCCTGGCGATCCGCCAGTTCCTCTTCTCGCAGCCCCTGGCCGTCCGCTGCGCCAATCGCCTGTGGATTTCCCATTCCCTGCCCAACGACCGCTCGGTCGACCTGTTCGACCCGGGCATCTTCGAGAGGGAGATGCAGGTCGCCGACTGCGACCGACCCGGATCCGCCTACCTGCTGACCTGGGGCCGCCGGCACAGTCAGGACGCACTCGACCGGATGGCCAAGATCCTGGACTCGGACGTATTCATCCTCGGCCACCAGCCTCAGACCCATGGGTGGTGCAAGGCAGGCGAGAACCTCATCATCCTCGCCTGCGACCACAATCACGGCTGTGTCATCGAGCTCGACCTCGCCAAATCCTACTCCGCCGCCGGCCTTTCGGACCTGATCATCCCCCTCGCCTCGATAGAGTAGCGCAATTATCGGGCAGAATACGTATCTATACCTATTGACAAATCGCGCCACAGACGCGATAATGTTTCTTGTATTGGAGTGGAGCACGGAAAAATGGTGTGGTTGTGGAGTGACGGGTGCGTATATCTTCCGAGGAGCGGCATCGATGAAAAGAACAACGCTGATCGCATGTCTCTGTGTATCCATGGTGACACCAGCCTTGGCGGACATATATGGATTCACCTGCATCACCAACAACAGCGCAACCGACGCAGCGATCGGCGAAGCCCAACTCACCGTCGAGGTAACCCCTTACGGGACACCGGACACGCAGGGTGATTATACTCAGGCACTCTTCACCTTCAAGAACAGTGGGCCTGCCCAAAGCGTGATCTCGGAGATCTACTTCGACGATGGGACGCTCCTGGGCATCGCGAGCGTGATCAACTCCTCGGGTGTCAACTTCAAGCCGTACAGCGCCAATCCAGGCGATCTGCCGGGTGGCCAATCCATAGGCTTCTCGGTTACAGCGGGATTTCTCGCTGAGGCCGACAATCCGGAACCAACCTGGGGCGTGGGCCCGCAAGAACAGGTCGGAATCATCTTCGACCTCCAGCATGGGAAGACCTTCGATGATGTGCTCCACGAACTTGCAACCGGAGGGCGCGACACGGGTCTTCGAATCGGTATTCACGTCAAGAGCTTCGCCGATGGGCAGAGCGAGAGCTTCGTGAATGTCGTCCCTCTTCCAGGGGCAGTGCTGCTTGGCATGCTGGGCTTGGGCGCTGCCGGTTTGAGGTTGCGGCGGACCGCATGACAGGGCCCTGGTTGCGGCGGATCGTCGCTTCGTCGTGAACCTGCCGGCGAAGCCCTTCTCCAGGGGCTTCGCCGGTTTCGTTTCATGACGTGAGACTCATTGGGCTTGGCGTAGGACCGCCGGTTTGATTGTCCAAGCCTGGAGCTTAGCGACCTCCATCATGCCTGGCGCGTTGAAACCCTTCGGGAAGATCACCCAGCCCCAGAGTCCCGGCGAGTCGTCGGCAACGTACTTCTTCGCCGCGAGTTCGCCCCTTCGCAGTGGGACATCACCAGAATCGCGTTCCGAGGCAACCATCGACGCCAGCGTGACGGCAAAATCCTCCGGCCGCACGGGTTGACCGGCCACCCAGATGACCGTGGGCAACTGGCTCGTCGTGTGGACGATATCGAGCATCTCTCGTGCGGCCTGCTGCACAGCTTCCTGCGAGAACGTCCCCTCCTTGACGAATCGCTGCGGCGCAGACGCGGGACCGTAGGCGAACTCCAGCACGACCTCGTCCGTCCCCCTGCCCACCCGTTCGCACATCGCCAGCAGCCCCTCGCCGACGGAGACGATCCGGCCGCCCAGATCGACGTAGGAAAGCTCCTTCTGGAAGGCCGCCGCGATGGTCTGGATGTCGCTTCGCGTCAGGAGATGGGAGTAGATGCGGTCGGGGTACAGCGCCGCGATCTCCCTGGCGGTCACCAGACGCACGCCGGGACGGCGCACGATGTGGTCCAGGAAGGTCTCGAACGCACGGAAGGCCTGCTCCTGCTTCTCGGGCGATTTCATAGGCGGCAGCTTCCATTCGGATCGCGGCGGATTGGCGCCGTGGGAAAAGTTGACCCCGTCCCAGAACTGCTCGTGCACGAACTCACAGGGGTGATAGTAGATGCTGACGATCCCGCCGCCCTCGCGGATGAGTTTCTCCTGCACCCGGTCGAACTTCGCGCAGGCGTCCTTCACCTCGTCGTCCGCCCAGCCGGTCCGCAGGACGCAGTCCCCGAGGCGGAGGATGTTCAGCACGCCGCAATACCAGAAGGGACGGTTGTTCACGTTCACGTGCGAGGTCTCGTCCAGGTACAGCGGGATGCCAAACGCACGGAGGGCTCCGTAGCTCTGGGGAGTCCACGACCCGCCTGGCTGGCCGTAGCAGGAGGCGTTGACGCCGAACACGCGCTGCAGCGTCTCCAGGCCGGCCCCCTCCCGACGGATGAACTCCGAAACGCCTTCGTGCCAGCCCAGGTCCCGGCTGTACTCCGAGGGCGTCGGGTGAACGCTGTGGAGCGTCGAATGGTACGCAATGTCGTTCTTCGCCAGGGCCAGGATCACGTCGTCCCGCCCGCGTTCTTCCAGGACGCGGGCCTTCTCGCCCACGATCTTGAACGTGGCCTGGACGCCTCGCGAGGAGAACATCTCGGCCAGTCGCATCGCCGCGTCGTCCGCCTGGGGCAGGATGAAGTCCTCCGTGTCGAACCAGAACGTGACGTACACGGTGGGCGGCTGAGCCGCCGGGGAAACCGCGGTCGAAAGACACGCGAACGCACAAACTGCGAGCAGAACCCAAGACGTTTTCATTGTCTATCTCCCTGCAATTCGGGCTACTTGGCCGCCATGACATCGAACTCCGCGATGGTCGTGTACGGCTGGCGCGACCATTCGCTCAACGCCACCAGACGAACGTAGCGTCCGGCGACCGGCTTCTCGAACCGGACGGTCTGGAGCTGGTCGCTGTTCGGGAAGCGACCTTCCTTGACGACGGGCTCCCACTGTTTGCCGTCCTCGCTCACGTAGAACTCATAGGTGCGAATCCGCCCGTTGGGATTGCCCTGTCGAGGCAACTGCGTGAACCCGATCAACGAGAGGCTCTTGCCCAGATCGATCTGGATCTCGTGCGGATGCGCGGGCTGCGAGGCCGACCAACTCGTGTGCCAGAAGGTCTCCGGCGCATCGTCGATCGCGTGACCGACCTCGCCCTCGCCCGGCTCGAAGCTGTCCACGTGCACCACACGCCACGCGGACTTGTCCAGCTCCAGCAGCGGGATGATCTCCTCGAACTCCGCGCGGGCGGTGTCGCTAACCAGCTTGTCGCTCAGATGGACGCGGGCCTCGACCACGCCGCCCTCGACCAGATCGAACGGTTGGGCGTAGCTCGTCCATGCACCATCGGCGAGCCGATACTCCACTCGCCCGGCGACGTCCGCGTCGATCCGCACCATCCCGCCCTTGTCCCGGGTGACCAGCGGCGCCCCGAGATTGGGCAGTTGGATCCTGGCATCCGCCGTCGCGGGACGCAGGGAATACCGGAATCGGGCGGGACCGGCATTCAGAATGTACTGGTTCATGGGGCGCGGGCCGCAACTGGCGCCGCCGAGACCCATGTGGGCCGCGTCGATGCACAGGTAGACCTCGTCTCGCGGCACGACCTTGTCGATGTGTCGGGCTTGGTCGTAATCGGCCGCAGTGTTGTGGTGGGCACTGATGGAGTACGTGCCGTCGGTGGTCACCAGCAAGCCCTTGCCCTTCTTGTCGGTCAGGGTCGCCCAGCGAACGTCGGTCTTGTTGCCGTTCTCCTGGGGTCGGACGTAACGCTCGTATTGAGCGGCCACCTTGCCGCTGTAGAGCCCGACGTCGGCGCTGCGTTTGCGGTCCACATAGCTCTCGTGCGGCCCCCGCCCGAGCCAGGTCAGATCGTCGAAGCCCTTGGGCAGCACCAGGCTCACCCCGAGCTTGGGCAGGACCGTGAGGTTGCCGTAGGGCTCGACCTGGTTGGTCACGTCGATCGAGCCGTCGCCGAAGATGGTGAAGGTCGCCGTGTGGACCATCCCGGTCTCGGACCTGCCGGCGCAATCCACCGTGCAGCAGACGCGAACGACGCCTCGGGCCGGCTGCTCGACAGCGACGCTCTTGGCTGTGTAGGACAGGCTGGCGATCCCCGACCGCTCGATATCCCGCCGCAGCCAGTTGTCGTTGTCCACCGGGGCGCGGAAGAGGTTCAGCCGGGGACCGCCGCCGTTGGCGAGGACCTCGACGCCGTCGTAGGCGAGCGACGACAGCGTCCCGGTGGACCGGCTGAAGACCGCCTTGACCCTTCGGCCCGTGACCGTGATCGAGTCGCCCTCGTCCACCACCGCCAGGGCCCGCAGGCGGGCCAGTTCGAGCGACGGCGCCTCCAGCGTCCGGATGGGCAGCTTGAACTGTTCGCAGGCGACCACGTGGCCGGCCTTGGCGTACAGCTCATCGTGATTCTGCGCCAAGCTGACATTCAGGAAGCACTCGGCTCCCGGCTTGAGCTTGCGGCGAGACAGCGACAGACGCAGCAGAACACTCGCCGATTCGCCCGGCGCCACGCTGTCGAGCGTCTGCACACCGCGCTCAATTGCCTGCCCGTCTTCCATGATCTGCCATTGGACTGTGAAGTTGCTCAGGTCCGTGAAGAAGTACTTGTTGGTCAGCTCGACGGCAACACGGTCCTTCGCGACCTCGCCCAAGGCGAAGTTGACGTACTGATAGACTTTCTTCACCTCCCGCAGCTTGGCGGTATGGGACCGGTCCGGATCGACGACGCCATTACAGCAGAAATTGTTGTCGTTGGGCCGGTCGCCGTAGTCGCCGCCGTAGGCGAAGAACCACTGCTTGGACCCGTCCGGATTCGTCGCGCCCGTGTACTTGCGGAGGCCCTGGTCGACCCAGTCCCAAATGCAAGCTCCGATCAGGCGAGGGTGGGCGTTGATCGCGTCCCAGTACTCCTGCAGGTTGCCGATCGCGTTGCCCATCCCGTGGGCGTACTCGCAGACGAAGAAGGGCTTGGGCGAATTGCTGCGTCCCGAAGCAATGAGCCCTTCGACGGACGGGTACATCACGCTGTCCATGTCCGCCACTTCGTTCATTCGCTCGTAGTGGATGGGCCTGGACGTGTCGAGGCTGCGAATCGCCTGGGCCGCGGCCTCGAAGTTCGGGCCGCTTCCTGCCTCGTTGCCCAGCGACCAGATGACCACGCACGGATGGTTCTTGTCTCGCTCGACCATGCGGACGTTGCGGTCCACGTGAGCGGTCTTCCAGCTCTCGACGGCGCCCAACGTCTCGCGGCCGTATCCCATGCCATGCGACTCGACGTTCGCCTCATCGACGATGTAGATGCCGCACAGGTCGCACAAGTCGTACCAGGCGGGATGGTCCGGATAGTGACAGGTGCGGACGGTGTTGATGTTGTTCTGCTTCATCAGCTCGATGTCGCGGATCATGGAGCCGATCTCGATGGCCTGCCCGCGATCCGGGTCGTGCTCGTGACGGTTGACGCCCTTGAGCTTGATCGAGACGCCGTTGAGGAGGAACTGGCGGTCCTTCAACTCGACCTTGCGGAAGCCGAACCGACAGGCCTTGACCTCGGTGGTCTGGCCCTGCGTGTCGACCATCTCCAGCACGACAAGATAGACGTTCGGCGTCTCGGAGGTCCATTTGAGCGGATTCTCCACATCCGCGTGAATTCTCAACTCCGCCTCCCGTCCCGGCTCCACCGCGGCCGTCTCAGACGATCCTACGGGCGTCCGACGACCCTGGGCGTCAACCAGGATCGCTCGAACGCGTCGCGCGGCCTGACTATCCGAGAGGTTGCGGACCTTGGCCGTGATGTTGAGCCGGGCGTCCTTGTACTGCTCGTCCAGATCGCTGAGCACGAACAGATCCCGCAACTGGACCCGCGGCGTGCTGAACAGGTACACGTCGCGGAAGATGCCGCTCAGTCGCCAAAAATCCTGGTCCTCCAGGTAACTGCCGTCGGACCAGCGATAGACCTCGGCCGCCAGGACGTTCTCGCCAGGCCGGAGGTACTTCGTGACGTCGAACTCGGCGGGCGTCCGGCTGCCCTCGCTGTACCCGACCTTCTGCCCATTGATCCAGAGATAGAACGCGGAGGCGACGCCTTCGAAGTGGATGAAGACCTCCCGCCCGTCCCAGTCCTTCGGCACGTCGAAGACCGTCCGATAGCTGCCCACGGGATTGGGCTCACGAGCAGCGGCGTAGTCCGGCGGGAGCGGGCCGACGATCTTCGGCGGCTGGCGGACATGCGGATAGCGTATGTTCGAGTAGATCGGCGTGCCGTAGCCCTGGATCTCCCAATTGGACGGGACCGGGATCTCGGCCCATCCGCCGACGTCGAAGTCCGGCTTGTAGAAATCCACGGGACGCTCGTCGGGCGACTTGACCCAGTGGAATTTCCATTGCCCGTTGAGGCTGCGATAGTACGGCGAATCGTGCCACTTCTTCAGCACGTCCCCCGCCGTCTTCACGGTGTACGCGCGGACGGCCGATGTCACGTCGGGATACGACACGCCCGTGGCCCGCCCAGGCTCCTTGTTGATCCCAATGACTTGCTCGTTCTCCCAGTCCGGCGCCTGAGCCCAGGCTGAAACAACCAGCAAGCACGCCGCGAGAACTGCCAACCGCATCGATCGCACATTCATCTTCGATCTCCTTGAAAAGACCTTCCATCGACGTTGCCATCATACAGGGGGTCCGTGCCCGGTCAAGGACAGGTTCTTTACCCCTCTCGACACCCGTGGTAACATGCCCTCCACGAGGAGGACGTGCCGAATGGAAAAGGCACAGTCCAAGGACCTATGGATAAGGAGTTCAGAATGGAACGTCACAGAGCAATCTGCCCACGAAATGTGCATGCGATCTTCGCATCGATCCTGCTGCTGGCGAGCATCAGCGCCGCCGACATCCGACTGCCCGCCGTCGTGGGCGACAACATGGTCCTGCAAAGCGGGGGGAAGGTCACCCTCTGGGGATGGGCCGATCCGGGCGAGCAGATCGCCATTCGCATGAGCTGGCAGTCCGCCCAGCCGCGCGTCACCGCGGGGCAGGACGGAAAATGGAAGCTCGTGGTCGAAGCGCCGAAGGTCGGAGGACCGTATGAAGTGACCCTCACGGGCAAGAACACGATCACACTCAAGAACATCCTGTGCGGCGAGGTCTGGGTCTGCTCGGGCCAGTCGAACATGGAATGGCCCGTCGCGGCTTCCGCTTCGGGTCCGCAGGAAGTCGCCGCGGCGGATTTCCCGAAGATCCGCCTGTTCACCGTCCAGAAGAAGATCGCCGACAGTCCCCAGGCGGACTGCGTGGGCCAGTGGACCGAGTGCAGTCCCCAGGCCGTCGGCGGGTTCTCCGCGGTCGGGTACTTCTTCGGCAGATATCTGCACAAGGAGCTGGACATCCCGGTCGGGCTCATCAATACCAGTTGGGGCGGCACCGTAGCAGAAGCGTGGACCAGCGAGGGGACGCTGGCGAAGTTCCCCGAGTTCAAGACGCAAATCGACCGGATCGCAGAGGCCCGAGCCAATCCGGAAGCCTCGATGAAGAAGTACCAGGAGTCGCTCGACCAGTGGCACAAGCAGGTCGAATCCGCCGGGGCACAAGGCGCCGGGTGCATTTCACTCGACTTCGATGATTCCACCTGGCAGGAGATGGAGCTGCCTGTCCTCTGGGAACAGACGGCCCTCGGGAACTTCGACGGCCTCGTCTGGTTCCGCAAGACCATCGAGGTCCCGGAATCCTGGGTGGGCAAGGAACTGACGCTCGATCTGGGACCAATCGACGACATGGACACGACCTGGGTCAACGGCGTCAAGGTCGGCGCCATCATGGCGTCGGGCCAGTGGCAGACCCCGCGGCAGTACAAGGTCGGCGCCAGCGTCATCAAGGCCGGTCGCAACGTGATCGCGGTCCAGGTGCTCGACACCGCCGGCGGTGGCGGGATCTACGGCCAGCCTGCACAGATGCGGATCAAGCCAGCCGGTGCAGGCACCGACGCGGCACTCTCTCTCGCGGGCAAGTGGCGATACAAGGTCGCGCTGGACATGGCGTCAATGCCGCCGCAACCCCAGCCGCCGACCTGGGCCAACAACCCCAATGCTCCGACGGTTTTGTACAACGGCATGATCGCACCCCTGATCCCGTTTGCCATCCGCGGCGCGATCTGGTACCAGGGCGAATCCAACGCGGACCGCGCCTATCAGTACCGCGAACTCTTCCCCGATATGATCACCGACTGGCGCCAGAGCTGGGGCGTCAAGAGCTTCCCCTTCCTGTTCGTCCAGTTGGCCAACTTCATGGCCGAGAAGCCCGAGCCGGGCGACAGCGCCTGGGCGGAACTCCGCGAGGCCCAGCTCATGACCCTGTCCCTCAAGGACACCGGCATGGCGACCATCATCGACATCGGCGACGCCGCTGATATCCACCCCAAGAACAAGCAGGACGTCGGCAAGCGCCTGGCGCTGTGGGCGATGGCCAAGACCTACGGCAAGAAGAACGTGGTCTACTCCGGCCCGCTGTTCGAGTCCATGAAGGTCCGCGACGGCAAGATCGTCCTGCGATTCGACTGCGTCGGCGACGGACTCGTCGCCAAGGGCGGCCCGTTGAAGGGCTTCGCCATCGCGGGCGAGGATCGCAAGTTCGTCTGGGCGGACGCTGTGATCGAGGGCAAGACCGTGGTCGTCAGCAGCGACAAGGTACCCGAGCCGAAAGCAGTGCGATATGCCTGGGCGGACAACCCCGTCTGCAATCTGTACAACAAGGCCGACCTGCCCGCCTCCCCCTTCCGGACGGACACCTGGCCCGGCGTGACCGCAGGTCGCAAGTAGTGTGCCCGTGAGAGCATACCTTCTTCAAAGGCGAGGAAGATAACGCCTTACGGCGTCACTACAAGCGCATCCTACTCGGGCAGAATGAGGTCCGTCGGGACTTTGCTGGTCGGCGGCCTGGTGAACTTCTCGCGGTACGGCGTGAAGCCCTCGCCGAAGCCGCCGTGAGCGAGGAAGAACTGCCCGTTCTCCACACCCATGAAGCGGTCCAGGCGGTCCGCCTTGCCCGTCGAGTCGTGACTGAAGGTCGCGGCGGTCAGCTCGATCCACCGGCCGTCAGAGGTCCGAATCCATTGGTTGCCGTAGAGGGCCTTGCGGAACAGATGACCATTGGCGCCGCCGAAATTCTCGCTGAAGGAGTGGAGTCCGCGCATGTAGCCGCCCTCTTTGGGGGCCTTCCAACTGGAGATCAGGAACCACTGCCTCTTCTCCGGGTGGAAGTAATGGCCTGAGTAGATCGTGTGCGTCGCGTCGGTGGGTTTGGCGGTGACGAGAAACCGCTGCAGCTCGCCCGTCTTCCATGGGTACTTCAGGTGACTGTGACCGCCTGTGCCTTCGTTGCCGAAGTCGCCTGCGTAGACGCCTTCGCCCTTGGCGATGAGCTTGACGCGGTCCTCATCGGCGACCTTGTCGCGGTCGACGGCCTCGTTGCCACTGTCCCAGACGCTGAAGATGATCCGGCGTTCCGTCGGGCTGTTCACCTGCATGCCGAAGTATCCGCGATGCCAGCCGCAAGCCATGTAGTACGTCCAGATGGGGTCCTCCAGGCCGGTCATTTCGCAATAGAAGGCCGCGACCTCGACATCCTTCTCCACCGGATAGAACAGATGCACCGAAGCGGCATTCCGGCGAGGCTGGAGATTGAAGTGGGCGTCCTGCGTCGCTGGGCCGTCGAGGATCAAGGCGTCGAGGTCGCCGAACGCCTGGCCCTGCGGATTCAGCGATTCAAGCGTGAACCGCTGATAGCCGGCCTGGGCAACGTCGAACGAGCCGAAGCTCGCAGTGACGGGGTTCGCGTCGTCGCCTGCGACGGTCGCTTCCCGGGACTGGCCCGCCACTGTCAAGCGGAGCTTCGACGTGACGTCCTTCGGCAGGCGCAGAGCTACGGAGCAGTCGAGCTTGCCCGCCGTGGCGATTCGCCCGAACCAGAGCACCTTCAGATTCGGATCGCGCCAGCGTGTGACACCGGACCGTTCAGATACCCTCGCTCCCTCCGCGTCCGGATCGACGTAGGCGGTGAAGGCGGGCACCCGCAGCACCCCGGCCGGCGCAAGCGACGCCATGACCAGCGACACGAACGTTGTCCACACGAAGACCCCAAGGCATTCTCGTCGTTTCATATCGTCCTCGATCCTGCAACTACAGTTCCATCGGCGCACGATGCAACCCGGTTCGGGATATGGTACACGCACGGCCCTGGACACACAACAACGACCACGCGGTACAGAGAAACCAGCAGAACTATGGCAGCCTGTTTGTAGTGTGCCCGTAAGGGCATATCTTCCGGGGCACGAAGGGCAGCGCCTTACGGCGTCACCACGAACGAACCCATCCGAAAGAGAGAGCACCACTGCACGAACATCTCCAGCCCAGGGGAAGCTTGGAATTGCCTTGAATTGAGGCACAATCGCGTGGTATGGTCGGTGGCCACGGACACCTGTGAATCGGCGACCGTGGATTGACCGGATATCGAGAAGGAGACTCGCGATGTTCTACAGACGCTTCCCGACGGCAGTTGTCCTGCTCGTGTTGCTTGCCCAGCCCGTCCTCGCCTACCCCGGCAAAGTGATCCACAGCTTCGGCGCACCGGGCAAGTTCTGCACCGGGGTCGCCTTCGACGGCCAGTCGCTCTGGGTTGCGGACTACAAGGCGGACATGCTGTTCCAGGTGGATGCCCGGACAGGAAGGACCCTCCGCGCGATCCCGTCGCCGGGCTTTTGGCCCATGGGCCTGGCCTGGGACGGCGAGCATCTCTGGAACGCGGACAAGGGCAGGAAGAAGATCTTCGAGGTCGATCCGGTCAACGGGACCGTCCTGAAGACGCTCGACGCGCCATCTGAAAACCCCGAGGGACTGGCCTGGGACGGCACGACCCTGTGGGTCAGCGACAGCAAGAGTCGGGAGATCATGCGGATCGATTTGAGCGACGGGACCGCAGTGAAGACTCTGACCGCGCCGGCCCAGGCAGCGAACGGGCTGGCCTTCGACGGCACATATCTGTGGTGCTCCGACCGCATGACCAACGAGGTCTACATGATCGACCCGAACAGTGGCGAAGTGCTCGTCATCCTCGACGCCCCCGGCCCCTATCCGCATGGCCTGGCCTGGGATGGACAGTGCCTCTGGGCGGTGGACCAGCAGAAGGACACGCTGTATCGGCTCGTGCGATGGGACGGCGAGCTGTACCGCCTGAAGGACACGCGTAAGGCCAGAGTGACCTTCACCCATGAGGTCAAGTCCTTCGGCTCGGGCAAGATCGGGACGCTCCAGGTGTGTCTGGCGGTCCCGGAGAACATGCCGCAACAGAAGATCGAGTCCTTGTCCTTCTCCCCCTCCACCTGCACGATGCACAAGGACCGCTGGCAGCAGGAAGTCGCGGTGTTCCAGTACGAGGCTGTCCCCGCCGGCATGACGGTGGAATCCCGATTCGAAGCGAACGTCACGATCTCCGACATTCGGTACTTCATCTTCCCCGATCGCTGCGGCACCCTGGCCGATATCCCTGCGGAGATTCGAGACCGCTACACCGCCAACGGCACGAAGTACATGACCGACGACCCTTACATCCGGAAGATCGCCAGGGAGCTCGCGGGCAACGAGAAGAGCCCCTACGCCATCGCGCGCAAGATGTACGATTACGTCCGGAATCGTCTGGAATACAAGCTGGAAGGCGGATGGAATGCGGCCCCCGTGGTGCTCAAGCGAGGGACGGGCTCGTGCTCCGAGTATTCGTTCTGCTTCATCGCGTTGTGCCGGGCCGCCGGGGTGCCTGCGAGGTACGTCGGCTCCGTCGTGGTCCGCGGCGACGACGCCAGTCTGGACGACACCTTCCACCGCTGGCCCGAGGTGTATCTGCCCAACTACGGCTGGGTCACCATGGACGCCCAAGGCGGGGACAAGCCCCTGCCGCGCGACCGGGCGATGCACATCGGCAACCTCTCCAACCGCTTCCTCATCACCACGCAAGGCGGAGGCGACTCGGAGTACCTGGGCTGGTACTACGACTGTTACGAGACGTACACGTGCGATCCGCAACTGGAGGTCCGGATCGAAGCCTTCGCGGAGTGGGAGCCCCTCGAAGAGAAGGAAGAACCGCAGTGAGACCCGCGTCTCATATCGGGACAACGACAATCGCTTTCTTCGGCTTCGTCGGGCAGGCGGCCTCGCAGGCGCCGCAGCCATTGCACCTATCCGGGTCGACCTGCGGCGTGAGCGTGTAATCGGATTCGCAGAACACGTAGCGGATCGCGCCATAGGGACAGCGGCTCCGACAAAGCGAGCACTCCCGGTCCTCGCCCAGCAGGCACAGGCTCATATCCACCCGAGGCAGACCCAGTCGAACATCCGCCTTCTTCGCGAGCGGCACGCGTTCGAGGGCCCCGCTGGGACAGACTTGCGTGCATCGCACGCAATCCTCGCGGCAGTGTCCTTTGCGGAATTGGAGAACGGGCGTCAGAAAGCCAGCCCAGCCGCTGCTGCCCAGATCCTGCTCGATGACGCCACTGGGACAGACTCGCAGGCAGTTGCCGCAGCGTGTGCAGAGGCCGCGGAAGGCCGATTCCGCGACGGCGCCGGGTGGTCGCAGAGGAGGCGGCCTCGTCGAACCCAGCAGTCTCGTCGTCCCAGCCCAGGCGGCCCCCGCCGCCGCCCCCAGGAGTATCCGGCGAGGCACAGGGACGCCGAGATCCGGCGGGGCTGCGACACGTCTTCTTCCGAGACGGCAACGGCAGAACCTGCTCAGCGAGAACAAGAGGTCCTGACACGCTCCCAAGGGACACACGCGGGCACACCAGGCGTTCGCCCACAGGACGCTGAGGACCAGCATGGCGAGGAAGGCAGCAATCGCAAGGATCGGCCCCGTTTGCAGACCGTAACCGCCGGGACTGAACGCGCCCGTGAAACGGGCCAGTGGGTCCAACCACAGGAACAACGGAGTGCCCAGGCAGGCGCCGCCCCATGTCGCGACGACGATCCAGGGCCCCAGGTTGGGGAATCCGACACATCGGCGTCCCAGGCGTCGTCCCAGCCGACTCGCGCCATCCATGCACAATCCCACTGGGCACACCCATCTACAAAAGAGGCGATGCCAAACTAACGAGACCGCAGTAACAAAACACCCAATCGAATAGAGAATTGTCAAGTTGCGAGCCGTCAGTATTGTCCCGATCACCACAAAAGGACTGAGTGCAGGCACCAAGGTTGGGGTAGAATCACCCGGGAGGACGGGCAACAGGGAGAGCACCGCCACGGCCAGTACTGTCACGCGGACCAGCGCTCGCGTGTGCCGGCGGCTCTGGCTCTGGATCGCATCGGAAAATGGCTTCGATCCTGCTTGCACGCTCAACCGAGATAGGCATCCTGCTGCCTGAGCACCTTCTGCACCTTGGCGACATCCACCTCGCGGGGCAGGCACTTGTCTTCGACAGCCACCGCCGCAGCAACACCTGCGGCATGACCGGTCACAAAGCAGTTGGGGATCAGCCGGACCAGATCCGCCATAGCGATCTCCGAGCAAATGCACCGACCGGCGGCGAGCAGGTTGTCCACCTTGGTCGGCACCAGGGCGCCGTAGGGGATCTGCCACGGCTCGTGGTCACCGCCGGAGGCGCCGCCCACGCCGACCACGTCGGGGAACTTCGTCTGTGCCCGAAAGTCCGCGAGCCTCACGGCGTTCAGGCCGTCGAGGACGCGAGTGATCCGCACGCCCAGTTGCGGCGCAGTCTCGACCAGGTACACCTTCTCGTATCCCGGCGTGCTCCGCGTCTTCTGGATGTTCTGCCAAATGAACTTGCGATGGTTCATTTCCATTCGGGTCAGCACGGCCACATCCAGGCCGTCCACCTCCGGCCCGTGCAGGTTCACCCAGTTCACGCCGGCAACCGGGGTCCGCGAACCGAGGTGTCTGGGCTTGGGCGAGTTCGCGGCCTTTGCGCCATCCACCCGGTCCAGGTTGCCGATCCGCGAGACGAGCCCGACGTTGTGCGAGCGATGCTCGAATCCCGCGCCGGCCGCCGCGAATACGTCGCCATCGCCGGTCGCGTCGATCACGACCTTGGCCAGAATCGCCTGCCGGCCGGACTTGCTCTCGAATACCGCCCCGCGGACCGCGTTGCCCATGACGATGGCGTCCACACCCCAGCAGTGGAGGAAGACCCGGACCCCAGCCTCCTCGATCATCTCGACCATGAGGTACTTCACCGCCTCCGCGTCCACCGTCGGGTTGGAGCCGGGTTTGCGGTCGATGATCGCGCCGTCCATCTTGTCCAGGCGTCGCATCATCTCCTCGCCGATCCCCTGGCAGACCTGTCTGCCGCCCTCGACGATATGCCCGAGAACCAGGAGGACCAGGCCGCCGGTCCAGAGGCCACCGAAGTGTCCGTAGCGCTCGACCAGGGTCACGCTGGCGCCGGCGCGTTTAGCCGCGATGGCCGCCACGATGCCGGCAGGCCCCCCGCCGACGACGAGGACATCCGTCTGGTCCAGGATCGGCAATTCCCTGGCAGGCTGGATCACCTTGCCTTCCACGAGCGTCGCGGCGGCGCCGTCGGCCCGGACCTTGTGAGCCGCGAGGACGGAACTCTCGAAGCCGGTGGACTCGCCCGGCCTCTGGGCCAGGCACCGGCCGGCCGCGATAGAACCCAGACCCGCAGTCAAGCCCGACAACCCCAACATCCGCAGACACTCCCGTCGATTCATTGGATCGCCCATAGAACAACTCCCGGCCCGTTCAAGACATCCTGTTCGAAACGTAAGCATGAGCCATCTTACCGCAGATCGCCTCTCGGTGGAACCCCGCGAAACCGCGAACCGGGCTCTCCGCCGGGGTTCTCCGGCAGGATCACGTCGCGGCCCACCGCCAGAAAGCGCTGGTGTTCCGAGCCGGTTTCGCCTATTGTGGGACCGTCGGCCCCAAGGGAGTCCGTGGGCCAGATGACGGTTGTATGATCGATTGGAACCAGCCGGGTCAGCATGGATTGGCACTGCTATATCGGTTGGGCAGTAATCGTCGCCCAATGGGTTTTCGTATACGGCGCCGTGAGGAACTATCGCTACGTGCGGCTCAAGTCCACGGAACGGAAAGAGACCGCGCGCCCGTCGCGCGTGGCCTTGATCATTCCGTGCAAGGGCCTCGACACCCGTTTCCATTCGAACATTCGATCGTTCTTCGAGCAGGACTATGACAACTACCGGCTCTTCTTCGTGGTCGAGGCCGAATCCGATCCCGCGTTCCGCGAGTTGAACGCCCTGCGCGAGCGATTCGGGCGCGACTCCCGCGCCCTGGACATTCAGATCCTGGTGGCGGGTCGCTGCCGGGCATCGAGCCAGAAGATCTTCAATCTGCTCTACGGGTACCAGCACGTCCCGGACGACACGGAGACCCTGGCGTTCGCCGATTCTGACGTCTGTGTCCAGCGAGACTGGCTCAGACGCCTGGTCCGCCCCCTGCGACGTCCCAAGTGCGGGGTCGCCACCGGGTACCGCTGGTTCGTACCCCTCCGCAACAACCTGGCGACGCTGGCCCTGTCCGCCATCAACGGGGCGGTGGCGCAGTCGCTCGGCAATACGCCCTTCAACCAGGCATGGGGCGGCTCGATGGCCATGCGTCTGGCGGACTTCCAACGTCTGGGGATCCCGGAGATCTGGTCGAACACGCTCAGCGACGACCTGTCGCTCAGCCAAGCGGTGAAACGGGCCGGCATGAAGGTACACTTCGTCCCGGAATGCCTCGTCGCGTCCTTCGAATCGATGACATGGTCGAGAGTCCTGGAATTCGGCCGGCGGCAATTCCTCATCACGCGGGTTTACGCCCCCTGCACGTGGTGGCTCGGCCTGCTCAGCAGCCTCGGTTCGGTGGTCGGACTCTGGGGGACCGCCGCAGTGGCGATCCATGCCGTCGTTACCCGCGCGGATCATGCCCTGCTCGTGGTCGCCATTGCCTGCCTGTTCCTGGCCGGGCAGCTCGCTCGAGTCGTTCTGCGACAACTGACCGCCGCCCAGATTCTCACGGAGCATCTGCCCCGTCTGGTGCCCGCTGCCATGGCGGACGTCTTCGGCTGCTGGCTCTGGTCGATCCTGCTGCTGGCCTCGCTCCTGTCGTCTGCGTTCGGTCGAACCATCCGCTGGCGAGGGATCCGCTACAGGCTCGTGAGCCCGACTCAGACCGTGATCCTGGACGGCGCAGGGTCTTCCATCGGCTCCTCGAGCCCGACATAACCCCCTGCACACACTGCCCATCGAGCCCGTGCGAACACAATAACGTAGGATTTATGGGAACGGTGTGGCCCCTCGCACGTCTATAGTCCATAAGGACAAGGCCAAAGTGCGAAATCCGGGACGGGTTGTCTGCAGACGAACAGGCGGCACCCCCCTTCCGGGGCCTTGTGCGCGTTGATGGGAGCTTGCGGGTAGTGAAGGACTGTCTGTCACAGGGAGACCTCCGCCTGCTCGTGGAGGGAACCGCCTCTGCTGAGCATCTGGGGGCCTGGAAACAGCACTTGCGGCTGTGTGATCGGTGCGCGACGGCGGCGGCTCGGATGCGTGCGGGACAGGAACCGGCGCCGGCGCCGGGGTCTGCGTCGTCGGGCGAGTCAAATGCCGTCCAGAATCCCTCTCGCAGCGTGGCCCTCGAGCCCAACCTGCAGATCGGCGACTTCCGGATCGAACGGCGACTCGGCGCCGGCGGGATGGGCGTCGTCTACCAGGCCATGCAGCTCTCGCTGGGCCGGCGCGTCGCGCTCAAGGTACTGCCGTTCGGCCTGGCCGCGGGGTCCGCAGCCGTGCAGAGGTTCCGACGGGAGGCCCGCGCCGCCGCCAAGCTGTGCCATCCGGGCATTGTCACCATCTTCGCCGAGGGGGCTGAGCGAGACGTCTGCTACTTCGCCATGGAGATGATCGACGGGCGAAACCTCGACCGGGTCATCGCGGATCTGCGCCGGTCCAGAGCATCGCGAGAAGCCGCCGCCGGCGGACGGGTTCCCGAAGAGGCCGATCCGTGGTCGCGGGACGACGACGCGGGCGCGTGCCACGGCAGCCTGCACCGATGCCGGTCGGATCGCGAATACTTCAACGAAGTGGCGGGCCTGACCAGCCAGGCGGCCGAGGCCCTCCACTACGCCCACGGCCACGGGATCATCCATCGCGACGTCAAACCGTCGAATCTCATGCTCTCCCGCGAAGGCCGGCTCATCCTGCTGGACTTCGGGATCGCCCGGATGTGCGAGGAGCACGGAATGACCGTGACGGCATCCTTCGTCGGCACGCCGCGATACATGAGTCCCGAGCAGATCGCCGGCGGACGGGGCAGGCCGGACCATCGCTGCGACATCTACTCGCTCGGTGCGACGCTCTACGAGCTGCTCACGCTCGAACCCCTCATGGATGGGGACACCCAGCAGCGAGTCGTCAGCCAGATCCTCAGTGACAAGATCCGCCATCCCCGCCAGATCAACCGGCGCATCCCCATCGATCTGGACACCATCTGCTGCAAGGCGATCGAGAAAGATCCGAGCCGGCGCTACCAGAGTGCGGCGGAGATGGCCGAGGACCTGCGGAACTTCCTGAAGGGGCGGGTGATCCGCGCCCGACGTCCCGGTCTGACGGATCGGCTGGTCAAGCTGGTCGGCCGGCACAAGGCGGTCGCCGCACTGTTGTGCCTGGTCCTGGCAGTCAGTGCGGCGGCCGGTCTCATCGGCTGGAAACACTACTCGACCCGCTGGGCTCAGCAGTATGCCATGGCCGAGATCGACGACCTCCTGGAGCGGAACGAGTGCTTCGCGGCCCTGCAGTTGGCCGAGCGGGCGGAACGGTACATCCCCAACGATCCGCTGCTGATCGACCGATGGCCCCGCCTGTCCCGCGAGCACTCCGTCATCACGACGCCGCCCGGGGCCAGGATCTATCTTCGCGAGTATTTTCGGACTACCGGCGGCTGGAAATACCTCGGGCGAAGCCCGCTGCGACACGCGAGGATTCCGTTCGGGACGTGCCGCTGGAAGGTCGTTCGACCCGGCTTCGTGACGGTCGAGACCGTCCAGTCGAACGATCCGCCCTCGTCCCCGGGCGACCGTCTGCCGGCCAAGTCGCTGAGCTTCACGCTGCACCAGGCGGACAATTGCCCGAGCGACATGGTCTGGGTCCCCCCGTCGAACCTCGACCAGAAGAGCATGTTCCACGGCGAGCGGTTGATTCTCCTGGCGCCGGCCTACTTCATCGATAAGTGCGAGGTGACCAACTGCCAGTACCAGGAATTCGTCGACGCGGGCGGGTACGAAAAACAGGAGTTCTGGCAGGAGGAGTTCTCCCGGAACGGCCAGATCCTGCCCTGGTCCCAGGCGGTGCAGGAATTTCGAGACCAGAGCGGACGCCTCGGCCCTGCGTCCTGGAAGGACGGCGCCTTCCCCGAGGGCCAGGACGACTATCCGGTCGGCGGAATCAGTTGGTATGAGGCCATGGCCTACGCCCGCTTCCGCGGCAAAGACCTGCCGACGATCTTCCACTGGGCCCTGGCGGCCCGGGCGGACGACAATCCGTCCACCATCACCAGCATGAGCAACTTCGGAGACGGCCCCGCTCCGGTGGGGACCTTCTCCGGCATGGGACGGTTCGGCCTGTACGACGCCGCAGGCAACGTCCGAGAATGGTGCAGCAATGCGCTGGAGGGGAACAAGGACGTCCGCTGCATTCTCGGCAGTGCCTGGAACGAACACGCGTGCAGTTTCTCCGCGGGCGGCGAGGCCCGCTCTCCCTGGAATCGGGACCCCTGCAACGGATTGCGATGCGTCCTGTACGCCGGCGGCAAGGAGAATGTCCCCGAGGCCGCCCTGGCCCCGGTCGAGTGCCGGCATCGGGACCTGTCCCGGTTCACACCGGTCTCCGACGAAGTCTTCGCGTCGTATCTCGACACCTGGTACCGCTACGATCCGATTGAGCTGAACCCCAGAATCGAGTCCGTGGACGAGGACCAGGAGCACTGGCACAGGGAGCGGATCTCATTCGATGCGACCTACCCGAGCGAGCAGGTTATCGCCTATCTGTACTTGCCGAAGGCCGCCGAGCCGCCCTACCAGGCGGTTGTCTGGTATCCGAGCGACGAGGCCCGCGAGAGCCCCTGGAACGAGCAGGCCCACAAGCGGGAGATGACCACGATCCTCCGCACCGGGCGGGCCCTCATCGTCCCGATCTACCGGGGCACCTACGAACGGCGTCTCGACCGGATCTATCCCCCCGACAGCATCCAGAGCCGGAACCTCTACGTCCAGGAATCGCAGGACATGCGAAGGGCCATCGACTACCTTCACACCCGCGACGACATCGACGCCTCGAAGCTGGCCTACGTCGGATTGAGCTGGGGCGCCGAGATGGGCTCCGTGATGATCGCCACCGAGAGCCGGCTCCAGACCGCCATCTTCCTGCTGGGCGGCATCGGCGCGTGCGAGAGGCATCCCGCCTCCGATCCGGCCAATTTCGCCCCTCGTGTCAGGATTCCCATCCTCATGCTCAACGGGCGGGACGACGCGATCTTCCCGCTCGAAACCGCACAGAAACCCCTGTTCGACCTCCTGGGCACGCCTGCGGGGCACAAGCAGCACCTCGTCTTCCCCGGCGGACACAGCATCGCCTGGGAATGCCGCGAGCAGTACCACAAGGCCATCGTCGACTGGCTGGATCAGTACCTCGGCAGGGTCGAGACGATCTGCAACGCCCGGTAGGGCGACGTGGCACGGCATCCCAGGTTTGTAGTGACGCCGTAAGGCGTTGTTCTCTTCTTTCGCGAGAAAGGCATATGCCCTCGCGAGCACACTACGAACCGGCCGATGAGAATCCCGGCTCATCCGGTTTTCGCGTACTTCGGTGGTTCTTGGGGACCTGCCCCCAAACCCCTGAGATTTGCCGCTTTGAGCCAATAGCATGGCATGGATAGGAGGACGACGCCCCATCCAGGCGGAGTCGGCATACCCTGTGCAAGCGAGCACGAAGGGGTCTGACCGGGGTTCCCGCCGAGCGATCCAGAAAGGCCCAAGACATCCGCACGGGCGTGTCGTGCCGCCTGCCCGCCCTGCTATTGGCTGAAAGCGGAAAATCTCCCTTGCACAACCGCTTCGGGCGTGCCTGGATCACGAAAGCACGCAAGAACCGGATGAGCCAGAATTTCCGGCAACTGGGGTCGCAAGAAGCGACGGAATGTGGTATCATGAGGTGTGCGGCGGCACGAACGATGGTTCGCAGTGGATTGTTCCGGATCGATGTCCATAAACAAGACAGATCGAAGCCTGTTGGAGGCCATCCGTCGTGGCGACACGGAGGCGTGGACCCGACTCATCGAGGAGTATCAGGGTCGTCTGCTGCGGTTCGCGCAGACCCGCGTCCCGCAGAACGCCGACGCGGAGGACATGGTCCAGGACACGTTCGCATCTTTCGTCAAGGCGGTCCATTCCCTGCGGATCGAGATGAGCATCGAGACCTACCTGTTCGGCATCCTGCGAAACGCCCTGGTCAACCGCGTGCGCACGCGCTGGGCCCGGACCGTGTGCCTGATCCAGGACGTCTATTGCAGCCAGGAAAGCGATCTGCCCGCCGACCCGATGACCGGCATCGCGTCGTCCGACCTGAGCGTGAGCTGGTGCGTCAGCCATGGAGAGCAGCACGAACTACAGCGGCAGGTCCTGGCCGAGGCAATGCAACAGCTCGTCGCGGACCTCCAGGAGTCCGGCCGACTCCGCGACCTGAAGATCGCCGAACTGGTCTTCTACTGCCAGCTCTCCGGCAAAGAAACCGCGAAACTGCTCCAGATGGATGAAGGCCTCGTCCGCGTCGTGAAGCACCGCTGCCTCAAGGCGATCCGGAAGGCCGTAGCGGACAACGAAGCCATCCGGGACCTCTCCGTCTCCTTCTCCGAGGACCTGCTGACCGAGGTCTGGGAATCGGAGCGTCTGAGCTGCCCGAAACGCAGCACGCTCGGCGCCTTTCTCCTGGAGAGCCTCTCGCCCGAGTGGTTCGACTACGTGGACTTCCACCTCACGACGATGGGATGTCACTTCTGCCGGGCCAGTTTCAAGGATCTCCAGGAACAGCGGGCCAACGAGCACACCCAGTTCCGCGACCGCATCCTCAACTCGACCATCGGCCTGCTCTCGGACCTGTAAATTTCTCCCACCCGGCGCAAGTCATATGGATTTGGAATACTCCGTGCGCGGGTGGAGACTTGTCGTCCTGAGGCAACGCCGAAGGACCTGGGCATCGGACGAGAGGGTTCTCTCAGTCGCCACGGATCTCATTCAGAGTCTTGGACGCGCTGCGCCCGCTGGGTTTCCGCATGCCCCTGCACCGGGGGGGTCTTGCGGTGGACGCCGCGTTGCATGCTCTCGAACTGGTTCTCCAGCATGTCGACGCCGACGAGAACGATCACCGCCAGGACCGCCAGCTTGACGCCCAGCCAGGGGAATCCCAGCCCGATCGCGACGCCGATAGCCGCCAGAACCCAGATGGCCGACGCGGAAGTGACGCCGACGACAACGCCCTGCCGGGTCAGGATGACGCCGGCGCCGAGAAAGCCGATCCCGGTGACCACCTGGCCGATGATCCGCGATGGGTCGGTGACGCCGGTGGCGACGCTCTGCGAGATCGCGGTGAAGACATAGGTCCCCGTGCAGATCAGGGTGCTGGTCCGCACGCCGACGGGTTTGCCTCGCAACTGCCGCTCCAGTCCGACGATCACGCCGCAAAGGAAGCAGCACAGCAGTTCCTCCCAGGTCAACGGACTGACATCAAGCACACCCATAGGCAATCCCCAAATGCCGGAAATCGATCAGGCATGGGGGCACAGCATATCCGGAACAGTCTGGCAAGGCAAGCCCCATCGATGGCTCGCTCATTTCTCCCGCAGCCAGCGGAGGACTTCGCGCGGGCTGGGGCGCTTGCCGTAGAGGAGGATGCCGGTGCGGAAGATCCTGGCCGCCGCCCAGATGGTCACGAAGACACCCACAACGAGGACGAGGATCGAAAGGGCGATCTCGCCGGGCCAGATGTCGGGACTGCTCGCCAGGCGCAGGACCATGAGCATGGGCGTCGTCGGGGGTACATAGGACAGCACGCGGGCCAGGTCGCCGTTCGGATCGCGGGCCAGTTGCGGCCAGGCAATCAGCGGGACGACGAAGATCAGCGTGATCGGCATCATCAGGCTCTGTGTCTCCTTGATCGTGTTGCAGACGGAGCCGACGCCCGCCAGGATCGCACTGAACAGGATGAAGCCGAGGACATAGTAGACCAGGCCGTAGGCAACCAGGTCCAGGCCGACATCGACGTTGATCCCTCGCCAGACCGCGGCGCCATAGGCGGCCAGACCCCACAGGACCATGACCGTCAATCCCACGCCGGCCAAACCCAGGATCTTGCCCGCCATCAGTTCGAACGGGCTGATCGCGGACAGCAGCATCTCGATGATCCGCGAGTTCTTCTCCTCGATGATGCTGCTGATCATGTGCTGGCCCATGCCGACGATGCCGATGAAGATCAGGTACATGAACGCGAACGGAACCATCATGCGTGCGACCCGCTGGCCGTCGCTCTGGACCTTCTCGCGTCCCTGCTCGTCGCCCAGCTCGACTCGTCGGATGGCGACGCTCTGGATCTCCGCGAGCATGGCCCGGTCGATCCCGCGGGCCTCGCATCGGCGGCTGACCACCGCGTCGCGGAACAGTCGCTCCACGGACCAGATCGCATCGATCTGCGAGGCCTTGGGCTTATAGGTGTAGAACTGCACCGTGCCTTCTTTGCCCTCCAGGTCGCCTTCCAGGACGACATAGGCGTCGAGTGCGCCGCGCCGGAGCTTGTCCTTGCCCTGCTCCTCGCTGCCGGTTGGCAGGGAGTTCAGGGTCAGAGGGCTTTGCGGATGGGATTTGTTGTGCTCGTCGAAGGCGACCTTGATTCGCGCGGACAGGTCATCCGCCAGCGAGGTCACTCCCACCCGGATCGACGGGCGCGGCCCGCCTTCGCTCTGCACCATCTTCTTGCTCAGGAAGATGATGCCCACGACGAGGACGGGGATGAGCAGCAGGCTCAGGAGAAAGGTCCGGGTCTTGACCGTATCGAGGAACTCCCGACGGGCGACTCTAGCGATCTTCCACATGGGCGCCTCCGACCAGCCGCACGAAGATCTCGTGCAGCGAGGGCTGTTTGATCTCGAACGCCCGCACGCGGGCCCGCTCGACCAGTGCCCGGAGCAGGTCCTGCGGATCGGCGCCGTCCCGCAAGGTCACATCGAGCCGCCGGGCGTCGTGCTTGACCGCCATCACCTGGGGCAGCCGCTCGACAAACCCCGCGTCGCCCTCGAGCTCGATGGAAATGGTGTGGGCTTCATGGCCGGCCCGAATCTGGTCCAGCGTCCCGTCCACGACCACCCTGCCCTGATTGATGAGCACGATGAAATCGCACAATTGCTCCGCCTCGTGCATGCCGTGCGTGGAGAACAGGACCGTCCGACCCGCGTCCCGCATCCCGGTGATGATCTCGCGAAGCAGGTCCTGGTTCACCGGGTCCAGGCCGGAGAACGGCTCATCGAGGATCACGAGTTGCGGATCGTGGATCACCGTGACCGCGAACTGGAGCTTCTGGTGCATCCCGCGAGAGAGTTCCTCGACCTTCTTGTTCGCGTGGCCGGCCAGGTCGATCCGCTCGAGCCAGACGGGCACCCGCTGCCCGAGCTGATCGGCGGTCATGCCCCGAAGCGAGCCGAAATAGCGAAGGACCGCGGCCACGGTCATCTTCCGATAGAGCCCGCGTTCCTCCGGCATATATCCCACGCGTCCGCGGACCGTCGCGGAGGCAGGCTCGTCGAACATGCGGATCTGGCCGCTGTCCGGGCGGATGATGTCCATAATCATCCGCAGCGTCGTGGTCTTGCCCGCACCGTTGGGCCCGAGGAAACCGTAAACGGCCCCCTGCGGCACGCGAATGCTCAAGGCATCCACCGCCCGCACCGATCCGAACGACTTGCGAACCTCATCGAGTTCGATTGCATACATCGGCAGCGCACCGTCCTTTCAGTCGGATAGACGCATGAAGGCCGGGAGTATTCGAGCAATCGCGGAGTTTTCCGTGTCCGCACCGGACCGCGGCTTCCTCTCATTCCCAGAGGGCCTGGATCAGTCGAACGGTTTCGTCCACGAGGATCTGGCCGCCTTCGGGACCGACGATGTACTTGTCGGCGCTGTAGCCGCCGCCCTCGACGCCCTTGGCCGTCGGCAGGTAACCGCAATTCTGGCAGGATAACTGGACCAGCATCGTCAGGATCGCGGGACTTCTCGCCTTGATCCGCACGCCGTAGTCGAGGTACAGCTCGAAGGGGTTCGTCGCCATCGCGACGTCGCCCAGCCGCAACACGTGCAACTCGACCGGCGAAATCGTGTCGGTCCGATAGAACGGCGTGAGCGTCGGATCCGCCCCAGGCAGATTCACACGAGCCACCGCGTGTCGAAAGAGCAGGCGGGTTCGAATGTCCTGGCGGGCCAGCGGCAGAACGTCCTCGACCGCGCCGACGATCCGTCGGGCGATCTCCTGGCGATTGGACAGCCCTCGCCGGCGGATCATGGCTTCCTCGGCCTTCAATCGATAGAGCCGATGCGGCGACTGGTCCCCTGCGGCCGCGCACTGGGGGAACACGCGGATGTCCCCAGGGACTCTCTTTCGCAGCTCGACCCGGACGTCGTGCCAGAAATCGGCGGAGACCTCGGTCAGGTGCTCGGTCTCCTGCGAGGTGCAGGCGATGTTGATGACGACGCCGGTCAGGCTGCCGCTGGGGTCCCAGCAGAAGAGCATCTCCACGCCGTGGTCCTCGTAGCCCTCGATGTTGGCGAGATCCGCCCGGTTCGTGGCGCCGTACATGATCGCTTTGCCGTCGAAGTAACGGGCCCTGCGGTTGGTCCCTACGACCGCGTGTCCCAGCGCCCAGCTCATGCCCGCGGGCTTGCGGCTTCGCCAGGCATCGGAGGCGACATGGGCAATTCGTCGGACGAAGAAATCCCCATATTCAGAGGCCTTCATCACGCCGGCGTCGTCGGTGACATCGTACAAGGTCCCGAAGTCCTCGTCGGCGAAACCGGGACCCGTGTGCGTGTGCGTGGCGTTGAGCAGCAGCTTGTCCGCATCGAAATCCGGCAGGCTCGTCTTGAGGGTCTCCTTGACCCGGTCCTGCATCGACTTGCAGATGAACAGCACATCGCAGGACACGAGAATCGCCTGCTCGCGGCGACCGTCCTGGTCCCGCGTCTCGATCGCCAGCGCGGTGGCCGTCAACGGATCGAGAACTCCCTGGGAGATCCGTTTGTGCAGTTGGCCGACCAAGGCAACGGGTCGTTCCGGCGTAATATCGACCGTGGACCAGCCGATGTGCAGCGGCGCATCCCCCGCCGGCGGCTCGGACGTGCCGGCCAGCGCGACGGAACCACAGAACAACACCGAGAGAATGACCTGGACAACCGGATTCGATCTCATGCTGCCGCTCCTTTGCGATGGGCGGGCCTCGTCGGCGTCGGATCCGCTCAGCGGAACTTGCCGGCCAGGGCCGCACCGAATTCCTTCGCGAACTCGCTCACCGTCTCCCGCTTGCTGTTGTCGTAGGAAGCCGACAGCAGGATATTCCCGTCGCGGTCCTTGGCCGTAACGGAGACGCTCTCACACGCCTGAACGGACCCGGACGGGCCGCTCCGTTTGCTTCGAACGGTCATGAAGGTCGCGCCGGACAGGACCACAGTCGCGCTGTTCGGGTCGCACAGGGCAACCCTCTTGCGAAGGAACTCCTTCTCCAGGACACCGCGGATCACCTCTCCGACCTGGGGATCTTCGCTTTGCAGCGGAGCGATGTAGACACATTTCTCCTCTATCTGCTTGAGATAGGCAGTCGTCACAATGTCGGACTTGCAGCCTGCACACGCGGTTGCCAGCAGCCCTATCAGGCACATCCCTCTTCGCATTCGCAGGTCTCCTTCACTTCTCGGCCAACGCAAACAACCTCAGATCTCTCGAACTTGGCGAGGATCCTAATCTCTCGCATTATCGCCCATCCCGCAGGCAAGGCAAGCGATTTTCGGTAAGACCCGATGCAGCGAGGTCGTGCGATCCTGCACGGCACATCGTCCCCCACATGAGAAAGCCAACGGGTCACGGCGTCACTGGGGCTCGCCGACCAGGTAGATCCGGTTCTTGCCGCTGCGCTTGGCTTCGAGCAGGGCCCGGTCGGCGCAGTCGAAGAGCCGTTCGACGGTCTCGCCGTCGCGGGGAAAGCTGGCCAGTCCGCCGCTGATGGTCAGAACCCCCTCGCCCCTGGGGCCCAGCAGGTGCAGGTCGGTGTTGCCGAACGCCTGCTGGAATCGTCTGGCCACGGAGAGGGCCTCGGTCGGGTGCTCGCCTGCGGCGGATCGCCTGTCCCGCCGCGGGTCGCCCCCGGCGCGGCGCGGATCATCCCAGAAAATCACCGCGAACTCGTCGCCTCCCATGCGGCCGACCACATCGTGGCGACGACAGCACCGGCGCATCAGGATGGCCGCCTGGCGGAGGATTTCGTCGCCGGTCGTGTGACCGTAGACGTCGTTGTAGTGCTTGAAATTGTCGATGTCGAACATCAGGATCGTGACGCGTCCGTTGGTCCGGCGGGCCCGATCCAGGATCTGCCGGCCGAACTCCCGGAGGTATCGGCGATTCTTCAGCCCGGTCAGATCGTCCGTCGTCGCCAGCCACTCCAGGGGACGGACGCGCCTCTCCTCCAACCCCGAGGGAGCCGACGAGGGCGATGTCGAGATGGAAGGCCCGACTTCCGGGAGCCTCGGTTCCTGTGGGACCTGCGCCGCCTGGTCCGCCCCGGCGCTTCCCAACAAGGTCCTCAGGCGGACGGGGCAGACGCAGTACTCGTCCGCCAGTTGCTCTTCGCCGGGCGTCGGGGTCGTCCACCGTCGGACGATCGGCTCCTCGCACATCCGGGCCAGCAGGACGATTCTCGCGGAAGAGCCTGCGCGAAGGGCACGGAGCACGGAGCCCAGTTGGCCCGCCACGCTCTCCACCACGAGAGCGATCGTGTCGAACGCGCCTCGCGCGGCGGCGTCGATCCCGTCCAGGACGTTGTCGCGAACCTCGCACAAATGCGGGTCCGGATTGCAGACATCCCGCAGGGCCGTGCCGACGTCCCCGATCAGCAACACCCGGCTGCTCCGGCGTGCGTTCCGATCCGCCATGCTACGCCTCCCCCTGGCGCCCCAGGAGGGCGATCAGCTCGGCCTCCGTGGCGTGCAGATCCTCATCTCGCAGATCGTCAAGGCCCTTGTGCCGGCTCCTCCGTCCACCGCCCGACAGCCAGTCCGTCAGGACCGGCTCGACCTCCTCCACGGCGCCAACGACGCACGCCCCCGCGCGGATCGCGGCCAGGACGCCCGCCGCATCGAGCGACGGATCGGGATCGACCAGACAGCAGCATCGCTGGGCGTTCGCCTCGGCAATTCGGAAGAACCGGCCTTTCTCTCTGGCCAGTTCCCGCAGCACACCCACGACAAACACGCGACGCCCCCCCGCACGGGCCATCGCAACGACTGCGGAATACACGTCTTCGCACCGCACCGCCTGAACCTGGCAATCCCGCGCCAGGCGGACCATCGCGGGAACGAACTCGCTGCGCGAGTCGCCCACAATCACCACACAAGGATCCAGTTCCGAACTGCCTCCGGTCATCACCGATTCCCCTGCCTGCCCATCATTGCGCCGACTCCTCCGCGCTGACACGCCGTCCATGACTGCCATCGTACCACCGGGCCGGCGAATGTCAAACCAAAGGTGGGAACAACCTCCAGGGGTGCATAACCATGCTCGCGTGCGTGACATCGCAGGGAGCCCGCGAGTGCGGTGCCCCGGCGACGGCTCTATTGCGGCTTGAGGATGGCAGCCAGCTCGTCGAGGTTCTTCTTGACTTGCGGCGTATAGAAGCTCTCGGGATACAGGTCCCGGAAGCTGGTGAGCATGTTCGTCGCCTGGACGAGGTTCTCCTTCCGCGGATCGCGCTGATAGAGCCGCAGGGTCAGGCGGCTCAGCTCGTACAACGCCTGCATCCCGCCGTCGGTGTTCTGAAACTCGCGGCTCAACTCTCCGAGCCGCTCGGCCCGGCGCTGGTCGTCGGCGATCAGCTTGGCCTTCTCCAGCAACAGGTTGTCCCGCAGGGGGTCCTTCTCCCCCAGCTTGGCCAACAGCACGTCAAGTTGCCTCTCGTAGTCGAGACTGTGCGGATTGAGCTGGATATAGGCTGCCAGTCGATCGATCGCGCCGTCCGGGCCGGCCAGATTCTCCTCGCCGATCAAGGATCGCAGTTCGTGGATTCGACGACGCAGATCCCGGAGCTTCTGCGACGTCATCACGGTGTCCGCAGGCGGCTGAAACGCGCTGAACAGACTGTCGCCTGTCGCCGCCTCCGCCTTCTCGCGAATCGCGAGCTGCTCGCGCGAGAGGGCGTCGGCTTCGTCGAGCAGGCCCGCGGCCCTCTGGAGCTCTTTCTGTCCGGCAAGCTGTCGGGCCCCCCGCCAGCGGGCTTCCGCGGACTCGGGACTGCGTCCGAACTCGTTGTACAGGCGGAACCACAGTCGCGACGCCCGCTCCTGGGGGTAGTCGCTATAGAAGTGCAGGGTCTCATCCTGCTGAATCCGCCGGAGATCCGGGCTGTACTCGTAAAGGAGAGCCTTGAAATAGAGGGCGATCGGCATCCGGCTGCTGCGGTTCCGACGGGCAACGATTTCCTGGTACACCGCGGCGGGCATCCAGCGAGGTCGCGGCGGATGAAGGAACCGGTCGTACTCGGCGCTGAGCCAATCGCGCTTGTCCTGGTACAGCAGATCGTCCGAGAGGATCAGCCAGCTCGGCCAGCGGTCCTCGATCAGCTCGATCTGGATCTCCCGCTTGAGCTCCTCCCGCAGCGGGATCGGCTCCGTGGGATAGGAGTACCGCATGCGATACTCCTTCTCCCTGGGGTCGGTAATGGTCCGGTCAAGCACCTCGCGGATGCTGCGGTCTCGAAACTCCGCCACCTCCTCGGGGTTGTTCTTCGCGACGTGGAGATGGTAGTCCAGCTCGTCGAATCCGATCTTCCACACGAAGACGCCCAGGGCCAGCAGCAAGGTGGTCGTGGTGAAGACCCAGATCAGGCCGGGCTTGTACCGCGTGTAATGCCCGATCCCAAGGACCAGGCCGGCAATCGTCATGCCGGTCAGCCAGGCCCAGATCCACGGCGCAAACGAGAATCCCCACTCGAGCGGCTCAACGCCCCGCGCCCCGCCGAAAGCGCCCCAGTACACCAGTTGCGGCGCCAGACACAGGGCAATCGCCGTGATGCGGGACCGGAAGCGAAGCGGGCGGGCCGCCGCAGCCAGGCAACTGGCGATCAGGAACACCGCGAAGCCCGGCAGATTGGCGAGAAAAAAAACCGCCACCACGAAGATGAAGCTGTGCCCGAAGCTCATCAACTGCGCGGTCAGCACGGGCACCACCGCCAGAATGCCCATGAGCAGGCCCAGCACAATGATCTGCCAGGGATACTCGAACAGACTCACCCCGGTGTCCGTGCCGCGTCCAAGCTCCCAGAAACTCGAGATCCCCTGCGAGGCGAAATCGAACGCCCAGAACTGGCCTGTCACAACCCGAGACCAGAACAGACACGCCAGCGAGAACATAAACGCCGCCAGCAGCCAGTAGAACTGCACGTTCCGATGGCTATAGTGCAACGTCGGGCCCACGGTCAGGAAGGTCTTCGGGACCTTGGGCGCCCTCTCAGGTTCTTTGTCTTCTTCCATTTTGGATTTACGATTTACTATTTACGATTTGCTGTTGGCTCCCGCCCGCCCCGGTCCTGCACCACGTCGCGATGCACGTCCTCGGGCGGGCGAAGCCAAATAGTAAATTGTCAATCGTCAATAGTAGACCCTACGTCCCTTCGCCGCTGCTGGCGAGGTAGGCCACCTGTTCCGGCGTGAGCTTGTCGATCTGGATCCCCATGGCCTTGAGCTTCAGGGCACACACCTGTTCCTCGATCTCCATCGGCACGTCGTACACCCTGGGCTGGAGCTTGCCGGCGTGCCTGACGACCCACTCAGCCTGCAGGGCCTGCGTCGCGAAGCTCATATCCATCACGCTGGCGGGGTGGCCTTCCGCCGCGGCCAGGTTGATCAGACGGCCCTCGCCCAGGAGATAGACGCGTTTCTTGCTGCTGATGACGTACTCATCGACGTTCCGACGAACGCCCTTGTTGATCCTGCGGCTGAGCTTGGCCATGCCGGGAATGTCGATCTCGACGTTGAAATGCCCGCTGTTCGCAATCGTCGCACGGTCCTTCATCACGCGAACGTGCTCGGGACGGATTACGTGCTTGTCGCCGGTCAGTGTCACGAACAAGTCGCCCACCCTGGCGGCCTGGGCCATCGGCATCACCTGGAAGCCGTCCATCGCCGCCTCGATGGCCTTGATCGGATCGACCTCGGTGACGATGACGATCGCACCCAGCCCGCGGGCCCGCGACGCGAAGCCGCGTCCGCACCAGCCGTAGCCGGCGACGACGACATTCTTGCCCGCCATCAGATAGGCGGTGGCGCGAATAATGCCGTCGACCGTGGATTGGCCGGTGCCGTAGCGGTTGTCGAACAGGTGCTTGCTCTTGGCGTCGTTGACCGCGATCACCGGGAACTTGAGCTTGCCTTCCTTGTCCATCGCCCGCAGACGGATGACGCCGGTGGTGGTCTCTTCCATGCTGGCGATGATCCGTCCGGCGTCGGCCTTGCG
The DNA here is from genome assembly GCA_035342095.1 of Sedimentisphaerales bacterium. GTDB lineage: Bacteria > Planctomycetota > Phycisphaerae > Sedimentisphaerales > Anaerobacaceae > PLanc-01. The sequence continues at coordinate 47,102 of DAOQWL010000004.1, read as the reverse complement.
TTTCGTGTGCATCTCGTTGACCAGGTCCGCGCCGTCGTCAAACGTGATGACCGGCTCATGATCGATGGCCGCGTTGATGTGCTTGTAGTAGGTGGCCCGGTTCTCTCCGCGAATGGCGTAGACCGGAATCCCGAAGTCCTTCGTCAGCGAGGCTGCCACGTCATCCTGCGTGCTCAGCGGATTCGACGCACAGAGGACCAGATTGGCCCCGGCGGCCTTGAGCGCCCTGGCCAGGTTGGCGGTCTCGGCGGTCACGTGCAGGCACGCGGAAACGTTCTTACCCTTGAGCGGCTTCTGCTTCGCGAACCGATCTCGAATCGCCGCCAGGACAGGCATGTCATTGTCCGCCCACAGGATTCTCCGTTTCCCTTCGGACGCCAGCGACAGGTCAGCCACATCATATTTCATTCGGAAATCCTTTCAAATCTTCAGTCAAAAGCGGGATTTTACGACAAACCGCCTCCCCCTGCAACCTTTTCTCCGGACGGGCAGGGCGATCGCGCCATCTGGCCTCTCGCAATGCGACGTCGTGGCCGGGAAGTTGGAAAAAGGGGGTGCGGCTCGCCGATAGCACGCGGGAGCCCACGAAGGGAGGATGGACGCCTCAGCGACACAAGCGGAATCTGTACACAGCGACCGGCCTACTCGACGATCGCGCCTTCCCACAGACCCTGAGTGCCGACGTACGAGTAGACAACATAGATCTGCACGCGACGGCCGCTGACCTGGGCCTCCGCCAGGAGATCCCGCGTCTGCTGGCGATGCCACTGGAACGTCAGCGGCACACTGGCGTAGAGGCCGTCGGGCAGCAGGCCCAGCGCCGCGAACTCCGCGACCGACTCCAGCTCGAATCGCGTGCAGAGCATCGTGCGGTTGAAGGGGGTTTCCTGGCCATCCAGGAAGACCGACCCGCTGTAGGCAAAGACACCGTCCTTGCCGGCGATGTTCTGGCTGTTCTGCCGGTAGTCGGCGAACACGTGCGTCGTGGGATCCACCGTGTACGGGCCGCGTGCCGACGGGAGCGTGAACGACGCCTGAGCCGAAAGGACCAGCGGAATCGTCACGCCTGCACCGGCCAGCGTGATGTCCGTCCTGTGCTCGACGGTCTGGGTCCGGACGGACAGCGTGTCCAGCGTTACGGTCAGTTTGCGGAAGTCGATGGTCATCTGCATTTGGGTGGAGGCCGGCGTCAGTCGGACATCCGCCGAACTGATCTGGGCCTCCTGGCCGTCGATCGTCGCAGCCAGCGTACACATGTACCAGGCGCCTTCGGAACCGCCCCGGAAGACATAGGACACTTCACGGAGGTCCTTCACCTGGGGATAGGAGTACCACGCAACCCCCTCGAACGCCCAGAGATCCGAGTAGTTCGCGATCAGATCGTCCTTCTCATCCTCGTCCATCGTGTACGTGTGGCAGGTCAGGTCGCTGGACCAGAACCGGTAGACGGGAAGGGTGTCCAGGGGTTGCGAGCCCTGGGGGAAGGCGTAGAACACGATGCCCTCGTACGTCCAGATCGTCGGGTACAACTCGATGACCCTCAGGCACTCCTCTTCACTCACGGTCCAGAAATGCGACCTGTAAACGGGAGACCAGAATCGGTACACCGGCACCAGGTTGTCCGCCATGGGCTGGTAGTACGCGTAGTACGCGACGTCCACGTAGTGCCAGTCGTACGGGTACAAGCTGACAACATGGTTCCGCTCGGCGCCGAAGAGCGTGTAGAAGTACTTGCCGAGCTTCGGCGACCAGAACCGATATATCGGGCCCAGACCGTGGAATTCGTACGCGCCCAGATCCACGGCGGTCCCGAACCGGCGGGTATAGCCGTCACGATCCGCCGCGTCGGACGAGGGAACATAAGCGGGATTGCCCACGTCGATGCACGGCGAATCCGGCGACAGACGATAGTCGTCGTATGCCGGCCCGGTGAACACCGGATCGACGTCGATGTTCCCATCGGACCAGGTCAGTGTGCAGTCGAGCTCTGCGTAGGTGGCGTTCCGGCCGCCCTCGAGATTGCAGTATTCCACCGTGGCGGTCCCGCCTTTGACGCTGGCCAGACTGTAACGCGCCAGGTACAGCGACTCGCCGACGCCGGCCGTGTTGTCCCACAGAATGCAGTGGCTGATGACCTGACGGACATTGCCCAGGCTCGCGATCGCGCCGCCCTGGGAGGCCTCGTTGGCTACGAACGTGCAGTTCGTGATCTGGGGCGCACCCTTGTACAGACTGTGCGTGCCGCCGCCGAGGTCGCCGGCGATGTTGCTCACGAAGACGTTGTTCGTCAGCACAGGGCTCGCCCGACAACTCAGGATCGCGCCGCCGTCCTGGACTGCGGTGTTCGCGGTGAACGTGCAGCCGTCGATCTGGGGGGCGAAATCGACCGCGTACACCGCCCCGCCGGAAACGCTGGCGGCGTTGGCCGTGAACGTGCACCCGAGCAGAATCAGCTCGGAGGATAATGCCGTGTTCGAGGAGACCGAACTGCAGATCGCCCCGCCGTTCTGCGCGGTATTCGCCTCGAAGACGCATCGACTGGCCGTGATCTGGCTGTCGAAACCTACGATGGCACCGCCCCGATTGGACTGGAACGTGCAGCCCTCCACCTCTGCGATGCTCGTCGAACAGAAGAGGGCGCCCCGATCCGTGGAAACGCAGGTGTTGTTCGAGAACAAGCATCCCTCGAACCAGACCCGGCTGTCACGACAACTCACGGCGCTGCCCCACCAGGCAACGTAGTTGTTCGAGAATGTGCAGTGGTAGGCGCGGAACTCGGCCCCTTGACACAGGATGGTCCCGCCGTCCAGAGGGCCGTAGCCGTTGATGATCGTCAACCCTTCCAGGTCGAGACGGGCGGCGTCCCCCGACAGGATGTCGAACGCGCGACGAGTGAGCGACGCAGTGCCCTCGCAATCAATGACCGTCGCCGCGACGACATCCGGATCGTTCGGGTCTACGCTGCGGATCGTGATCGCTTTCTCGGAGATCGTGATGTCCCGATTCCCGTCCCCCGTGTAGGTGCCCTGCTCGACGAGAACGACGTCGCCGCTGGCGGCGGCACGGACCGCTGAGCCGATAGACCGATACCCCGCGGCGGGACTGCTGCCGACGCGGAGCACCTTCGCCTGTATTGCCGGGGCGGTGAGGAACACGCAGGTCAATACGAATACGCCTGTTCTACGCATACGCCGTTCCATGCAATGAGTTTCTCCAGAGACAACGACCCGTTGATCTCTATCGACATATAGTATACCCACCTTAACACCCAAGCGTCCACTGATTTTGTTCATTTTCGCACAGCCACACACGGCATATTACCCCAAAACACCCACTCTTCCGAAGCCCAATGAGCGGTATTCTAGGACGTTGTCGCTGTCCTGGTCGGCCGGTCACTGATCCCCCGGCCTGCGAGGCCTCCCCATCGGACGATCCGAACGTCCGCATCTGTCCTGCTCGTGGATCGGTGTATTGTCCGAGCACGTCTGGTCCGCACTCCCTCAGTTGCAGAACCCAGGGTGTGAGATGTGCAGGTGCGAACCCGATTCCCCCTTCGCCACACCGGGATCGCCTCGATTCCCCCGGTTCACGGCGCAAGCACAGGAGCCCGCCGCTGAATGCCCCGCCTTGACGCCAGCGCGGGGGGGCATTGCACGAGAGAGAAAGGGGGAGTGCTGCCCTGGGCGTGTGCGCACCTGTGCCCCCTGTGCGCCGTTCCCGACAGCACCGCCAGACATAAGGCGCTTCTCGGAGGTGTGATGTTGACGTGAAACGGACGGATCTCTTCGCAGCCTCTGCGAATTCTGGTGGATGTACAGCGCCAGCCGGCCGGCTGCGTCCTGCTCGTGGGCAATGCTCGCGCCGTTGGCAACCGGATGCACAGACAACTCAGCGACCCGACAACACGGAGGCAAGGACTCGCCTATTCTCCGTCTTGTATCTTGAGGACTGGCCCCGCCTGCCCTCCTTGAAGCTTAGACGAAGGGTTGCCCCTCACTGTTCCCGACCTAATCGTCGTGCACATACTCCACGAGCTTGTTCTCCGACGAGAAACGTATGGTAAGGAAGTACCACTTCCAGCGATGCCCGTATACCCAGGTCTCGTGGCCCTCCTCATGGGTCGTCTCACTTGCTGGATCTCCCAGGAGAGCACGCACCTCCTCTTTTGTCATACCCTGGTGCAGTCTTTCCAATTTGTCTGGCGGAACAGCATGGCTGTGGACAGACCAGTATCCAAGAAGCGAGATACCGATCACAACACAGCCAACAGGCACTAACAAGGCTATAATCAAGTTGCTTTTCGCCTTATTCCCCATCCCACTTCCCCTTGTTGGCAGGCCATCCAATTGAACCAGCTCACTCAGACCCCAATCGTCAATTCCTACCGCGGTATTGTCCGAACCGGGTGGAATTGTCAAGAGAAAACAACCAGCCGGCGGCGTCGATTCGCAGGGCTGCCTCCCCTATCGCTCCCTCCTCCTCGCAATCTGCCCCGATGGCGCTAGGCTCGGCCCGTCTTGCGTCAGTGCAGCAGAGCGGGAAGAGCCGTGATGATCCCTGGGAGGAGCATCAGCAAGCCGATGCAGACCAGATAGGCCGGGAGGAAGAACGAGACCCCTTTGAAGACTTCCTTGAGGGGGATTTCCTTGGCCATGCCGCCCACGACGTAGGTCGTCGCGCCGACGGGAGGCGTTATCGCTCCCAGCGTCGTAATCACCGTGACCGTCACGCCGAACCAGATCGGATCGTAGCCGAGCTGATCGGCAAGGGGGAAGAAGATCGGGATCGTAATCATCAGCAAGGCCAGGGCGTCCATCACCGCGCCGCCGACGATGTACATGGCGAAGACGATGAGCAGGATCACCGTCGGCGGCACCGGCAGCCCGGCCACCCAACCCGCCAGGTCGTTGGGAATACGGGTCACCGTGAGGAACTTGCCGAAGATCACCGCGCCCGCGACAATGGTGATGACCATGCAGGAGGCGCGGAGCGTGTCCTTCAAGGCGGCCAGAAAACTCTTGAAGGACAGTCTGCGCCGGGCCACGGCAATCAGGATCGCCAGAAACGCGCCGGCGGCGCCCGCCTCGGTGGGCGTGAACAACCCGAAGTACAATCCGAGAATGACCAGGGAGAACAGCGCGATCATTTCGAAGGCCCCGAACAGCGAGAGAAACCTCTCGCGCCAGGCGCTCTTGCCGCCGACGGGTCCCCACTGTGGAAACAGCAGGCACAGGACGCACACGGTCGCGATCAGCAACACAGTCAGAACGAGTCCCGCGCCAATCCCGCCGTAGAACAGCTCGGCGATGGACTGTCCCGTGCTCAGTCCGATGATGATGAGCACCACGCTGGGCGGGATCACGACCCCCAGCGTCGACCCGCTGGCGACCGCTCCGGCGCTGAGCATCGGATGGTAACGGTATTTCTTCATCTGGGGCAGCGCCACGGTGGCCATGGTCGCGGCGGTCGCGGTATTCGATCCGCAGATCGAGGAGAAGGCTGCGCACGCTGCGATGGTCGCCATGGCCAGCCCGCCGCGAATATGGCCGATCCAGTGATAGGCCGCGTTGTACAGCCGCTCGTTGACCCCGGAATGGAACGCCACCTGGCCCATCAGGATGAACAGCGGGATCACGGTCAGACCATACTTGGAGAAGGTGGACCACAGCGTCGTGCCGACCATGTTCAACGCCGCATCGAACGAGACGAGATAGGCGAAACCGAGAAAACCCACGATGGCCATCGCGAAGCCGACGCTCGTACCCAGCAGGAACAGGACCAGCATCAGGATCCCAACGCCCAATGTGCCGACGACTGTCGCGCTCATACCGGCTGCTCCTGTTCCGATTCGGTCTCCGCACGGACCGGGGCAAGACCGCGGATCAGTTCCGCCAGGAACACCACGGCCAGCAGGCCGAACCCGGCGGCGACCCCGTAGGCGAAGGGGTAGTAGACAATCCGCAAGGTCTCGGTCAGTTCGCCGGTCTTCATCAAGGTGGTGGCCAGCTTTCCGATCTGCCAGGCGGCCAGCCCGCTGAAGAGCATGCACGCGGCTCGATTGACGCTCTCGATGGCTCGCTGCACGACCTTGGGGTAGTGCACGACGAGGATGTCCACCGCGATGTGGTCCTTGCGGCGTTGCGTATACGCGAGCGAGCAGGCGACAACCAAGGCGCCGAAGTACCCCATCAGCTCGTAGACCCCCGGAATAGGCGATGCGAAGATGCGTACGCCGATGTCCAGGCTGGTCAGACCGACCATGACCAGCAGAAACAGGGCGCCCGCCGCCAGCAGCGCCTTCTGCAGAAAGCCCTCCAGTCTGCCGAGGAACTCGATCATCGGTCTTCCTTCCTTTGTCGCAATGTGCGTCGCCGCGCGTTCTGCGCAGCGATTCCCCGCGGCACGACGGCCGGGTTCAGAGACTACTTGTCCCGGTGGGCCGCAATGGAGGCCTTGATGTCCGCGACGATCTGAGCCGCAGGCAGACCCTTCTGGGTGTTGGCCTCGATCCAGGCGGCGGTCATCGGCTCCAGGGCCTTGTCCCATTGTGCTTTCTCTTCCGCCGACAGCGAGATCACTTCGACCTGCTGATCCGTCTTCGACCATTCGAGCGATTCGGCGCAGTGTTTGTCCATGTATTCGCCGGTCCAGAGGCACTGCTCCACAGCCAGATCGTCCATGACCTTCTGGACATCCTGCGGCAGGCTGTCCCACTTGGCCTTGTTCATCACGACCGCGAAGGGATAGATCACCGTGTCGGTGAGCGTGACGAACTTGCACTGCTCCGCGAACTTGAAGTCCTTCATCACTTCGACGGAGGAGAACAGACCCTGCACGGTCCCCTTCAGCAGGGCCTCGGGCGCGTCGCTCATCGGCATGCCGACCTGATTGGCGCCCCAGGCCTTGAGGATCTCCGCGGCGCCGCCGCTGGCTCTCAGGTCCTGTCCTTTGACGTCGGCCAGCGTGCGAATCGGCTTTCTCGACATGATGTTCGACGGGGCGCAGGCGAACATGGTCAGGACCTTCACGTCCTTGAACTCTTCCGGCTTGTACTTGGTGTACACGTCCCAGAGGACCTGGCTTCCCACCTTGGCATTGGGAATCCCCAGGGGCAGCGAGGTCGCGTTGGTGACCGCGAACCGCCCGGGCTGATAGGCCATGCACAGACAGCCGATATCCGCCTGGCCCCCGATGACGCCGTCCATGATGTCCTTCGCAGCCAGCAGCGTTTCACCGGGATAGGTCTCGACTGCGACCTTGCCGTGGGTGCGTTTCTCCACCTCTTGCTTCCATCGCTCCATCTGCACGCAGGGGAACGTCGGGGCCGGAGGGAAGTTCGCGTACGTCAGCTTGATGGCCTTCGCCTGACTCGGACCGCCCTCCTGGCCGGCCTTCTTGCCGCAGCCGGACGCAAGGATCGCCAGCACTGCCGCCGCAACCACCACCGCAATCACATGCTTGTTCATGGCTCTCTCCCCTTTCTGGATACAGGGTTGATCCTATCTGTGGGGGACCCGCTTACGTCAGGTTCCCATCCTTGTCTCTGCGGAAAACGCGCTGGGCCTTGCCCTGCTGGCGCGGCAGCGCGCCGATGGCGAACACGTCGCCCTTGGGACTGAAGCCCAAGGCCTCTTTCAGCACCTTCTCCACCGTGAAGCCGGTCACCCGGGGTTCGGCCTCGACGTTGACGGTGACGTCCCGCACGCCGTCGACGTCTTCGAGGATGATCTGGTAGTTGGAGCCGACGCCGGGGATCTGCATCAAAGCCTGCTCGATCTGCTTCGGGAAGAAATTGACCCCCTTGACGATGAGCATGTCGTCCACGCGCCCGGTGATCGGCGCGATGCGAACGTGGGTGCGTCCGCACGCGCACCTGTCCCGGCTCAGGACCCGCGTCAGGTCGCCCGTGCGGAAACGAATCGCCGGCAGCGCCTCCCGCGTCAGCGAGGTCACCACCAGCTCGCCCTCTTGCCCGTCGGCGACCGGCGTCTCGCTCTTGGGCTCCAGCACCTCCAGGACGTAGTGATCTTCCCAGACGTGGATGCCGTTGTGGGCCGGGCAATCCTGGCCCAGCGTGCCGACGCCGCCGGTTTCGGTCATGCCGTAGATGTCGAACACATCGATGCCCAGGCCGGATCTCATCTTCTGTTTCATCGAGTCCGAGAAGACCTCGGCGCCGAAGATGCCGATCTGGAGCTTGGGCAGCGTCTCGGACATCTCCTGCAGGACCTCCATGATCCGGATTCCGTAGCTGACGACGCCCGTGACGACGCGAGTGCCGAAGTCCTGGGCCAGGCGGATCTGTCTCGGCGTGTTGCCCGCGCCGGTGGGGATGATGAACAGCCCCGCCGCCCTGGCGCCGTGGTACATGCCGAACCCGCCGTTGAACAGGCCGAACGACGGCGTGATCTGAACCGGGTCGCTCGCCCGGGCGCCCGCCATGAAATAGCAGCGAGCCATGCACTCCGCCCACTGCTGCAAATCCGCTCTCGTATAGGGCATGACGATCGGGGTGCCCGTCGAGCCGCTCGACATGTGCATCTCGATGATCTCTGTGGTCGGCACGCAAAGGAGCTTCATCGGATAGGTTTCCCGCAGCAGCTCCTTGTCCATCAGGGGCAGCTTGCGAAGGTCGTCGAGCGACTGCACCCCCTCGGGTCCGACGCCACGCGCCTTTAGACGCTCGCGATAAACCTCGTTATGCTCGTACACATGCCGGACCATCTTCTTGAGCCGGCTCGTCTGGAGAGAACGGATCTCGTCCAGGGATGCAGTTTCCAGCGCCTCCTGAAAGAACGCGCTCATGCCAGATTCCTCCCGACCTCGAACGCCTGCACGTTCAAGTCTCTGTATTGCGGTTTCACGCAGTTCGCGACGCCGGTTCGCCAGGCGTCGAGCGGAAGATCCAGACCGGTGGACAGAGCCCCGAGCAGGATCACGTTCGCCACGCGAATGTTGCCCAGCTCGATCGCTTTCGCCCCTGCGTCCACATAGATCAGCCGGTCGAACTGGTCTCGCAGTTTCGCCTCGGCGTCATCCGGATACCGTGCGGCCCCCATCGAGACCGTCACCGGCGTAATCACCTGGCTATTGACGACGACCAGGCCGCCCGGCGCGAGAAAGTCCGCGTACCGTAAGGCTTCGATCCGCTCCAGAGCCCCCAGTACGCTGGCCGTGCCCTTGCTCACCAGCGGACTATGCACCTCGCGTCCGTAGCGAATCTGCGCGACGACTGATCCGCCGCGCTGCGCCATGCCGTGAACCTCATTCGTCTTGACGTCGAAGCCAGCCACCATCGCGGTCTGAGCGATAATCTCGCTGGCCAGGAGGATTCCCTGGCCGCCGACGCCGACCAGGACCACGCTCGTTGTCTCTGTGTTGCTCATTTCGCGTCCTCCTGCGTGGTCGTGATCGCTCCGAATCGGCAGACCTGCTCGCACAGGCTGCACCCGTTGCACAGGAACCCGTCGATTCGCGGCTTGGCGCCCGCGCCGTCAATGGCCGGACAGCCCAGTTTCAGACACGCCTTGCAGGCTTTGCACTTCTCCGGATCGATCCGTCGAACGGGTCCGACCCGCTTGTGCTCCCTCAGCGGACACGGCGCTCGGGAGACGACCAGCGAGGGTTCCTTGGCGTGGATCTCCTCGGCAATCACCTTTTCCGTCTGCTTGCTGTCATAGGGGTTCACCGTCCGGACCCGCTGGATGCCGCAGGCCCGTCCGATCTGCTCGATCGACGCCGCGACGGTGCTCTCGCCCATCAGCGTCAGGCCGGTGCCCGGATTCTCCTGGTGTCCCGTCATGGCGGTCGTGCGGTTGTCCACCACGATGATCGTCGAACAGCCTTTGTTGTAGGCGATGTCCAGCAGGCCGGTGATGCCCGAGTGGAAGAAGGTCGAGTCGCCCACGATGCCGACCACGGTTCGCGGATCGCCTGCCTTGTCCAGGCCATGGGCCATCGAGACGCCGCCGCCCATGCACAGGATGATGTCCAGGCGGTTCAGCGGCTTGAACGTGCCCAGGCTGTAACAGCCGATGTCCCCGGTGACGATCACGTCGTGCTTGCCCAACGCGTGGAAAATCCCGCGATGGGGGCAGCCGGGACACAGGACCGGAGGTCGAGCGGGAAGCTCCTCCGCGTACTTCGGCGCCGGGATCGGGGCAAGCTGACGCCCTTCCATCGCTGCACGACTCTGCTGCAACACCGTGACGGACAGCTCGCCGATGCCGGGCACGAACTCGCGTCCCACGCAGCGAATGCCCAGTGCCTTGATGTGCTCCTGGAGGAAATCGTCCAATTCCTCGACGACGAGCAGCTTCTCGACGCCCGCCGCGAATTCGCTGAAAAGCGCGTCCGGGAAGGGATACGCCATGCCCAGCTTGAGCACGGACGCCTCCGGCCAGACCTCGCGAACGTACTGATACGCGATGCTGTGCGTCACGATCCCGAGCGAGCGGTCCCGCCATTCGACGCGATTGACCGGGGAAGCCGCCGCAACCTGCTTCAACTGCGTGAGCCGCTCCTCGACCTTGCGTCGCATCGGCCGACCCCACAGCGGAACCGGCACGAACCGCGGCGGGTTCTTCTCCAGGCCGATCGTCTTGGGATTCGCGGTCCGTTCCCCCAGCTCGACCAGGCTGCGAGAGTGGCTGACCCGCGTGGTCGTCCGCAGAATCACCGGCGTCTTGAACTCCTCGGAGACCCGAATCGCCAACCCGACGAAGTCCTTCGCCTCCTGACTGTCGGAGGGCTCAAAGAGCGGGATCTTCGCGAAGCGGGCGTAGTGCCGCGTGTCCTGCTCGTTCTGCGAGGAGTGCATGCCCGGGTCGTCGGCGACGACGATGACCATGCCCCCTTCGACCCCGATGTAGCTGAGCGTCATGAGCGGGTCGGCCGCGACGTTGAGCCCGACATGTTTCATCGTGACGATGGACCGCGCCCCGGCACAAGCCGCCGCCGCCGCGACCTCGAACGCCACCTTCTCGTTCGGCGACCACTCACAGTAGATGTCGCCCTTGTACTGAACCACATTCTCCAGGATTTCCGTCGACGGGGTGCCTGGATAGCCTGTCGCCACGGTCACGCCCGACTCGTAAGCGCCGCGTGCGATGGCCTCATTGGCACTGAGCAATCTCCTCAACCTGTTCTCCCAAGACAAACCACTTGTGCAGGATATCGGACTATCCACCTAGATCAATTAAGAACAGCCATTGTACCCGATTGAGGGATTGAAGTAAAGGCTCCGTCAGCAGTCCGTCAGGGCGACGCATCCTCGTGCAATACCTGAATCTCGTCGGCCGACAGAGCCTCATCATAGATGCAAACGTCGTCGATCATGCCCTTGAAGAACCCGGCCCAGCCGTCCTTTGATCCGATCGACCCGATCCGGAGCCCGTATCCTTTGTCGGTCACGTCGAAGGTGTACGCCAACAAGCGTTCGAGTCGTCCGTTCACGTACAGTGACGCGACGCTCCCGTCGCGTGTGGCCGCCATGTGCACCCATTGCCCGACGGGCAAAGCCTCACTGGACCGGACGAGAACCTGCGCCGACACGCTTTCGCCAAAGGAGAACTCGAGCTTGCCATCGCCTGTCGTCAACAGCGCGTAGTCCCGAGAGGGGGACAGGTTCGTCGCCTTGCCGAGGATGTACTGATACGAGGCCGTCTCTTCGATGAACACCCAGAGAGCCAGGGTCATCCTCTCGGGGGCGAGAACCTCTGCGTTTCCACAATCCACATAGTCGTTCTTCCCATCAAAGTTCAGTGCCCCGCCAATCTGCCCATCCACCCACTGCGCACCGTACACGACACCAGGATTGGTGCCAGCCGAATCGCCGGCCACAGTCCCCGTGCCTTCATCAAGCTGCCAGCGGGCAACCGGCACACTCGCGTTGTTCGGCTCGGGAGTGAAACTGTGCGCTGCGACGTAGATGGAGAAGATCACTTGGTTATCTCCGGGATCTACATCGTCTATCTGATTGGCGTCATCGACTTTCGCTGTGAGACAGACATCTCCCGCCGGCAGTACCCCCACAGGCAGGTCGAGGATTATCTCGATTCCCTGGCCGGACGCGAGCTCGGGGACTACCTTCGTCACGATGACTACACCAGGTTCGGCAGTATCTCGGAGGACAAGAGTGTTTGATGGCGCTCCGAGGGCGCCCATATTGCGCACCTCAACGATTATCGTTGCCGAACCATCTGCTTCCCCCATGGCTTCGATCAGTCTAATTTCCAGATCAGTGCCACCGATACTCAATGAGAACTGATTGTTGGTTCTGTCCGAATCATCGATTTGATGGTCCGGATCGATGACCGCATGGAGGACATGCACCATAGGTGGCCCCGGTATCAACCACGTCATTTCCATTTGCTGTTCAGCACCTCCGTCCATCCATCCAGATACTGTCTTTCGCCCGATCTCCTCGCCGCCATTTGATGGGTCGCCATCATAGAATGCGACAGTCACATCATTTGCGCTCAGGTCGCCCACATTGCGGAACTTCGCTTGCAGTGTCACCCCACTGCCCGGCAGATAATCCCTCGCATCTGCAGAAAGACCCCCTTCCTCGAATGCAAGGTCTCTGCGCAGTCTCCGTTTCAATACGCTTAGATCTGCTCGACCCGGTGTCGGAACGTTGTCCACGGTGACGAGGCTCCCATCGTCGAGAGCCACGGTCTTGGTGGTCTTGCTGACGTGGACACGGTTGAAAGCCACAGTGAGGTTGCCCGCGTCATCCCAGACAGGTGCAAAGGACTTCTCCAACGGTGAATCTGTAAAGAGTCGATTGTCTCTGCTCCATCCATCGGAAACAGGATCGTACACAGAGTAGAAGGCATCCGGGCCCGTTTCACTCTGGTCTTCCCAGAGCAACACCATGTTACCACTTGGGCCTAGTGTCATCATGTAGTCCGCTAAGCCACCCGTTTGGGGCTCATCTCGAACCAGTGTTGCACCCGCGAGATTGTGGCTCATGACCAGGCCCCCAGCCCATTGCCAGACCAGATAGAGACCATTCGGCTCGGCCATCGCCGCCCGGACATTCCGGTCAGGCACAGTATTGTCGGTCAGCCTGACAACCGGGCCCCATAGTTGCGCGTCCCAATGACAGATAAAGACCTCTTGGTCGTTCGGATCGCTGAGGTCGCCGTCCATGTCCTGAGTCCACACATAAGCAGCGCCGAGTCCTGTGCCTGACAGACTTTGCGACAGACGACAGGACAGACTCAGAAGGGCCATTGGATCACTCCATGCGTGCAAGGCCGGGTCCCATCTTGACCACATCAACGTATCAGGTGAGTTCGAGTCGCCCATCAGGAGACTCTGCTCATTCTGCGTCCAGACAGCATGGAGGCTTCCGTCGGCCATTGGACCACAGACCAGCGGTGTATGGTCCAGACACTCATTGTCCGTCAACGCCACCGGTGTCCTCCACTGTCGGGCGACTGTGTCCCATTGTGACCAGACGATCTCCATCTGTCTGGCCATGGCTGTGATGGCGACAGTGTTGAAATTGGGGTCCTTGATGCGTTCCCAAACGGCCACCACATCACCATTGCCGTCAAAGGCAACCCTGGGCGCAAACTCCGCACGGGTATCTGTCGCAATCGCCGCCGGTTCGGTCCACTCCGTACCGTCATACCACATCCAGTTGATGTCCGTACACTGCAGATCTCCGGCGGCTCCGTTGTCGGATACATAGAGCAGCATCAGATTGGGCCCTTGTCCGGCCAGGGCGGGCTCTGAATCGGGGAACACATTCTCGATCAGGGTTAGATCGACTTGCGCAGGAGACATCTCCTGCTGCTGGACATTCTGCGGAGATTGTGTCTGACCAGCGTCCATTGGCACCATGGCCTGGAAGACCCTCAAGGTGGACCCATTCTGCGCTTCTGACGGTAGGGAGAGGAAGGAATCTGCTCCATGCGAAGGGTATGCATGACCGACAAACCTCGGTAGGCCGTCGTTCAGGTACGAGCGATCGACCGGATGTAGCTGCAGGCCAGCCAAATCATGGGCCGGGATACGAAGAGAAACAAACTTGTCCTCAGCCTTGGGCTTGGCAGGACAAGTCACATCGACGAAAATGTATTCGAAGGGGCCTACCGTAATGAGCTTCCACTCGAACTCTGCACCCGCATAGGCCTTGAACCGAAGTTGTTTGATCAGTGGTGGTGGAATATGCAGAGTAACGCCGGGCTTGCCACCCACATAGAAGCGAGCCTTGCATATGCCCAAGTCGGGTTCATAGGCCGCCTCAACGCCTATGTCCCCAGCGGCCTCCAGTTCCTTGAATGCGAACGCCGGATCCAAGGCAAACGTCACCGCGCCTTCAATCTCGGGTTCTGCGTAGATGAGGATTGAGACCTTCTTCAGGGCCTGCTCCAGGCCAGGTATTGTGGAGAGCGCCGCAGTAATGCCAGGACCGATGATATCGAGGATGCTGTATCTAGTCAATTCAAACTTGCCACTGATCCCCGCTGATGCAAAGACCTCGTCCAATGTGATCCCCGTCGTTATTGTGGCTGTACCAGTGACTCCACCTTTGATGTGTCCGGATATCTCCTTGTTGCCGATGTACAGCTTGATTTTGGGATATCGGGTGATCCCAGGAATCAGAGGGCGACGGCCCCTCTTGCCCTTTTGCCCCTCCGCTCCAAGGCCAAAGGCTGCTTCCCAATCTCCGTCGGTCACCGTGTAGTCAAAGCTCGCGTTCGCGGCTATTTCGGCACCGAACTTACCGAAGACAGGCAGAGTTATGTCTTGTTTGAATGGCGGCTTTGGGAAATCGATATCCACCGCCAAGTGGACCTCATTCTCCGTGGTCTGCACTGAGAACCAAGGAACGAGATTAAGAATCGCATTGGGCAGTGGGAAGACAACCACCGGCTTCTCATACCCATCCGAGAAGAACCCTTCCCCGTTCTTGGCTCGCACACGTACCCTGTTCGCAGAAGACCCAAAAGCACCTGGAAAATCTGCCCCCATATTGAAGGTACCTGTAGCTCCGCTGGCTGTGCCTGCCGCCGACGCTATCAGAGTGTCATTTGCATAGAATTCCACAACTCCCGGCTCTTCATTCCATTCTACGAAAGCAGTGTACTCATTGCTAACCGGTATACCAGCAAGAAACTTTCCGTTGTACTTTGCAGTCAGAGTGATTATGAGTGGTTCCTTCGTTTCTCCTGGTTCAAAACCGGCCGTGATTGCCTTATCTGAATCCATCGTAATCGTTACCGGGTTGGCCGAACTTGAAATGCTGCCCGACCACTGAGAGAATTCGTATCCCTCGGCTGGTACTGCTATTAGAGTGACCTGCTCGCCGGATGAGTACTTCGCCCTGTCTGGAGACAGCGTTACGGTGCCTCCATTCGACGGGTTCGCGGTCACCCTCAACGTGTATTCCCTGGTTTCGACCCAATCGACCAGGAGATGACTGATCCAGTAGTGGGTGCAGGCGTCACCGCAGATCGAGATGCGGACCGTGTTGCTGCCGGCCTGGAGGTGTTCGGCGATATCCCACTCGTCCGTGACAAACAAATGGGTCCCGCCGTGATTCTCCGCGGGATCGTAGTTCCCCGCAATGGTCGTGCCGTTGAGGACGATATCGACAGGAGAATAGCCGCCGCCGGGGCAGCCTGGGTCCGCCGAGCTCAGATGTCTTATGGTGAGAGCCGCCGATTCAGGCTTCATCTGGACGTTGAACGTCAGCGACACGTAGGCGTCATAGCCGACCATGCGCCAACTGTCGCCGTACGTGGTGTTGTACACAAAGTCCTGGTTGTATTCAACGGTTCCTCCCTCGCCGTAGATGAGAATCTGCGGGCTCGTGAACCTCGCTTCCGCGTACTTCGACTGGCCGCTTGCCACAAGAACGAGGCTCAGATTCAAACCGACGACGATCAGACCCGTGAGGAATGCGTAGCGTCCCATGTCTCGTACCTCCAGAAAGCCTCACCCGCGAGCAAACGAAATGACACGTGCCACAAAGCATAGACTACAGAAGCGCGGCCCGGCGTGTCAATTGTGACAAATACGTATTTTCTCGAAGATTCGAGTTCGCGATGCTGATCTCGCCAAGTGTGCCCGGGCCGGACACTCCTGAAATCGCTCTTGGGCAGGGCGAGAAAATCGCGGTTGCGACTTCGCGCCGCGGCGGCGGTCGTGTAGAATCCCTGGCCGTGCGGTGGGCAGGGGTCGCCTGCGCCGACGCGACGCAGATGGACGGTTGAAAGGATCGATAGGATCATGGGAAAAGACAAGTCACAGTGCCCGGGGAAGATGCGGTACCTCTCCGGCAAGCGGATTCTTCCGGCGCCGATCGACGCCGGGACGAGCATTGCGCAGTTGGTCGATTGCATGGACGCCTACAACGGCGGCCGGCTCCGCGCCGCCTGCCACCTGCTGCGGGACCGCTACTCGCAGGAGGACGTCACGATCGGCATGAGCCTGGCGGGGGCATTGACGCCCGCGGGACTTGGACCCGCGGCGATCATCCCGCTGATGAACCACGGATTCGTGGACTGGATCGTCGCTACCGGAGCGAACATGTACCACGATCTGCACTTCGCGTTCAACCTGCCGATGTTCCGCGGGAGCCACAACGTGGACGACGCGGACCTGCGGGACAAGGGCGTCACGCGGATCTACGACATCCTGTTCGACTACCAGGACGTGCTCATGGAGACGGACCGGCGTCTGCGGGAGATCCTGGTCCGACCCGAGTTCCAGAAGGAGATGGGCACGCGGGAGTTCTACCACCATCTCGGCAAAGTCCTCGACGAGTGCGAGCGGGAGAACGGCATCGGCCAGGTGAGCATCCTCGCGGCGGCCTATCGCAACGGGATTCCCGTCTTCACCTCGTCGCCGGGCGATTCGACCCACGGGATGAACGTGGCCGGCCTGGAACTGCTGGCGGAGGCGGCGGGCCTGCTGGACAAGTTCAAGCTCAAGATCAATCCGAGCATCGACGTCAACGACACGACCGCCATCATCCTGAACGCCAAGAACTACGAGAAGGGCAAGACGGGCGTCCTGCTCATCGGCGGCGGCAGCCCGAAGAACTTCATGCTCCAGACCGAGCCGCAGATCCAGGAAGTCCTGATGATCCCGGAGGTCGGCCAGGACTACGACATCAACGTCACCGACGCCCGGCCCGACACGGGAGGGCTCTCCGGCGCGCCGCCGTCCGAGGCCGCGAGCTGGGGCAAGATCGATCCGACGAAGCTCGAAGAGACCGTCACCGCGTATCTCGACGTCACCGTGGCTCTGCCGATCATGGTGGCCTACACGATCCAGACGACGAAGGCCAAGAAACTCAAACGTCTCTACGACCGCGGCCAGGAGCTGCACGAGAAACTCATCAAATCTTACCTCGAAAACAATCGAGAGGTCGAGAAGCTCAAGAAACTCATGAGCAAGCTGGGAGTCTGAGACAGTCGTAGGTTGCGTATCACGCACCATCTTCTGTCCCACGCGATGATTGAACGGTGCGCAGTGCGCACCCCACAGGAATAGGCATGAAAGAACAATCGCTCAAGCTGGCGATGGAGCACGGGACCCCCCTGCTCATCATCGACCACGACCGCATCCGCGAGAACTACCGCACGTTCAAGCGGCACCTGCCGCGGGTCCAGGCGTACTACGCGGTCAAGGCCAACTCGAACCCCGAGATCGTCAAGACCCTCTTCGACGAGGGCGCCAGCTTCGACGTGGCCTCGTACAACGAGTTCATGCAGGTCTACGAGTACATCCGCCACTTCGAGGAGAAGGACAAGGACTTCTACATCTGGGACAAGATCATCTTCTCGAACACGATCAAAGACCGGGACACGCTGGACAAGATCCGTCGGTACAAGCCGCTCGTGACCTTCGATAACGCCGATGAACTGACGAAGATCCGGTCGCACTGCGACACCGCCGGCGTCGTCCTGCGACTGAAGGTCCCGGACATCGGCTCGCAGGTCGAGATGAGCTCCAAGTTCGGCGCCGAGCCGGGCGACGCCCGCGCCCTGATCGCGAAGGCCTTCGACCTGGGCCTGGTCGTCGAGGGCCTGAGCTTCCACGTCGGCAGTCAGTGCACCACGTTCGACAACTACACCGCGGCGCTCGACATCGCCTCGCAGGTCTTCCACGACGCCCGTAAGAAAGGGTACCCGCTGAAGATCATCGACATCGGCGGCGGCTTCCCCGTCCCCTACGATTCTCGCGTGCCGGACTTTGCCAAACTCGGCGAGCTGATCGAGGCGGAATGCGCCAGACTGTTCCCGGCCGACGCGGAGATCATCGCGGAGCCCGGGCGGTTCATGGTGGCCACCGCTGCGGTGCTCGTCTCGGAGATCATCGGCAAGGCCCGGCGCGACGGCAAGGTCTTCTACCACATCAACGACGGCGTCTATCACACCTTCTCCGGCGTCGTCTACGACCACTGGATTCCCAACTTCCAGGCGTTCCGCCCCGGCCCGATGGAGGTCTGCGCCGTCGTCGGACCCACCTGCGACAGCTTCGACAAGGTCAGCCTCTCCGAGCAACTGCCCGCGGACCTGCAGATCGGCGAGTGCCTCTACACGGAGAACATCGGCGCCTACAGCACCGCCTCCTCGACGAGGTTCAACGGCTTCGACGGCGCGAGGATCCTGCACCTGCACAATTGACGATGGATAATGGATGATTGATGATTGGCTGTCAGTCCGCCGGAGTTCGTAGTGACGCCGTGAGGCGTTATCCCCGATACTCTGGAAGAGATGCCCTCACGGGCACACTACAAACCATCAATTCGCCATCGGGACTCGATACAGGTGGACGTCCCATGCCTTGAAGTCGTCCTGGAAGGCGCCGTCGGCCGACTCCAGGGTGCGGCCCTCGTCGAGGACCTCGACCGCGTGACGGCCCGACAGGCCCGCAATCGAGAGAGCCACCCGCGTCGGCGTCCCTCGCATCGCGACCGCGAAGAGGTAGACCGCCCCGCCGTGCTTCTTGACCATCGTGGCAATCGGTGCGTCCGGATTGGCCGGCTCCGCCTTGCCTCCCTGGGCGATCGTCGGACTGTTCAACACCGGCGCCAGTGCCGCGATTCGACGGTTGATCCGCGTCACCGCCTCGCACATCACCGGATCGCTCAGGAGGGCCGACTCGTTGAATCTCGGCTTCCACTCGTGGACGAAGTAGATCAGGCCCTTCGACCCGTGAACGAGGGACATCCAGACCTCGCACTTCACCTGCTCCGGCGTGGCCTTGCGGTCCGCGTTGTCGATATGGGTACACTCGATGCAGTTCCAGACGATCCTCTCGCCGCCCGCCCAGCCGACGAGCCGCTCAACACCCCGGGCGACATACCACAGATTGCCCGCCACCGCCGGCTTGTCGTGCGTCGCCGGGTAGATGTCGAACGACGCAATGTCACAGCCCTGGATGTACAGGGGGTAGTCCTCCGGGTGGTTCGTGCGGACGCCGCGACCGTGCCAGCCGTCCCAGGCGACGCCCTGCCCGAGATTCAGCAGGATCGGCCGGCTCGGGTCCGCCGCCCGGATCTTCTGGTAATCCGCGACGATCTTCTCCGGCGCGATGGGCGGGCCGTATCCCTTGCCTTCGCCGAGCGACTGTGCATTGTCCGGCTCGTCTCCGTGCATCCAGCCGATGATGGTCGGGTCGTCCAGGTGCCGCAGCCCGACGTCGTTCTGGGAGCAGATCACGCGCATACCTGCGGCCCCGAGCTGCGCCAACTGCTCGTCGGTCGGGCCCTTCCACAAGCCGATATAGACGTTGATTCCCGCCGCCAGGTATCGCTGGGCATTGCGAGGACTCTGGAGCCAGACCGCGATGGGGAAGAAGTCCGTTCCCCCGCCGGGCCCGCGGCTCCATTTCGCGTATGGACCCGTCTCGACCTCCCGCGCACAGACGGCCCCCGCCAGGACCAGCAAGACCACCGCCGACAGCCAAGGACTACACCGACGTTCCATTCGTCACCTCCACAGAACAAGAACACCTTTGGCGCTCCTCAGTGTACTCGCCGCGTGTGCGAATGGAAGACAAAACCTCCCGATGGATCCGCGTCGAGGGATTGCACGAGATACCCCGAGTGCGGCGCTACCTCGCGCTTGTCATTCCCGCGAAGCGGCAATCCACTTTCTCGGTCGCGTCCAGGTGGTTCGTGGTGCGCAACTCAGTAGGGGTAGGGTCCGCCGCCTTCCATGCCGGGATACATGCCCTCGCCGCCGCCATAGGCGTCCTGCGTGCCGCGACCTCCTCGGGCGCTCGTACTGAATGCGCGGAAGGGCTTGGGTTCCCTGCGTTTCTCGGACTGGACCACCTGATACGCATCGGTCAAGTCCCGCGGCCAGTTCGTCATGCTCACCGGCATGTGCTCGATGCGCGTGCCATCCGTCGTGTACAGCATGTCGTGATACATGCGGGGACGCAGGTTCGGCGCGTCGGCCCAGTCGTTGACCTCCACCAGATCGACGAGAACGGTGCCGGTCGTGTAATCGATAACCTTCGGCTGGTTGGCTTGAGCCGGGTCGGGCGCCATGTTGTACATCGGGTCATCCAGCATGCCGCCGCGAGGGTCCGTAATGCGACCGCCGCCCGGACCCATCATGGCCTGGCGTCTCTCCCGCTCTTTGTCCCGCTCGGATCGCTTGTCCTTCGGTTCGACCGGTTTGCCGATCGCCTCGCCGGGCTTGACCTGGAAATCCTCCGTCCGCCAGTAGCCCATCGTGTAGCGGGCAACCTCCACGGTGGCCGTCTTCGTCTTGTCCTGAACGCTCTTGGCAAACAGATAGACCATCCTGGGAATCGAGATCGGGCCGGCGATCTGCGAGTACCGGCTCCACAGAATCGCCTGGTTGTTCTTGTCCTTGTCGCGTTCGACAAGCTGTCCGGTCCCGGCCACCGGATTGAACACGCCCACGCGGACGCGATACTGGTACGTCTTGCCCGGCCGGGCCGTGTCGTCGAACACCCAAATCAGCGTGGGCTTGGGCTGCTTGGACAGATCGGTCCGATAGTTCAGCATCTCTTCCCGAAAGTCGTAGTAAACCTCGGTCGTTGAGGCCTTTCTCCGCCCGTCGGGTCCCATCCCGCGAGCTCCGTACATGTCGCCGTACATGTCGTCGCCGGCGCCGGCCCGCCTCGATCCGCGGGCGCGAGTGCCGGGCATCCCGGGCTCGCCGCCTGGAGTCGTCCCTCGGGTCCCCCGCGAACCGCGCATACCCGTGTCGCCGCCGACGCCGGTCCCGGGGCGTCCTCTCGTCCCGCGCGCCGCAGTCCCCTGCGTGCCGGTCCCTCCGATGCCGCCGCGTAGATCGCCGCGCCGGGTATCGGTGGCCGTGCGGTCGTCCTTGGCGCGTTCCTGCTCCTTCTGCTCGCGTCGTTCCTCCGCCTCCACCTTCTTCTGGAGATCCTTGAACTTGCCGTAGAAACTGGGGGGCAGCCAGTCCTCATCCGCCGAGGCGATCTGATAGCTCTCCGGCTGGAGGAGACTCAGGGTGACCATCTTGGGCTCGTACTGCATCATCCGCACGCCCATCCCGCCCACAGGCAGATCCTCCACGCGATCGATCACCGAGAACAGTTCCCGATTGGATTCGACGCGACTGCGAGGGATCGCCTGCCAGGCGCCCCAAGACCCGTCCTCCAATTGTTCCTGACGCTCCAACTGGACCGCGGCAAACGTCGGATCGGCCAGACAGGGATCTCGCCACTCCTCCTTCTGCACGTCCACCCCGTTGAAACTCGCCTGGAAGCGACGGTACAACTCCGCAGTGTCGAACCGGGCCTCGACGGTCACCAGATCGATGTCGTTGGGCTCGGTGGGAGACGAGGTGTACTTCGCCTCCGGGGTGACCGGCTGCCTGGGCACGTAGGCCGTCGCGCGGAGGTGGGTGGCCGCGACATCCGTCACATCCGGAATGGTCGGCAGGCGATACTGCCTCGACGACGACGACGACGCGACCCGAGCGGCCGGCGCGGCCGCACGTCGGGGGACCGCGGTCGTGTCGATGAAGTCCAGCGGCGACTCGAGCAGACCGGCGAAGCCTCTGGGCAGGGGCCGATTGAACAGGCCGGCGATCGAGTTATCGCACGGGTCAACCGGTCCGGTCAATCGCGGCGTGTAGGCCACCCGGTCGCCGGTCTTCTTACGCCGCAGTTGCGCGCTGAGCTCCTGTGCTTTCTCCTCGAACACGTACCGGTCGATCTGCCCCGGCGTAAAGCTCTTTCCCTTGATCGCGACCACGTTCGGACTGAAGATCACGCGGGTGAAAAACAGCCAGATGCAAACCACGCCCACAATCACCAGGACGATCTTCTCGACATGGTTCTCGCAGAAACGTCCAATCTTCTTCAGCAGGTCTTTCATAGCCCTATTCCATCGCTCCCTTGAGAATCACTCTACTGCGCCAGTTCCGTACCTGCGATGTCGTTCTTGACCAACTGAGGTTTGATCTCGTCATACCCCGCCCGCGGGAAGATGTACTCGCAGATCAGGTCCAGCGTGAGCACGACGCCGGGGCCGTACCGGAAGGTGCTGTGGTCCACGTCTTCCAGATCGACCGGAGTGACATTGGTCTCCAGCGCCGTGATCTGGTTGTGTTTGAAGGTCTGCTCGTCGCCCTGGCCGTCCCAGCCGTAGAACTTGTGCGTCTTGGCGCTGCACAGCTCCCGAATGAAGGGCACCACCTCGTCGGCGTCGACGACCAGGCTGACGTTGAAGTGCATGACGTCCACGTCCGCGTTGCTGAACCGGCCAGTGCACGGGGGGGCCGCAATGGCCGTATCCAGATTGATCACGTAGACAGGCATCGTCTTGGTGCTGGCCGACTGGCGCTTCGACTTGCCGCGACGGCCGCCGACCTTGCGGCCGGCTTGCGACGACGTCGTGAAGTTGACGCCCAGGATTCGTTTGACCGGCGCATCCAGAACGCTGGCACTGTTCCGGTTCATCGCCTCGACCGTGTCGACCACATCCTCGAGAATCCAGTACCCCATCTGCCAGGTCCAGGCCTGGCGAAGCGAGGTGTCCTTGTCCTCGAACTTCCAGTCGGTCCAGAAGGAGTATCCGTCCAGGTCGGCCGGACTGGCATAGACGCGGACCCCGCGGGCCTTGTCCTCGCAGAGCTTGTCGATGATTCTTCGCTCCATCGAGGGCAGTTGGCTGTAGGCGG
The DNA here is from genome assembly GCA_035342095.1 of Sedimentisphaerales bacterium. GTDB lineage: Bacteria > Planctomycetota > Phycisphaerae > Sedimentisphaerales > Anaerobacaceae > PLanc-01. The sequence goes on along the minus strand of DAOQWL010000004.1, from coordinate 23,940 downwards.
CCGCAATACCGCCCTTGCCGCCCCCGCCGCCGTATCCCCCGCCGTATCCCATGCCGACCGATCGGGCGCCGCCGTAGAGGGAGCGCCGCGGGGCTTGCTTCAACGCAGCCTCCATCTCCCCGTCGGCAGGCGGGGTTCCCGCCCCGATCCTCGCGAGCATGGCATCGACGCCCGCCAGGTACTTCCGACGGACCGGCTCATACATCAGAGGCGAGGTCTCGTTCGGGTCCAGGAAGACCTGGTAGGTGAGCAGCTCGCGCATCGTCATCTGTTTCATGAGGGTTTCGATCTGCATCATGTCCTGCTTGCAGGCTTCGACGTACTCCGCCATAGCCTCGGCCTGGCCCGCCTCGTTGACGTCCCTGATCAGCTTGTCGATGTCGGCAGCCGTCTTGACGCTCTGCTCGTTGATCGTACGCTTGAGCTTGGCGCTCAGGAGCGTGGTGGGGATGAACAGCAGCGCGGCGACGAGGAGCGTGATGATCGGCGCCAGCAAGGCGGGATTCTTCTTGACGAAGCTGAGCTTCTTGAGGAGTTCTTTGACCGTTTCGAGATTGATCTGCGGTGATTTCATCTGCCTACCTGCCCACGATTCGCTTGCTTGTCATACACGCCGCCACGGCCTCGTCATCTACGACGCGTCTTCTTGTCCTTGTCGCCGACGCCCTCCGGGGTGGGCGGCGCCCCGTTCCACTTGAGCTTGAACTGGAGCTTGAACCAGTAGTCCCGGTACAGCTTCTTCGGCTTCCTGAGCGCGTCGAGCCGGGGCTTTCCGAACTGATCCAGTTCGGTCTCGGCACAGATCGTCTCCTTGGTGACCGGGTCGAGCAGGGTCAGACTCTTGTCGTCGACGATCATTTCATCGATACCAATGTCGCCGGATTGTCTTGACAGGGACGTCAAGACGCCGACGCCCGAAGGAAGATACTCCGCCTCCAGGTCCACCGGACCCGTTTCGAGCTTGTACTGGTCGGCGTTCGCCTTCTGATAGATCTCAAACGGGGCATTGACGTCCAGATTGAGGAACTGCTTGAGGTTCTCCAGGCGAGTGACGAGCCCCCAGCGACCGGGGTACTCCTTCACGTTCGGCGGGTCCAGGAGGTCGCCAATCTCTTTGTAGGGGCTGTATCCCTCAATCACGACGGTGAAGCCGGAGGTCTTCGTTCCGCTCGCGCCGCCGAGGTTCATCCTCATGAAGTCGGGTCCGTAGATCGACTCGTAGTCCATCTCCTCGTACCCCCCCCCAGCCTCGGCGTCCTGCAGTCGCTGGGTCTTGCGCATCGTGGCGGTCTGCTGGAACTGGGCCGTGGCCAGATCGTCGGAGTAGTACATGGATAGCGTGGTCAGGAACAACTGCTTGCGCTCGGGACGCGGGATCTGCATGATCGCCGCAACGTCGCCCCGCTCATAGGCGTCGTAGAGCGCCCGGTCTTTCGGGTTGGTCTTGGCGTTCGGGCTCGCCGACAGAATGAGCTGGTACAGCTCCGGGATCATCTCCCGGTACTGGAACACGGAGAAGTGCTTCTTCATGCTGGCGAAGAACTCGTCGGTCTGGCCCTTGACGCCGCTGTTCTGGGTCACAGCCTTCTCGGCCTCGGCAACCACGCGTTTGGCCCTCGCGCGGGTGTCGTCGCTCTTGGCGTAGCTGACCCGGTCCAGGCCGACCCGCCCCAGGCACAACAGAGACACCGCCAGCATCATGAGGGCCGCCCCGATGAAGTACTTCATCTTGCCAGCCCAGGCCATGGACCTCGCCACGGTGCTGGGCAACAGGTTGCTCTCGATGCGCGCCATGCCCAGGCCCTGGAGACCCAGGCCGTAGACCACGGCGAAATCCCCCACGTTCTCATGGAATTTCGCGGCCGACACGCCCGGCGAGATGGCCAGACGCTTGAAGGACTCCGGCTTCTCCACCGGAATCTGCAAGGTCTGCTGGAGGTACTTGACCAGCCCGCGGAGCCGCGTCCCTCCGCCCATCGCGATCACGCGAGTCAGTTTCACGTCCGGATTCGAACTCGTATAGAAGCCGAGAGACCTCTGCACCTCGGACGCCAGATCGGTGAACACCGGACGCATCGCCTGGAAGATCTGGCGGGCGTACTTGCTCACCGGCGCCGTCCGCTTGAGCTTCTCGGCCTTCTCGAAGCTGAGCTTGAACGTCGAGGCGATCGCGTTGGTGAAGGCGTTGCCGCCCATCATGATGCATCGCTGCCACACGCCTGAGGCCGTGCAGACGACCAGGTCCGTGCTGTCGGCCCCGATGTTCACGACCACCGTCGCCCGCTTGTCGGAATTCGCCAGGTCCGGCCGGTCGAACAGCAGATAGTTGTACAGGGCCATCGACGCCATCTGCACGTAGCTGACCGACAACTCCTCCCGATCGAACGGCTCCATCACCGCGCCGACCACGTCGTTCTTGATCGCGAACAGCCCGACCTTCTTTTCTGGGCTATCAGGATCGCTTAATAACTGATAATCCCATTGCACCTCGCTCATGTCGAACGGGATCTGCTGGGCGGCCTCGAACCGCACGATCTCCGGGAGTCGCTTGGCCTCGACCGGCGGCAGCGTAACGAACCGGGCGAAGCTGTTCTGGCTCGGCGCCGAGATGATGATCGGGTCGAAGCCCAGATCGTTGCGCTGGACGAACTGTCGCAGGCTCACCGCAACCAGCTCTTCCCGCTCGGCGGCGCCGACCCCGCTGCTCGAAAGGATCTTGCCGTGCGGAACGTGGTCGAAGCCGATCACCTGAACCACGTCCCCGACCGCCACCAGATGCAGCGCCTTGAGGGAGTTGTTCCCCAGGTCAATCGCCCAAATCGCATCCGATGCTGCTGCCATTCGAAACCTCCAGCCAATCGATACGCCTATTATGCGTGGGTCTTGTTAACATCGACCCACAGTCATATCATTATACCACATGATGACCAGCTTTGCCATTTTAACACTCGGCTGCAAAGTGAATCAGTACGAAAGCCAGCAGATTCGCCAGCTTCTCGAAAGCTGCGGACTGCGTCTGGTGGACCTCGCGGACTCGCCGGAACTCGTCGTGGTCAACAGTTGCTGCGTCACGCACACCGCCTCGGCCAAGAGCCGTCACCTGCTCCACCAGGCCGGGAAACAGAACCCGCAAGCCATCATACTCTGCGGCTGCCTGCCCGCCGCTCCGACAGGCGAACTGACCGTCGTCGGGGAGAACATCCATGTTGTCAAGGACCGATGCGAACTCCCGGCTACCCTGAGCCGCCTGGCTCGCACCGAATCAACCACCCCAGATTCGAATCACCCTGCAACCACCGTCATTAGACCACAAAACGATGCCAAAGTCAAGTCCAAAAACGACTTACATCCAGACCAGGATTTGCCGGCCCTCGCATCGTTTCATGGCCAAACTCGTGCATTTCTCAAGATCCAGGACGGTTGTGATGGTCCGTGCCTTTACTGTATCATACCGACGGTCCGCCCGGTTGTTCGATTCAGGAATCCCGGGGAAATCCTCGCGGAGGCGAGGGCTCTCGTGGCCGCAGGACACAAGGAGATCGTCATAACCGGCGTCCACGTCGGCGCTTACGGCCAGACCACAGCCCGCCGTCGCCGGTGGTCCACCGATGAGAATCCCCACCTAGCCGACCTGCTGGACAAGGTCGCGCAGGTCCCCGGTCTGGCCCGCGTCCGTGTCAGCTCGCTGGACCCAGCGGACGTGACGCCGCGACTGCTCGACGTCTTCGGCTACCATCCTAACCTGATGCCACACCTGCACTTATCGCTCCAGTCCGGCTCGGATGCGGTCCTTCGCCGGATGGCCAGACCCTACAGTGCCGACGAGTTCCGAACCAAGGTCGCACTCGTCAAGGACCGCCTGGACCGGCCTGCGATTACGACCGATATTATCGTCGGCTTCCCAGGTGAGACGGACGCGGAGTTCGAGGAAACAGTCGCCCTTGCCCGGGAAGTCGGCTTCGCCAAGATGCATGTCTTCGCCTTCTCGCCGCGAAAAGGCACGGCAGCCGCCACAATGCGACCACAGGTCGCACCGCCGGTCATCAAGGCCCGCTCGAAGACTCTCCGCGACCTCGACCGCGACCTTCAGACCCGCTTCCGGGCCCAGTTCCTCGGCGAGACCGCCCAGGTTCTGATCGAGGAGAGCGCTGACGGCTCCCCCGCCGGCCGGGCGGAACGCTACTTCGAGGTCCGCATAGGACGTGGGACGGATAAGACCAATAGGACGGATAGGACCGGCGTCAGCGAGGGCCGGGCCCGTGAGTCCTATCCGTCCGAGTCATCCTATTCTCCCGGCGAGATCGTCGCCGTCCGACTCGACCAGAACAGCCGCGACGCGGTCCTGGCGACCGCCATCCCGCAAATCGCTTGATCCCGCCGACGCGGACATCCCGTAGCACGGGCATCTTGCCCGTGAAGGGGCCCCCAAGTGCATCATTTCGAGTTTCGGGGGACCCAGTAGCATGGGCGTCCCGCCCATGACGATCAGGGATGTCCACGGGCAGGATGCCCGTGCTACTGAGCGGCTTCACCGAGCGTCTCTACCGAGCCCGCTCCCAGCACCGACGCTCTCAATCCAACGACCCACCCCCGCGAGAGCAAGGATCGCATGACTCCCAGTAGTCCTATCCGTCCAATCGGTCCTATGAGTCCCGATCTCCAAGACCAGCAGCGGACATTCGTCGGGCGACAAGCTTCGTTTACGCGACCGGCTCATTCTGCTATACTGGGCTCATGGACAGACTCGCATCGGCAAAGATCGACAAGAACGCCTTCTCCGTCGGCTCATTTCGCGACCCGTCGGACGAAAAGGCCTATTGGCTGTCCAAAACGCCACAAGAGCGGTTGCAGGCCCTGGAATTGATGCGTCAAATCGTCTATGGCTACGATCCGGCTACCACCCGACTTCAAAGAGTTTTTGAGGTTGCTTCCGGCAGGCATCAGGACCTCGCGGACCTGGAGCATCTGCCGTAGATACCGCCGGTTCGCAGCATGCCCCTAAGAGCCTGCCGAAGGGGCATATCATAGCACGGGCATCCTGCCCGTGAGGGGGACCCCAAATGCATCGTTTCGAGTTACGGGTCCCCAGTAGCATGGGCGTCGCGCCCATGAGTCTCAGGGGCATCCTGCCCCTGTATCGGGCTCATCCGGTTTTCGCGTGCTTCGGCGGTTCTTGGGGACCTGTCCCCAAACCCCTGAGATTTGTCGCTTTGGGCCAATAGCATGGTATGGACAAGAGGGCGACGCACCCTACACGCGGAGTCGGCACACCCTGTGCAAGCGAGCACGAAGCGGTCTCACCGAGGTTCCTGCCGACCGATCCAGAAGGGCCCAAGACATCCGCACTGTCGCGTCGTGCCGGCTTCCCGCCATGCTATTGGCGGAAAGCGGAAGATCTCCCTTGCACGACCGCTTTGGGCGTGCCTGGATCACGAAAGCACGCAAGAACCGGATGAGCCCTGTATTGCCACAGGCAGGGCCTGCCCCCGCGAAGGCGGGGGATGCCCGTGGTACTCACGGCCAGGACAGCCGTGCTACGGACCAGTCTCGCACGCTTTCCCCTTGCGGCCTCCCCTCTTCGCCTGTACCCTTTTCAAAGCAATAGGCAGCGTTGGAAGCCCCGTGCAGCAGGACAATTGCCGACAGGCCAGGTTGCGAGAATGGATGAGCAGCGGACATTCGTCGGGCGACAAGCAGAACTGAACCGATTCCGAGAGGTCCTGGAGGACCCGCGCGGACGGTCGGCACGGTTCTACTCAGGGGCATCCCGCATATGCACGCCTGTCGCGTTCGGTATGTGCGCAAATGCGTGAGGGAGGACAATTCATGGTGCTGCGTTCAAAGAATTGGCTTTCCTCTGCTGTGTTGTATGACAAGGACATGCATGCTGCGGTCGATGACATCCGACGACTCGCGAGACAGTATAAGGACGCAGGATCACCTGCGATATGGCGAAACCAACACAAATCAGGTCACCCCTGCCTGACGACTGAGGTGGCACTTCTCCGTCCAAACGAGATTCTTTTCTTTGGCATGGTCTTTCTCTGTGCAACCGCCACTCTCGCATACTCCTGGGCTACGGTGCCCATTGATACAGCGGCATGGGCCGACCTTGCTCTGAAAACGATCATCCCCATATTCGTACTGGGCATCAGCGTGGTCAATCTCACACGGTCCTTGAGCGAGAGCGGCAGATTCACCGGAGAGTACCTGAACGAGTCGTGTAGAATGTCTCTTTTCTCCCGTTTGGCGCTTCTTGCGGGATTAGCGGCCTTCACGGGGTGGTTGATGGGGAAGATATCGTTCTTTCCTTCGCTCCTCTCTGCCTTTGTTGCCGGCGGCTCAATCGGCGCGGCCATCGCGTGCTTTGCCATGCTGGCATTTATCATCCGCGAAACCATACGGTGCCTTGTGCCCGGTCAAGCAATCGAGGTGGTATCGCAATACGCGTCTGCGAAGCTCTGCCATGCTTATCTCAAGGAGGTCTATGTCCGCCTGTTCCAGTCGCGCCACAATGCCCATCTTGAGAAGTGGTGCGCAGAACATTGCAGGGCTATTCATCCCCCTTCGCGGTATTACGGGCACTATCTTCGTTCCACTCACGGCTCGGGCAGGAAAGGCGATTCTTGCGTCATACGATTGGAGAAGAAATCGTCCGATACAAACACGTACAAAGATTTCCACATCCAGAGGCTGGCCACGTTGGACAGGTATCTGAGCGAAAATGGCGCCGAGTTATACCTGAGCTCGCCACTGTACGACAGCGAACGAGACGTGCTCGGGATGCTCACCTTTTCCAACGGAGCAACGAATGCCGAATTACGCGCTGCCGTCGAGAGGATGGGTGCCCGGGCCGTAAGATTCCGCAGCATGGCCTTTGCAGAAGAGAGCGACGAATTCTGGGAAAGTCAGCAGAGCGCATTGGACGAGGCGATGCAGAGGGCTGTGGACAGGGCGGACCCCACACAGGTGCGTGCTTACCTCGACGCTGTGAACAAGCCCTTGAGAGTTCTCAGAAAGACACGACAGCGCAGGAGCATCAGAGACGTATATGGAGAAAACGTCCGCAGAGGGTATGATTTCCTTAGACTCTACTTGGTCGCGCTCGATGAGATCCTGGCCGGCCAAGAGCGAGGGCCCAAGCATCGTGCCAAGCACACATCCGCATTGGCCCGAGTACTCCTCAAGTCGATCTGGGAAGAGACGCACGTCATTCTCAAGGACATGGACTATCACACGATGGAGTTGTTCGCGTGGGTAGTCCGACAGATGTATCAGGCGATCCAGGAGGCAGGTGAGAAAGCTGGACCGCTGCAGGGTATGCGCGCGGAATTCGGCGGTTTCTACGCATTTGCCGATGGATGGCTCGAAGACGCTAAGTCAGAAGATGCAGATGCCGTCGAGAAGATGCGTTTGGTCTTGTATGACGGGTTAACCAAATGGCTGCTCGGCGCAATCGCGAAGAAGGATGCGGAACTCATCGAGCAATTGTGCGATGCTGCACGAACGATCGTGTTCGGGCATCGAGACGACATCACACTTGACCGAGGTTCTCTGGTCGTGCGGCACTTCGTCCTCGCGGGATACCTGATCGGCCATGCACAAGCGGACGGCATCAACCCAGAGGCAATCGAACGTCTATTTTGGGAGCGGCACTCGCATGATCTCCGTGTGAACTTCGACGATATTGTCACCTTCTATCGCACAAACCGTTTCCCACACAAGACGGTTGAACCATATCTGAGAATATTCTACCAACCGAAGAAGAAGACGATCGGCCTGCTAACCGGTAGTTCCAGTTCATCAGGTTTTGGCATGACCGGGCAACATGAGATGGCACTTGCTTTCATATACATGGGAGCACTTGTGCTCGCGGAGCGCTCCGACAAGCCTAAAGTCATTCCGCAGGATATGTCGTTCGAAGTCACCGACGCTGCCATAAACACGGTGGCCGATCTCTTCAAGGGCTCACGTCTCGACCATGGTATTGCACGTCTCACACCTTGGCGAGACGAGTGCAAGCAAGCGACCGGTGGGACTGAAGATAAAGCAATTGCAGATGCCAAGCTGAATGCGTCAAAAATGGATGAATGGCGAAAGGAATTCTGGGACGCCTACCTGACTTCATCGCCTGTACTGTCGTTGTGTCTAAGGAATCGGAACTACGAGATCAACAATACCGCACACACCGCCAATCTGCAGGCCCGGCTGCCTAAGATCGCAGTGATGGACTGGAAATACCCAATCAGCGGTGCAAGTGGGAGCGATTACGCAAGAGAATTCGCGGAGTATATGGAAGGACAGTTGCTCGCCCAAATGACTGCGAAGATCCGAGCGTCGCACGTCGAGGGAACACTCTCGGACCTTATGAAAAGGGGCGCCCAATGGCTGAGAACGACCGGCTGCGAGGGCGAGAACGCCGTGATTGTTGCGATGACCAAGCATGGTCCCAATAGCGAACTGTTCCGGGATGAGAGCTATGTGCCATCATGGAGGGAGGACATACAATCGCGAGGATTTGACGGGTTCTACGACGGATTCCCGGTCATCTGGTACAGGAGTAAAGACACCAAGGACGTCAAACGGGAACAGAAGGACTCCCCAGGAGAACGTGTCGTCGCGGTGAATCTGAGAGAATGGCAAGGAGTGAAAGTCCAGGAAAGGGTGATTACCCGACAGGAATTCGGTGAGTTGACAATCCGCACATGGACGGACAAGGAGATCCAAGATGCCCTTGATTCCAAGAAACTCGAGATGAAGGACGTGAACAAAGCCAAGGGCAGCTGTCCAGTGGACATTTCCCTCTATTGGGAGTTGTCTTCCTGTCGTCCACCCCACAGACGGATCTTCCAGATCAGGGGTCCTTCAAACGAAACCTCATCGGAGGACACTCCAAAGTCCACAGGACAATAGGGCTACACACAGACCACTCATTGTCCAGCCTACAGCCCCCCGCCTCCGGCCCGATTTCGAATCCGTGTCCGACCGTGTGAATCCGTGCCTGAACGTCGTTCTCGCGGCTGTCTTGCGACTGGGGACGGATCGGGCTATGATCGCCTGTGCCATTGCCGGCTACGTGTTGCCTGTGGCGTCTTTGGTCCTGTGAAAGGAGACCTACGTGGTTCTGCGATCCTTGCGTGTGACGTGCGTTCTATGTGTGTCCCTTCTGTTGGCGGGGGCTGCGTGTGCGACATCCGGCGTCATTCGTCCTGCCAAGTCGCTGCCTGAGACGACGCCTTGGGATTTGGTGGCGCTGAGCAAGGCACCCCAGTTCGAGTGGGCTGATCAGAATGGGGCCGTTCGGTCGCTGTACTATCATGGGCTTGCGTACAAGGGCAAGACTACTCGCGTGTTCGCTTACTTCGCCAGTCCGGCTACTTTGGGGACTGCGACGCCGGCGGGCAGGGGTTTTCCTGGCGTTGTGCTCGTTCACGGCGGAGGCGGGACTGCGTTCCAGGAGTGGGCACAGCTTTGGGCCAGGCGAGGCTATGCGGCTATCGCGATGGACCTGGCGGGCTGCGGGCCCGAGCGGAAACGACTCGACGACGGCGGGCCTGGGCAGAGCGACGAGGAGAAGTTCGGATCAATCACCCTGCCGCCCTCCGACCAGTGGACCTATCATGCGGTCGCCAATGCCATCCTGGCGCATTCGCTGCTGCGGAGTTTCCAGCAGGTCGATGCGAGGAACACCGCGGTCACCGGGATCAGTTGGGGTGGGTATTTGACGTGCATCATCGCGGGCCTGGACAATCGGTTCAAGGCCGCGGTGCCGGTCTATGGCTGCGGATTCCTGCATGAGAACAGCGTGTGGCTCGGGCAGTTCGAGAAGATGACGGCCCAGCAGAAGGACAAGTGGGTCCGCCTCTGGGATCCCTCCATGTACGTCGGCTCGGCGGCGATGCCGGTCTTGTTCGTCAATGGCACGAACGACTTCGCCTATCCGCTCGACAGTTGTGCGAAGACCTATGGCCTTGTCGGCAGACGCGACTTCCGCATCACGGTGAACATGCCTCACGGGCACCAGGAGGGCTGGCTGCCTGCCGAGATCGGGCTATTCGTCGATTCGCATCTGCGAGGCGGCAAGCCGCTGCCCAGGATTCTGCGTCCACAGATCATCGAGGGCCAGGCGGTCGCGAAGGTGAAGGCTGAGACGAATCTGGTCTCGGCGGTACTCCACTGCACGACCGAGACGGGGCCGATCAACAAGCGACAGTGGCAGACCGTTGTCGGCCGGATCGAAGGGAATTCCGTCATTGCCGCAGCGCCGCCCCAGGAGACGACCCTGTGGTTCTTCACCGTCACGGACGAACGATGGGCCGTGACGTCGAGCGAGGTCGTGTTCGCTGCAGAGCCGTGAGAACGTGTATGTGAAGGCAGGTCGTCGTAGCATGGGCATCTTGCCCATGGGTCGCAGGGCCATCCTGGCCCTGCCAAGACTGTCTTATTCTACGGGCGAGACGCCCGTAATACTCACGGGCAAGATGCCCGTGCTACTTCTCATACACGTTCTAAGAAGGAAATGCACGACGGAGGCACGGAGGACACAGAGCAGAGTGTCCGTCATTTCGCCTCCGGGCGGAATTGAGTCCGTGTTCATCCGCGTGAATCCGTGTCGAGGTCACGCTTCTCCGCTTCGATCTCGCGGATTCTCTGGTCGCGTTCTTCGGGGAAGTTCAGACGGGCGAACTCGCCGTGGAGCTGGATCGCTACGCGATCCCGTGCTCGTGCGGCTTCGACCTCGTCGTCGAACGGTCCGACATAGGCATGTTGTCTGCCGGCCTCCACTTTGCCATACCACTTGCCGGGCGCTTCTTTGCGTTGGAAGACGCCGATGAAACGCAGCGTCGAGTCCTTCCGGCGTCTGCGTCTGCGGGCGTTCTGCTCGGGCGTGCAGATGCACAGGTTGTCCCGACAGTTGTTCAGGCCATTGTCATCCCGATGGTGGACCCAGAGTCCCTTGGGCGGGTTCATGATGAGCCGGTGCATCCTGACGATCTCGCCGCGGATGTTGGTCGCGGCGTAGCACGTCCCGTGTGGCGACCCCGAGAGGAACCAGGGATGTCGTCTGAGCCAGACGTAATCGGCTGCATCGACCATCGCGATTTTGCCCTTGGTCAGCGGGATCTGGCAGACCACAGGACCGACGGGGTTGGACACCGCAGCCTTGGCGCGTCGCTCGCCACGAGCGCGGAAGTTGGGGCAGGTGCTGTGCGCGGGCACCCCGAGGATGTCGCCGGGGGCGTCGGAGTGGTTCGTGCAGATCAACAAGCCCGGCCAGCGGGACAGGATCAGGCGGAGCCACTTGCCCGCCGGCTTGCGGGCGTAGACGCAGCAGCGACAGTGGTTCGTGGGCCGTAACTCGGTCGGCTGGCTCTCGCGAGGCTCGTGTTCTGTCTGGTCCATCGGTCCTCTCCTCGCCAAATCGTCAATCATCAATCGTAAATCGTCAATCCGAAGGATCACACGGTCCCTCTACCCTTGCCCGATGTTGCACGAATTTGTCGAAAAATCTGCGTTCGCGAGGGAGGCGAAAACGCGATAAGTCCAGGTGCGGCGAGGAATAAAAAAAATCTCGCACCGAGGGCGTTTTGCCTTTTCAGATGTTGCACGAATTATGCTATTCCTACTTTCTTAGTAGGATTCTTTTCTCTGTGGCCTCTGTGTCTCTGTGGTGAAGATGCAGGGTGGCTGTCGGGCTTGGCGTCGGATAGGATAGTGCCGGCTTGCGAATGGACATGGAAAGGACGGGTTTGTGAGCAGCAACCGACGACATTTCGCCAATCGGGACCAGTGGCGCGCCTGGCTGGAGGAGAACCACGCCAGTGCGCAGGAGGTCTGGCTGGTCTTTCACAAGAAGCATACGGGCAAACCCGGCCTGGCCTACGACGACGCGGTCGAGGAGGCGCTGTGCTTCGGTTGGATCGACGGCATCCTCAAACGCATCGACGACGAGAAGCACATGAATCGCTTCTGCCCCCGGCGGGCGGGGAGCATCTGGTCCGAGCGGAACAAGGAGCGAGTTCGCAGGATGATCGAAGCGGGCCGGATGACCGAGGCCGGACTGGCGAAGATTCGCGAGGCGAAGAAGAACGGCCAGTGGGACAAGGCAACCGAGAGGCAGGACGCCGCGATTGTCCCCGCCGAGCTGACCGCGGCGCTGGCGAAGGACGAGCGGGCCCGTCTGAACTTCGAGAAGCTCGCGCCCACCTATCGCAGGCAGTTCATCTGCTGGGTGGGCACGGCCAAGCGGGACGAGACCCGACGTAAGAGGGTCGCGGAGGCGGTCCGAATGATCCGCGAGAACAAACGGCTCGGGATGTGACACACAGGGAGTGTATGAGAATCGAGTTCGGAGAATACGCGATTCGGGACTGGTCGGGCGGGGACGCCGGGGCCATCGCTCGCTACGCGAACAACCCCAACGTCGCGATCTGGCTGCGGGACCGATTCCCCTGTCCCTACCGGCTGTCGGACGCAAAGGTGTTTCTGGGGAAGGTCGCCCGCCAGAATCCGCAGACGGTTTTCGCCATCGCGACGCAGGAAGAAGCCGTCGGCGGGATCGGCCTGGAGTTCCGCGACGACGTGCATCGCTTCACCGCGGAGCTGGGCTACTGGCTGGGCGAGCCCTTCTGGGGACGCGGGATCATGACCGAGGCGGTTCGCGCGTTCACCGCGTGGTCCTTCGAGCACTTCGAGGTCCACCGGATCTACGCGTCGGTCTTCGACGGCAACGACGCATCAGTCCGCGTCCTGGAGAAGGCGGGCTTCCAGCGCGAGGGCCGGCTCCGCGCCAGCGTCTTCAAGCACGAGCGAATCCTCGACCAGTTGCTCTACGCGAGGATCGACGAACCAATCCGATGACGCAGTCGCGAGGAGACAGGAATGCCTGCAATGGACTATGATCGGGTCGCGCATCTGTACGATGCGTACGTTCAGACGGAGCTGGATGTCCCCTTCTTCCTGGAGGAGGCGAGGAAGACGTCTGGACCGGTGCTGGAGTTGATGTGCGGGACGGGCCGGGTTTCCACGCCGCTGCTCGATGCGGGGACCGACCTGACGTGTGTGGACAGTTCGGCCGAGATGCTGAATGTCTTTCGCGGCAAGCTCCGTGACAAGGACCTCTCGGCCGAGCTGATCGAGGCGAACGTGTGCAGACTGTCGCTGAACCGCCGATTCAACCTCATCTTCATCCCGTTTCACTCGTTCGCGGAGATCACGGACCCGGCCCAGCGGCGGCAGGCCCTGCAGGTCATCCGCACCCACCTCGCGCCCCAAGGACGCTTCATTTGCACGTTGCACAACCCGCCGTGCCGACTGAAATGGGTGACCGGCCAGAGCCGCAAGCTTGGCGACTTCTCGCTTCGGGACGGCAACACGCTCACGTTGTCATCCGTGGAAACCTACGATGCAACGTCGGGATGTGTCAGTGGTACCCAGTTCTACGAGGTCCGCAGACGAAACGGGATGGTCGTCGCCCGTATGGCGGTCGATCTCCGTTTCCGTCTTCACTCCTGCTGCGAGTTCCGGTCGCTGGCGGAGGCGGCGGGCTTCGTCCCGGTCGCTCTCTACGGGGACTACTCCCGCGCCTCGTTTGAGATGGAAACAAGCCCATTCATGATCTGGATATTCCGGAAGGCCGAGACGGGAGCCGCGTGCGAAGGTCAGAGAGCATTCGAGTGATTTGGTGCTGAGTCGATGCTGGCAAGGGTGTATCTTCCGTTGTACAGTGATTGACGCTGCAAAATGAGTGACAGAAGATGGAGGTCAACGTATGTCGAATCAGAGAGTGCCTACGAGAGCGACTGCATCTTCCGTACCGGTGTGCCTGCTGTTGGGCGCCTGCCTGGGGGTGACTGCGTGCGCCGGTGCATCAGCCCAGGGTGGTGGAATAACCTGGACGCACTTCACGATTGCCGACCCGCTGCCCGGTTCGTCCTGGGGGACCGGCGGGCTGCCGCTGGCCGATTTCGACGGCGACGGGGACCTCGACGTCGTCCTGTCGAGACGCGAGCCCAAGACCGCCTACTGGTTCGAACGCAAGGACGACGCCACGTGGATCCGACACACAATGGGCGAAGCGGACGGCCTGGCGAACGCCCTGGGCGCCGCGGCGCTCGACCTCAATCAGGACGGCCGGCTCGACGTCGTCTCGAATCGCGTGTGGTTCGAGAATCCCGGCGGGCTGACCGAGAATCCGGACAAGCCCTGGCCTGCGCACCCCTTCGCGGGCGGCGGGCACGACATCATCGCGGCGGACCTCAACCGCGACGGCCGGCTCGACATCGTGACCTACCACGGCACGGTCGTCTCCTGGTTCGATCCGGCGGCGGGCCTGAAGCAGACCGACATCGGCCAGGGCGACGAGAATCACGGCGGCATCGCCCCTCGCGGCGCTGGCGACCTCGACGGCGACGGCGATCTCGACATCGTCATCCCGCGCTACTGGTTCGAGAACCCAGGCAACGGGTCGGGCGTCTGGCTCCGTCACGAGTGGCCGCATCTGGGCGTGGAGAAGGCCTCCTACGGACCAAGCATGCGATCCTGGATCGTCGATCTCGACGCGGACGGACACAACGACATCGTCTACAGCGACTGCGACACAGGGCTCTCGCATGTCTACTGGGCGAGGAATCTGGGCAAGGGAGCCAGGTGGGAGAGACATCAGATCCCCGACCCCCCCACTGCCCCTGGCGATGTTCCCGGCACCGGGTCGTTCCACTCGCTGGGCGTCGCGGACTTCGACAGCGACGGCGACCTCGATATCTTCGCGGGCGAGCAGGAGGACCCGGACACGTACATGGAGTCCGGCGGCAAACTGGCCATGAAACCTCGCGGCCTGAAGGAACGCGGCGTGATCTGGCTCTCTTCCGGCGGCAAGCAGCCGACGTTCACGCCGGTCGTGATCCAGATCGACAATCCCGGCTGGCACGACGCCCAGCTCGGCGACGTGGACGGCGACGGCGACATCGACCTCGTCACCAAGATCTGGAACAAGGACGGCGCCGCGTATCACGCCGATTACTGGCGGAACGACACGCCGCGTCACTGAGAAGGGATTGCAGCCGATGGGACAACGAGGGTCCCGCCGGAGACGATCTATAACGATACTCTCGGGTACGGCTTCGAGCCGGGGGCGAAGATCGAAGGCATCGATCGCGGCGGCCACCCGCTCACCGGCGACTTCTGCACGTCGGCCGAGCCTTTCCACTTCTCCGTCGAACGCGAGTTTGCCCTAGGGCACGTAACAGACGATCCCCTCGTAAGTCCAGACGCTCGAGTAGTTCGCCTTGACGTACGCTGCCTCGTCTTCGTCGATGGTGTAGAAGTGCCGACCGGACACGCTGGACCAGAACCGGTGCATCGCGCGACTGCCCGCGGGCTGATACTCTGCCGGATAGACATAGAACGCGATCCCCTCGTAAGTCCAGGCGCCCGAGTAGTACGCGATGACGTGGGCCGCCTCGTCTTCGCTGGCGGTATAGAAATGCCCGCGGAGCGTGCCGGACCAGAACCGATGAACCGGAACGGACATCGGGTCCGTGCCGTCCGCCATCGCGTCAAAGACCGCGCCCTCATACGTCCACGAATCGGGGTAGGTCGCGATCACGAAGTCTCTCTCGTCCGGATTGGCGGTATAGAAATGCCCGGAGAGCGTGCTCGACCAGAACCGGTACACCGAGACCGTGGTCACCTCCGGCTTGGGGGCGATGTAGTTGACCTGGAGCACGGCGCTCTTGAGGGTGGCCCGCATGCCCGAGGCGTTCGTCTGGTCGATGTCCATGTAGAAGCACACCTGGCCGTTCGCCCAGAGGTTCGCGATCACATCGGAAGGCAGCTTGAATTCCGTGACAGACCACAGGCTCTCGTACCCGAGGATCTGGCCCACGTCGGGCCAGGTAACGGTGATCGGCGACTCCGTCGGACTGCACAACTGGCCCAGCTTGGCCCCGTTCGTCTTGGCGGCGGACGTCGAGGCGGGCGCCTCGGGCAGCGCGTAGATCACGTCGTCCTCGCCGGCCTCGACGTCGATCTTCCACGCGATGATCGTCACGGTGGCCGACTCGATGCCGGTCGCGCCCTTCGGGACCCGACTGGCAACGACATGGGTCCAGCCCCAATCCTCCGTGGAGTTGCGACAATAGGGGGAATGGTCGAGCACAGCGCCGGGCTCGACGAACCAGATCCCCCCAACCCAATCGTTGTTCCGGTAGTCCATCGTGTGCTTGACGGGCACGACGTCGGCACTCGCCGCGACCGCCCACAGCGCCACGCACGCTACGCACATGGAGATTCGGATCGTCTTCATCGTCCATCCTCCCGTACGGACCCCGTCTTTCGCCGGGACCGCTCTGCCCAGGACAGTCAGCAAGGCCGCTCCATGCCCCCGGTTGAACGGTCTGGAGGCCCTTGTCGAGCGTGCCCGCCGAGTGTCGGCGGCAGTCAACGTCCGGCGAAACGCCAAGTCCGACAACTCATAATGACGAACACTTCGTTGCCAAAGTCAACGTATCTTGCCGATCCAGTTTGTCTACCCTCGCATCCAGTGCGCGTCCGATATTCCTGATGCTCTATCATACCATTCCCCGACAGGCAGGTCAAGCGGAACCGGACGCGCGTCGTCAGGGCAATCGATGAAGAACTGGCCCTGGAGGGCCGCGTATTCTCCTTCAAACGAGAATGGCACATCCCGGGCGATGGAACCTGAATGATCCGGTCTGTTGACACGCCCCAGGACAGCCAGCAGCCTCAAGATCGCCCCCTCCTCGCACCACGGCCGGGCCTGGCAAGTCCGACCTCATTCTTTTTGCGTCCGATGTGTAAAATGGTCCTCGTGGGCGTGTTATGGGGTGAGAGCGCTCTGAAGACCCGGGTTTGTGAGCTGACGATGATCGAAGACGAAGTCCTGAAATGGCGGTTCAAGCGGGGAAGCCGCGAGGCCCTGTCCCGCATCTACGAGAAGTACGTGCACCTGCTGCTGAGCATCGCGATGGGGCTCCTGAACGATCCCCATGAGGCTGAGGATGTCGTGCAGGACGTGTTTGTCTCCTTCGCCAAGGGGGCCGGGGATTTCAGGCTCCGCGGCAGCCTCAAGGCGTATCTGGCGACGAGCGTGGTCAACCGCGTGCGGGACCGGGTTCGCCGCGAGCGGGTTCGGCAGGGTCAACGGGATGGGTCGAGTGCCACACTGCTCGATCTGTGTGAGCCGGACGAGCGCCTCGTGTACGGCGAACGCTGCCGACGGCTCGCCGCAGCCCTCGCCCAACTGCCCTACGAACAGCGGGAAGTCGTCGTCCTGAAGATCAAGGACGACATGAAGCTCAAGGAAATTGCCCGCCTCCAGGGCATTTCGATCAGCACGGCTCATGGGCGGTACCGCTATGGAATGGACAAGCTCAGGGCCCTTTGGGATGGTGAGGTCTGAGAATGAATACGAAAGACCGATTCGAAGACATCGTCAGGAAAGACTTGGAGGTCCGCGCGGGCGACGAGACGTACGGCCGCATGCACCGCACCGTCCTGGCCGCACACGGACCGACGGAAAGAACGAAGACACCGACATTCGCAAGGAGATTGCTCATGGATAAACCAGTTGTGAAGTTCGCCCTCGCAGCGGTGGTCGTGGCGGCGGTGGTATTGGGGTTGTTCGAATTCCTCAGTCCGGGCAGCACTTCCGGCGTGGTGTGGGCCGACGTCGCAAGGAAGGTGCAGGCCAGCCGGGGCGTCATCTTCCGGGCTGTCAGTCGGGACACGCCGGACCCGCACGGCAGCGAATTCGACTACAGGATCGACCGCTACACCGCCATGCAGTCCCGCCTCGACAAGTACAAAGGAGACAAGATCATCACCAGCATCTATGGCGACTGCAACACGAAGACCGTGATCCTGGTCGACCACATTCACAAATCCTATGTCAAGATGGCCCCCGAAATGCCGGATGCGCTGAGAATGGACCCCAACAGCATGGTTCAGAGGTTCCTGTCCTGCAAGCACACGGAGTTGGGTCAGCAAGTCATCGACGGGGTGCTCTGCGAGGGAATCGAGACCACGGACCCCGCTTTCCACGGAGACAAGAACCCGCCGGAGACCCTTCTGGCGAGAGTGTGGGTAAGCGTGGAAACCGGCTACCCCGTGAAGATCGAAGGCGACTACGCCAGGGACAACGGCCGGAGACGTTTCACATTCCTTTGGGATCAATTCCAGTGGGATGCCGAACTGGACGACGGCGTGTTCGAGCCCAACATCCCGGCGGGCTACCTCGACATCTCGCCGTGAGGGACAGACGCGAGTACACGAGTCTTCCAGGCCGGGCAGCGGAGCCCGGCCTTTTTTCTGCGCATGTCACTCGCCCAAAGCGTATAGATGCCCTGCGGTTCGCAGGTAGATCTTGTGCTCGGCAATCGCGGGCGTGGCGAAGATCTTCTCGCCGAAGTCGTTCCTCGCGAGGACCTTCAACTCGTCGGCCACCTGGATGACCGTGACGACGCCGCGTGTGCTGGCCGCGATAATCTTGTCGCCGGCGGCAACGGGAGATGCGATGTACTGACCCGATGCCCCGATTCGTTCCTGGAAGAGTTCCTCGGCGGTGGCGGCTTCCAGGCAGGTGAGAATCCCGCCGTCGCGGAGGAGGTAAAGCCTTCCCTGGCAGTACAGCAGCGAGGGCGTCTCGGGAACGCCGCGATGGATCTCCCAGGCGACGTGCGATGGGCGGGCGTCCCCTGTCGCGCCGGGGCGAATGGCCGCCAGACCAGGCTGACTCTTGGCGGCAAAGCTCGCCATCGCCTGCATCCATTCCGCTTCGCTGATGACCTGGTTCTTGTCCTGATCGAAGATCCTCAGCAAAACGTCCATGTCGTGGACGGGCAATCCGTAGCCTGGATTGTCCTTGGGCAGTTCCGGCCGCTGAATGAAGGCAAAGCCTTCCGTCATCTCGTCCCGCTGGATCTGGTTGTCGTGATTTCGGTCGAACTCCCCGACGGTCATCTTCCAGGTCGCAGCCGCATCCAGGTCGGTGTCTCCGCGTCCGCCCAAGGCCGCGGCGCCGGCAAACAGGAGCCCTTCCCCTGTCACAGGGACGCCGACCGTCTCGTCGGAGAAGCCGCCGGCCCACCAGATCTCCTCGCCCGTAGCGGGATCGTAGGAGGTCAGTCGTCGAGAGCCCAGCACGATCAACTCGTCCACCTCCCCGTGGCGCCAGATCATGGGAGTGGACCAGCCGGCCCGGAATAGGGGTCGCGGCGCTTGCCAGGCCGTTTCACCGGTGTCCCGACGGATCGCGAGCAGACGGGAGGAACCGCTGTCACCATCCTGGATCAGGATCACGTTGTCCCTGTACAAGATGGGCGAGGTCGCGACGCCGTACTTGCTGGGAGGCATGTCGAGCTTGCGCTGCCAGACCTCGGTTCCCGCATGATCGTAGCAGATCAGCCCATAGGTCCCGAAATAGACGTAGACATGCTTGTCGTCCACCACCGGCGTGGAGGACGCGGCGTTGTTCAGGGCATGGAAGCTCCCTTCCGTCTGGGCCTGGACGACCCGTTTCCAGAGGATTTCGCCATTGTCGCGATTCACAGCGATCGTGGCGAGTTCTCTTTGGTTCCCCCGATCGAAGGAGGTCAGGAAGATGCGGTTCTCCCAGACGACGGGAGACGAGTGCCCCGCCGGGATGGCGGTCTTCCACAGAACGTTCGAGTCCGGGCCAAACTGAACGGGAATGCGGTCCGCCTGCGCGACGCCCTGCCCGTTGGGGCCGCGGAATCGACTCCAGTTGGCCTTCGCCTGTTCGCCCTGCACCGTCAGACTGAACGAGAGAACCACCATTGCAGAGAAGACTACAATCGATGAGCAACGTCTCAATCGCATGAACTCTCCTACCCTACCCACTCCACAGAACCGCGATAGCATCCGACACCGCCCTTCACCGGGAGGCGGACGCAACCACCATTATGGCAGAAATCGATTCCCCGCGATACGAAAACCGCTGGGCTCGGTGTGCTACAGGGAAAGAAAGATCTTTCTGTGGTACGATGCGTTCAATGATGGAAGACCGGCTACTGATCTGGCGATTCAAGCGCGGCAGCCAGGACGCCCTGCGGCGGATCTACGAGAAGTACAGGCTCGATCTGCTCAAGCTGGCCGTCTCGCTGGCGGGCGAGGTCCATACTGCCGAGGACGTCGTCCAGGACGTCTTCGTGAGTTTCGCCCAGACCGGCAGCAGGATCAGACCGACCGGCGATCTCAAGAAGTACCTCGTGACCTGCGTCGCCAATCGGTTTCGCAATCGCAGGCGCGATTCGGCGAGGCATGAGACCTCCGGCCTCGACGGGGCGGAACAGATCGTGTTTGGGGCCAAGAGGCCGGAACAGTGGGCCATCCTGAACGAAGAGCTTCGTTCGTTGAGCGAAGCGATGGCTCAGATCCCCTACGAGCAGCGGGAGGTGATCGGTCTGTACATGGAGGGCGATCTGACCTTCCGCCAGATCGCGGCGATTCAGAACGCATCGATCAAC
This sequence comes from Sedimentisphaerales bacterium, assembly GCA_035342095.1. GTDB lineage: Bacteria > Planctomycetota > Phycisphaerae > Sedimentisphaerales > Anaerobacaceae > PLanc-01. Next base: position 3,433 of record DAOQWL010000004.1, on the reverse strand, counting down.
ACTATCCAAGGCCGATACCGGTACGGCATGACGAAACTGCGGTCGCTCTTGAATGGCGAGCTCGAAACATGAGACCAGCAGACGACATAAGACGTTTCATCGACAAAGCGGCCGTCGGCACGAATCCCGACACGGACAGAGCCGTGCTGGAGACGGTGCTGAAGGCCCATGAAGAGGCAACGGATCGGATCTCGGCCACAGCACGGCCGAGCGTGAGGAATATCATCATGAAGAATTCATACGTCAAATTGGCTTTGGCGGCGGTCGTCGTTCTGGCCGTGATCCTGGGGTTGTCCGAGTTTCTGGGCACTGGTCGCACATCCGGCGTGGTCTGGGCGGAGGTCCTCGATAGAACAGAGCAGGTCCCCGTCGTCATTTTCGACATGACGGCGGAGATCGCCGAAGGGCAGGGACAGCCGCTCGTGATGCCCTCGAGGAACTACGTGGCAGGCGACTACGGGACCCGGTCCGACATCTTCATGAACGGCGAGCTGATGGCCATCAAATACAGGCTCCCCCAGAAGAAGGTAGCCTATCAAATCCGCGTGGACCAGAAGAAGTACTGGCATTTCGATCTCTCCGAGAGAGAGGCCGCGATGGGACGTGCCCCCGACGATCCGAGGACCTGGCTCAAGACGATCCTCTCCGGCGATTACACGAAGCTGGGTCGGGCCACGATCAACGGGGTCGTCGCCGAGGGAATCGAATGCAGCCGGCCGGAGTTTGTCGGCAGCGACGGCGTCCTACGCCTCTGGGTGAACGTGGAAACGAATCTGCCCGTTCGCATCGAGGTGGAAATGCGGGAAACGGAAGGCGGTCGGATGAAACCACAGAAGTTCGTCATGGAGAACTTCGAGTGGAACGCCCAACTGGACGAGAGCCTCTTCGAGCCGAATATCCCGGCCGACTATACGCCGGGAGAGGACCCGAGAACCGCCCAGGCTCGACAAGAAGAGACCGAGCCCTTGGCTCTGACAGAACAGGAGAAGGCGGCACAACCGCAAATCAAAGAGACTGTCACGTTGTTCCTTCAGGCGTGCAGCAAGCAGAATTGGGACGAGATGCTCAAATACGCTCCCGGTTTGGCGAAACTCCCCGCCGGGACCCGAGAGGCCATCGACACGCACATGGGCGGGTTGACAATCATAGAGGTGGGTGAACCGTTCAAAGACGAATCCGGCGTCTGGCGAGTCCCCTGTCAGATCAAATGGAAGGGTCGAGGAACTGACGGCAAGGAGATCCGCGTGCAATACGACGAGACTCTCGGTCGATTCGTGGTCTCCGGCGGCATCTGAGTCAGCATCGATTCACAGGGCGGCGAAGTCATGCACAAGGCCGGATCAGCAAGGGTTCGGCCTTTTCTCGTTTGGTTCGTCACAGAATTGCCAAGCGGACAAATACGGATTCCGACGCTTCGCGTCGGGAGTTTGGCGCGTTGAGCCACCGGCACAAAAGGGGCGTTGCACGCCCCCTGCCGCGTCCGGTCCCACAGGCGAACGCTTCGTTCGCGTTCAACCGGAGGCCGCAATGCGATAAACTCCCCTCGCACGACCGCTTCGGGCGTGCCTTGTTTGGAGTACCGCGTTTACGCGGGTCCAACAGTGCGACGGGCTTCGTATCCTGGGGTCGTCTGGAGAAGAACCGGCTGCGCCGTAAGACTCTTCAACCCGCCTGAAGGCGGTACTCCAAACGGGCCTCGCCCGACGCAACGCTCCGCCAGGGACACATCGAACGGTCCTACGCCGACGCACAGACAGACGTGTCCCTCCGATGACACTGAGCGATCCCCGGAATTCCGTGAAGGGCCTTTTCTTTTGCGCGGGGGAAATCCGCCGACGGTATACTAAATTCGCGAGCCGAGCGTGGTACAGGGTGAAAATGGCCGTTTTTGAACCTGTGAGCGGGCAACGATGCTGGAAGATGAATTGCTCAAGTGGATGTTCCGGCGGGGCAGCCGCGACGCGCTGGCGCGAATCTATGAGAAGTATCTCGATTCGATGCTGACCATGGCGGCGGGCCTGCTGAACGACGCAAGTGCGACACAGGACCTCGTGCACGACGTGTTCGTCTCGTTCGCCAAATCCGCGCCGAGCTTTCGCCTTCGCGGCAGTCTGAGCGGCTACCTGGCCACCAGCGTCGTCAACCGCGTGCGGGATTACCAGAGGCGACGGTGCAGAGCACGTAGGGTGGGGCTTGCCCCGCCAGAGAACGCCACGGCGACACCTGCGGACACGGTGATCTTCACCGAGCAGGCCGGGCGGCTCAGCCAGGTCATCGCCCAGTTGCCCGAGGAGCAGCGGGAAGTCGTACTGCTGCGACTGACGGCCGACATGAAGTTCCGCGATATCGCAAAGATGCAACAGGTTTCGATCAACACGGTTCAGGGCCGCTACCGGTACGGCCTGAACCACCTGCGGTCGATGTTGAACGGCGAGGTGGACGAATGAAACCGAAAAGAAAAGTCGAAGAGGCCATCCGACGAAAACTGCGGTTCACCGCCGGCTCGACGTTCCGCGACCGACTGTGGGCGGAAGTCATAGACACACACGAGGAATTCACCAGCACGAGACCGGTTCTCCACGAGCCGGACATAAGGAGAAGAATCATGAGGAATCCAATCGCAAAGTTGACCTCCGTCGCGGCGGTGATCGCGGTGGCGGCGCTGTCGATCGTGTTCTGGGGCCGGCTCAACACGCCCGCCTATGCCATCGAGCAGACGGTCGAGGCCCTCCAGAACGTCCGATTCCTGCACATCATCGGACGTGACGAGGCAGGCGAAATCAATGATGAACGATGGATCGAGATCGGGGAGGACGGCTATCAAGTCCGCTATCGGCAACAGAATCCGTCTTCGGTGATCGAGGAACATCCGGGCGCTCCTTCGATGGTGATCGAGGACGGCGAGTCCACCGCCGTGTATCGTCAGGAGAAGAAGGCGGTGATCCTCTACGACCGCAGGGAAAGGCAGTACCAGTGGGTCGGCCAGTTGGGAAAGGCCTTTGACAACCTCCTGCAGGAGGGCAAGATCCTGGAAGAGAACAGCGAGTACCAGGGCCGGCGGGCCCACAAGGTATGGTGGCCGTACATGAGCAGAGCATGCTACGTCGATCCCGAGACGAAGCTGCCCATGGCCATCGGCAACACGGAACTGGGTTACGAGGAGCCTCCGGCCGGCACCTGGGAAATCACGATTCCCGACGGCTTTGTCGTCGTGGACAAGCGGCCGGGCGCGGCGCCCACGACAACCCCGGATTGGCTCATTGCGGAGGAAAACGCAGGAGAGGCCAAGGGAGAGAGTTTTCGCCAGGGAGTCGAGGCTCTCATCCGCAGCGACTACGCAGAGGCCGCAAAGCAGCTTGAGCAGGCTCTGGGATGCGACCAGGGCAATCGCGTGAAATCCGTCATGTAGCGGCCGCGTCGTTGTCGCGTCGGA
>DAOQWL010000003.1:0-125153 GCA_035342095.1 Sedimentisphaerales bacterium | reverse complement strand
GCGCCTATGCCGACGGCTCGCCCGGCTCAAACGACAGCGGCTTGGTTCCCGAGCCTGGCTCGGTCGTCATCAATGAGCTGCTCTCGAATCCCGCCGGCGGCGGTTCCGACTGGATCGAGCTGCACAACACGACCGCCGAGGCGATTGATGTCGCAGGCTGGTACCTCAGCGACGACGCCGACGATCTGACCAAGTACGAGATCGCGGAGGGCACGAGCATACCCGCCGACGGGTACCTGGTGTTCTACCAGGACCAGCACTTCGGCAACGACTCCGATCCGGGCTGCAGCACGTCCTTCGGCCTGAGCAAGAACGGCGAGACCGTCTACCTGCACTCGGGCTCTGCCGGCGTCCTGACCGGGTATAGCGAGCAGGAGAAGTTCGACGCCTCCCATGCCGGCGTGTCGTTCGGCCGCTGGCGAAAGAGCACCGGCTCGTACAACTTTGTGGCCCTGAGCGAGCCCACGCCGGGAGCGGCCAACGCCGATCCGGTCGTCGGGCCCATCGTCATCAACGAGATCATGTACCACCAGTCGGGCAGCGAGGAGGCCGAGTACGTGGAACTGCTCAATATCAGCGATTCCGCGGCGACCCTGTACGACGCGATGCAGCAGGCCCCCTGGCGGTTCACGGACGACCCGGATGATCCCGAGATCGAGCTGTTGTTCCCGAGCGATTCGCCGGTGACGCTCGGGCCGGGCGAGTACCTCGTTCTGACCAAGGACCTGACCGCGTTCAACGCGACGTACACGGTCCCGGCGGGCGTGCAGGTGTTGGCCTGGACTTTCGGCAGGCTGGCCAACGGCGGCGAGAAGCTGCAACTCAGCAGGCCCGGCGAAGTGGACGATGACGGCACACGAGAGTGGATTCGGGTGGACCGGGTTGCCTACAGCGACGGCTCGCACCCCGAAGACTTCGCAAATGGCGTGGACCCCTGGCCGGTCGCAGCGGACGGCCAAGGCAAGTCATTGAGCCGGATCGACCAGGAGACTTACGGCAACGACCCGGCCAACTGGCAGCCAGCCACCCCAACCCCCGGCCGGGCAAACCCATAGCGTCGGTCTGTGCTGATCCCGGCGGGGACAGCCCGTCTCGCGCCTTCGCAGGGCTCTATTCTCGCTCGTGTTTCCGCTGCCTGCCACTGGCGGGCATCAGGCACGATCTTCGGCTTGCCAGGCATCCCTGTTCTCTGGTATCTTTGTGCGGTCGATGCGAGTCTGCGACCTGCACGAACGCGGGTGTCGCTCGCAAGGGTGTCAGTGAAGACAGGGATGTATGGCCGACTGGGAAATCAATAAGCCGCTGGGACAGTGCAGCGGAAGCGGACGGAAGATCGAGCCGGGCGAGGACTACTACGGGGCGCTCGTCGAGGTCGAGCAAGGGCTCGTGCGACGGGACTTCTGCAGCGAGTTTTGGGAACGGGAGAAGCCGGCAGTGTACTGCTTCTGGAAGACGAAGCTCGCAGCGGCGAACCAGAAGAAGGAACTGTTCATCAGCGATGAGATGCTGGTGGCCTTCTTCGAGCGCCTGGCGAACGAGACGGACCCGGAGAAGGTGAGCTTCCGGTTCGTGCTGGCCCTGGTGCTCATGCGAAAACGCCGGCTCAAGTACGATTCGACCAAGACGGAGGAAGGGCGCGAGATCTGGCGGCTTCGCATGACGGGCGACAAGGACCTCGTCGACGTGGTCAACCCCCATCTCAGCGAGGATCAGATCGAGCAGCTCACCTCGCAAATCGGCCAAATTCTCCAGGCGGACCTATGAGCGAAGACCCGAAATCCGAAATTCGAATATCCAAACTCGAAACAAGCACGAATGACCGAAATCCCAAATCCCAAACGGATCATTCGATGCGGCGTCAGCGTTTCTGTCATTTGAATTTCGGTCCTTTGAATTCGTTTCGAGTTTCGGATTTCGGATTTCGTGCTTTCCTCCTGGTGGTTGTCGCTCTCTCGCTCTTGATCAACGGCTGTGCGACGGGTCCCGGCCATTTGGCTGTCTGTCCAGGGAAGGCGACTGCCGAGGAGGCGGCTAAGACATTGGCCGCTCGGGCGGGAGCCGCGACGCCGTTGCGGGCGAACGGTCAGGCCATGGTGACGTACCACGTGCCGAACAAGAAGAGGACCGAGCGGCACAATCTGCCTTTGGGACTGTGGTTCGAGCCGCCCGGCAGTATCTACATCCAGGGCAGCATCGCGGTGGATCCGAAAGCGGTGATCGTCGGGGCCAACGATCGGGAGTTCTGGATGGCCGTGGCGCCCAAGGAGATGAGCAGCTACTATCTTGGCTCCTGGGACGAGGTGCGGGATTTCGAGGGTCTGATGATGAGCCCTCGCGTCGTGCTCGAAGCCCTCGGGATTATCACAGAGCCTGAAGGCGGGTCCGACGCGGCCTCGTGGACGCTGGAGAACAAGGGACCCTATGACATCCTCGTCCGCCGGGACGCGGCGGGTCGCATGGTCCGACGCGTGTACGTCTATGCGTGCGACTACTGCGTCCACAAGATCGAGTACTTCGATGCACGCGGCAAAGCGGTTGCGGTCGCACAGCTTGGCGACTACCAGCCTGTCGCGGAGGGATTCCAGGTGCCGACCCGGATTCGCGTCGTCTCGACGGCTCCGGACGGGCGGAAAGACACCATGGATATCCGTCTCACCGGCGTGAAGACCACCCAGCTCAACGACCGGCAGCGACAGTTCCTCTTCTCGCCGCCGGATATGGGCAAGTTCGACAACATCTTCCGATACGAAGCGGGCCGATGGGTGCCCGAATGACAAGAGGATTTCAGACGATGACCAAACGGAATCTCAAGACCAGGATGCAGCAGGGCGTGTTCATACTCGACGGCGCGATGGGGACGCAGCTCTTCGCTCGCGGGGTCGAGCCGGGCCGGTGCAACGACTGGCTGGATGTCGAGCAGCCCAACGTCGTGCTGGACGTTCACCGGGCCTATCTCGATGCAGGCACCGACGCGATCATCACGAATACCTTCGGCGCCAATCGTTATGCTCTCGGCCGGCACGGCTTCGCCGACAAGGCCTTCGAGATCAACAAGGCAGGCGCCCAGGTCGCCTGCAAGGCGGCGGGCGAGAGCCGCTACGTGCTCGGCGACATCGGCCCGACAGGCGATTTCCTCGAACCCCTCGGCACGCTCAAGCCGGACCAGGTCCGCGAAGCGTTCGTGGAGCAGGTGAAGGCACTGCGAGAAGGGGGCGTGGACGGTCTGATCATCGAGACGATGACCGCGATGGACGAAATGGAAGTGGCCATTGCAGCCGCCCGGTCCGCGGGGGGTGGCCTGCCCGTGCTGGCCTCGATGTCTTTCGACAAGGGCGGCGCGGGCTTTCGCACCATGATGGGCGTGGACGCTGCGACCGCGGTCGGCAGGATGATCGCTCTGGGCGTGGACGCGGTCGGATTCAATTGCGGCACCGCGACGCTCGACGAATACGTGGAACTCGCGAAGGTCTACGTAGCTGCGGCAAAGGCGGCCAAGGGCAAGGTCCAGATCTTCGCGGAGCCCAACGCAGGCAAGCCGGAACTGGTCGATGGCCAGGCGGTCTACAAGGTCACGCCCGATGAATTCGCCGCGGCCTGCCGCAAGATCCTCGACGCCGGCATCCACATTCTCGGTGGCTGCTGCGGTTCCACCCCCGACCACATCCGCGCCGTGGCACAGAGCCTGAAACCGTAGACTGGCACTCTATCACGGGGAGGGCACTGGGACTTGCGTGCGGCATGGCTGGCGGAGGGGTGTGAGGGGAAGGTGAAGACCGCGTAAACGCGGAACTCCAAACACCACTGCCCACGCGACGGAGAGAGTCGCAGGGTTATATCTGAAAGAGCAGCGTCTGCAGGACTTCCATCGTCTTGGCGGTTGCTCCCTGGTTCTCGCGGATGATCTGTTGGCCCGCTCGCGCGACCGCTTGGGCATGGGCGCGGTCGGAAAGGCACTTCTTCATCGTCGCGAGCAAGTCGTCGCTGTCTTTGACCTCGATGGCGCCGTGGCCTTGGAGCAGGACCTCCACCGTCTGGCGGAAGTTGAACGTGTGCGGTCCGAAGAGCGTGCACTTGCCCAGCGCCGCGGCTTCCATCATGTCGGAGCCGCCCATCGGGACGAGCGTGCGGCCTACGAAGATGATCTCGGCCAGCGAGTAGAACTTCCGCAGGTCGCCCATGGTGTCACCGAGGATGACGGCCTTGCCGTCGGCGGGAGCACGGGCCGACGTCCCCTTGAGCCGGCTGTAGTGGATCATGGGGAAACCCATCTGCTCGATCAATGCCGCGACCTCGTCGAATCGCTCGGGCTTTCGCGGCACGACAGCCAAGCGGAGATCCCGGAACGCCGGTTCCTGGATGAGCGACTTGTACACGTCGAGGATGATCTTCTCCTCGTCGTTACCGGTGCCCCCTGCGACCCAGAGCCTGGCGGCGCCGAGATTCAACTGCTCTGCCAGGGCCTGGGCGCCTTCGACGTGATCGGCCACCTGGGCGGTGTCGTACTTCAACGAACTGGTGACAAGCACGCGCTCGGCGGGACAACCCAGGTCGCGAAACCGCTCGGCGTACTGCTCGGTCTGGGCCAGGACGCGGTCGATCCTGCCGAAGAAGGTGCGGGTCACGCACCTGATCCTGCGGTACCGCGAGAAGCTGCGGTCGCTGATCCGGCCGTTGAGGACAACGACCGGGACACGCCGCCGATGGGCACTGAAGAGGAAGTTGGGCCAGACCTCGAGCTCCATGAGCAGGCAGATCGAAGGCTCCAGGCGGTTGAACGCGCGACGGATGATCCAGGAGATGTCGAAGGGAAAGAAGAACACCGACCACTTGCGTCCGAAGAGCTTGTCCGCTTGGGCGTAGCCCGTGTCGGTCGTCGTGCTGACGACGATCTCGCAGTCGGGGAACTGCTTCTCGATCTCGGCGACGAGCGTCTTGGCGGCGTTCACCTCGCCCATGCTGACCGCATGGAGCCAGATGCACTTCTTGCCGGGCTCCTTGCGGCTCGCCTTGCCGAACCGCTGCGCCCAGCCGGTGCGGTATCGCCCGTGCCGGATCACCCGGTACACCAGAATCGGACTGACGGCCAAGGCCGCCAGAAAGTACACAACATCTAGAAGCAGTCTCATCGAGAACCCTTCAACAAGATCCCGCCGGCCCTGTTGGCGGCTGCGCAGCGAGGGCGTCGGACCCAGCGCCTTCGGCATGATATGCGTTCCAGTCTTGCGCTTCAACTGAGATCCACTGCAGGAGCGCGGGTAGCAGTCATCCCTTCTCCGGTCCGGAGCTGGCCCAGATGGCCTGCGGCTGATCGCTGATTCGTTGACCCCGGCACATCCTTGTGAAGTCGCGCTGGGCCTTCAGACCAGCCGCCTCGACCAGGGCGACCGCGGGGGCGTTGTCCTGCGGAACATCGATGAATACGAACTGTCCGGCTGCATGGCCAGGAATCGCCGCCAGTCCGCCTCCAGTTGGTTCCATCCCGTCTGGCGCGTGAGCTTCAGCTCCAGCGGGATATCGTCCGTTGTCATGGTCCGAATGGAGATCATCGTCTCAAAGCCCGCCCGCGATGCGGCTAAAATGTCCCCGGTGCGGCTCGAACGCACAACCTTCAGCTCCGGAGGCTGACACTCTATCCAATTGAGCTACGGGGACCCTGGGTCCGAACAGCGTCTTAAGTACGCCAAAACGCCCGGCGCGTCAAGCATCAGTTTGCGGAATCTGTTCCGGGCGGTTCACTCGATCCCCAATTCCCTCTGGATCTCCTCCAGGGGCACGCCCTTCGTTTCCGGCATGTACCAGATGACCCAGAGCAGTTGCAGGACCATCATGACTGCGTAGACGGCGAATACGGGACCGCCGCCCAGGCCGCCGGCGATGGGTTTGAAGGTCCAGGAGACCGCCGCCGCGAGCACCCAGTGGGTGAACGACCCCAGCGCCTGGCCGCGGGCCCGCACTCGGTTGGGAAAGATTTCGCTGATGAATACCCAGATCACGGCCCCCTGGCCGAAGGCGTGGGAGGCGATGAACACGATCAGGGCCAGGAGCACCGCCTTGCCGCCGGCCGGGGTGAAGTTCTCGCCGTAGATGAAGAACGCAACCGAAGCCGCCGCGAGGCTGACGATGTACCCGACCGAACCGACCAGCATGAGTCGCTTGCGCCCGAAATGGTCGATGATCGCAAGGGCCGCCATGGTGAAGAGCAGATTGGTGAACCCGATGACCACCGACTGAAGCATGGCGCTCTCCTCGCCGGCTCCCGCCATGCGGAAGATGCTGGGCGCGTAGTAGAGAATGGCGTTGATCCCGGAGAGCTGGTTGAACACCGCGATCAGGACCGCCAGCATGATCGGTCTGGAGTATTTCCGGCAGAAGAACGGCTCCTGCAGGCTGTGGTGTTCCACGTCCAGCGAGGCTCGGATTGCCGTGAGCTCCTCCTCCACGGAGTTCTCGTCCTCGCCAAGGCGAGTGAGGACTGCCCTGGCGTCGTCGGTCTTCTTGCGTGCGACCAGCCATCGGGGGCTCTCGGGGTTGGCGAACAGCAGGAAGAAGAAGGCCGCGGCGGGGAACGCCTCCACGCCGAACATCCATCGCCAGTCCATGTCGCCCAGGTGCATTCGTGTGATGATGTAGTTCGAGAGGAACGCCAGAAGGATGCCGAACACGATGTTGAACTGTGTGATCGCGACGAGCCGGCCGCGCAGTCGGGCGGGCGAGATCTCCGCGATGTAGGTGGGGGAGACGACCGTGGTGCCGCCGATGCCGATGCCGCCCAGGAACCGGAAGGCCAGGAAGGAATACCAATCCCACGCGCACGCGCTGCCGATGGCGGAGATGAAGTAGAGGACCGCCATGACGATCAGCGTCTTCTTGCGTCCGAACCAGTCGGAGGGCTTGCCGACGGTGATCGACCCCAGAATCGTCCCGATCAGGGCGCTGGCGACGGTGAACCCATACCAGAAATCGGTCAGTTCATAGACCTTCCGAAGCGCCACCTCCGCGCCGGAGATGACGGCGGTGTCGAATCCGAACAGCAGACCTCCCAATGCGGCCACGAGCGAGCTACGCATCAACACGCCTTTGTTGGACACGGTCGGAACTCCTTGTATATTCAGGTGCACAGGACAAATTCACCGGTGCGTGGTACGCACCCTGCGGGCGCCGCACGGTCTGTCACGTTATCTGCACATCAAGGTCGCATTCAAATCGCCGCGTTTTGTGAGCGGACCGTTCTTCGTCTGATTCAGCGGCCTGCGATATGTCGGACCGGGTATGGTCCTTTGGAGGGTCATTCGTTTGTCTCTCCTGAGATTCTCCCGACCATTGCGTTGTTCTCATGCCTCAGAACACTGTTCCCAGAAACAGCAGGAGAATGCCGATTGCCGTCCCCGCGAGGGTGATCTGAAGCCACCTCGTGTATCGCGCATATTCGGGGTGCTGGTCCTCGAACTCGTGGTAGTAGTCGTCAAGGTCGGAGTCCTCGCCGGGTCGGAGGCGAAGGCGCACGTACAGGTGCGCGCCCACCGACCCGAGGAACAGCAGGCCGCCGACGAGATAGAGCAGGGCACTCATGCGGCCCATCATATGCAATGTGGGACCCCAAGCCAATCGGAAAACCGCGTTTGTAGTGACGCCGTCAGGCGGTATCTTGGGTGTTCTGGTGGATATGCCCCTTCGGCAGGCTCAGGCAGGCTCTGACGGGCACACCACGAACATGCCCTGCTCGATTCGGTCGAGCGGCATCGTTGACGCTTGGGAACCGTTGCACTATCCTTGCCCATCGTCGAAACGTGCTGGCAATCTGGAGAATTTGTGATCGAAGGGGTTTGCTCATGCGAATCGTGGACCTGCGCAGCGACACGGTGACTCTGCCCTCCGACGAGATGCGAGAGGCGATGGCCCGGGCCGAGCTGGGCGACGACGTCTTCGGGGAAGACCCCACGGTCAACCGGCTCGAACGGATGGCCGCCGAGCGGATGGGCAAGGAGGCTGCTCTCTTGGTCGTCAGCGGCACGATGGGCAACCTGGCCTCCATCCTGACCCACTGCCGACGGGGTGAGGAAGTCATTCTGGGCGACCAGTGCCACACGTTCGTCTACGAGGCGGGCGGGATCTCCGCCCTCGGGGGCATCCATCCGCACACGGTTCCCAATCAGCCGGACGGTACGCTCCGCCTGGAGGACATCGAGGCCGCCATCCGGCCGGACAACGTCCATTTCCCCCGCACGCGACTGATCTGCGTGGAGAACACGCACAATCGATGCTATGGGGCGCCGGTGCGGCCCGAGTACATGGGCGCGGTGTCGCAGTTGGCCCGCCGGCACGGCCTGTCCATTCACCTCGACGGCGCCAGGGTCTTCAACGCCGCGGTGGCGTTGGGCGTGGACGTGAAGGCATTGACCCAACATGTGGATTCGCTCACCTTCTGCCTGTCGAAGGGGCTGGCGGCGCCGGTTGGCTCGGTGGTCTGCGGGTCGAAGGCGTTCATCGCGGAGGCCCGCCGGACCCGCAAGGTCCTGGGGGGAGGCATGCGACAGGCGGGCGTCCTCGCAGCCGCAGGCATCGTGGCCCTGGACCGGATGATCGACCGGCTTCGCGAGGACCACGAAAACGCCTCCCGCCTGGCGTCGGCCATCGCGAAGATCGACGGTCTGTCGATCAACCTCGCTCGCGTGCATACCGACATCGTCTACTTCGACGTGGTCCGCGACGGTTTGACTGCGGAGGCATTGGTGAACGGACTTGACCGAGCGGGCGTTCGTGTGCTCAGCGTCGGCCCAAAGCGGATTCGCGCGGTCACCCACCATGGCATAACCGCCGCCGACATCAATTCCGCGATTCTCGCCTTGCAGAACGCGATGCGATAGTCCCACGGTCAGCGATGGTACACGGTCTTTCCCGCGACGAGGGTTCTCTGCACGGACAGGTCATTCTCCAGGATGACGAGGTCTGCGTCGCATCCGGGTGCGATGCGGCCCTTCTTGTGTCCCAGGCCCAGGACGCGGGCCGGGTTCTCCGTAACGGTTCGGATGGCAGCGGCCAGCGGGCACTGTGTGAAACGGACCAGGCGGGCGACCAGCTCGTTCAATGTGACCGCGGTCCCGATCAAGGTTCCGTCCTTGTATCGCGGCGTGCCGTTCCGGCACTCGTATTCCAGGCCGTTGTAGACGTATCGGCCGTCGGGCAGGCCGAGAGCCTGAATGCCGTCCGTGATGGTCACGAACCGCTCGGGACCGATTGCCTGCCAGGTCAGGCGCACGACGGAGGGATGGATGTGGACCCCGTCGGTGATCACCTGGCAAGTGACGTCGGGACGCTCGAACATTGCCGCCAGTGGGCTGGGGTCGCGATGGTGGATCGAGGGCATCGCGTTGAACGTGTGGGTCACGTGCGTGATGCCCGTCTCGAAGCCGCGCACGGCCTCGTCGTAGGTGGCCTTCGAGTGCCCGAAGGACGCGACGGCGCCGTTGCGGAGAAGCGTGCATATGATCTCCTCGCTGCCGGGCAACTCCGGCGCGACAGTCATCATCTTGAGGGTATCGCCGAGCAGGCCGTAGATGTCCGCGAGGACCCCAGGCTGCGCCTCTGCGAGGCAGTCAGGCTGGATCATCCCTCGCTTGTGCGGCGAGATGAAAGGGCCTTCAAGATGCGTGCCGAGTAACTGGGCGCCGCCCAGGTCGCGCCCGGTACACTCCGCGGCGACTCGGAGGTGGTCGTTCTTCCGGCCGTGCTTGTAGATGGTCGTCGCAAGGAAGGCGGTGACGCCGAACCGGGCGCAGGTCTGTGAGATCGTCCGTAGCGCCTCCGGCGTTGCGTCCAGCGTGTCCGCTCCCCCGGCGCCCTGGATGTGGACATCGATGAACCCCGGCGCGACGATCCGGCCCTCGGCGTCGATCACCTGGTCGGCTTCGGGCCTCGCGGCGGCGTCTACGATCCGTTCAATCGTGTTGTCGCGGATCAGGATGGATCGCAGCGCGGCCGCGTCGTGAGAGTCGTACAATCTGCAGTTCGTGATCAGAAGCGAAGTCATGTCTTCTCCGTGCAACGAATCATCGTTTCGGGTCCCGGGACGCAGAACCGGCCCCGGCGCCATGCGAGGGAGAATACGCCAAGGGACCTGCCGGTGCAAGCGTCAACCGGGGGATGGGCGCCTGGGGCCGGTTTTCGTTGACGCCGGAGGGGCTTTGGGCTATCGTACCGATGCTCGTGGGGCGGCGAATCTCGTGGACCGTCCGAAGGACAATAGGCACAGGGGAGGTAGCTCGGTGCAGAACGGCATACCCATCGTCAACGATGTTTACTGGGTCGGCGTGAACGACCGGCGGACCGCCTTGTTCGAGGGCATCTGGCCCATTCCGCTGGGCGTGTCGTACAACTCGTATCTGATCGTGGACGAGAAGACCGTCCTGATCGACACGGTCAAAGACCTGTCCGTCAACGGGTACATCAACAAGCTCAAGCATCTGCTCGGTCCCCATCGGCAGATCGACTACCTGGTCATCAATCACCTGGAGCCCGATCACTCCGGCGCGTTGCCCCTCATCAAGCGGGTCTTTCCGAACGTCCAGATCGTGGGCAACAAGAAGACCGCGGAGTTCCTCGCCGATCTCTACGGCGACGGGAACATCCATTTGGTCCAGGACGGCGACGAGCTGCCTCTGGGCCGGCGCAAGCTCAAGTTCTTCCTCACGCCCATGGTGCACTGGCCGGAGACGATGATGACCTACGAGACCACCGACGGAATCCTCTTCTCGGGCGACGCCTTCGGCGGCTTCGGGGCGCTCGAAGGCGGGATCTTCGACGACGAGGTGGACCTCGACTACTACGAGAACGAGATCCTGCGGTACTTCTCGAACATCGTCGGCAAGTACTCGCCCATGGTGCAGAAGGCGATTGCCAAGCTGTCGGGCGTGGACATCAGGATCATCGCAGCGACGCACGGCCCGATCTGGCGGACGAACCCCGGCCACATCGTGAGACTCTACGACCGCTGGAGCCGACACCAGACCGAGCCCGGCGTGGTCGTCGTGTTCGGCTCGATGTACGGCGCGACGGAGAAGATGGCCGAGGCGGTCGAGCGGGGCATCGCCGACGGCGGCGTCAAGACCATCCGAGTCCACAATGTCTCGACGAGCCACGTTTCCTACGTGATTCGCGACGCCTGGCGTTACCAGGGTCTGATCCTGGGCAGCTCGACCTACGACCTGGGCGTCTTTCCCCCGATGGATTGGCTGCTGCGGCTGCTCGGCGCCAAGAAGCTCAGCCATCGCTCTGTCGGCGTGTTCGGCAGCTACGGCTGGAGCGGCGGTGCGGTCAAGGCGATCAAGCAGTTCGTCGAGGACGGCAAGCTGGAGCTGATCGAACCTGTCGTGGAGGCCCGGTTCGCCGCGACGGGCGAGCAACTGGAGCAGTGTCACGCCCTGGGCCGGGCCATGGCCGACCGGATTCGACGCGACCAAGGGCAAGACCGCAAATCGAGAGAGTGCGATCCATGAAAGACGTGCAGAGAAGCTGGGAGAAACGCCTGAGTTCCAAGCCGGACGAGCTGACTGTGGACTACGTCGAGTCCCTGTCGTATGACAAGCGCCTGTACAAATACGACGTCATCGGCTCGATGGCCCACGCGGCCATGCTCGCGGCCCAGGGGTTCATCACGCAGGCGGAGTTCGAGGCCATCGGCAAGGGACTGGCGGGCATTCGCGACGACATCGAAGCGGGCCGGTTCGAGTTCGACAAGGCGGCCGAGGACATCCACATGGCGGTCGAGGGGGCGCTGATCCGACGGATCGGCGAGCCAGGCGAGAAGCTCCACACCGCGCGGAGCCGCAACGACCAGGTCGCCACCGATATCCGACTCTGGATGCGCGACGAGACCGCGGTCTTGCAGGCTGCGATTGCCTACCTGCAAAAGGCCCTCGTTTCCCTGGCGGCCCAGCACGTGACAGATCTGATGCCCGCCTACACGCACATGCAGCGGGCGCAGCCCATCGTCATCGGCGCGTACCTGCTGAGCTTCGTGCAGCAGCTCGAGCGCGACGTGGTCCGCCTGGGCAACTGTCGCGACCTGCTGAACGTCTCTCCGCTCGGCGCGGGCGCGATCGCAGGCTCGACGCTCGGGATCGACCGGAAGGCCACCGCTTCGGAACTGGGCTTCAAGGACATCCTGTGCAACAGCATCGACGCGGTGAGCGACCGCGACTTCTGCGCGGAGTTCATCTTCGACTGTGCGTTGATCGCGGCGCACCTGTCCCGCCTGGCCGAGGACTGGATCCTCTTCTCATCGAGCGAATTCGGCTTCATCCGCATCGACGACGCCTTCTGCACGTCGTCGAGCATGATGCCGCAGAAGCGAAACCCCGACGTCCTGGAGCTGATGCGAGGCAAGACCGGCACGGTGTACGGGGCCTTGATGGCCATGCTGACGATCCTGAAGGGCCAGCCTTCCGGCTATAATCGCGACCTGCAGGAGGACAAGATCCACGTATTCGCGACGGCCGATTCGATTGCCAAGTCGCTGGAGATCGCCGCCGCGGTGGTGAGCCACACGACGTTCCGGACGAAGGAGATCGTGGCCGGGCTGGATGCGGGATTCCTCGACGCGACCGCCTTGGCCGAGTACCTCGTTCGCAAAGGCGTTCCCTTCCGCAAGGCGCACGGCGTCGTCGGCTCGCTCGTCGCTCGCTGCGAGAAAGAGGGCAGGTCGCTGGCGCAACTGTCTCTGGAGGAGTTCCAGGAGCGATCCCCGGCCATCGGCCAGGACGTGTACGAATATCTGGGCGCCGGGAATGTGGTGAAACGCTACGTCTCCGCGGGGGCCGCCGGACCGGAACAGGTCCGTCAGCAACTCGCATTCTGGGAGAAGCACCTGTCGCCATGAGAGAAGACGACATCACCGGCTGGTTCCGGCAGCAGCGAGAACTCTCGCCTGTCGATATCCCCATCGGGATCGGCGACGACATGGCGCAGATCGCCTTGGGCGGCGGCAGCTCGGTGCTCATCACGACCGATATGTTGCTCGACGGGACGCACTTCGATGCTGCGACCGCCGGCCTGAAACGGGTGGGCTACAAGTCCATGGCGGCCAGTCTGAGCGATTGCGCCGCGATGGCGACGATCCCGCTGGCCGCGGTGGTCGCGGTCGGCCTGCCTCGCGGGTTCAGCGGGCGGGAGTTGAAAGAGCTGCACTCGGGCATCGTATTCGCGGCCGACAGGTACCGTTGTCCCCTGGTCGGCGGGGACATCACCTCGTGGCAGGGGGCCGGACGTCTGGTCGTGTGCGTATCGATGCTGAGCAAACCTGGCGACAAGCCGCCGGTCCGACGCAACGGCGCCAAGGTCGGCGACGTGATCTGTGTGACCGGCAGGTTGGGCGGTTCCGGTCTGCGGAAGCACCTCGACTTCGAGCCGCGGGTCGAAGAGGCCCTGGAGATGGTCCGAATCGCGGACCTGCACGCGATGATGGACCTCAGCGACGGATTGAGCACGGACCTGAATCGCATCTGCACACAGAGCGGGGTCGGCGCCTGCGTTGAAGCCTCGTGTCTGCCGATTTCGGACGACGCAAAGGCACAGGCGGACCCGGCCAGTTCCGCTCTGAACGAGGGCGAGGACTTCGAGCTGTTGTTCACGCTGGCCCCCGATCAATGGGCCAGACTTCGCTCGCTGTGGCGCAGTCCCGTGCCCCTCACGGAGATCGGACGCATCACCGACACGGGGCGCATGCAGATCCGAAGGCCCGGCGGCGCGGTCGTCGATCTTGAGCCCGGCGGGTACGAGCATCTGACGAGTTGACGTCCCTGAGTGTTCTGAGGAGACCACGATGACGAAGGCACACAGAACAATGGCAATCGCACTGGTCTTGCTGGCCCAGGTCCCCGCGGTTCACGGCTTGGAGAAGCTGGATCGGGGGCTCATCGCGCTTCCGATGGCGGATGGCTCGACGTTCTTCAGTTGGCGTCTGCTGAAGGAGGACCCGCCGGATATCGCCTTTGGAATCGTGGATCATGCCTCGCGAATGGTGCTCAACGGGCAGGGGAGCGGGCAGACGCATTTCGTGCATCGCAGCTCCGCCAACGGCGACTCGGCATATGATCTGGTCCGCTTCGAGAACGGCCGTCCTTCCGGAGAGCCTCTGGCGACCACGCGCGTTTGCGCGAAGCCCTATCTGAGCATCCCGCTCGGAGGCGACTACGATTTCCAGAAGGTCGGCGTCGGCGACCTGGACGGCGACGGCTCGCTCGAATTCGTCATCAAGCAGCCGGACTTCAACACCGATCCGTACCAGAAGCCAGGGTACTGGAAGCCGAGCACGACGACGTACAAGATCGAAGCCTATCGTCTCGACGGCGCCCTGATGTGGCGTCACGACATGGGCTGGTCCATCGAGGCGGGCATCTGGTACTCGCCTTGGGTGGTCTACGACGTCGATGGCGACGGGCGGGCGGAAGTCTACTGCAAAGCAGGCGAAGGCGATCCCCGTGATGAGAAAGGGCTGGTCCAGACGGGTCCCGAGTACCTCGTCAAGCTCGATGGGCGGACGGGAGAAGTGGCTGCTAAGACGGACTGGCTCAGCCGCGAGGGATACCCCGACTACAACTACTACTGCCGCAATTTCCTCACGGTCGCCTATCTCGACGGCAAGACGCCCTCGCTCATCATGCAGCGGGGGACGTACAACGTGATCAAGGTCCAGGCGATGGACAAAGACCTCGGCCTCATCTGGTACTGGGAAGCCGCGCAGGAGAAGGCCAGGTACGCCGGCCAGGGGTCTCACGGCCTGATCGCGGCTGATGTGGACCGCGACGGGCGCGACGAGCTGGTCCTGGGGGCCGCGGTGCTGGACGACACAGGCAAGGGGCTCTGGACCCTGGAAATGGGACACCCGGATATCTGCCACGTGGGCGACGTCGATCCCGCCAATCCCGGACTCGAGATCTTCTATGGGTTCGAGAGCAAGCAGAAGACGGACGGCATCTGCGTCGTCGACGCCGCCACCGGGCGCAAGCTCTGGACGCACAAGGAGCCGACGTTCCACCTGCACAATCAGGGTATGGCCGCCGACGTTCTCGCAGGATACGCGGGCATGGAAGTCCTCGCAGGCGAACGGGACTACGAGAAGCGATGGCTCTACAGCGCCTCCGGCGAGCTGATCGAATTCAAAGAAGACCTCCCGTTGAGCCCGCGGGCGCTCTGGTGGGACGGCGATCCGCAGAAGGAGGTGATCTTCGGGAAAGCGGTCCAGGACTGGAACGGTCCGGCCATTCAGACGATCGAAGGCCGCGTCGTCGCGGTGATGGATTGCCTGGGGGACCATCGCGAGGAGGTCATCACCTGCGTCAAGGGCGAGCTGCGGATCTACTCGACGACGATTCCCGCTCCGGACCGACGGCCCTGTCTGTTGCAGAATCATTTGTACCGCATGGGGGTCGCAGCACAGACGATGGGTTACTACTATCCTGCCCAACTCGGAATTGAGTAGATGGAAACGACGATCACATCCCGGTCGGTGGAAGAGACGATGGAATTGGGCCGGCGGATCGGCGCCGCGCTGCGAGGCGGCGAAGTCCTCGCGATTTGCGGACCCTTGGGCAGCGGCAAGACGCATCTCATCAAGGGCGTCGCAACGGGAGCGGGAGCGCAGGACCGCGAGAACGTCACAAGCCCTACGTTCGTCATCGTCAACCAGTATCGCGGCCGACTCGACCTGTATCATATAGATGCCTATCGGATCGAGTCGATCGCGGAGTTCGAGATGCTCGGTTTCGACGATTTCTGCTATCCGCAGTCCGTCGTCCTGATCGAATGGGCGGATAAAATCGAGTCCGCCATTCGCGGGATCGACTCCGTTCGCATCGATCTGGCTCATGCCGGCGAGAAAACCAGGACCATTCATCTTCGCAACATGCCTGCATATCTGAAGATCCGCTAATGTCGCAAGGCGGAAATCCGAAATCGGAAGCAAATCAGGCTCATCCGGTTCTCGCGTACTTCGGTGGTTCTTGGGGACCTGTCCCCAAACCCCTGAGATTTGTCGCTTTGGGCCAATAGCATGGTATGGCCCAAGACATCCGTACTGGCGTGTCGCGCCGCCTTCCCGCCATGCTATTGGCTGAAAGCGGAGAATCTCCCGTGCACGACCGCTTCGGGCGTGCCTGGATCACGAAAGCACGCAAGAACCGGATGAACCACAAATCCCAAGCACGAAATCCAAATGACGGAGACGTTGTCGCCGGTCGGATGATCCGTTTTAGATTTTGGATTTTGGCCATTCGTGCTTGTTTCGGATTTCGAGTTTCGAATTTCGAGTTTTCTTGCCTTCTCCGTTTTGCACTTCCTCCGGTGTTTCTTATCTTTTGCTTGGACTGAGTGGGGGCCGCAGATAACGCGGCTCGGCCTATCCAAGCCTGCACCTTTAGGCCCCCGAATGCGTCAACGAAACTGTCTTCATGGAAGTAGGGTGTGAGTGTGAGGAACCGGGTTTGTTTCATTTCGGGAGGTCGGCAACTCAAATAGCGAGAGTCAGTCAAGTGGCCTGTCGATTCGGTCGATAGGATCAACAGTGGTAAACAGCAGTACTTCTTTACCAAACGTGGCAACAACGATTTTCTACTACACCGAGGAGGAACGACACATGCAAGCGAAACGCGGATTTACACTGGTTGAAATTCTGATCGTCGTGGTCATTCTGGGCATTTTGGCCGCGATCGTTATCCCGCAGTTCACCCAGGCCAGCACCGAGGCCAAGACGAACAGTCTGTGCAGCAACCTGCAGACTCTCCGGTCCCAGATCGAACTGTACAAGGTACAGCACAACGACAAGGTGCCCGCTGCGGCCGACTTCAACACGGTCATGGTCTACTGCACCGACATCGACGGCAACGTCAACGGCACCGGCACGAAGGTCCGCACTGACACCTTCTGCTATGGTCCGTATCTGGAGCGGATTCCTGAGAACCCGTTCAGTAACCTGGCGACGGTCGGCGCGGTGGACGACAAGACAGTAGCCGGCGGCGGCACCAACGGTTGGGACTACGTCGAAGCGACGGGCGAGATCTACGCCGGGGACTCGACCGAGCACGCCGCGTACTAATCTCCTGGCCTGACGGCCTTCGGAGGATGCTCATCAAGGCTGACCGTGCGGGAGCCAAGCTCAAGCCGGTCAGCCTTTCTTCTACCATCAAATGAGTCGATCGAGGAACTGGGGAGGAGAACATGAAAGGGTCAGCGATGAGACGGGCAAGAGGCTTCACCCTGGTGGAGATTCTGATCGTGGTGGTCTTGCTTGGCGTCCTGGCCGCAATCGTCATTCCCGCCATCGGCAACGGCGCCACTTCGGCGAGGGAAACGACGCTAGCCATGGACTTGAATCTGCTTCGCAGGTTCATTCCTGTTTATGCGAGCCAGCATCTGGAGGTGGCGCCGGGGTATCCGAATGGAGACAAATCGGCCGCTCCTACGGAAGACGTCTTCGTCAGCCAGGCCACATTGTCCAGCAACCAGCAAGGACAAACCGAGGCGCGGGGCACAGCAGGGTATCCCCTGGGACCCTACCTGTCCAATATTCCGGCGAATCCATTCAACAAGCTGAACACCGTCAACGTCCTTGCGGACGCGGCGGAATTCCCGGCCGTAGCGGATGACGCATTCGGCTGGATCTACAAGCCCGCGACGGGCGAGATCCGACCCGGCAACTCCGGTACGGACAATAGCGGAACAGCATACTATGCCTACTGACCGCCAATGGCTGCCAAGGTCATTGCAGGCGCAGCGAAGCAATCTCCTATCCCGTGGATTGAGATTGCTTCGTCGTTGCGCTCCTCGCAATGGCGCGGGGATGACACGGCCCGGTTTCACGCTGCCCGAGGCGACGATGGCCCTGGTGATCCTGGGGATGGCGGCCGCCGGCGTGTTGCTGCCGTTCTCGAGCGGAGCCACGAACCAGGCGGAAGGCATGCGCCGGACCCTGGCGGCCAAGCTGGCCAACGATCTGATGGAGCAGATCATCGCGACGACGGCGCCTGCCCAAATTGTCACGGACTGGAACGGTCATTCCGAGGCCGAGCGCGAGGTGACGGACGCCAGCGGCGCTGTGTTTGCGGACCCGATGTACTCGGGATTCAGCCGGAGCGTGGTCTGTTCGACCAAAGGGCTCTCGACTACCAGCAACCAGGTCCAGTTCGTGCTGATCAAGGTGACGGTCGCCTGGCATGGCCGGGAAATCGTCACCCTCAGCAGTTGGGTCAACCTATGAGCCGACGCGCCAGGGCATTCACGTTCGTCGAGTTGATGGTCTCCATGGTGGTGACCGGCATTCTCCTGTCGGCCGTCGCGACGCTGGCGTTCGCCATGAGCACCGCCTCTCGCGTGTCCGACGATATGTTTCGCGAGAAGGCCTATGTCCGCGGCACTACGTTGCGAAATTGGGACATGGTCAGCTATAGCAAGATGATCTGCGCAGCGTTTGACAACCACTTGGTTTTCTGGAAGGCGGACAGCAACGCCAACGGGCGAATCGACGTCAACGAGATCGCCTACCTGGAGTACAATGCACCATGGTATGTCCTGACGTTATGGGAGTTCAAGCTGGACCCGTCGGAGAATACGACGGTCCTGGAGGCCCTGGGATTGGAGGAGACGGCCCCCGTCCTGACGGAGTTGGCCGATCCTGCGACGAAGACCGCCCTTGTGCAGATGTGTGGGGAAGCCGACACCGGGGTTGTATGCAAGACCACTTTGCTGCAACAGTGCCACAGCCTGAGCATGACGATCGACCCTGCACCGCCGCGGACGGCGCTGGTGGTGATCTCGTTCGATCTGGCCAACAGCGAGAACGAGAAGCTCTCGCATTACGAAATGATTATGACCAGACGGGTCACTACGGCCCATTTACTCGACACGACCACAAACATGCTGGTGGATGGCGATGACGATGATTAGAAGACTGTCTCCAGACGATGTTTGGACTTGTCCTGGTGAGCGAGGCGAACCATCCGGCCATCGACCCTTGGTCGCTCATCGCCGTCGCGGGGTCGTCTTGCTCATGGTCCTGCTGATCGTGATGGCGGTGACGATCCTGTCGGCCGGGTTCATCGCCCGCACCGACGTCGAGCTGGCTTGCGGCCAGAGCATGCTGCTGCGCGTGCAGATGGACCAACTGGCCCATTCGGGCCTGGAGCACGCAAAGGGCCTGTTGCTGTGTCCACAGCCGTTGAACGTCAGTTACGTCGAGTCCGACGACTGGTACTGGGTGGGCGACGCGGGACTCCAGTTGATCACGGACACCGGCGGCTACAAGGACTTCTATGATGTCACCGTCGTGCGCGACGAAACCGACTACTGCACGTATACCGTCACGTCGAAGGCGTATCGCAAGGACAGCGACGGCGACCAGATCGGCTGGACCGGTCTGATCGCCCAATTGCGCCTGGATCCCTGCGTCGGTCTGCGGAGCAACCAGGACCTGACGTTTCGCCAGAACTGGGTCCTCCATGGCGATCTGTACTGCACCGGCAGCGTCGTCAGCCAGGCTCCGACCGCCTCGCTGGACGGCGACGTGTTCGCGACGAGCCTGACCGGGACCTGCGTCGGCCAAACATATCCTACCACCGATCTTTCACCAGAGTGGTTATTAGGGCCCTATGTGACTCCAGCCTATCAGAATTACGTTTACTCCACCAACACGCTGACCGGTGGCACCACGATGAGCGGGGACTATCCCACCACACCCACAACCAACAAGTATATCTTCAAGTGTACCAGCGGCGACATCACGCTCGCCGCCGGCACCTCGATCCAGGGCATGTTGTTCGTGACGACGGGCAACGTCACCGTGGCGGGCAGCGGATGCAGCATCACGACGGTTCGGAACCTCCCGGCCCTGTACGTGGGCGGCGACCTGGTGCTCACGGACGCCAGCAACCTGACGATCAAGGGTCTGGCGGTCGTGGGCGGCAATCTGCGGATTGGCTCGAATGTGTCCAACGTGCGGTTCCTCGGAGGCCTGTACGTGGCCGGCGACATCATCGAGACAACACCCGATGCATCGGCCAACGGCCTGACCGCCACGCTCGTGGGCGATCCGCAATGGCAGACGACGGGGGCCCTGGGCGGATCCCTCCATCTCGACGGGAACAGCGACTACGTGGATTGCGGCAACAACGCGGCCCTCGATCTCACCACCGGGATCACCGTGGCCGCCTGGGTCCAGGCCGAGCGGGCGGGCGGGGCGACGCGAGAGCCCCTTGTGGTCAAGAGCGCCACGACGTACTCCCTCGTGATCAACGGGAGCAACGTGGAATTCTCGGTCTATGTCGGCTCGGCGCCGAGGGTCGCCCAGAGCGCGATCACCACGGCCTTCCAGGGCGTCTGGCACCATGTTGCAGGGACCTACGACGGCAGCAGCGTCAAGCTCTACATCGACGGCGTGCCCATGGCCACCGTGGCCTATGCGGGGAGCATCGCGAGTTCGCCCGCCACGTCCGTACGCATCGGATCGGACTTGGCGGACTTCTACCAGGGCGCGATCGACGACGTACACATCTACGGCCGCGCGCTGAGCGACGTCGAAATGAGCCAGCTTGCCGGCGGGACCTCGGCTTCGGATTTCGTGGCTCGATGGGAGTTGGACGGTCCGGGATCGGGAGTGACCGTCCAGGTCGATCCGATGGCCGCCGCGATCATCAACTATCTCAGCAGCACATTGAAGCGGTGCTGGAGCCCCGCGGCCGGCGTGTTCATCCGCAGCATCGAGCGGATGCAGGACTGACCGGTCTTGCACACGCCTGTCTTGTGAATCGGGCTGCAAAAAGCCGCGATTCGCCCTCAGCCGCGTTCCCACCGCGCCTTCCCGCAGGGACCTGCCGCGAGTTCTTATCGGGCTGCGGGTTCTGCGCGAGGCCTTCGGGTCGATATCTGCTTTTCGGACGTTGGCTGTCGGATGATTGAATTCGTATGATTGTATTAAGACACATCGCAAAT
The DNA here is from genome assembly GCA_035342095.1 of Sedimentisphaerales bacterium. Taxonomy (GTDB): domain Bacteria; phylum Planctomycetota; class Phycisphaerae; order Sedimentisphaerales; family Anaerobacaceae; genus PLanc-01. The sequence goes on along the minus strand of DAOQWL010000003.1, from coordinate 104,180 downwards.
AGGCCGAATGAAGCGATAGTAATTCGAGGCACGATCACAATGCGCTGGAATGAAAGACTGAACATGGTTCGATGGGTGGGACAGCGAAGCGGGGGCACCGGTGGGTTTACGCTCATCGAGCTGCTGATCGTCATCGTGATTCTCGCGATCTCCGCGGCGATCGTCGTGCCCATGGCGTCCTCGGCCGCGAGCATGCAACTGCGTTCCGCGGCCAACATGGTGGCTGCCGACCTGGAATATGCCAAGAGTCTGGCGATCGGCACGGGCCAGAGCCACTCTGTGGAATTCGATGCGATCAACGAGGGCTATTGGATTGAGGATGCGACGGGAACGACAATCGACAACCCGGTCAAGAAGGATTTTCCGTATTCGATCAGCTTCCCGAACGATGGGCGCCTGGACCGGGTGGAAATCGTCAGTACCACGTTCAGCTCCGACACAGTGAGCTTCAATTACCTGGGCAGCCCTACTGCTGGTGGCAGCATTACGCTGCAAGCCGGCGTGAGCCAGAGGGATGTAACCGTCGAGGCGGTTACGGGATTCATTGACATCAACGACAATCCGAACTGAGTGGTCTGACATGCGGACGTGGCATACTATGACCGGCAAACAGCAGATCCAGCCGATCGGCCTGGACATCGGGCACAGCAGCCTGAAGATGGTCCAGGTGTCGGTCGAGGAGGATCGGATCCGGGTGTTGTCGGCCCGGCGGGTCCCGCTGGACCTCGGTCCCGGCGTCGAAGATTGCGAGCAGGACGAGGCGGTGGTTCTCGCGGTGCGCCGGGCATTGGCCGACGGAGGGTTCCGCGGCCGGCGCGTCATCTCCGCACTGCCTATGGACAAACTCAAGATCACATCGCTGCGACTGTCGGAGGCGGAAGCCATGGATGCCGACCGGATCCTGCGAAAAGAGGCGACCGAGCGATTCGCCCTGGACCCGGCGCACGATGCGATCAACTACCTCCATGCGGGCTCCGTCCGCCAGGGCGAGGAAGTGAAGAACGAGTACATTCTCTTCGCTGCGGACCATGAGACGATCACCGGTCATATCCGGGTCCTCGAAGAAGCCGGCCTGGCGCCGGTGGGCATCGACGCGCCGCCGTGCGCCGTATTCCGGACGTTCGAGCGGACCATGCGCCGCCAGGAGGACAAAGAGCGGACGGTCATCTTCATCGACGTGGGTTATCGACATACCACGGTGGTCTTCGGACGCAGCAGCGAGATTTGCTTCGTGAAACAGATCCCGGTCGGCACCGGGCAATTCAACGAGGAGATTTCCTCCTCGCTTCGAATCTCCCTGGCGGATGCGGAATTGCTTCGGATGCGTCTGCTGCGAGATGAGCCGGTGGACGCGGCCACGCGCCGTCCGGTGATCGACGCGCTGAACCTGACGGCCGAGCAGCTCGCAGGCGAGATCTCGCTGTGCCTGCGGTACTACACGGTCACGTTCCGCGGCAAGCGCGTGGAACGGGCGGTTGTCGCGGGCGGCGGCGCCTACGAGCAGGTCCTTCGCGACGTCCTGCGACGTCATCTGTCGGTCGATGTGGAGGTCGCGGAACCGTTGCGCGGCTTCGATCTGGGCAAGGGCAACGACGGAGAGTGCGGATCGGCGGATCTGGCGCTGGCGGTCGGATTGAGCCTCAAAGGCTGGGGTGCTTCCCCGTCCGGCAAGGCGCACGCGGTCGCACAGGAGCCGCTGCTGGAGGGGGTGCCCCAGTGAAAGACCTCGACTTCCTTCCCGATTGGTACAAGGACCGCAGGAGGCGGCATTGCCGGATGCGCAGGCAGTACCTGGCGCTGGCGGCCGCATTCCTCCTGATGATGACATTCAATCTGACCGCCATGCACAGGGCCGGCCGCGTCTCGGCCGAACTGACGCGCTACGCGGATCGGGAGATGAACGCGGAGGCGGTCGTTCGCGAGTTCGACCGGCTCACGAAAGAACTGAACCAGATGAAGACAAGGGCGGATCTCGTCCGCCGGATCGATGCGGGGTTCGACGTCGCCGCGATCCTGGCGGAGATCAGCCATATTGTGGACGAATCGATCGTGCTCAGCAAGATCGAACTGATCGCTGAGCGGTTCGCCCGTACAGGGGACCCCGGTCGCGTGAAGAGCATCAAGGCGCGAACGGCCGCCAAGGAGGAGAAGGCCCAATCCGAGATGCCGCTGGGCGATGCGAAACTGCGGGTCGTTCTGGCGGGAGTGTCGGTCGATCCGACGTCGGCCGCGGACCTGGTGTGCCGGCTCGACGAGTCCGCCTACTTCCAGCAGGTCAGCCCCTCGTTCTTCCACGACAAGGTGAAGACCTCCTCGTCGCCTTCGAGCGGGGCGGCGGGCCTGAAGCGTCCTGAGATGCAGAATGTTACGTCGTTCGAGATCACGTGCTACCTGGCGAATTACACGGAGACCGAGGTGCCATGAGCAAGGCCGACTCCAAGCCGTTACACCGGAAGGAGCAGATCTGGGTGTGCGTGGTCGCGGGACTGTTCCTCTGCGACTTCGTCGTGTGCGGCTGGTTGCCGTCCCGGCAGCGGCTGACCTCGCTGCAGCAGGCAAGGTCGCAGCAGCGACGGACGATCGACCTGGCCGCCGCGCAGGGCGCGGAAGTCGCTCGGTTGAAGGCCAAACTGCGGGACACGGAGCGGCTCGTCGAGCGGTTTGACGCCTCGGTGCCGCCCGAGAGGATGCTGGGCAACTTCCTGCAGCAGATGGGAACCATCATGGCGCAGTGCGAGTTGACGAATCCCACGGTTCTCCCCGGCAAGGAACTGGAATCCGGCGATCTCGGCTGCATCCCCGTGCAGGTGACGTGCACCGGCACGCTGACGCAGTTGTTCAGTTTCTTCGGTCGGCTTCAGACGCTGGACCGGCGGGTGCGGATCGGGCAGGTGACGGTCGAGAATGACGCCGCGTTCACAGGGCAGCTTCGTATGCAGGCGGAGGTGGTCATCTTCTACCAGTCCTCGCGTTTCCGAGCGGAAACCGCGGCGTCGTTGTCGTCGGGCGAGGAGGTGAACCGTGGCGCATAAGCGAATGACGCGTGTGGCGCAGTCCGGTCGGATCGGCGATCTGTTGGCGGACGGCAAAAGGGTCGTCCTGGCCGGGGCGCTGGTCGTGGTGATGGCCGTCATGTGGATTCGGGTCCTGGTCGGGCACAAGCCGGCCTCGGCCGGCGCCGCCACGGCGAAGAAGCAGACGACGCAGACGCAATCGGATGAGCCGAACGTCAGGGTCCGGAAGGTCGAAGTGCCCTTCGTTCCCGGACGAAACGATTCGATATCCCGAGATTGTTTCAGGATTCAGGACCGGGCGCCGTTTCAGCGGTCGGCGACGGGTTCCCACACAGGCACTGACACAGAAGTACCGGTAGTTCCTCCCCATCGTGATCCAGAAGTGATTCAACAGGTCGCACAGACGTTGAAGCTCACAGCGGTTCTTCGCAACGGCAGTCTCCAGGCTTTCCTGAATGATCGACTGCTGAAAGTGGGGGACACGTTCCCCGTGGAGCGACAGGGCCGCGTTTTCGAATTCGAAGTGTTGCGGGTTTATGACGATGCAGTGCTTGTGAAGTGCAATGACATACAACTGACGCTCCAGTTGACGCAGTCAGAGGACGTACGCAAACAGTGAAGTGATTCCAATCAAGATGCGGGTGCCAATGCCCTTGGCAATTGGCGAATAGAACAGGAGTCAGGCTATGAATCAGGAAACCAACATGAAACGAACAAGCGATCATTCGAGCGTGCGGTGGCTCTGTGCCGTCCTGCTCGCAATCGGCATGACGGGCTGGGTCGGCGCAGCCGAACCGAACTCGGTCGGCGCGGGCACGTCCGCGGTGGCGAATGACGAGGCGGTCGATGCAAACAGCATGGTCAAGGTGGACCCGGCCAGCGGTCGGATCGAAGAGATTCGATTCAACAAGAACGGCAATATCAAACAGGCGCTGAGTCTGCTGGCGCAGTACTCGAAGAAGAACATCGTGCCGGCGGCCGGCGTGGACGGTCCGGTGACGCTCACCGCGTTGTACGACGTGACGTTCGAGGAAGCGTTGGATGCGATCCTCGGGTACGGCTTCCGGTACAGGCAAGAGGGCAACTTCATTCGCGTGTACACTGCCGAACAGTACAGGAAGATGCAGGAGGACCCGGAGCGGATGGTGCACAGGGTCATCCCGTTGTACTACGTCGAAGCGGCAGAGGCCATGAAACTCGTCAAGCCGGTCCTGAGCGGGTCCGCATCGGCCAAGGTGGAAGCCAGCACGCCTGCCGAGACGAAGATCTCCGGCGGCGAGGGGGACCTCGGATCGGGAGGGGGCGCGGGCAATAATCTCGCCAGCCACGACCTGATCATCATATACGATTATCCGGAGAACGTCCAGAGAGCCGAGGCCGTCCTTCGGGAAGTCGATGTGAGGCCGCAGCAGGTCCTCATCGAGGCCACCATCATGGCCGCGAAGCTGACCGAGGACATGGAATTCGGAATCGACTGGAATCTGTTGACCGGCGTCGCCATCAACGACTACGCCGCGAATATCTCCGGGTATGGTACGAAGATGGAGACGGCCGGTTTTGCCCGCACGCCCGGCAGCAAGGGTCTGACCGTGGCGTTCTCCGCGGACAACGTCCAGGCGGTCATCACCGCCCTCGAGACGATCACCGACACGACCTTGCTGGCCAATCCGAAGGTTCTGGCCGTCAACAAGCAGGAAGGCATCGTGTACATCGGTACGAAGCTCGGCTATGAGTCGCAGACCAGTCAGACGCAGACATCGACGACTCAGTCGGTGGAATTCCTGGAGACCGGTACTCGTCTGGCCTTCCGGCCTTTCATTGGCAACGACGGCTACATCCGCATGGACATCTATCCGAAGGACAGCGACGGCGTGCTCCAGTCGAACGGCCTTCCGCAGGAAACCTCGACGGAGTTGCGGACCAACGTGGTTGTCAAAGACGGGCAGACGGTTGTCATCGGCGGCCTGTTCCGCGACAGCGTGACCACCAGCAAGTCCCAGGTGCCCCTGCTGGGGAGCCTGCCGATTGTCGGCGCGGTGTTCCGAGGCAGCAAGGACACGGTGGTCCGCCAGGAAGTCATCATCGTCCTGACCCCTCACATCATCGGCGAGCCCGCGGAGACCGGCGGCGACGCGCGTGTCGCCGACATCGAGCGGAAGCGCGAGGCTACGAACAATGGGCTCTTTGGCCTCGACAGCTCCAAGCAGGCCGAGAATGCCTACGCCCGCGCCTCGCGGTGCTATCTCGAGGGCGATATCGAGAAGGCCATCTTCAATCTGAAGATCGCATTGATGCTCCGACCGACCTACCTGGAGGCTCTGCGCCTGCGGGAACGGATCATCGCGGAGACCGATCCGGAGCAGTTCCGACGGATGGACAGCGTGGTGGTCGGCGAGATGGATTCGCAGATGGCCGAGAATTGGTCGAGACACTGAGCGGTAGTCTGGTGATGGGCGGTGGACCATCCGCCGCCCGATGGTTTCGGAGGAGTGTGGGTGAGAAGGCAGCGAGGCATCATCTGGGCAGCCACGGCGATGGCGGTTGCTTCCCTGGTGACTGCGACCGTGCTTCGGTTGCAGGGCGCCGGCGCCCCTGCGGGGGCCGGGTCGGCCGCGTTGCATCTCGCCATCTATTGTGCAGGGGCTGTGGGCGTGATCGTCCTCGGCATCGGCTACTGCCGACTGGCCGGGGCGGTCACGTCCATGGCGGCACACTGGAAAGCCGATTCCGCGTTCCCCTCCGGCCACGTACCGCCGGCATTTCGTGCGATGGCCCTCGCCATCGAGGATCGCCTCGCGGATCGAGATCGGGCGGTTCAGCAGCTTCGGAATGAACTGAAGGACATCGAGATCCGCTCGCAGCTTGCGGAGCGGCAGTTGCAGCACACGGAAGCGATCCTCTACAGCCTTCGCGACGCGGTCATCGTCATGGACGGTACGGACCGTCTGCTCATGGCCAATGGTCCGGCGGCCCGGCTCTTCGGGTTCGATCCGCAGACGGCCCGTCACAGGCCTGTTGCCGAGACGATGGGTGCGGCGCAGGGCGAGTTCGTCGATCTGCTTCTTCAGAGCCGGCGGAGCCGCACGGAGGCGACCAAGCGGGAATTGCAGTTCGTGTACGAGGGCCGGCCGCACATCTACGACACGATCCTCTCGTGCGTTCAGACCGAAGGGAAGGTCTCTGGCGTGGTGGCGGTCCTCCACGACATCACGCGGGAAAAAGAAGTCTCGCAGATGAAGAACGACTTCGTCAGCCACGTTTCGCACGAGCTCAAGACGCCGCTGGCCTCGATCACGGCCTACTCGGAGATGCTCGCGGACGGCGAGGCGGACGACGAGGAGACCCGCAAGGAGTTCTACTCGGTCATTCAGAGCCAGGCCCAGCGGTTGAACCGGCTGATCGAGGACATCCTGAACATCTCTCGCATCGAATCCGGCTTGATCAAGGTCAACAAGGAACGGGCGAGCCTCACGATCCTGATCGAGGAGCAGATGCAGATGATCCGCAGCTACGCGGAGGAGAAGAACATCACGGTGACCGGCGGCCAGCCCATCGTTTACGATCAGGTGCTCGTCGACAAGGACATGATCTGCCAGGTCATCGTCAATCTATTGAGCAACGCGGTGAAATACACGCCGGCGGGGGGGCGCGTGACGATCGGCACGGAGGTGAACGAGGCCTCCGGATTCGTTCGCGTCAGCGTGACCGATACAGGCGTTGGAATCCCTGCGGACGAGGTGGGCCGCGTCTTCGACAAGTTCTACCGTGTCGCGGCGAACAATAAACAAGCGAAGGGGACCGGTCTGGGGTTAAACCTCGTCAAGCAAATAGTCGAAAAAGTACATGGCGGCCGGGTGTTTGTCACCAGCCAGGTCGGGGTCGGCAGCACGTTTGGCTTCGATCTGCCCTTGGCGACCGCCCGCCAGGCCGCCCTCGTGTAGAGGGATCCGCTCGTAGGGCATCACGGAGGAGCGACGGTCCACAGGGTATCATTCAAGAAGAGGACGAGAACAATGGCCAATAAGGTGCTCGTTGCAGATGACGAAATCCATATCATCCACGTGGTCGCGATCAAGCTGCGGAACAACGGATATGAAGTGATTGCCGCCAACAACGGCGCCGAGGCGTACGAGCTGGCGTGCCGCGAGAAGCCGGATATCGTGGTCACCGACTACCAGATGCCGCTGTTGACCGGCATCGAGCTGATCGAGAAGATGCGCGAGGACGAACGCACCAAGGAGATCCCCGTCATTTTGTTGACCGCCCGCAGCTTCGCCATCTCCCCGGAGATGCAGGAGAGCCTGGGCGTCTCGAATTGTCTGAGCAAGCCCTTCAGTCCGAAAGAGCTGCTCAAGACGATCCAGGACATTCTGTACCAGAAGGAGCTCGTGCTCAGCAAATGATGGTGTCCGTCCTACGGCGTCAACGGTCTGCACATTGCGATAGGTAGGCTCGTGGAAACGGTCATGCCGAACACAACGACTTCGACCCTGGCGCCGGCGCGTCGTCGGGAACTGGAGAAATGCGGAGAGCGAATCGCTCGCCTGGGCGTCAACTTCGCGGTGGTGACGGCCGACGGCCAGATCCCCGTCCTGGTGGGCGCCGGTCTGTTCGAGAGCCATCCGGAGCAGTTGGCGCACGCCGGGCGGTGCGTCCTCGGCCGGATCGAGGACCAGCGGTACGATGGTCCCGACATCCCCCTGTGGCAGTTCAATGAAGGCAACTCACTGGTGGCTGCCCCCTTGCTGATGCCCCTGGTCATTGGCGGGTATCGCCATCCGGTGGGCGCCCTCGTCATCGACATGGGCGATCCGTCGGCTCGCGCGGGAACCCCCGGGCAGGACGTCGCCTGTTTCAGCGAGATGCTGCGTCTCATCGCCCTGAGCCACCAGACGACAATCCGGACGGAGGAGCAGATCGAAACCGTCGGCGTCGAATTGTCGCGCGTCTACGAGGAACTCGTCCTGCTCCACCGGATCAGCACGAACATGCGAGTGACGGAGTCGGACACGAACTTCCTCCAGCTCGCCTGCGACAGTCTGACCGACATCATTCTGGTGGAAGGAATCGCGGTTCTCCTGGAACGGGTCGTGGAGGGGGACCGGCGATTCGTCGTGGCCGCGGGCTCCGGGCTGATCGACATCGATGAGACCCTGGCGATGACCCTGCACAGCCGCTTGGCCGAGCAGATCGCCGAGGGGGGGGAGGCCCTGTTGGACAGCGAGGTGGATTCGCCGTTCCGGTACAACTGGCCCGCGAGCGTCCGGAGCATCATCGCGGTGCCTCTGTGCGTCAAGGACAAGGGCGAGGGGGGCTCGACCCGTCGGACCAAGGGAAACGTCTCCATCATCGGACTGATGGTGGCGATCAACCGGATCGACAAGCCCGATTTCGACAGCACCGACATCAAGCTTTTCAACTCGGTCGCGAGCGGCTGCGCCGTGTTCATCGAGAACGGCCGGCTCTTCAACGATCTCAAGGAGCTCTTCGTCGGCTCGCTCAAGGCCCTGACCAACAGCATCGACGCGAAGGACCAGTATACGCGCGGTCATTCCGAGCGGGTCGCGTTGATTTCCCGCTGGATTGCCGAGCGTCTGGCCGAGCGGGAGCCGCTGGAGGAGGAGCAGATCCACACGATCTACCTGGCGGGTCTGCTGCACGACATCGGCAAGATCGGGATCGACGAGGCGGTCCTGCGTAAGAACGGCAAGCTGACCCCCGAGGAACGGGCGTGCATCCAGTGGCATCCGTCCATCGGGGCGGGCATTTTGCGCGGGATCAAGCAGATGCGCGACATCGTGCCGGGAGTCCTGTGTCATCACGAGCGGGTGGACGGGAAGGGATACCCCGACGGCCTCCTGGGAGATGAGATCCCTCTGACGGGCAAGATCGTGCAGCTTGCGGACAGCTTCGACGCGATGACCTCGAAGCGAGTCTATCGCGACGCCATGAGCGTCGAGCGTGCCCTGGACGAGATTCGCAAGGGGCTGGGCGCGCAGTTCGACGAGCACATTGGCCGGCTGTTTCTCGAAAGCGATGTCCAGCGTCTGTGGGAGATGATTCAAGATGGCGGGGCAGAGGGCGGCGACGCCGCCCATTTCGCGGATTACGGGACCGAAGCGGTGGGGACCTTACTGCGATGAGAATCCGACGGCAGGATTACGATGAAGTGACAGTTGTCGAGCTGCAGGGCGAGATCGACGGGGAGGTCGTCGAGCCGCTGCGGAACGCGGTGACCGAGATCGCCGGCGGCCAGAGGACGGGCATTGTCCTGGACATGACCGACGTGAGCTTCCTGGACAGCCAGGGACTGGAGCTGCTGCTGTGGGTCCGGGATTACTGCCGCCAGAACAAGATCCAGCTCCGCCTGGCGGGTCTCGATGAGAACTGCAGCAAGATCCTCGAAATCACGAGGTTGCAGGACGAATTCGATTGCCACGCGGAACTGGCGGAAGCCGTGAAGAGCTTCGCGTAGGGACGACGTGGACGTATTGAGGTAACTATGGTGCAGATTCTGCTCGAGAACAAGTCGCAGCTCGGTCAGCTCTTGCTGGCGCGAGGCGTCGTCTCCCAGGAGCAGATCGACAAGGCCCTGCTGGAGCAGCGGGAGAAGGGCCATCGCAAGCTCCTCGGCGAGTTGCTCGTCGAGATGGGCTACTGCACCGAGAACCAGATCGCGGCGGCCCTGGCGGAGGCGTACGGCGTGCCCTACGCCCAGATGAGCCCGAAGATCTGCGACGCCAAGGTCGTCGAGGTCCTCCCTCGCGAGTTTCTCGAAGCGCACGTCGTGCTGCCCCTCTTCAAGGTGCACGACGTGCTCACCGTCGCGATCAGCGAGCCGACCAACGTCTTCCTGATCGACGAGATCGAACGGATCAGCGGGTGCCGGGTGCAGGTGGTCTGTTCGACGAGCAAGGACATCAAGGCCACCCTCCAGACCTATCTGCCCGCGGCCAATGTCTTCGTCATCGACGACATCATCGACGAGGAGGGTCTCGAAGAGTTCTCGCTCATCGAGAACATCACCCAGGACATCAGCAACCTGGAAGAGGTGGCGGGCCAGTCGCCCGTCGTCAAGCTGGTCAACTACCTGCTGTACAACGCGGTCCGCGAGAACGCCAGCGACATCCACATCGAGCCCGACGACAAGAAGCTGCGGGTCCGGTACCGCGTGGACGGCAAGCTCTACGAGAAGATGCGCCCGCCGTACCAGATGCACCCCGCCATCGTCTCCCGCGTCAAGATCATGGCGGAGCTGGACATTGCCCAGCGACGGCTCCCCCAGGACGGCGGCATCCACGTCCTGGTCGAGGGCCGACCCATCGACCTGCGCGTCTCCGTCATGCCCGGCAACTTCGGCGAGAAGGTTGTCATCCGCGTCATCGACCCGCAGAAGATCCTCTACAATCTCGAATCGCTCGGCTTCACGTACGACAATCTCCTTCGCTTCCGGCAGGTCATCCAGGTCCCCAACGGCGTCGTCCTGGTGACCGGGCCGACGGGGTCGGGCAAGAACACGACGCTCTATGCGGCTCTCTCCGAGCTCAACAACGAGGAAGTGAATATCTGCACGGTGGAAGACCCCGTCGAGTGCAACATCTCGGGCATCAACCAGTTCCAGGTCAACACCGCGGTCGGATTTGCGTTCTCGACGGCCCTGCGAAGCCTGTTGAGACAGGACCCGGACATCGTCATGGTCGGCGAGATCCGCGACGAAGCAACGGCCAGCATCGCCGTGCAGGCGGCGCTGACCGGGCACCTGGTGCTCTCGACGCTGCACACGAACGACGCGCCGGGCGCGGTGACCCGACTGCTGGATCTGGGCGTGGCTCCGTACCTGCTGAGCGCGTCGCTTCGCGGCGTGATCGCCCAGCGCCTCGTCCGGCGAATCTGTTCGAGCTGTAAAACGGAGTACGACCCGCCCGCCAGCATCCGCAAGATGGCGCAGCAGCAAGGCGGCGAGGTTACGAAGTTCTATCGCGGCGTCGGCTGCAAGAAGTGCCGCAACACCGGGTTCTCGGGCCGAATCGCGATTCACGAACTGCTTGTCCCCGACGACGAGATCTCGGAGATGATTACCGAACGCATCAATACCAAGAAGCTGCGAGCCAAGGCCATGGAGAAGGGAATGCTCCCCCTGGTCCACGACGGCATCGAGAAAGTCAAAGCAGGGATCGTCTCGATCGAGGAGATCCTCCGGACAGCGGCCCTCGACGGCCCGGTCACGTAGAACGCGGCCCAGAAGGCCAGGCGGCAAGACCTATGAGCACACTGCTGACTCAAATGCAACAGACACGGATCGATTCCTCGGCGGCGCAGGACGCCGGCGTCCAACGGGGCGCTGCAACCGCGAGAGTGAGTCGTGCGACGTCTTCCCAGGAACGGCTGTGTCGAGTCCGCGCCAAATCCGGCGATCTGATCCTGTTCACCACGCAGTTGGCGGTCATGCTCGACAGCGGCGTCATCCTGAGCGATGCCCTCGATGCCATCGCAGAGCAGGCCGCGGATGTCCGATTCAAGGCCGCGATCCTGGACATCTCCGAGCACGTCAAGGGCGGCGACACGTTCTCCAAGGCATTGGGCTACTATCCCCACACCTTCAACTCCATGTTCATCAGCATGGTTCGGGCCTCCGAGGCCTCCGGCAGAATGGTCGAGATGCTGTCCGTCCTGACGGGGTATCTCACGTTCGAGACGGACACGCGAAAACAGATCAAGAGCGCGTTGACCTACCCCATCATCATGGTCCTCATGGCGATCGCGGCGACCGGCACGCTGATGTTCTTCGTCTTGCCCCGATTCATGCGGATCTACGCGGCCCGAGGCGCCTCGCTGCCGAAGCTGACCCAGATGCTCGTCGGCTTCAGCAAGATCATCGGCAACTTCGAGATCATGACCTGCATCATCACCGCGGTCCTCGTGGCGGGCGGCGCCCTGTGGTACTGGGCCAGGACCACTCATGGCCGGCGGATGCTCGATGCGGCCAAGATTCACACCCCGGTCATCGGCACCATGTTCGTCGATATGGTGGTCACGCGGAGCATGCGGATCATGGCGACGATGGTGAACACCGGCGTTCGCCTCCTGGACGCCATCCGCGTGATCCAGGGCGCCGTGGACAACTACCACTTCCAGAAGCTGTGGGAGCAGGTGGACGCGAAGATCCAGGACGGCTACCAGTTGTCCGAATCGATCCTCATCGCGGAGGGGTCGGACCTGATCGCCCCCGGCATCATTCAGATGCTCCGCGCGGGCGAGAAGAGCGGCCGGCTCGGCGAGGTCTGCGACAAGGTCTCGATCTTCTATCAGAAGAAGCTGGAGACCTCTATCCGGAACGTCATGACGCTGATCGAGCCGCTGATGATCACCATCCTCGGCGCGATCATCGGCACCATTGCGGTCGCGCTGCTGTTGCCGGTCTTCCGCGTCTCCAGCGTCATTGCCCACTGAGGTCTCGCGGGTCCAGGACCTCCTCGTCTTGCGCCCGCCAGGCGGGGTCCACGATGCACAGAAACACCAGATCCTGTGTCCCGGTGTTCTCGATGTGCTGGATGGATCGGGGAGGGATGTAGACTGCGCTGCCGGCGACAACCTCGGAGGACTCCGCGTCGATGTGCATCCGACCTTGTCCTTCGATGATGTAGTAGACCTCGGCGGTTCTGAGCCGATGCGGCGTGGTCTTCTCGCCCGGCCGGACCCTCGCGTGCGCCAGACTGTAGCGAATCGCCAGGTCTGCCTTATCCGGGTGCAGAAGCTCGCGAAGGATCGAGCGATCCCCAGCGACGAATTCCTCACAGTCTCGCAGCGCGATGATCTTCGATTTGTGATTCTCGATTCGACCTTCCAGGCTACACCTCCCATCATCAATCATAAATCGCAAATCAGCTTGGCCCTCCCAGCAGAATGGACCCTTCCGTGAAGAACGTGCCTGCGACGCAGGCGGTCATCAGGCAGGCCAGCGTGGCGGCCACGAGCGCCCGGACCGCGACGGTCCCGACGGTCTTGGTACACTGGGGCGCCAGGGCGCAGAGGCTCCCGACGAAGATGGCCATCGACGCGACGTGCGCGAACCCGCACAAAGCGTACGTTGCGATGACCGCGGATCGCGGATGCTCGAGCAATCCCTTCTCCATGACCACCGCCAGGTCGTTGTAGGAAGTGACTTCGGTGACGATCAGTCGTTCCCCGATGATCCGCGAGATCTCGCCGACGTCGCTCGACGGCACGCCCAGGACCAGCGTGAGTGGGTAGAAGAGGTATCCGAACAGGCCGCCCAGCGACCAGGGGCCTTTCGTGCCGAGCAGGGGATTGAGCCAATTGCCGACGCTTGACAAGACCAGATCGGCCAGCGCGACCAGACCCTGCACCGCGATGAGCAGGGCGGCGATCCCCACGATCATGCGGACGCCCGCGTTGGCGCTGTTGATGATCGCCTCGAAGAGGCTGCTCTCCCGCTCGTAGCAGGGCTCCACGTGCAGACCCAGCGTCTCCGGCGTGCCGCCCTCGGGAACCAGGATCTTGGACATGACCAGCGCCGCAGGCGCGGACAACAGCGACGCGGAGATCAGGTGTCCCGCGATGGTGGGAAACCGTTGCTGAAGAGTGAGAACGTAGAGCGCCAGGACATTCGATGCGACGGTCGCCATGCCTGCGGTCAGGACCGTGCACAGCTCGGAGGGGGTGAGCCTCGCCAGGTGCGGGCGGATCGTCAGATTCGATTCCGCGCCGACGAAGATGTTGCTGGCGGTTGCGAGCGACTCGGCGCCCGAGACGCGCATCAGTCGCGTGAAGACCCAGGCGAAGGCCTTCACCAGACGCGGCATGATCCCGACGTAGTACAGGATGCCGATCAGCGCCGAGAAGAAGATGATCGTCGGAAACCCCTGGAAGGCCAGGATGAAACCGAGGGATTCCACGTCGTTCTCATCGACCTGTCCCGGCCCCAGCGCCAGGCGTCCGAAGACGAACCTCGCCCCCGCGCCGGCCGAGTCGAGCACCTCCACGACCGCGTCGTTGACCACCAGGAACACGCGAGCGCCCGCGGGGATCACGAAGATGAACGTTGCGACGAGCAATTGCAGCCCGATTCCCCAGCCGATCACTCGCCAGTTCATGTTCCGACGGTCGGCGGAGAGGACCCAGGCGATTCCCACGAGGATGAAGATGCCCGCGAAGCTGACGAGGTTGTATGCGTCCATGGCGTCGGATTGTACCGGGGACGCGGGGCCTCTGCAATAACGTGAAAGCACGAAGCACGAATGTCGAAATCCGAAACAAATCCAAAGGGCCGAAACTCAAATGACGGAAACACTGGCATGGAATCGTCGTGCGACCCGTTTGGAGCATTAGATTTTGGTCATTTTCAACTTGTTTCGGATTTCGGTATTCGGATTTGCCTCAGGGGGTTATGTCGAGATCTCGCTGACGTCCTTGAGGATATAGTGCGGCTTGTAGGGGTAGCGGTCGAGGTCGGATTCCTTCGTGATGCCGCTCAGGACGAGCACGGTGTCGATGCCCGACTCGATCCCGGCGACGATGTCCGTGTCCATGCGGTCCCCGATGATGACCGTCTCATTGCGTTCGCAGCCCAGCAGGGTTCTGGCGTGACGCATGATGAGCGGATTGGGTTTGCCGATGAAGTAGGCCTGTCGCGCGGTGGCCATCTCGATGGGAGCGATCAGCGCCCGGCACGCCGGGCCGATGCCTCGTTCGGTCGGGCCCGTGAGGTCGGGGTTGGTCCCGATCAGCTTGGCACCGGCCAGCACGAGGAGAATTGCGGTCTCGATCTTCTCGTAGCTGTAACTGCGGGTCTCGCCGACGACCACATAGTCCGGCTGGCTCTCGTCGATGGACAGGCCCGCTTCGTAGAGCGCCTGATACAAGCCGGAATCGCCGATGGCGAAGACCCGCCCGCCGGGACATTGGGACGCGATGAAATGAGCGGTCGCCATGCCCGAGGTGATGAAGTGGTCCTCGCCGACCTCGATGCCCATGTGTATCAGCTTCTGGTGCAGCTCCCGCGGGGAGCGGGCGGAGCTGTTCGTCAGAAACAGGAACTGCTTGCCCTCGGATTTGAGCCAGTCCACAAATCCCTTCGAGCCCTCGAGCAGGCGCGACCCGTGGTAGATCACGCCGTCCATGTCGCAGATGAAACCGCGTTTGTTCTTCAGTGATTCCATAGAGCATCAACTCGCTGTAGAGGCCGGAGCCGGGATCTTGCTTTCTTCCTCGTGGTGCCATCCGAGCCAGGCGTGGAGCCGAAGCGAGGCTTTGGTGAGCATCACGTACAGCGCCGGCACGACGACGAGCGTCAGGACCGTTGCGAAACTCAGGCCGAAGATGACGACGACCGCCATGTTCTGCCACCACTGGGTTGATTCGCTCTTGAGGGCCCAGGAGAACGTGTGGAAATCGTAGGAGACACCGGTGGCCATGGGGATCAGGCCGATGACGGTGGTCGCGGCGGTCAGCATGACGGGACGAAGCCGCGTGGCGCCCGCTTCCGCCGCGGCTTCGACCAGATCCATGCCGCGAGCCTGCAACTGGCGAGTGTAGTCGAGCAGCACGATGGCGTTGTTGACCACGACGCCCGCCAGGCTGATGACGCCGATGCCGGTCATGATGATGCCGAAGGGCAGGCCGACGACCAGCAGCCCGATCAATGCGCCGATCAGCGACAAGATCACCGTGGTCATGATGATGATCGGCACCAGCAGAGAATTGAACTGGATGACCAGGACCAGGACAATCAGGAGCAGGGCGATCAGGAACGCCTTGGCCAGGAAGGCCTGCGCTTCATCCTGTTCCTCCTTCTCTCCGGCGTAGCGAATCTCATATCCGATTGGCAGATCGAGTCGCCCGCCGGGGGCGATGACCTTGGGCAGGGCCGCGACGAGGGCCTGGCGGTTGAGGAACTGGATCTCCTCGTTGTTGAGGTTCTCGCGACCTCGCTTGAGCAATTCCGGGCCAGGGGAGGGCAACTCCGCATTCTGAAAGTCCTCGGCCTGGAAGAAGCCGGGGGTCGCAATCACCCGATTGAGCGACTGGAGGATCAACTGGTTCTGCTGCTCGTCGGCCGTGGGCGCCGCCAGGGCGTCGGCCAACGATCTTGCGTCCTTCTTCGGGCACGCCTGCCAGACCCTGGCGACAACGCCGGAACCGGACTGGTTCTGCGCATCGGACAGGACGCGGCGCAGCGCGTCCCAGTCGAGAATGTCCGCGGGGGAAAGGCGGGGATCGCCCAGCGGATGCAAGCGCCTCTGGACGTCCGCCAGCACCGCGGAGCTGAGACGCCCTTCGGTGTCGGCCGTCACCGTGACGACGCGCTTCTGGTCCACACGGTTGATCGTGCCGAAGCCGCCTTTGTACTCGAACTTCCCCAGGGAGCTGAGCGGGATGGACTGGCCGGCCGCGTTCGGGATCTGCAGGCGATACAGATCGTCGATGTTGACGCGGTCCTTCAGCGGCAGGCGGACCGTGATGTCGTATTCGTCGTTGAATTGGCGGTAGGTGCCCACCTTGGTCCCGAAGATCGCCATCTTCAGGAAGTTGCCCACGGTGGCGGTGTTGACGCCCAGGAGGGTCGCGACGCGTCGATCCACGGTGAAAGCCAGCTCAGGGCGCGTGGCCTCCAGGTCGCTTCGCAGGTTGACGAGGTTGGGCACGTCTGCGATCATGCGTTTGGCCTGCTCGCTGAGTCGTTCCAGGGTCTTGAAGTCCTCGCCGACGATGCGGACGGTCACCGGGGCGCCGGTGGGGGGGCCGTCCTCCTCCCGCTCGACCTTGATCTCCGCGCCGGGGATATCAGCGATGGCCTTGCGGACCTCCGCGATGATCTCGGTGGACGGTCGTTCGCGGACCATGAAGTCATAGAAGACCATGGTGATGTTGGCCAGGTGGGGGCCGCCGGCGCTGGCCATGAGGTCCATGCTGCCGCTGGCGGACCCGACGTTGGTGATGACGTCGTCGAACCACGGCTCGAAGGGCTTGATCCGTTCCTCGATGGTGCGGATGAGACGGTTTGTTTCGTGGATGTTGGTGCCCTGCGGCGCGCGGACGCTGATGAACGCCCGTTCCGGATCGCCCTCGGGGAAGAACTCGATGCCCTTGCCGATCTTGCCGTAGAGCATCGCCATGGCGATCAGCAGGCACACGGACAGGAACAGCGCCATGCCGGGATTCTCCAGGCCCAGACGCTGAAACCGCTTGTACCCCTGCATGAACCAGTGGCGGTGGTTCTGCTCCTTGACGGCCCGCCCGGCCCAGATCGACGTGATGACCGGGCTGAACACCAGGGCCACGAACAGCGACGCCAACAGACCGAGCGTCAGCGTGATGGGCAGATACTTCATGAAGTCGCCCATGATCCCCGGCCAGAACATCATCGGCAGGAACGCGCAGACGGTGGTGAACGTCGAGGTGATCACGGGCCACGCCACCTCCCGTGCCCCGAGGAGGGCCGCCTGAACCCGGCTGTAGCCGAGCTGCATGTGACGGTAGATGTTCTCCACGATGACGATCGCGTTGTCCACGAGCATGCCGAGCAGGAGAATCAGGCTGAACAGCACGATCATGTTCAGCGTGTAGCCGAGCGCCTGGATCAGGAAGAAGGTGATCAGCATGCTCAAGGGGATGATCATCGCGACGATGGTGCTCGGCCGCCAGCCCATGAACAGCATGAGGATGGCCACGACCAGGATCAAGGCCGCCAGGACGTTGTTCTCGAGGTCGGACACCGTGTTGCGGATGTACTTCGACATGTCGTAGATCACGTCGAATGTGACGCCGCCGGGGATCTGCTTGCGGGCCTGTTCCACGACGGCCCGGACCATGTCCGAAACCCGCACGACATTGGCGCCGATCCGCTTGCGGACGAGCAGCGTCACGTTGTCCTTGCCGTTCAGGCGGGAGAAGCTCTCGCGGTCCTTGTACGTGTCCCGCACGGTGGCGACGTCGGACAGATAGATGGGCCTGCCGTCGCGGACCGCCAGCAGGAGGTGATCGACCTCCTCGGGCGTGGCGAACTCCGCGGGGATGCGGACGTTGAACTTGGTCCCGGGGGTCTCGACCCCGCCGGCGGAGATGTTCACGTTCTCCGACGGGATCAGCGCCAGGATCTCCGGGATCGTCAGGTTGTACTGGGCGACGCGGTCGGGGTCCATCTCCAGGCGGATCTCGCGTTCGAGGGCCCCCTGGACGTCCACCTTGAGCACGCCGGGAACCATCTCCAGCGCGTCCTCCATGTCGTCGGCGATTTCCTTGAGCTGGAAGGGAGAGACGTCGCCCGAGATGCTGATCTGCATGATCGGGAACTCGGCGATGTTGATTTCCTTGATGACCGGTTCCTCGACCTCCTGGGGCAGCTCCCCTCGGGCCAGATCGACGCGGTCTCGCACCCGCTGGAGGGCAACTTCTGTCCGGACGTTCGGCGTGAACTCCACGCTGATCAGGGACATGCCCTCGGCGCTGCTGGACAGGACCTCCTTGACGTCGCGAATCCCGCTGAGCTCTTTCTCGATCTTCATCGTGACGGAGGTCTCCACGTCCTCGGGCGAGACCCCCTCGTAGATCGTCGTGATCATGATGTACGGAATGGGGATGTCCGGAAACGCCTCGCGGGGCAGGGAAATATAGCTGTAGCTGCCGAGCAGGACGATGATCAGACCCAGGACGGCGACCGTCGTACGGTTCTTGATGGAGACATCGGTGAGCAGCATAAGACCTACTTGCCTTCAGAAATCTGGGAAACCACATTCACCTGCTGCCCGGGGGCGACGAAGCGATGACCTGAGACGATCAGCTTGTCTCCGGGTTGCAGGCCGCTGGTGACTTGGATGCGATCGCCCTTGATGATGCTGATCTGGAGCTGGACTTCGCGTCGGAGGGCCTTCGAGTCCTCCTCCACATAGACGGCGTACCCATTCTCCATCGGGATGACCGCCAGCAGGGGGATCAGGATGGCGTTTCGAAGCACTTGTCGCGTCAGACGGGCGCGGACGATCTGGCCGCTGTGGAGCAGGCCGTCCGGATTGGCCAGCGTGATCTCGGTGCGTGTGGAGCGAGTCCGTTCGTCGGCCACCCGGCTGATGAAGGTGATCTTCCCCTCGAATGCCTGCGGGCTGCCCTTGATGTCTGTGTAGACGGCCGCGCTCTGGCCCGTCGCGAAGAATGCGACATCCCGCTCCGGGATGTCGACGGCCACTTTGACGATGTCGGTCTGGACGATTCGGGCCACCGGCGTGCCCACCTGGACGTACTCGCCCGCCTCGACGAGCAGGTCGTTGAGGACGCCGGACGTGGGAGCGGAAATCCTCGCCCGCTCCAGGCGAGCCGCGACCTCCTGGAGTCTCGCGCCGCTGATCGCCAGTTGCGTAGCGGCCTGGTCCAGCTCGCGCGTGGGAGACGCGCCGCCGGAGACCAGCCCTTGCTGACGCTCGAACTCGGTCCGGTCGTTCTTCGCCTGGGCCTGGATGCTCTCGAATTCCGCCTGCAGGAGATCCGTGTTGAGTCTCAGGAGCAGGTCGCCGGCCTTGATGGGGGAACCCTCTCGCGGACCGATCCACTCGACTCGCCCTGCGACCTCCGCTGCGACCGTGACGATCTGATTCGGTTCGATGACCGCCGGAAGATCGAAGGTGTCGGGCAACTGTGCTTCCGCCGTGACCGGCAGGACCATCACGTTGACCGGTGGCGCATCCGACGGCGCGACCTCTCGTTTTGGAGAGGGCATGTAAGCCAGGAGGAACAGCGTGGCGACCGCGACGATCACCAGGGCAAGCTTCACGACGATCCTGCCCGGCTTTCGTCTCGGGGCCTCGCTTCTTGTGGTCTCTCGAACCTTCTGCGCCATGGTATTCTCCACAGACTCCTTGGGTCCCGTTACCGCTTGGTCAAAACAGACGTTTCATGCGCCAGTTTAAAACGTTTGTTTAACTCGTCAAGTGTCTAGGGGGGGATTTTGGCGGAAAAAGCGCACGAAATGACGTAAGGGCTTATCCCTGCGGGTGTTATGAAACGCTCAATGTCAGGGGGATCGCTGCTCGATGCCCTCCGGAAGGCCGACTACGACGCCCACTTGACCAGTTCGGGGTGGAGGTCCTTGAGGATGGGCGACGCGGGCTTGATCCGTGCGTTGATGGTGAGCAGACCTCGCCCTGCGATCTCGAAGCCGCACTCGAATACGACCGGCCGGTCCGACGCGTTACGCGGGCGCATCGGGATGACACGGTGCTCGTTCGTGTCGCGAAGCATGTAGAACAGCTCCACATCGAACAGCTTGGCCGGTGCGCCGTTGAGATCGACGGCGCAGGCGACTTCCACGTGTTCGCCCTCGGCGACGACGTCCTTTTTGTCCACGCTGGTGGTCAGTCCGCCGATGCTGATGCTGTCCCACAGACGGGTGATTTCCTGTGCGTCGTGCAGGGCCTGCTTGAGCGACCCGCAGTTGTCCCGACTCAGGTCCTCGACCAAGGTCTTGGCCGGCGCGTAGAACTTGTCCATGTACTCGGCCAGCACGCGGTTCATATTGAACTGGCTGCAAACGGAGCAGACGGACTGCTTCATCATCTCGACCCACCGGGTCGGGATGCCGGCTTCGTTGCGGTCGTAGTAGTACTCGCTGATCTCGGCTTCGATCAAATCGTAGATCTGCTCGGCCTCGGCCGCCTCCTGCATTTCGGGCTGGTTGCTGTACTCCGCGCCGCGGATGGCCCAGCCGTTGCGTCCGTTGTAGCCCTCGGGCCACCAGCCGTCGAGGACGCTCATGTTCAGGACGCCGTTGATGGCCGCCTTCATGCCGGAGGTGCCGCTGGCCTCGTTCTCCTTCACCGGGTTGTTGAGCCACACGTCGGCGCCCCAGACGAGGTGCCGCGCCACGTTCATGTCGTAGTTCTCCACGAACACGACGCGGTCTTCGAGGTGGTAGCTCTTGGCGAACTCGATGATCTCGCGGATCATGCTCTTGCCGAGGCTGTCGGCGGGGTGGGCCTTGCCCGCGAAGATGAGCTGCACGGGCTTCGTGGCGTTCGTCAGGATCCTGGCCAGTCGCTCCTTGTCCCGCAGGATGAGCGTGGCTCTCTTGTAGCGGGCGAACCGTCGGGCGTAGACGATCGTCAGGTACTCGGGGTTCAGCGCTCGGGTCAGCTTGGCCACCTTGGACTCGATGTACCCCCGCGCCGCCAGGTCGTCCGCGAGCTTCTTGCGGATGAAGGTGATCAGGCTTTGCTTGTTCCGATGGTGGGCCTCCCAGATCTCGTCGTCCTGAATGCCCTGGATTCGGTCCCAGGCCTGGCAGTCGCAGGCGCTGCGGACGTAGTCGGTCCCGACGTGTCTCTTGAACAGGTCGATGAACGACTCGCTGAGCCAGGAGTGGTGCACGCCGTTGGTGACGTAATCGATGGGGATCTCGACTCTCGGCTGGCCGCGATACAGGCTCGCCCACATCCGTCGGGACACGTCCCCGTGCATCTTCGAGACGGCATTCAGATGCCGGGCGAACCGCATGGCCAGTGCCGGCAGCCAGAAGCTCTTCGTGTCGCCGTCGATGAAAGCGTGCGAGGCCAGATCCTCGAACGACAGACCCAACGTCCGGACCTCGGGCTCGATGTATTGCCTGACGAGGCCCGTGTCGAAGGTCTCGTTGCCTGCGATCACCGGGGTGTGTGTCGTGAATACGGTGGAGGCCCGGATCAGCGCCTTGGCCTCCAGGAAGCTGTGCTTCTCGCGGAGCATGAGCTGCTGGAGCCTGGCCAGGATGAGCAGGGCGGAATGTCCTTCGTTGATATGGTAGATCCGCGGCTTGATGCCCAGGCGTTCGAGGGCCCGGACGCCCCCGATGCCCAGCAGCATCTCCTGCTGGAACCGCTTGGTGCGGTCGGCCACGTAGAGCTCCTGGGTGATGTCCCGCAGGTGGGCCGGATTCTCTTCGAGGTCCGTGTCGAGGAGGATCAAGCGGGTTTTGCCGACGTCGATCTGCCAGAGCTTGACCATGACGGTCTGGTCGAGCATCCGCATTTCGATATAGGCCAGGTCTCCCTCCGGCCCCCTCGCCTCGTGCATTGGAATCAGGTGGTTGTCGAATTCCGCGGACTGCTCGTACTGCTCCCCGGTGGCGGTGATCCGTTGCGTGAAGTAGCCGTACTTGTAGACCAGGCCGACCCCGACCACCGGCATGTTGACGTCCGAGGCGGCCTTGAGGAAGTCGCCCGACAGGATGCCGAGGCCGCCGCCGTAGATCGGGATGCACTCGTGCAGACCGAACTCCATCGCGAAGTAGGCCACGATATCGTCGTGATTCAGGACGCTGTCATACGTGGTCTTGAACCGTTCGTCGTACTGCATGTACTGCTGGAACTGCTGCCAGACCTCGTCCAGTTCGAACAGGAAGCCCCGGTCGTGCGAGAGTTGCCGGATTCGCTCCTTGGGCAGTTTGACGAGGAACTCGATGGGGTTGTGGTTCACCGCTCGGAAGAGCTGTGGATCGATGCGATAGAACAGGCGGATCGCCTGGTAATTCCACGTGCACCAGAGGTTGGATGCGAGCTTGTGCAGCTTGCCGAGGTTCTCGGGCAGTTTGGGATAGACAAAGAGGCTCTTGAGGATCATCGTGTTCACAGCTCCAGTTCATTCTGCTACCGTGTCGTCGGCGTTCCGGCTTGCGGCCGGTACGATGGGGGCATGGCCACCCGACGGCCCCATGGACCCTGTTCTCTTTGTCGGCGAATCAGGTGTTGTTTCTCCATAGTCTCTTGGCATCGGGCCGTCGGATCGTGCATTTCAGCCGTCCAGGGGCCATAAAGGGACAGGAGAGACCGCGGGCGGCGAGGGGGAACGTCCCATAAGGATCGAGCGAACGCCCCGGTTCTGCTTCCATCGCGAGAATCGAGACTCATCCGGCAACTGAGCGCTCGCTGTGATTGACCTGTGGCGGGGGCTTGACGGCGACCGCCTGAGGCTCTACCATGGAATCACTGGGAGAAGGTCTCCCGTGGCAGTGTGTCTTGCGTGAGAACCCCCGGACGGGGATGGAAGGAGAGTCGAGGGGTGAGCCATGGCGTCTGTGATTGTGACAAACGGCAAGCAGGAGGGGAACTACTATCCACTGGGTCGTCGGACGAACGTCATCGGGCGGGATGAGGCGCTGCCCATCCAGATCCTGGACGGCCTGGTCTCCCGCAAGCACTTGCAGATCCGATTCGACCCGGCCACGAACCAGTACGTCGCCTATGACATGAAGAGCCGCAACGGAGTCTATCTCAACAATCGCCAGATCCAGGGCGAAGTGCCTCTTCACGACGGCGACATGATCACGATCGGCATAACGACCCTGTTGTTCGCCGACCGGGACTTCAAGGACAAGGACAGCGCCCTGCTGCACTACAAGAAAGTGGGGGAGCGAATGCGCGTGACCGCGTACGAGACCCAGATCGCAGAGCCCGGACCTGTGGGGCCGGGCGAGACGGGCCATCCCGTTGCTCGCGCGTAGTCGCGTCCTCCGGCTTGTCGCGGGCTCTCAGTAGCGGTGGAGGGCCACCCGCGCCCGCGCCTCGATGAATCCCCAGACGATCCCGATCCCCAACCCGACCGCGTGCGCCATGTTAGCGATGTGCGGGACCAGTCCGAACAGGCACAGGAAGAACCAGACGATGGCGAGACTGATGGTCTGCGGGTGCAGCGAGAGCCTGGAGGCCGGATTGAACCGGCCCTGCATCCAGACGTACCCGAGCAGGCCGTAATCGACGCCGGACATGCCGCCGAAGAGCGGGCCGGCGTGCAGGTACTGAGCGAGATTCGACGTCCCGGCGATCACCAGCACCATTACCGACAGCAGCCAGGAACTCCTGCGCGCTTCGATCATGCTCCCGATGTCCCGCAGCCAGAGCATGTTGAAGAGGATATGCGGAATTCCGAAATGCAGGAAGATGGGGGTGAACAGCCGCCAGATCTGGCCCTGGCGGATCTCCGGCAGCGGGCGGTTCCAGTAGATGGAATCCCCTTCCTGATGGTATTGCGTGATAGCCAGGGGCTGCGTGGCCTCCACCTTGTCGCCCAGCGAAGTGAAGACCGCCACCGCGATGCTGATGAGGATCAAGGCGATGGTGACGGGTGCGAGCGGGACCGGCGGTACGTAGAACATCGTTCGGGCATCGACGGCGCGAGATCGCGTGGAGGGCCGGGCGGTTTCATCCAGCCGTTGCTGTCGGGCTGCGACACGCGACACGGGGGCGAAGACCGGATTGTCGGGATAGGCCCGGAACTGATCCAACAAGGACCTGGAGGTCTCGATATGGTCGTCGTCCAGAATCCAGATCTCCCATTCGCCGCCGGAAGTCGGATCCACCTGGCTCTCGATGCCCTTGGCGTAGAGGAAGTCGCCGAAGCGTTTGGCCTGCGTCTCGTCGTGCAGCGTGCCGATGGATCTCATGGGTCGGCGATCTCCTTTCCGCAGTGGGGACATCGCTGCGTCTTCTTGCGGCTGGCCAGGTCGTCCAGGAATCCCGCGCCGAGGACTGCGGTCGGCAGGGCGAACATCCCGATCCCCAGCATGGCGGTCATGGACGCCATCACCTTGCCGATCGGGGTGACGGGGTAAGCGTCGCCGTACCCGACGGTGGTGAGCGTCACCGCGGCCCACCACATGGCGCCCGGGATGCTCGAGAACACCTCCGGCTGGGCCTCATGCTCCGCGTAGTACATCAGCGAGGATGCCACGACCAGGAGAATCACCAGGATGAACACCGCGCCGAGGAGCTGGTCCTGCCGGCTCTTGACGACCCGCACGAGCATCTGGAGGGAGTCCGAGTAGCGGGCGAGCTTGGCGATCCGCATGATCCGCATCACGCGGAACAAACGAAACATCCGCAGCACGCGCAGGTCCACGCCCAGGAAGGGCAGATAGAAGGGCAGGACCGCCGCCAGATCCACCAGCGACAGCGGCGCCAGAGCGAAACGCAGCCGCCCGACGCGAGGACTCGCATAGATCGGGTCCTCCACGCACGACCACACCCGCAGCACGTACTCCACGGAGAACACGGCCACCGAGAAGTACTCGAAGACGGTGAACCACAGGGGCATGAGCGCACGGATCCGCTCGACCGACTCGACCACCATAGCGGCGATATTGAGCAGGATCAGTCCCACGATGAACACGTCGAAGACGCTGCTGGTCCTGTCGACGGCCTTCGCGTGAGTCAGGATTTCATAAACGCGCCTGCGGACCGGCCGGTCCGAGCGCTGGGGGATGCGGTCGGTCCCTTCCACAGTTGATTTCTCGGACGACATCAAACCTCCGGCATTCCGGGTCTTCATGATATCCAGGACGGCATTCTACCCGCTGGTCGTGCCCATGACACGCAAATTGTGCGCCGCCCGGGGCGTCTGCTCGCGGCGGCTGTTGGCCCGACGCAGGGCATTTGTTATGCTATATCTGGATGCTAGAATCAGGCGGCAATGGGCTTGTCGCCTTTCGTATGCTCACCTCGATCCTCCAACGACATACCGAAATCGGCGGCGAACTGGGGTACTTCGGACTGGGCGCCTGGTGGCTTTCGACATTCTCCGCCGGACAGCGTAGAAGCATGGAAGCGATGTTCGAGGGGCCGGACCTGCCGAAGAGGGCAAGGCCGCTGACGCGGGATCGCGGGTTGTTGCCCGCACAGTCGGCTGCGGAACTATTGGTTCTCCTGGCCGACCGGCTGTGTGACCAGCCCCAGGATCGGCCTGTCGCCTGCCTGGTGCTTGCCAAGGCCGAAGAGAGGGCAATCGCCGAGAACGACGTGCTCGGCCTGCACTTCGCCTATCACCAGATGATTCGCCTGCACCTGCGATGGAAGGACCACTTCGCAGACGCGGCGGATCTGGCGTTCGCGGCCTGCCACAAGCAGATCCGGATTTCGACCGCCGCCGCACAGGCCTTTCGCTCGCGAGCCGCCGGAAAGCCGCTTCCCATCCACCTGGGCTACCAGCACGCCGCGACCATCCTGGAACAGCAGGACGTCTGCGCGCGGGCCATCGAGATCTGCAAACAGGCGCAGGAGGAGGGCTGGAGCGGCAACTGGGAATGGCGGATCGTCCGTCTGGCCAGACGTCTGCACGAGCGCGACGGCACCCTGAGGATCATCTCATCGTCCGGCATGGGCCCGGTGTAGCGCCACACGCCCCTCGCATTCTCCGCGTCCCGACGCGATCCGGCTCGCTCATCCGCCGCGATGCCGATGCACCAGCGACAGTTCCGCGCGGTGCTCCTGGCCGACCGCCACCGGCACCGCGATACAGGACATCTCCTCGCCCAGTCGGTTCTTCAGTTGCCGGCCGTAGACCACCGTCGGAATCGAGATCTCGACGTTCGTGACTTCGTGCTGCACGCGGGTCTTGACGCCGCCCATGATCATGTTCGCGATCTCGCCCATCGCGTCGGTGATCTCGGTGTCGGCCAAGGCCGAGCTGTCGTCCATGCACAGCATGCCCGCGGCCGCCGCACGCGCGCACGCGTCGTTGCAGGAGATTCCGAAGCAGCCTTCCAGGTCGCCTTTGAACGTGATGGTCGCGAGGAACATCATGTCCTCGCTCGCCGGCCCGGGGTCGGCCAGCCGCTCCATGGGGATCGCCACCATGGATGCGAAAACCTCCTTGGCACTATCCAACATCACGTCTTCAAGCGATACGGTTGTCACCATACGTTCAATCTCTCCACGGACCTGCCCACGCGCAGATTCCCCACCATCCGAATCCCCGGCGCCGTCGCCGAGCCGTTCATCGTCCGCTACATCGGCCGAATCCCCCGTCTGCTCAAGCGTTTTTCTGTCGCTCGTTCGCCGGCGGGGGTTGCGGAAAGCCGTTGCGATGCGTCCGCCGCCCGACCGGCACATGAGCCGCGTCGTCCTATGTCCGGTAACTCGCATGCGGATCGCCGCCATTCAACGTGGCAGGGGGGCCCCGCCGCGGGTCACGAGGCCCATTTCTCGTATCCCGGCGGCGGGCCGTCGGGGAAGTTCAACCAGGCGAACTCGCCGTGCAGCTCCCTGGCCTTCGCGTCGCGGGCCAGCGCCGCTTCGATCTCGTCGTCGAACAGGCCGATGACGTACCGATGCCCGTCGTGCGTGATCTTCGCCTTCCACCGGTCGCCGTACCGGCTGACGCCGATGTACTGCGAGCTCTTCCGCTTGCCGTTGGGCCGGGCCTTCCGGCTGGGACGCGTGTTGTACCGGTTCTGGGCCCGCGTCACCAGCCGCAGGTTCGACCGGTGGTTGTCCAGCGTGCTGTTGTTCTTGTGGTCCACCCACATCCCCGGCGGCGGGTCCATGATGAGCCGGTGCATCGACACCGGCTCCCCGTCGATCACCGTCCCCGCGTAGTAGCGACCCTCGCTGCACTTGGCGTGCCACGTGTACTCGCTGAGCCACTCGTAATCCTCCGGATCGACCAGGGCGAAGAGGTTCCGCGTCAGGGGGATCTGCCGCTCGCCGGCGTAGGTTCCCGTCGTCTGGTCCTGGCCCGCGGGCTCGGGCTTGGGCCGCCAGTTCCGGCACGGCCCGCGCTGGAACACCCGACGCATCTGGCCCGGCCAGTCGGGATGGTTCGAGCACATCGGCAGGTGGGCCCAGCCCGACGCGAACGACTGCATCAGCTCGTAGTCGTCCCACACCGCGTGCAGGCAGTTGTGGCACCCGCGCAGCTCCGCCACCTTCCGCGGCGCAGACTCGGACTTCGAACCCGGATCGCCTTTCTTTGCCGGTTCCCGCACGATGCGCATAGCTCGATCCTCCCATCATGGCGACGAACGTCGCGCGCTTCCGATCTTCGCCGGCCCGGCCCGCACCGCCGGCCGGCACGCCGCAAACCCGTGCGACGCACCTCCCAAATTACCGCCCCAGCAATGCGATGTCAACAAAAATATATAGAATTTCGCAACCTAAAGAACAATCCCGATGTGCGCACCACGGAGACTCAGAGAACACCGAGCTTCCTGCCTGTACCTCTCTTCGGCAATCATCGATGATTGATGCCAACGGGGCCTGCGAATGGGCGGCAGCGGTAGGGTGGGCTATGGCCACCGTTCTTCTTCACCACGAAGGGCACGAAGCGACACGAAGGGGGTAAGGTGGGTTCTCAACCCACGCGTTCAATCTCGGATTTCACAGATTCCGAGTCGGGACAATCTGCGGAAATCGGCGAAATCGGCGGACAAACCCTCTTGCCTGCCCCTGTGGCTCCGTGGCTCTGTGGGAGAAGGTCTCCTCGATGCACGAGCGACGAGTTGTCATCCGCTGATTCCGCCGATGGACGCCGATTCGACCCCCTCATTGCGGGCGCAGCGCGGCAATCTGTCTTTCGCCCCGGAAGACACCGTTGCCCCTTGCCGTAAAGGATGATCCTCGTTGTGTCCAATCTTCGCTTGCCACCTGCACGGGAGCTCGATACAGTGTAGCAGAGTGATCCTACAATCGTGAAGGATGCCGACTATGGTGGCGATGAACGACATTCAGGCCGTGGTGGACCGCATCGCGGAGACCTTCGATCCGGAGCGTGTGGTGCTCTTTGGCTCCCACGCTCGCGGTACGGCTGCCACCGACTCGGATGTCGATCTCCTCGTCATCCTGGCGTTCGAGGGCAAGCCCTTCTGGAAATCGCTCGAGATCGCCAGCCGAGTGAATCCTCCTTTTGCGCTGGATCTTCTGGCTTGCCGCCCGGACGATACGCAGCGACGGTATGTCCAGGGGGATCCGCTCATCCGAGAGGCATTGGACCAGGGACGGGTCTTGTATGAACGAAGTCATCCGTGACTGGATCGACAAATCCGAGGGGACTACCTGACGGCCACTCGGGAGGTCCAGGCTGATCCCCCGAACTTCGATGCCGTCTGCTTCCACGCGCAGCAGTGCGTCGAGAAGTTGATGAAGGCCGCACTGATCGGGGCAGGGCAGCTTCTACCGAAGACGCATGACCTCACCGTCCTGAGCGCCTTGCTCAGTTCCTTCCGGCCCGAATGGCACTGGCCGGTGGAAGAACTTCGACTCCTGTCTCGCTCCGCGGTTATCTTCCGCTATCCCGGCGAGTCCGCAGACCGCGAGGAGGTCGAAGCCGCCTTGGCCGCGTCCAAGGCCGTGAGGAATCGCCTGCTCTCGCTCCTCCAGGAGCCGTCATAATGGACATTCCGGCGCGATTCTCTAATCCCTAATTCCGGATGCGACCGCCAGTTCCTCCTATCCGCTATTGCCTGTCAGAAAACGGTGGCTGTCCCCCTATCCCGGGCAGTCAGTTCCGGCGGGATCAGGTTCTCTTTGATCGCATCGGTGTGGATTCGGTAGTTGATCTTGGCGAGATTACGCCGGATGTCCCAGCCGAGCTGCTTCCGCTCGTCCTGTTTGAGCCGCTGGAACTCCTTGATGAGGTACAGCTTGAACTCGACGGAGATCCACGTCGCGAACTCAAAGGCGATATCTTTGTGGGCAAAGGTGCCGCCGTAGCGGCCCGTCTTGGAAATCAACCCAATGGCGCCGGTCGCCTCGATCCACCGCTTGGCCGTCAGGATGAAACTGTTCAGTCCCGCCTGCTTTCTAATCCCATCGAATTCGATGGGATTAAACCGCGGGTTGTTCAGGCGCTCCCAGATGCCCAGAAATTCGATAGTATTGCGGTTCCGCAGCCAGTTCGAAAGGATGTAGTCCGTGCGTTCTGCGTCCTTATAACGGGCAATGTCGGTCAGGCTGATGTAGTCCTCGTCGTTTTGTGTGCGGACTGTTATGTCCGTGCTCAGCACCTTGATCTTCGCCATGGTTTTCTGCCTCCGACGTTGAAATTGCCAATCGCCATCTCGTCGTTTCCATCGCCTGTCGTTTCTCGCAGGGCGGTCTGTGGCCGCAAGTCGTACCTCTTCGCATTCACTATGGTCCCGATTATCACGGGCGGGAGGGGATGCGTCAAGGTTGAAACCGCCGGGGCCGCGCGGGCGCGTAGATGCGTAGAAGCGTGGAGGCGTTCCGGCCGGAGGCCGGCGGAGGGCTTGGCTTCGGTCGCTGGCACGATTCCCTTCGCGACCTTCGTGGTTTCAAGGTCGCTGTCCCCGCGATCCTCTACACTGCAAAGGCGCAGGATCTTGTTTTCTCAGCAAGCATTTTGAACGAGGATGATACAAGTGCTGGAAACGAAAAGAACTGTATTTCACGCAGAGACGCAGGGACGCAGAGTTCAAGATGCGTTCTTTCTTGCTCGGCTCTGCGTCTCCGTGGTGGAAGGAACCTGGATTCCCGCTTTCCCCCCGATCGGGTCGAGGGCAGGCTCCTGTGGGGATCTCGCCAGGAGCGGTCGCACACAGAGCCACGAGGCCACAGAGACCAGGATGGAGATATCCTTCGTGCTCCAGGCGGATGCCGGGCGAGACGCTGCGGCTGCGATGGCGGGACGTGGACTGGGAGCAAGGCCGGCTGTTCGTGAGGAGTCCCAAGACCGGGCACCATGCGGGCGGCGAATCTCGCCTTGCCCCGCTGTTCCCCGAACTGAGACCGCACCTGCTGGGGGTTTTCGAGGCGGCCGAGCCGGGGGCCGAGTTCGTGATCGCCAGGCGCCACAAGGGCGGCCTGAACCTGCGGGCGTACCTGCTGCGGATTACGGCAGAAGCACGGGGGGAAGTCCTGGCCGAAGCTGTTTCAGAACGTGCGAAGCGACCGGCAAACGGTCCTTTGTGAATGCCGGCCGGAGCATGGGGTCTGTGCGTGGATCGGCAATTCGAGGCGAAGCGCCGGAGAGCATTGCCTGCGAGTCCCGGATGAGGATTCCCGGCGTGCGAGCGAGCCGGAAAAAGCGGCGAGGAATCCGGCACAGCAACCCTCTGCGGACCCCTGCAATCCCGTGCAGACCGCCCCTGATGCGACGACCGAAAATGCGGCTCTCCTCGCCGTCGCAGCGGATTGCACGAGTGCGCAGAATTCTGGAGTGGGCGGTGCAGGATTCGAACCTGCGACTTTCTGCGTGTAAGGCAGACGCTCTGGCCGACTGAGCTAACCGCCCGGCGAGTGCATGAGAATACCCGCTTTTCGTGCTTGCGTCAACACGGCGGGGCTCGTATATTCTCGCAAGCCGTATGTGAACTGAATTGCTGAAGTTACGCTGTTTCAAAAGGATACACCCATGGACGTTGCCCAGGCGATCCGCACCCGCTGGTCCTGCCGCAACTACCAGGACAAGCCCGTCGAGCGGGACAAGCTGCTCGCGGTGCTGGAGGCCGCCCGGTCGGCCCCGTCCGCCAAGAACCTCCAGGACTGGCGGTTCGTCGTCGCCACCGACGCACCGACCAAGAAGAGGCTCGCCGCCGCGGCCAATAACCAGAGTTTCCTGGAGACCGCCGGCGCCCTGATTGTCGCCTGCACGGTCAGCGACCACGTCATGCGTTGCGGCCAGGCCGTCGGGCCCATCGACGTCGCCATCGCACTCGAACACATCTGCTTGCAGGCAACGGAGTTAGGGCTCGCCACCTGCTGGATCGGCTCCTTCTACCCCGACAAAGTCCGGCCCATCGTCGGCATCCCCGACAACGTGACGATCATCGAGCTGCTCGCCCTCGGCTACCCCGCCGACGCCCCCAAGGAGCACCGCCGCGAGCCCCTCGAACGCATCGCATCCTTCGACAAATGGCAGTTCTGACCTCGCTTAAGTGATTCTGCAAAAGGCAGTTAAATAATTCTTGACATTCGGCCGATAGCGCATAAAATGGCCCATACGATCCCTGGGGACGTGGTGTAACGGGAGCACACGGCGGTCGCATCGCCGGAATGAGGGTTCGATTCCCTTCGTCTCCATTTCCTTCCTCTCACCACAGAGACGCCGAGCACACAGAGTCGCAAGGCTCAGGCCGCCAGGCAACGAGGTGCGATTTGCTCACGCAGGGACGCCAAGGTCGCAGAGGAACGGCGAGCCACGGAACACGGATTCGCCCGCCGCATATACGCTTCTACGCTCCCACGCTTCTACTCGCCTACGCTTCACGCCGGAATCGAGAATCGCACCTCTTCGCGGGTTGCGTCGCCCGCCGGTTGGCTGTATCATGGGGCCGTTCGCGGATCAAGAACTGGTTGGTGAGGCCCTTATGGCGGAGAAAATGTCGAGCGCGGGCGTCAGATGGGATCACTGAGGGAGAATCTGCATCGTGAAACAGGTTGTCATTGAAAACCCGGTTATCAATTCGCCGTTCCGGGAGCCGGGCCGACACTTCAAGTTCACCGACGAGGGGATTACCAACGAGGTCATCGAGGGCCGCCGGACCAGTTCCTACTTCGTCCCCATCGCCCAGCCTCGCAAGAAGAAGGGCTCCAAACAGCTTGTCTTCGACACCGAATGGACCCAGGACCGGATCGAGGAGAACAAGCTCGTCAACCAGATTCGCGCCCGCGTGGCGCTCTGGCGTGAAGGCGGCCACATCGGCGTTACGCCCACCACGAGCCGTCTGCTCGCCTACTGGACGGACCCCGACCGCGAGAAGAAGCTCTTCTTCTGCCAGATCGAGGCCCTGGAGACCGCCATCTACCTCACCGAGGTTGCCCACAAGTACGGCGACGAGTGGATCGCGAACGAGCTGCGCGACGCCAACAACTCGTCCAACCCCGGCCTGCCCCGCATCGCCTTCAAGATGGCCACCGGCTCGGGCAAGACGGTCGTGATGGCCATGCTCATCGCCTGGCATACGCTGAACAAACTCGCCAACCCCCAGGACGCCCGCTTCGGCGACACGTTCCTCATCATCACGCCCGGCATCACGATCCGCGACCGCTTGCGGGTACTCCTGCCCAATGATCCCCAGAATTACTACCGTCAGCGGGACATCGTCTCGAATCAAGCGATGGAGCAACTGGGTCGGGCGAAGATCCTTATCACGAATTTTCACGCCTTCAAGCTGCGGGAGAAGGTCGCCGCCGGCAAGCTCACCAAGCAGATCCTCGCGGAGGGTGGGGGTATCGCCTTCACCGAGGCTCCAGACGAGATGGTCCGCCGGGTCTGCCGGGAGCTGGGGACCAAGAAGAACATCGTCGTCCTGAACGACGAGGCCCACCATTGTTACCGCCGCAAGCCCGACGGCGAGGACGTGAAGCTCACTGGCGACGACCGCAAAGAAGCCCAGCAGCGGGAGGAGGAGGCCCGCGTCTGGATCAGCGGTATCGAGGCAGTCAAAGCCAAGATCGGCGTCAAGACCATCTATGACCTGTCCGCCACGCCGTTCTTCCTTCGCGGCTCGGGCTACCAGGAGGGAGTACTCTTCCCATGGGTTGTTTCTGATTTCTCCCTGATCGACTCCATTGAGGCCGGGATCGTCAAGGTCCCCCGCGTGCCCGTGGCCGACGATTCCATGACCGGCGAGCAGCCCACGTACCGCGATCTGTGGCTTCGCATCCGTGAGGATGGTAACCTGTCGAAGAAGGGCCGAAAGACAGAAGATGTCAGTGGTGAGCCAAAGCTCCCCGGAGCCCTTGAAGGGGCCTTGCACAGCCTCTACGGCAATTACGAGAAGTACTACCGCCTGTGGGAGAACAACGCCGAGGCACGGGCCAAGGGCGTCACGCCGCCGGTGTTCATCGTCGTCTGTAACAACACGAACACCTCGAAACGCATCTTTGACTACATCGCCGGGTGGGAGAAGCCCGTGGCATCGGCTTCCAGCCGATGTGAAGACACGGGCAAGATGCCCGTGCCACAAGTGATCGTCCAGGCGGGTCAACTGCCCATCTTCCGAAACGACGATGAGCGTGGCGGTTGGCTCCAGCGGCCGAACACGATCCTGGTGGACAGCCAGCAACTCGAATCGGGCGAGGGGATGAGTCCCGATTTCAAGAAGATCGCCGCCCGCGAGATCGACGAGTTCAAGGCCGAGTACCGCATCCGCTTCCCCGGCCGCGACGGCGAAGACCTCACCGACGAGGACCTGCTCCGCGAGGTCATGAACACCGTCGGCAAGGTCGGCAAGCTCGGCGAGCACGTCAAGTGCGTCGTCAGCGTCTCCATGCTCACGGAGGGTTGGGACGCCAACACCGTCACGCACATTCTGGGTATCCGGGCCTTTGGCACGCAGCTTCTGTGTGAGCAGGTCGTCGGGCGGGCCTTGCGGCGGATGAGCTACGCGGTGAATGACGGCGGTCTGTTCGAGCCGGAGTATGCCGAGGTCTATGGCGTTCCCTTCTCGTTCATCCCGTGCAGCGGCTCGAACAAAGACCCCAAGCCCGGCCCGATTCCGACCCGTGTCCGCGCTCTGGAAAGCCGGATCGCATGCGAGATTACCTTCCCCCGTCTGCTCGGCTACCGCTACGACCTCGATGGCGAACGGATCACCGCCAGGTTCTCCGAGGACTCGAAGCTGGCGCTCTCGACCGCCGATATCCCGACGGAAACCGAGATGTCGCCTATTGTCGGGACCACCGAGAAGCACACACTGGATGATATCAAGCGTCGGCGTCTCAATGAGGTCGCGTTCCTGCTCGCTAAGCTGACGTTGGAGAAGTATTTCCGGGACGATGAGGGCAACGATAAGCCGTGGCTGTTCCCACAGATCCTCGACATCGCGAAACGCTGGCTGGCCGAATGCGTGGTCTTGAAGGACAACACCTTCCCCCAACTGCTGCTACTGATCGAGTTCGCCCACGACGCCAGCGACCGCATCTATAAGGCCATCGTCCAAGGTAGCATGGGCTTCCAGCCCATGAATCATCGGCAGGATGCCGATGCCACATCTCACGGGCAGGATGCCCGTGCTACTTTGCTGCCGATCCTGCGGCCCTATGACACCGTTGGCTCTACCCGTTACGTCGATTTCGACACGACCCGCCCGGTCTACGCCACGCGGGAGGACAAGTGCCACATCTCCCATGTCGTGGCCGACACGGATTCATGGGAACAGAAGCTCGCGCAGACGCTCGAAGACATGGACGAGGTCGTCCGCTATGTGAAGAACCACAATCTCGGCTTCATGATTCCCTATACGCTCAACGGCGAGGCGAAGAACTACGTCCCGGACTTCATCGCCTGCATCGACGACGGCCACGGCCCGGACGACCTGCTGAACCTGCTGATCGAGGTCACCGGAGAAAAGAAGAAGGACAAAGCCGCCAAGGTCGCCACCGCTCGGACGCTCTGGATTCCCGCGGTCAACCATCATGGTGGATTCGGCCGATGGGATTTCATCGAGATCGCCGACCCGTGGGATGCCATGACGACCATCCGCAAGCTTGTGGAGAGCAAGCCATGAACTTCGATGCCCTCGTCCATACGGTCGCGACGGTTCACGAGCGGTTCCAGACGGAAGCCATCAAGGCCGTGAACACAAGTCTGACGCTGCGCAACTGGATGATAGGATTCTTCATCAAGGAATACGAACAACAGGGGGAAGACCGCGCGGAATATGGTGCGCGTCTGGTGGAGCGGCTGGCGAACCAACTGGGCGAGACACTGGATCGCTGCTACACCCCGCGATATCTGCGCCTGTGTCGCCAATTATATGAGGCTTACCCGCAGATTTGGAAATCACTGACTGCCAAATCGAGCACCCTGCCGTTTCGGAAATCGCTGATTTCCGAAATCCAATCCCTTCTGCCCTCTGCCTACCCGATGGTGGCGACAGCGTCGCCACAATTGAGCCTGCCGGCGTCACAGATCCTTGCCCGCCTGTCTTTCACTCATCTCATCGAGTTGCTCAAGATCGAGGACTCCCTCAAGCGGGCCTTCTATGAGATCGAGTGCATCAAGGGCAATTGGTCGGTTCGGGAGTTGGCCCGCCAGATCGCCAGCCTCTATTACGAGCGTTCAGGCCTGTCGCGCGACAAGGAGGCCCTCTCGCGCCTGGCGCAGGAGACGGCCGAAATCTCCACACCTGCCCACATCATACGGGATCCTTACGTGTTCGAGTTTTTGGGACTGCGGGCGCAGGAGGTCCTGCCCGAGTCGGAGTTGGAAGCCGCCCTGATCGGGAGACTCCAGGACTTCCTGCTGGAATTGGGGCGAGGCTTCTGCTTTGAAGCCAGGCAGAAACGCCTGCTCATTGGAGACGAGCATTTCTTCGTGGACCTGGTCTTCTACCATCGCATCCTCAAGTGCCACGTTCTGATTGAACTGAAGGTGGACGGCTTCAAGCACGAGTACCTGGGCCAGCTCAACACCTACGTCACCTGGTTCCGCGAACACGAGATGGCCGAGAGCGACAATCCGCCCATCGGCATCCTGTTGTGTACGAAGAAAAACCATGCCCTCGTGAGGTACGCCTTGGCCGGAATGGACAACCGGCTCTTTGTGTCCAAGTACGAACTGCAACTGCCCGATGTGGCCCAGATCAAGACCTTCCTTGAGGAGCAGTACCGCCAACTCCAGGAGGGACGGAGGAATGAATCCGCAGAGTACGCCGATTGACGCCGATTCCAGGGATTGAAGATATGGCCAAGAAGAACGCATCGAACAGAGTCGAATCCATCCGCCATAAGGACAAGCGAAAGAACATCCCCACGGAGGAATTGCGGGATTTCGTGGCCGAAGATGAGAACGCGCCGAAGAAGATGCTCTATCCCCGCGATTCATCGCTCGATCCGCAACTGGTCTGGAAGGGTAAGGACGAGCAGGACCGCAACGACCTCGCCGTGCCGGTCGTGCCCATCTACATCCAGGAGAAGATCCACCCGCAGGCGATCCTCTCCCAGCTCCCGCACATCGACCATTCCGGCGGCCAGCTCGACCTGTTCTCCGACTTCAACGGCCTGCCCGCCGAGTTCTCCGACCGCGTCGATTTCTACCACCACGAGGGCAACTGGTCGAACCGCATGATCCTGGGCGACTCGCTGCTGGTGATGACCAGCCTGGCCGAGAAGGAGGGCCTCAAGGGCAAGGTCCAGACCATCTACCTCGACCCGCCCTACGGCATCAAGTTCGGCTCCAACTGGCAGGTGAGCACCCGCAAACGCGATGTCAAGGACGGCAGGGCCGAGGACGCCACCCGCCAGCCCGAACAGGTCCGCGCATTCCGCGACACCTGGAAGCTCGGCATCCACTCCTATCTCGCCTACCTCCGCGACCGCCTCGTCGTCGCCCGCGACCTGCTCACCGAAACCGGCAGCGTCTTCGTACAGATCGGGGATGAGAACGTGCATCTGGTACGGAGCTTGCTCGATGAAGTGTTCGGCAGCGAGAACTTCATTTCGCTGATCCCATTCATCACGACAGGTAGCCAGACGAGCGTCGGTCCCGCTACGGTTACAGATTTCTTGCTTTGGTATGCGAAGTCGAAAGAGACCGTGAAATACCGGCCCCTATTGATGGAGCAGCAGAGACGTTCGCTGGCTCCGACCATCTCTTGGTATGTCGAGATCGATGGCGATGTGCGCCCCTTGGCCCGGCATGAGGTCGCCAATCCCGCATCGCTTCCGGCGGACGCAAAACTCCTCTGGCTGGCGGATTTGCTGTCCAGAAGTGGGAGTGCAGCGACGCAGTTCCGCGTCAAGTACGATGGTCGCTCCTTCGTACCAACGCGAGGGGGCTGGCGAACTACGGAGGCAGGATTCAGAAATCTGATTGCAGCGAACCGCCTCTTCATCAAAGGAAGTACGCTCCTGTTCAGGCGGTATCTTGACGATTACCCCTATGCGCCGTTGAACGCTTTGTGGCTGGATACCCAGATGGGCGGTTTTGCTTCCAAGGACAAGGTATATGTTGTCCAGACAAATGCGTCGGTTATCGCCCGCTGTCTCTTGATGACCACAGATCCTGGTGACCTTGTGCTCGACCCGACGTGCGGTGGCGGCACAACGCCCTATGCTGCCGAGCAGTGGGGTCGGCGATGGATTACATGCGACACCAGCCGCGTCGCCTTGGCATTGGCTCGGACGCGGCTGATGGCGGCAAAGTACCCATACTACCTGCTGGCCGACTCGCCGGAGGGGATCAAGAAGGAATCGGAAATCACCGGCCAGGTCCCGCCGCCGCACAAGACCGAGGGCGACATCCGCAAGGGCTTCGTCTACAAGCGGGTGCCGCACGTGACGCTCAAGTCCATCGCCAACAACCCGGACATCCAGGAGGGCATGACGCGCGAGCAGATCGACGCGGCCATCGCCCGCCATGCCGAGACCGAGACGCTGTACGATCAGCCGTATGAGGACAACAAGACCGTCCGCGTCAGCGGGCCGTTCACGGTCGAGAGTCTCTCGCCGCACCGGACGATCAGCGTCGAGGAGAAGAAGCGACTGGCCGAGGTCGGCGAGGTTGGGGCCTCGATGAAGATGATCGGCGGCGGACAGTTCGCCAGCGTCATCATCGAGAACCTCTTGAAGGCCGGCGTGCAGAACACGATCAAGAACGAGCGGCTCAAGTTCGACCGCCTGGAAGTCCATCCGGGCCAGTGGGTTCACGCGGAGGGTGAATATACGGAGAAGAGCGGCGAGACCCGGCGGGTGGCCGTCTGCATCGGCCCCGAGCACGGGACCGTCGGACCGGAACTGGTGAAGGAGGCGGCGAAGGAGGCGGTGCAGGGGATCGGGTTCGACCTGCTGCTGGTGTGCGGGTTCGCGTTCGATCCGCACGTCTCGGAGGAGGCCAAGCGGTATGGCAAGCTGACGGTGCTGCCGGTGCGGATGAATCCGGACCTGTCGATGGGCGAGGACCTCTTGAAGAAGACCGGGGCGGGCAACCTGTTCATGGTCTTCGGCGAGCCGGACGTGGAGATCAAGAAGGTCAAGGGCGGCCAGATCACGGTCGAGATCAAGGGCGTGGACGTGTACGATCCGACGACCGGGGCGATCCGCTCGTCGAGCACCGACGATATCGCCTGCTGGTTCATCGACACGAACTACAACTCCGAGAGCTTCTTCGTCCGCCACGCCTACTTCACCGGCGCCGAGGAACCCTACGACAAGCTCAAGCGAGCCCTGCGTGCCGAGATCGACGAGGCCGCCTGGAGCGAACTCTACAGCACAGTAAGCCGGCCCTTCGACCCACCGCAAGGCAAGGAAGGCAAGCCCGGCAAGATCGCAGTAAAGGTCATCAACCACTACGGCGACGAGGTGCTCAAGGTCTTCGAAGTGAAGTAGGATTGCTGTGGTGTCTCCGTGTGCCCAACGGGTCTCCCCTGCGGACGGGTGGGTTCTGCCGGCGGACAATGCCGGCTGGACGAGGCTTGACCCGTCGCGACGGTCTGGCCTATAATCATGGATTGTGGGTTTCCTCGCCCAGGTTGCCATGGGCTGTATCCGGAAGGATCTACAGGGGACAGGACCGTATGAGGAAGATCGTCAAGGAGATCCTGGAGACGGAGTCGAGGATCGGTGAGATCCTCCAGCAGGCCCGCCAGCAGGCGTCGGAGATGCGGCTCGCGGCCGACCGGGAGGCGTCCGAACGGACCGCCCAGGCCCGCCAGCAGGCCAGGGAGATCGTACAGGCCGCGGAGGAGGAGGCGCAGCGCGAGTCCGAACGGCTTGCCACCGAGACCCTCGAACAGGCCGAGCGGCAGGCCCAGGCCCTGCTCGACGGCAAGGCCCAGGCGATCGAGGGGCTGGTCAGCCGGATCTGCGACGGCATCCTGAGCGTCGAGCCTGAAATGGATGGGCCGTGATGGCGGGTCCGCTGGCCAAATACTCGCTGGTGAACGCCAAGCTGCGTGCGCGGATCAGCAAGATCCTGCCCGACCGCGTCTTCGTGCAGTTGGCGAGGGCTCCGTCGCTGGAGGCGGCGCTGGCCCAGTTGCGCGAGACGCCCTTCGCCCGACTCGATGAGATCTACTCGGCGACCGGGGACCTCCGCCAGGCGGAGCTGGAACTGCTCCGGGACGAGATCGACCTGTACCGGGGTCTCAAGGGCCATCTGCATCGCGAGTCCGTCGAGCTGGTGGACGCCTTGTTGTGCCAGTTCGAAATCGACAATCTCAAGAACGCGATCCGGGTCTTTTTCGACCGGGTGGTCCGCGGCCGGCCGGCGGAGGCGAGCGCCCACTACATCCTGTACGAGCCCATCCTCCACGACATTCCGATGGACATCGTGGTGAACGCCCAGGGCTTCGACGAGATCGCGGGGGTCTGCGAGGGTACGCCGTACAGCCTGATTATCCGCAAGTACAGCCACACCGCGGAGTCGGAGGGCTCGCTGTTCCGCCTGGAGATCGCCCTGGATCACTTCTATTACGCGAATCTCCTGTCGGCCATCGAGCGTCTGGACCGTCGGGACCGGGCCATCGCGGAGCGCCTGGCGGGCGTGCGGATCGACCTGCAGAACGTGGACTGGATCATCCGGCTTCGCAGCTTCTACGATCTGCCCATGGAGACGGTCCTGGCGGCGATCGTTCCCGGCGGGTTCAATCTGAGCAAGGCCGCAATCAGCGAGCTGTACAGTGCCCAGAACGTGACGCCCATCCTGCGGGAGTTCGTCAAGACGCGGTACCCGGGCCTGTCCGCGCTGTTGTCCTCGCAGGTCTCGGACAGCGTCTCCCGCCTGCTCCTGATCCGACGGATCATGGAGGAGATCATGAGACAGGAGGTCCAGCGGATCCTCGCGGGCTATCCGTTCACGGTCGGCATCATCGTCGCGTATTTCGTGCTGAAGAAAAACGAGCTGGATCGGGTTCGCATCGTCCTCAACGCGCACCAGCAGGGGCTCCAGCCGGAGCGGATCGAGGGCCTGATATGATATTCACCAGCCGGATGACACAGTTGTTCGCGGTGGTCCTGCAGAAGGACGCCGAGCGGGTCACCGAATCGCTCCTGGGCGAGGGCGTGATGCAGTTCATCAGCACGTCCGAGATCGGCGAGCCGGCGCAGCACGCGGCGCCGGTCTGTGCTGGGGTCCAGGCGTCTCTCACGGAGATCTCCGACCTCCGCAAGCGGATCGAAGGGCTGCTGCACACGGCGGGCGTCATCCCGTCGCCGCCCAGCCAGATGGATCTGACGCGCCGGGCGGCCGTCGATCTGGAGAAGGAAAAAGGCCTGCTGGCCCGGCTCGACACGGAACGAACCACCATTCGCGAGAGGCAGCGCGAGCTCCAGCAGGAGATTCTGAAGCTCGAGGACATCCGCAGACAGATGGTGCTCTACGGCGCGGGGCTCTCGGACATCACCGCGTCGGCGCCGCAGTCTTTCATCGCCATGCAGACGGGCAAAATCGCAGCGTCGAGTGCGAGCCGATTCGAGGAGGGACTCCGCGAGTTCCCCTCGGTGAGCATCCCGGTCGGTCGGGAGCGCGACAGCGTCCACTACCTGCTGATCTCCATGAAGCGGGACGCGGAGAGGGTGCAGCGGGTCCTCGACGGTGCGGGGTGGGTCTCCATCGAGCTGCCCGCGGAGCTCAAGTCCGTCAAGGAGGACGCGTTCCAGGAGCTGTCCGCGAAGCTCCAGACCCTGGCCGACGAGCAGAAGAAGCTGGAGACGCAGGCGGACGATCTGGTCAAGCGAGAGGTTCCGCACCTGCGCGAGGTCTGGAGCCATCTGCGGGTCAGCGAGCTGCTGCACCGGATTCAGACGCACTTCACGCCGGTGTCGCGGACGATGGTCTTCACCGGCTGGCTGCCCGCGGAGAAGCAGGCCCGCCTGACGGAGGCGATCCGTCGGGCGAGCGGGGGCCGATGCCACCTGGAATGGCACGAAGCCTCCGGGCGGGACCCGCTCGGCGACGAGGTCCCGGTGCGTCTCGACAATCCGCGGGTGCTGGCGCCCTTCCAGATGCTGGTCAGCAATTTCGGGGTCCCGCGGTATGGCACGATCGATCCGACGCCGCTGGTGATGCCCCTGTACCTGGCGATGTTCGGGCTCATGTTCGCGGACGTCGGGCAGGGCCTCGTCCTGATGTCGCTGGGCGTTCTGGGACTGGTTCTGCCCAGGATTCGTGCGGCAGGGAGGGGCTGGCATCAGCTCTCCTGGCTGATTGTCTGGTGCGGCCTGTCCTCGGTCTTTTTCGGCCTGCTCTTCGGCTCCTTCTTCGGCATGGCGATCCTGAAGCCGCTCTGGTTCGACTTCCACGGGATCGTCGCGGGTCATCGGTCCGAGGGCTCGGTCGTGAACAGCGTGTTCGACATCCTGGCCATCACGATCTACTTCGGCATCACCGTCATCGGGATCGGCCTGCTGTTCAACTGGGTCAACATCATCCGCACGGGCAAATGGGCGGAGCTGGTCTTCGACAAAGGCGGCGTCCTCGGCGCCTGGATGTACGCCGGCGGGATCTACGTCGCCTTCTATCTGGTCTCGCACGACTACGGGCAGTTCCCGTCGCGCGGACGCCTGCTGTTGCTGGTCGGGTTGCCCGCGATCCTGCTGTTGTTGAAAGAGCCATACCACCGTTGGCGCCGGGAGGGCGAGCCATCCGCCTCCCGGACGAATCCCGTCCTGGCGGCGCTCAATGCGATGATGCACTGGGTCGTCGAGCTGCTCGAGATCTTCAGCGGCTACCTCTCCAACACGTTGTCGTTCATGCGAGTCGCGGGGCTGGGCATCGCGCACGTGTGCCTGATGGTCAGCTTCTTCACGCTGGCCGAGATGACGTCGGGGATCGCTTCGATTCTCCTGCTCGTTCTCGGCAATATCCTGGTGATTGCCCTGGAGGGCCTCTCGGCGGGCATCCAGGCGTTGAGGTTGAGTTACTATGAGTTCTTCACGAAGTTCTTTCACGGAACCGGGAAACTGTACACGCCCATTTCGCTGGACAGCGAGGGGTAGGGAAAGGGTCGAGCCTATGGATGATGCGGAAAGCAAGCTGAAACTGAACATTACGCAGAGCCTGGTCCTGCTGGCGACGGTGATGGCCATCGTCGCGACGGTGTTCTGCACGAGTGTTTTCGGCGCCACGGGCGAACCGCAGCAGGCCGCGGCGCAGGTGGTCAAGGCGCCGGAGAACGTCAAGTACGGCCTGATCGCAGCGTCCATCGCCTTCGGCCTGGGCGCGATCGGCGCGGGCATTGCCATTTCGCACGTCGGCGCCGCCGCGATGGGTGCGGTGGCGGAAAAGCCGCAGATCGCCGGCCAGGCGCTGATCTTCGTCGCCCTGGCGGAAGGTCTGGTCGTGTTCGGCTTCATCACGGCCCTGATGATTCTGGGCAAGGTGTAGAGGGCCCATGAAGTACTCGGTTCTAGGGGACGAGGATACCGTGCTCGGCTTCGAAATGGTCGGGGTGTCCGGAAAGACGGCCCGGGACCCCGAGGAGGCGCACCGCGCTTTCGTCTCGATGATCGAGGATCGGGAGGCCGGCATCATCATCATCACCGAACGCGTCGCGGACATGATCCGCCCGCTCGTGGACAAGTACCTGTTCACGGCGAGCTTCCCGTTGATCGTGGAGATCCCGGACCGCAAGGGCCGGGAGCCGGGTCGGCCGGGAATCCGGGAACTGGTCAACGCGGCCATCGGAATTCGATTGTGACAGGGTGCAGCATCGCATGGAACCACAGGAACAGGACAAGACTTCGCTGATCTCGGACATCGAGTCCGACGCCAAGGCGGAGGCCGCCGCCATCGTCAAAGAGGCCGAGACCCGGGTCGCCGAGAAGAAACGGTTCGTCCGGCAGCAGGTCGAGTCCATCCTGAACGAGGCCCGCGTGCGGGCGCAGGATCGGGCGGAGACGATCCGCAGAAAGGCGATCTGGGCCGCCCAGCGGGAGGCCAAACGCCGGTCGCTCCGCCGGCGGGCCGACGTCGCGCAGGACGTCCTGGATCGAGTCGAGCAGCGCCTGGCGGCCCTGATCGACGAGCCTGCGTATCGGTCCGCCCTCGTGGACTGGATCGCCCAGGCGGCCATGGGTCTGGACGCGCACCGCGCGGAGGTCAACGCGTCTGAGAAGGAGCGTGCCCGGATTGACGAGGGACTGCTCGCGGAGGCGGCACGGGAGGTCCAGGAGGCCGCCGGGCGGCAGGTTGTTCTGGAGTTGTCCGCGGCGCCGCCCCTGGCGGGCCAGGGCGTCGTCCTGACCGCCTCCGATGGGCGGACCGCTTTCAACAACCAGGTCAAGACGCGGATGCTGCGGAACCGT
The DNA here is from genome assembly GCA_035342095.1 of Sedimentisphaerales bacterium. Classification (GTDB taxonomy): domain Bacteria; phylum Planctomycetota; class Phycisphaerae; order Sedimentisphaerales; family Anaerobacaceae; genus PLanc-01. Next base: position 60,208 of record DAOQWL010000003.1, on the reverse strand, counting down.
CGCAGGATTCACGCGATGATACACGATTGTCTGTTTGTCGAAGAGCAGAACTCTGCGAAATAGAAGACCCTATGGATTCGAAGGAAGAACTCGCGGGATCGCAAATCTGTCATCCTGAGGCGAAGCCGAAGGATCTGGGCCGAGATCGAGACGTTTTTCTCGCTCGCAGACCGGACCCTTCATTTCGCTGCGCTTCGTTCAGGATGACAGACATGTCGCACGACGCTCTGCGAATCCCGGTCATGCCTAGTCCTCTGTCTTGCGGGGCACTTGGGAGTCGAGCGAAACGAATATGACGCAAAGGATCATAGGACGTGTCAGGCGGGTGAACGGTCCCGTCATCGAGGTGATGGGGATCAGCGACGCCCGGATGTTCGAACTGGTCCGGGTCGGCGAGGAAGGGCTCGTCGGCGAGCTGATCAAGCTCGAAGCCGACGGCGCGGTCGTCCAGGTCTACGAGGACACGACGGGCATCGCGCCCTCCGATCCCGTCTACGGGACGGGCATGCCGCTGTCGGTGGAACTCGGTCCCGGCATGGTGGGCACGATCTACGACGGGATTCAGAGGCCCCTGGAGGCGATTCGTGCGATATCGGACATCTACATCCGGCGGGGCATCACGGTCCCCTCGCTGAATCGCGAGAAGAAGTGGCATTTCGTCCCGTCCGCCAAGGCGGGGGACCGCCTGGCAGGCGGCGCGATTCTCGGCACGGTCCAGGAGACCGGAAACGTCCTGCACAAGATCCTCGTTCCGCCCGGCATCGAAGGCGTTCTCGAATTCATCGTCGCGGAGGGCGACTACACCGTCGAGGATCGCATCGCGGTCCTGAAGGCCCCTGATGGGCGGGCGCAGGACCTTTTCCTGATGCACCGATGGCCCATCCGCGTGCAGCGCCCCGTTCGCAGCCGCCTGGCTCTCGACATTCCGCTGGTCACCGGCCAACGGGTGATCGACACGCTGTTCCCTGCGGCCAAAGGCGGCACCGTCTCCATCCCCGGCGGCTTCGGCACCGGCAAGACCATGACGCAGCAGGCCATCGCCAAGTGGTGCGACGCCGATCTGATCGTCTACATCGGCTGCGGCGAACGCGGCAACGAGATCACCGACGTCCTGACCGAGTTCCCCAAGCTCCTGGACCCGCGCACCGGGCGGTCCCTCATGGAGCGGACCATCCTGATCGCGAACACGTCGAACATGCCGGTGTCGGCGCGGGAGGCCAGCATCTACACAGGCATCACCATGGCGGAGTACTTCCGCGACCAGGGCTACGATGTCGCGGTCATGGCCGACTCGACATCGCGATGGGCGGAGGCGCTGCGAGAGCTGTCGGGGCGCATGGAGGAGATGCCTGCGGAGGAGGGCTTCCCGGCGTACCTGCCGACCCGGATCGCGGAATTCTACGAGCGGGCGGGCTCCATGGAGACCCTGGGCAGCGGACGCGGGTCCGTCACGATCATCGGCGCGGTCTCTCCGCCGGGCGGGGACTTCTCCGAGCCTGTGACGCAGCACACGAAGCGGTTCATCCGCTGCTTCTGGGCCCTCGACCGCGGCCTGGCCAACGCACGCCACTATCCCGCCATCTCCTGGCTCGACAGCTACAGCGAGTACCTCGGGGATATGATCCCCTGGTGGGAGCGGCAGGTGGGCGCCGAGTGGGCCGCCGACCGGACCGAGATCATGGACCTGCTGCACCGCGAGGTCCGCCTGCAACAGGTGGTCAAGCTGGTGGGACCCGATGCGCTGCCCGACACCCAGCGATTCATCCTGGAAGTCTGCACGCTGTTCAAGAACGCCTTTCTCCAGCAGAACGCCTACGACAAGATCGACGCCTTCTCGGTGATCCGCAAACAGGCGAGGATGCTGCACATCCTCGTCGCGTACTGGAAGCGCGGGTCCGCCGTCATCCGCGACGGCGCGACTCTGATGGAGGTCAAGAAACTGAAAGTGTACCAGGAGATCATGCGAATGAAGTTCTCGCTCGCCAACGACGATCTCGCGGGCTTCGACAAGATCGAAGCCCACCTGGAACGAGCCATGGACCAGTTGGAGGCATTGCATGCCCGAGATGCGAAACCGACGTCTGCTGTCCGGACGTGAGTACATCGGCGTCGACAAGATCGACGGCCCGCTCGTGTTCGTCGGGCGGACCCACGCCGTGGGGTACCGTGAACTCATCGAGTGCGTCGATCGGAACGGGAACATCCGCCTGGGAATCGTCCTGGAGTCCTCGACCGACGCGGTCGTCGCCCAGATCTTCGAGGGGACCGCGAGCCTGGCGCTGCCCGACACGCGGGTGCGATTCCGCGGCGAGCCGCTGACGCTGCCGGTCTCGCGCGACATGCTCGGGCGGATCTTCAACGGCCTGGGACTCCCGATCGACGGCGGTCCGCCGCCCCGGGGCCGCGTGGAACGCGACGTCAACGGCATGGCCATCAACCCGACCGCCCGCCAGTATCCAAGGGATTTCATCCAGACCGGCATCTCCGCCATCGACGGCATGAACACCCTCATTCGCGGCCAGAAGCTCCCGATTTTCTCGGGGAACGGCCTGCCGCACAACGAGCTGGCCGCCCAGATCGCACGCCAGGCGCGAATCCGCGGGACGAAAACGGAATTCGCGGTCGTGTTCGCGGCCATGGGGGTCAAGCACGACGTCGCGCGGTTCTTCATGAACTCGTTCGAGGAGAGCGGCGTGCTCGACAACGTGGCGCTGTTCCTGTCTCTGGCGGACGACCCGTCCATCGAGCGGCTCATCACGCCGCGGACGGTTCTGACCCTCGCGGAGCACCTGGCCTTCGACGAGGGCATGCACGTCCTGGTCATCATGACCGACATGACCAACTACTGCGAATCGCTGCGCGAGATCTCCACCATCCGCGGCGAAATCCCGTCCCGCAAAGGGTATCCCGGGTACCTTTACTCGGATCTCGCGGAACTCTACGAGCGGTCGGGGATGATCAAGGACCACCCCGGCTCCATTACCTCGCTGCCCATTTTGACCATGCCCAACGACGACATCTCGCACCCGATCCCCGACCTGTCGGGGTACATCACGGAAGGGCAGATCGTCTTCGAGCGGGAGATGGACGGTCGGGGGATCTATCCGCCGGTGGCGGGTCTGCCCTCGCTCTCGCGACTGATGAAGGACGGGATCGGAGAGGGCATGACCCGCGGCGACCATCCGCACCTGGCGAGCCAGCTCTTCGCGGCGTACAGCCACGTGAAGGACGTGCGGAACCTCGCGTCCGTGATCGGAGAGGAGGAATTGACGCCGCTGGACCACAATTACCTCGAATTCGGGAAGGAATTTGAGCAGAAGTTCATTTCGCAGCGTAAAGATGAAAACCGCAGCATCGAGCAGACGCTGGACCTGGGCTGGGAGGTTCTCCGGTCCCTGCCCGCCAGCGAGCTGCACCGGATCACCGAAGAGGAGATCGAAAAGTACTACGGGGTGTAGACAAGGATACCTATGGCACAGGCCGATCGAGCGCCGACGAAGACGAATCTGCTGCGTCTGAGGAGCGAGCTGAAGTTTGCGGAGCAGGGTTACGAGCTCCTGGACCAGAAGCGGAACATCCTCATCGTCGAGCTGCTGGCCATGGTGGACCAGACCGCGGACCACCAGGAGCGCGTGGATCGCGCCCTGGCGCAGGCGTATCATACGCTGGAGGAGGCGATTCTCGACATGGGCCGGCTCAAGATGCAATACCTGACCGGCGCGGTGAACATCGCGACCGAGATCACGGTCCGCTCCCGGCGGGTCATGGGCGTCAACCTGCCCGTCGTGGAGACCCAGTTCACGGATCGCAGTCCCTATTACAGTCCGATGGGCACGAGCTTCTGGATCGACGGCTCGATCCGGTCGTTCAAGGAGGTCCTGCGACTGCTCGGCAAGCTGGCCGAGCTGAAGATCTCCCTGCTGCGGCTGGCCAACGAGGTCAAGCGGACGATCCGGAAGGTCAACGCCCTCGAGAAGATCGCCATTCCGGACCTGAGGGAGGCCGTGTGCGGCATCGAGGGACGACTCGAGGAGAACGAACGCGACATGTTCACCCTCATGAAGATGGTCAAGCAGAATCTGGACAGGAAACGACAGAAAGCCAGGGAGGCCGATCGTGCGTAAACCCATCCAGCGAATCATGGTCTACATCGACGGCAGCGAGCCTTCGATCACGGGCGCCCGGTACGCCATCTGTCTGGCCTCGTCCTGCGGGGCGGAGTTGGTCGTCTGCTACGTCGTCAACACCACCGCGGTCGAGGAGTTGCTCCGGGCGAGGATCTTCCTGCAGGACGAGCAGGTCGAATACGAGCACGACATGGAGGCCAACGCCGAGCGGTACCTCAACTACGTCGGCGATCTGGCGGCCCGCAAGGGCGTGGCGGTGATTCGGGAGAAGGGCCGGGGGAGCGTACACCGGGAAATCGTGGAAGCCGTCAAGAGGCACGGCGTGGATCTTCTCGTCGTCGGCGAACTGTCCCACATCCGCAGCCGACGAGACGAGTGTTACGACGAGGTCGAGCGGGCGATGCGCGGAGCCCCCTGTTCCGTGCTGATCGCCAAGGACGAAGACCGCATCTACGAGCTGTACGAGTCGTCGGGGTGACGCGGATGGGGGACGGGCAGAGTGGTCTTCACAGCAGAAGTATCAGGAGAAGCGTGTCATGGCGCTGATTGACTTGGTAGTGCCGGAGGTCATCAAGACTCCGTTGGAATCGACGGACAAGCCGGGCGTGCTGCGGGAACTCGTCGGAATTCTCCGCGACGCCGGCAGGATCGGGGACTACGACGCGGTGCTCGCCGCGGTCCAGGAACGAGAATACAAACAGAGCACCGGCCTGGAGCAGGGCATCGCGGTCCCTCACGGCAAGACCCCCGCGGTCTCCAGTCTCCAATTGGCCATCGGCATTGCGCCCCAGGGGATCGATTTCAATTCGCTGGACGGTCAGCCGACGAAGCTGTTCTTTCTTCTCGTCGGCTCGCCCGATCAGAGCGGCCCGCACGTGCAGGCATTGGCCGACGTGGCAAGACTCGCCCGCTCCAAGGCGTTCTGCCGGGCGGTGGTCGCCGCCGAGAACGCGCAGGAGATCGTGGAATTGATGCAGGGCAGTTGACCGCTCCAGGTTCGACAGGACCGTTCGGCCGCCGGCCGGTTGCGACTAGCTGACCCTCCTCGTCGGTCCTGCCGCGAGGAGGGCAATGACGTGGAGGACTCCGTATGACAGAACGAAAGATCGCTCGCTCGCGTTTTGTTTCCCCTGGATTGCTGGTCTGTGGGGTGTGGCTGTGCCTGATCGCGGGCAGCCCCTGCGCCGGCGCGTCTGCGGGATCGCCGCCAAATGCATCGGCGCCGGGCCGCGTCGAGATTGCGGCAGGGGACCTGCGGATCGTCCTGGAGAAGGTGGAGCACGGCGTCCGCGTCGGCGGCCTGACCGACACCGCGACGGGCCAGGAATTGCTGGCCGCCGAGCCGTTGCCGCTGTTTGCTGTGACCTTGCGCGACGCGACGAGCAAGGAGTTGTTCACCGTAACCGCCGACTCCGGCTGGAGACAGGCGTATGCAGCCTACAGTGAGACCCGGAATCTGCACACGCTCATGTTTCGCGACCCGACCGACGAGCGGTTGGCGGGACTCCACGCCGAAGTGACGCTCCGCGTCGACGCGAGCGCCGGCGCGCTGATCTGGGATCTGAAGATCGCGAACGACAATCCGCAATGGGTCCTGTGGGGCGTCGTGTTTCCTCAGGTTGCTGTGCGGGACCTGGGCGAGGGCGGCAGGGTCTTCGCGCAGGTCACGTCAGGGGTCGAGCTGTCCGATATGTGGACCAAGGCCAGCAAACGGGGAGGCGCCTATCCCGGCGGATGGACCCCCATGCAGTACATGGCCGCCTACAACCGGGCCCGTCGCACCGGCCTGTACGTGGGCATGCACGACCCGTTCGGCTCCACGAAGGATATCTTTGCCCAGGGCCGGCCCGAGAAACACGCGGTCGCCTTCACCTTCGACCATCCGGTCCCGAACATGGGCAGGGCGGGCGTCGGCTTCGAGCTGCCGGGCGAGGCGCGGTGGCAACTGCTGCGCGGAGACTGGTTCGACGCCGCGATGATCTACCGATCCTGGGTCGTCCAGGAGGCGAAATGGTGGCCCGCGCTCGGGCCCGAGGGTCGGGAGGACACGCCGAAATGGATGCGAGAGCTGCCGGCGTGGGTCATGACCGGGGGGCCGGCCTCCGAGTGCGTGCCACCAGTCAAGGCCTTCGCAAAAACAGTCGGCGTGCCGACCGGCTTTCACTGGTACAACTGGCACCAGATCCCCTTCGACAACGACTATCCCCATTACTTCCCGGTGAAGGACGGATTTCGCGAGGGCGTCGCGGAACTCAAGGCCGCGGGCGTCCATCCGATGCCCTATATCAACGGCCGGCTGTGGGATATCCGCGACAAGGGCGCCGATGACTGGGAGTTCACGCGGACCGCTCTGCCCGCCGCGACCAAGGAGGAAGGGGGCGCCCCGTGCACCGAAAGCTACGGCAGCAAGGAGACCGACGGCAACAGCGTCGAGCTGGCGGTCATGTGCCCGACCACGTCTCTGTGGCAGGGCCGGGTCAGTGACATCGTGCTGCGTCTGTTCAACGAGTACGGCGTCAGTGGCGTCTACATCGACCAGATCGCGGCGGCCCAGCCGCGACTGTGCTTCGACGCCTCGCACGGCCACAATCTCGGCGGAGGACACTGGTGGACCGAAGGCTACTGGAAAATGCTCGACGCCATCCGCGCCGCCAAGCCCGCCGACCGCATGCTCACCACCGAGTGCAACGCGGAGCCCTACGTCAAATGGTTCGACGGCTACCTCACCTGGCACTGGCAGCAGCAGGACATGGTCCCCGCATTCTCCGCGGTCTACGGCGGGGCCCTCCAGATGTTCGGACGCGCCTATCGCGGCGGCCCGACCCAGGACCTCGCCAATCGCATGAAGGCCGGACAGCAGCTCGTCTACGGAGAGCAGATCGGCTGGTTTGGCCCGGAGGCCCTCGAGCGGGCGGAGTCCGGCCCGTTCCTTCGCGACTGCATCGCGCTGCGATGGCTGCTCCGCGAGTACTTCTATCGAGGTCACATGGCCCGTCCCCCGAGGCTGGCAGGACAGGTCCCGACGGTCACTGCGGACTGGCAGTGGAGCGGCGAGTGGCTGGTCACGACCGATGCGGTCCTGACCGGCGCCTGGCGGATCGACCGGGAGAACAAGGTCGTGCTGCTGTTCGCCAACGTCTCGGACAGTCCTTTCGCCTCGCGTCTCGATCTGGACCCCAAAGACTACGGCCTGGCCGGCAAGCCCGTCTCGGTGACTGCGATCCGACCCGATGGAACCCGACTCCCGCTCGCCATCGAGGCAGTCCAACAGGCAAAAGTGGAACTGGCAGCGCGAAGCGCCGTCGCGTGGGAGATCCAGTTGTCGGATGGCCGGTAGCGCGAAGACGTTTTACGTCTGTGGCGGGTGGCGGTGGCCGCCGCCGCGATAGACGCGGGACGAGCCATGGCAGGTATCGCGTCCGTCATTGATGCCTGCCATGCCGCGTGCGATACGCATCCGGCGTGCTTGCTCGTAGTGACGCCGTGAGGCGTTATCCGAGAATACGTCCCTTCGACGGGCTCAGAGCCCGCCCTGAGCGAAGCCGAACGGGGCAGGCTCCTGCGGGCGCCCACAAACGACGAATCTGACTGGTACCTCGTCCACGTTGATTCAGTGGGCAGCCTATCGACGTATGGCCTGTTCGGAGTTCCGCGTTTACGCGGTCTTCACCCGCCTGAAGGCGGAACTCCAAACCTCGCGAAAACGGTCATGCACCCGCCCGCAAGCCCACAAGTCCGAGATCCGAGATTCTGCCTTCGTATCGCGGCCCTCGGCCGCAATTGAAATCACGGTTGCCGAAAGAAACGAAAAGAAGCGAAAAGAGGAAAAACAGAGGCAGCTCACATGATGTTTCTTTCTGCACGCTCTTTCATTCCTTTCGGCTCCATCCTCCTGCATTCTCTCGGTCCTTCTTGTCGGAAGACCTCACTTGTGCAGCGTGATCTGATCGAACAGGATGCCGCTCTGGTCGATGGCTTGGAGGTACAGGGTGTTGCCGCAGATATTCACCAGCGCGAAGTGATGGTCGCGATGAACCTTGGCGGTGAACCAGGATCGGGTCGGCGCGTAGTTCTCCAGTCCGCCGCCGGCGCCGCCGACCTGGAGGTAGATCACGCCGTGCGCCGGATCGACCTGGTCGGCGCGGATGGGCCAGGTCCGCTCGTAGTCGTGGATGTGCCCGAAGAAGCAGATGTCGAGCCCATACTTCTCGTAGAGCCCGACCAGGGGCCGGAGCTTCAAATCGCCGCGAGGGGACTGCTGGCCTTTCCACGTGTCCCCGTAGTCGTTCTCGTCCGAGCTATAGGGCGGATGATGGTGTACCGCGAACTTCCAGGTCGCCTTGGACTTGGCGAGCTCTTGTTCGAGCCAGCGGTACTGCTCGCTCCCGACGGCGACGTCTCGCTTGGTATCGAGCAGGAAGAACTGGGCGTTGCCATACATGAAGGTGTAGCGGTACTCCGGCGCGGGATTGCAGATGTAGCGGTAGTAGTTCGCGTGGTCCTGATCGTGGTTGCCCAAGATGGCGAAGATCGGCACCCGGCTCATCAGCCCGTGCGCCGGCCTGAGGAAATGGTCCGTCCATTGCTCTGTTTTCGGTCCCTCGCCCACGATGTCGCCTGCGTGGACGACGAAGTTGGGCCGCTCCGCGAAGACGAGCGACGCGATCTTGCCCCAGACGGGCGGATTGGTCTGCGTGTCGCTCACGACGCCGAAGGCGTATGGGGTCCGCTCCTCGACCGCGGTCTGGAAGCTGTAAAGGTCGCTGACGGATTCCCTGCCGGAGGAGGTTGTGGAGATGACCCGATAGAAGTAGTTGGTCTGGGGTTTGAGGTTCTCGATCCGTACCTCGTGCATGTTGCAGTCGGCGGGTCCCGCGATCCGGCCGGTCAGCGGGGTCTGCTCGCCATACTCGACCAGGGACGAGGCCTTCTCCCGAGTTTCCCACAGGATCGTGATGCCCGTCTTCGTCGCATATTGGAGGTAGGGGCCGGACGTGATGATGGACGGCTGCGGCGGGATCTGGGCGCTCACTGCGAGCGCCAGGACGAGGGAGACCATGAGAATTCTTCCATACGCCGGGATCATCGTTGCGTTCTTGAACAAAGCAATCTCCTTTCTACGCCGTGCAGTGTCTTCGAGCCCTTCGCGCAGGGCTATCTCGGGACGTTATTATAGGGACCAGCCTGCAAATGAGCAAAGGCAAACAGTGACAACCCTGGGCCGGCGACAGCGTTTCCGTCATTGGGATTTCCGTGTTTTGGATTTGTTTCGGACTTCGAGCTTCGGATTTCGAGTTTGGCCGCCATCGGGCGGGGTTTGCGCTTGACTCGGGACCGTCGAAATGATACAATGCGGACATCGAATTGGGGTGGATTGATACCGGCTGAGGCAGCTGGCACAGCGTTTCGCAGGGAGGCTCGGCTTTGGTTGTTATTGGGGGTGGCTGATTCCCGGTCCGGTGGATGGCATATCACGTCCCATATTCTTCGGGGCCGCGTATGGAACGAGGCCCGTGGTGGCTGATCCTCCACTGTGGACGTGCGAAACCGGGGGTACAACGAGGTCTGGGGGCCCGGCGTCATATGCCTGGCGACCTGACACTGCAGGGGGGTAGATGAACGAAAAAGGGGCATTTCAGCAAGCCAGGCCTTGTCCCGGCGGTTCTGCGGGACTCATCGCTCGGGTGAGGGTCTTGTGCGTGATCCGACTCATCGGCCTGCTGGTATTCGCCGGCACGGCCAACGTCTGCATGGCCCAAGGGCCGATCCGCGACCCGCTGAATCCGCAAGCGTACATGTCGGAACTGGCGTCGCGCCTCGATTCTCCCGACAGCAAGGACCTTCTCACGAAGGGGATGAAGACGCAGAAGGTCCAGAAGAAGGCCCAGAAGGCGGAGTCTCCTCCGGCGAACCCTGCGCCGTCGAAAGCCGCTGTCCCGCCGGCGACCGCACCGGTGCCGGGCGACCATGCGACGAAGGTCCCCGCGGCAGCGCCGGCGCCTGCCACGAACCAGACGATCATTCCCGCTGCGTCGGCGGTCCCGATCCGCAGTCCGATCCTGATTCCTGCTGCCTCGACAGTCTCTTCCGGCAGTGTCGCCAGCGTCCCGGTTGGGGGCCCCGTCGGGAACGACTCGCTCGGGCAGGTGCCCGGCTTGACGGCGTGGAATGGGTTGTCGCCGGGCAATCAGGCGGCCCAGCGGGCTCTGCAGGAACTGGAGGCATCGCGGGCAGCCAGGGTCGCGGCCTTGTCCCGTCCCGTCGAGAGCGACAAGGGGACGGCTTCCGCAGCGCGGACGGCTGCCGCCGGACAGGAGACGAAAGTGGCGGTTGGTCCGCTGAATCAGTCCCTCATGTCGGCCGGTCCCGGTCTGAGCTTGTGGACGACGCCGACTCCCGCCAATCTGGCGGAGAAGATCATCATTGACCCGTCCGTGGCGCTGCAAGATCCGAATGTCGCGAGCGCCGACGCGAACGCTTCGCCCGAGCGGAAGGCCTGGTCTTTGGGGTCGGACCTGGACAAATATCGGGCTCACGCGGTCAAGGAAGGGTCCCGTTCCAGCGGTCAGAGTCTGAAGAAGGCCCTGGAGAAGGCGGGTCTGGCCGTCGGCGACGGCGTCAACGTGTTCATTCTCGGCTACGGCTCGGATCGCGCCAAGCCGTTCCGGGTCAACGACGGCAAGGGACTCCTCGACGAGCCCGGCAAAGTGCCGCAACGCGCGGGAACGACTGTGGTCAGTTTCGCCGACGGGATGTACTCGCTCGCCGACCTGATCGCGTTCGATTCGCTGCCCGATCCGATCAAGGATGCCTATGGGGACAACCATCCGCTCGTTCGGCCGCTGATCTTCACGGGCCGGACCATCGGAGGCGTCTGGAAGACCACCGAAGAGGTCGGGAATGCCGTGACGTGGGGCTACTTCGACAACGTCACCGGATGTGTGGGCATCGTGATCGAGGACATCATGGAGCTGGTCAAGCACGTCGGGCAGGCCGCCACGAATCTGGTCCGTGCGCCGGTGAGACTGGTCGCCGGCAAGAAGGAGGGCGTCGAGCGGACGATGGACTGGATCCTGCTGGTCCCCCTGGAGTTCGTCACGAACTCCTCGCAGATGAAAGGCATAGCGAACATGGACGATTACAAGACCGCCTTCGAGGACAAGGGCGTGATCGGCTCGATCGTCGAGCTCGGCGGCTCGACCTTCCTGGCCTATCGCATGGTGGACGAGCTGGTGGACAGACTCAAGGACGACAAAGGCCATCACCGGTCGAAAACGTCGGAACCGGAACCGGAAACCCCGACGGAGCCTACAACACCGACCGCTCCACACGGCACGGAAGCGCTGTTCCTGGTGGAGGGGGAATGGCCCGATCTCACCTCGGGCTCCGGCGTTGTCTACTTCGACGGGCCGCTGCCGGCGATCACGGTCCTGATCGAGTAGGTTCAGGTCTTGAAGACTTCGTCGGCGATGTCTTGGCCGGCCTGGTTGTAGTACTGCTTCACGGCGGCCCGGCCGCGGGTGTGGGCCTGGTCCAGGGACGCGAAGATCCCCGCCTTGGCGAGGGCGAGCACGGCCAGACATGCCGCCATGTTGACCAGCGCGTTCTGGGGACCGGCCCAGCGTTCCGCCAGAGAAGGTTCAGGCTGTGCCTGCTTGAGCCGGTCCGCCTCGGGGGTCTCCCGCAATCGCCGGCTGAGCATGTGGATCGCGGCGTCGTTGGCCCGTCGAAGCAGGTCGAGCCGGTGCGGCTGCGACTTGAGCAGCGACATCGCCAAGTCCACCCTGCCCAGGGCGGCCATCCGCGCCTGGCACCGCGGGCAGTGGGCGATATGGCGTTGCGCCCAGGGGGCATCCGGTCCCAGTCGTCGGCGTGCGGCGTCCACGAGACGCTCGCGGAGGTTCTCCCACCGGTCCGGCACAGAGCCGCTCGCCCGCGAACAAGTTGTCTGCCCAAGCTTGCCAGGTCTCATCGATTCTCCTCGTCATTCACCCACATCGCCAGCATCTGCACGGCCTTGCAGCGATAGACCCGCGCGGTCCCGGTCGATACGCCCAGGATGCGGGCGACCTCCGGATAGGACAACTCGCCGAGATCGCGAAGCGTGATCACGTTTCGCAGGTGTTCCGGCAGTTGCGCGATGTGGGCGAGGAGGCTCTCGGCCAGATGCCTCGAGTCGAAGTCCACTTCCGCCGTCGGTTCCTGTTCGTTGGCCGGCGTCATGCTCGACAGGGTCTTTCGCTCGGCGATCCGCTGGCGCAACATCGAAATGGCGACATTGCTGGCCGTGCGGAACAGGTACGCCCGGACCCATCGGGGCTTGCGACCGCCCTCGTGATGGGCCAGGTGCAGGAAGGTCGTCTGGTACGCGTCGCAGACGTCCTGCTCGTTGCCCAGGATCCGCCACAGGAGGGTGACCAGCTCGTGGCCGTACCGGTGCATGGCGGTGAGAATCCACCGCTGGCTCTCTTCCACGGCCTCGCAAGACACAGAGGCGCCGAGGAGGTTGTACTGGATGGCCCGGTCGAACATAGACACCGTATTACGATCCTGTATTCCGAAGAACTAGGACGCGCCGTGACCATTCATGTTAACACGAAAAGCGTGCCAAGTCGAGAAAAACGTCTCGCTTGAGAAAAACATCCGGCTGATTAACACGAGAGGTCGGCGTGCGTCTAAGCTGGTGTACAAGCGGAACAGAGGACAGACAAGGAGTTCTGACTGCGTGTCACGATGACGAAGAACCGCGAAGAACATCCCGAATCGAAGCCCCAGGCCCAGGACGTCGTCGAGATCGTGGAGGAACTGCTGGCCAAGGGGGTTGCCGCAGGGGCCAGCGACATCCACTTCGAGCCGACCGGCGCCGATCTGAAGGTGAAGTACCGCCTGGACGGCGTGCTCCATCCCGTAGAGAGCCTGCCGGTCGCGGTGGCCGACAACGTGGTCGCCCGACTCAAAGTGCTGGGCGGTCTGCTCACTTATCGCAACGATATCCCCCAGGAAGGCCGGCTCGAACTGGACGGCAAGGCCGCGGGCAAGGTCCACGACGTCCGCCTGGCGATCTTCCCCACCCTGTATGGGCAGCGGGCCGTGGTCCGCCTGTTCTATCGGAACGAAGAACTGATGGACCTGGAGCAGTTGGGTCTGGCGGCGCCCATCGAGCTGGGCCTCAAGGCCATCGCGGCCCAGAGCCAGGGGGTTCTCCTGGTGACCGGCCCGGCCGGCAGCGGCAAGAGCACCACGCTGGCCGCGGTGCTGCGGTACATCGCCAAGACCCTGCCGGGCAAGAGCATCGTGACCCTGGAGGACCCGGTCGAGATTCGCATCGATGGGGTTACGCAGGTGCCGATCACGCCGCACGGGCAGATGACGTTTCCCACCGCCCTCCGCTCGCTGCTCCGCCAGGACCCCCAGGTCCTCATGATCGGCGAGATCCGCGACGCGGAGACCGCGAGGATCGGGATCGAAGCGGGCCTGACCGGACATCTGCTGATGAGCACGATGCACAGCGGCACGCCCGCGGGCGCGCTGTTGCGCCTGCTGGAGATGGGCATTGAGCCGTATCAGGTAACGTCGAGCATTTCCGCGGTTGTGAGCCAGCGACTGGTTCGCAGGCTGTGCGACCGCTGCAAGAAGCAGGGCGACCGCGGCGGGTACGAAGCGGTCGGCTGCCCGGCGTGTCTGGGCACCGGTTTCCACGGCCGGATGCTGATTGCGGAGATGGTCCAGCTCGACGGGGAACTCCGCAAGGCGATCCTCGCGAAGGCGGACTTGGACAGGCTGGAGGTCTTGCTCAAGGCGAGAGGCCACGCCGGCATTCTGGAGAACGGCAAGGCCCTCGTCGAGTCCGGCGTGACCACCACGAGCGAGCTGCACAAGGCGTGCGGCGTCGTCGCACCAGGGGAAACCCAGATCGATCACGGGTGAACGGATGCAAGCGGCCATAGGCGCATTCACAGTTGCTCTATCCCTCTGCCTGGGCGGATTGGCTCCAACAGGCCAGGAGGAGACCGTCTCCGGGCGGGTCGTGGATTACCTCGCTCGGCCGGTCCAAGGGGCCGAGGTCGCCCTCTACGAGGAGGTCCACGATTCCTCGACCGACCGCAAGCTCGTTTACCTGAGGGACCGGATCGTACGGACGGACGCGGAAGGCCGATTCACCTTCCAGAGCAGTGTCCATCCTCTGTACTACGTCTTCGCTGTGGTCCGCAAGGAAGGACTGGCCCTCGGCTGGGATGTCCTGACGCAATCTGCCGACAACGTGATCGTGCTGGAACAACCCTGTGTGCTGGCTGGCGTGGTCGTCGATTTGAGCGGGCGTCCTGTGAGCGGAGCGAAGGTGCTCGCGGTCCCCAAGACCAGCTATCTGCGTCGCCTGGAGCAGAGACCTATTCTGGGGCCCGCGGCCTGGCTCACGACCGAGACGGATGCCCAGGGGCGATTCCGTTTTGACAGCTTCTCTGCCGACGTGAGTTCGGACTTCTGGGTCGAAGCCCCAGGTCGATCTGTGATCTATACGTACACGCCACAGAGGCTGACTGTCTCCGGCTTCGAGGCCGGTCGAACAGATGTCCGACTGGTGGTGCCTGAGGAAGCGGCAGTTCGCGGCCTGGTCGTCGATGCCGGCACCGACGAACCCATCGCGGATGCACACATTGTCCTTCATGCGGATATGATCGATCACGACCCTGTGAATCCCTATCTTCCCGTCTCGACCGTTACGGACAAGGACGGCCGATTCGTGTTCCAGGGCATCCCTCACGGCTGGCACTACATCGATGCTTCCGCTCCTTACGAGACTGGGCTGGCGGATCGGAGAGTGCGATTCGAGATTCCGGCGGGGCCGGACACCCAGGAGATCCCGGTCGCTTTGCGCCGGGGCGGCGTGGTCGAGATCGAAGCCCGCGAGGAGCGGACAGGGGAGCCGATCCCAGACTTATCCTCCTACTTCTGGGAGGTCGTCCAGGACGAGCGGTCCGGTTTCTACAAGGACGCAAGGACCGGGGCCGACGGCGTCGTGCGGCTTTGCGCGCCTGTCGGCTTGAGCAAATTCAGCGGGACAATTGACGGCTATTCTCCCTGGCAGTACGAAGGGCAGGTCTATGTCACGGCGGGCCAAACCGCGAAATCGCGGATCACGCTGCGGCGGTATCTGCGAGTCTGTGGTGTTGTGGTCGATGAACAGGGACGATCTGTCAGCGGCGCGACGGTGAACGACGGTGTGACCGATGATGCAGGCCGGTTCGAGGTACCGTTCCCGTCGGAGGTCAGTCCCTTCGGAAAGAATTGGATCGTATGTTCGACAAGGGACAATCTGGCCGCAATCGTCAACGTCCAGCACGACGACGTGGCCGTCCGGGTCACGCTCAAACCCGCGCTGGCGGTCTCGGGGCGCATCACCGATCCAAACGGCATCGGAATCCCGGCAGCGAGGGTCGCCCTGGACTTGAGGGCTTCGCGGGAACTGTCGCCCTACGGTCCTGAGGTCATTGCCGATTCCCAGGGCGGCTTTGAACTCGCGGCGGTTGTCCCCCCGGGGGGCGACGTCGAGTATCGGATCTCCGTGAGCGCCTGCGGGTACGGAACGAGACTGTACCAGAAGATCTCGATAGTGGGCGAGCCTGGGACCCATGTGCAGATCGATCCGATCGTCTTGTCGCCAGCGGATCAGTCCGTGACCGGGATGGTCGTGGACGCTGATGGCAATCCAGTAGCCGGCAAGCCCATGGCTGTGCATGGCGTCAACCAGCCTTCGAGGTACCCCGTGACCGATTCCGAGGGACGATTCCTCGTCCGGCGAGTCTGCAGAGGCCCGCTGCGAATCCGGGCGGGGTTCTCCAGCGTTCGCGAGGAGTGCGGGATGCTGCAGGCCGAAGGCGGTGACCGGGATGTGAAGGTCGTCATGGGACAGGACTCAGTCCACCTCAGATGTGTCTCGCTCGTGGGCAAACCGCTACCCATCGAGGCTCTTGGCGATGGCGGGTTGCCGAACGATGCGGCGGGCCGGAGGGTTCTCCTGTGCTTCTTCGATTGGCAGCAGCGTCCGTCGCGGAACATGATCGCCGAACTGACACAGCGGGTCGATCAGTTCTCGCGGCAGGACGTTGTCCTCGTGGCGATCCAGGCTGCCCAGACGGATCAGGCCGAACTTGACCAGTGGATCGCGGACAAGCACATCGCCTTCCCGGTTCGCACGATTGCTGCCGACGAGCGGACGATACGGCTCACCTGGGGTGTTCAGTCCCTCCCCTGGCTGATCCTGGCGGACCGCGCGCACATCGTCAGAGCGGAAGGACCTCAGTTGGCTGCAATCGAACGACAAATTGGCGCGAGCGAGGAAAGGGAGAAATGACATGAACGCAAAACGCATGGGAATGGTCTTCGGATTGCTGTTGCTCTGGTTCGGACAGTGCTGCTGGGCTGCGGCCGGCGGACCGTCCCAGGATGGGACGAAGAAGCTGGTTCTGCATCCTCTGTCCCCGAAGGGATCAGGCAGCGAAAATCGATTTCTGCCCGGGCCGCAGGAGATGACCGAGGGCGATGCGTTTCCGCTGTATGTCAACGCGGTCGAGTCGCTCCCGAAGGATCTGGATTGGGCAAAGATCAAGAGCTGGAGAGAGCTGCCGTTGAAGGACCTGCCGCAGGGGGAGGTCGCAGCGGTGCTCCGTTCATACGATGTGTGCCTGCCCCTGTTGGAGCAGGCGGGCAGGTGCAAGCGGTGCAATTGGGCCATTAACTCCGCAGGCAACTCCGCCATCGATCTCCAGTCGCTCCGCAACGTCGCATTCCTGACTGCCCTGAAGGTCCGGTCCCAGCTTGCCTGCGGCGATTATGCCGCGTGTGTGCAGAATCTGGGCATGGCATTCTCGCTGGCCCGGCACCTCAGTGAAGGTCCGACCCTGGTTTACACACTGGTCGGCGCCGCGATCATCGGTGTAACCTGCGGCGAGATGGAACTGTACGTCCAGCAGGGTGACGCGCCGAGCCTGGAGGCGGCGCTTCGCTCGCTTCCGCAGCCGTTCATGGATGAGGAGCCCTCGGAACTCTACGGCATGAAAGAGGCCGACCGGGTTCGGCCCCGCCAGGTCCTCAGACGGGCCAATCGGCATCTGATCGCCATGCAGTACATCGAGGCTCTCCGGGGATACGCCGGGAAAGCCGGCCAGTGGCCCGAGACGCTGGATGAAATCAAGCCGGCCCTCCCGAACGATCCAGTGACGGACAAGCCGTTCGAATACCGACGGATCACGAAAACGCAAGCCACTCTGGCGGGACCGATGCCCGAAGGGGGCTCTGCGAAAGACATCATGCGGCATGAGTTGAACCTGCAACCAAAGGAACGATAGATGGCGACCTTCAGGTACGATGCACTGACGTCGGCCGGCAGGCTGATGAGAGGAACCGTGGAAGCGGGCTCGCCCCAGGAGGCGGAACAGACGCTTCGTGGGATGAACCTCAACGTGAACTCGATCGAGAAGGCCAAGGCGGAGCCGCCCAGGACCTCGGTGGGACGGGACGAGTTCCTGCTGTTCAACCAGCAGTTGGCCTCCATTGCGAAGGCGGGCGTCCCGCTGGAGCGGGGGCTCCGCGAGCTGGCCCAGGACATCGTGTCCCCGTCGATGCGAAAGCTCATCGAGGAGATCGCGGGCGACCTCGAACAAGGCGTGCCCATCGAGCAGGCGTTCGGCAAGCGCCAGAAGAACTTCCCGCCGCTCTATGGACGGATTCTGAAGGCCGGCGTCGAGACGGGCCGGCTCAGCGAGATGCTTACGAGTCTCAACCGGCATCTGGAGCTGACAGGACACACCCGCCGGATCGTCATCGAGGCGGTCAGCTATCCGCTCGTGATCCTGATCCTGGGGGCCATTGTCCTGACCGGCCTGTTCACCTTCGTGGTCCCGCAGTTCCAGGCGGTCGTGCAGGAGATGGTGGGCGGCAGGCTGCCCCCTCTGACCACGGCGCTCTTCACGCTGGCCGACAACATCGTTCCGTTCTGGATCACGATCGCTGTCATTGTCGGAATCGCGGTCATCGCCTTCGCGGGTCTGTCCACCACGCCGGGCGGGCGGCGAGCGAAAGAGTCGCTGTTCCTGAAGCTGCCTGTGCTCGGCGGGCTCTATCATGCGACGATCCTGAGCCGCATGGCGGAGGCGATGGCGGTGCTGGTCGGAGCGGGCTGCGACATCCCGGAGGCCCTTCGTCTGGGGGCCGTCAGTTCCGGCAGTGACAGCCTCGTTCTGGACAGCGACATGGTCTCGCAGCAGGTCGAGCGCGGCGTGAACGTCCTGGAGGCCGGGCATGGCGCCAGGGTGCTGCCGCGACTGTTTCTATACTCCATGCAACTCGGCGCCCAGAGGAACGAGCTGCAGGACAACCTCAACAGCCTGGGCGAGATGTACGCCGACCAGGCTCGCGTGGGGCAGTCGCGACTCCAGACGTTCCTGTTGCCGATGCTGGTTGTCGCTATCGGAGGTGTGATCGGAATGGCGGTCGTCGGGATGTTCCTGCCCATGGTGCAGGTCGTGCAGAGTCTGGGGTCCGCAGGATAAGAGGAGTTGCCATGGCCGAGATCGGCACGTTCTTGTGTGTGGGCATTTTGGCGGGCTATATTCTGCTGGCCTGGAAAAGGCCTGGGATTGCCTTCTCCACGATGCCTATTGCCACCGCCTTCGTGGTCTACGTCGCGGTGATGACGGATACGCCGGACAACCTGCTCGTCGCTTGCGCCCTGTTCCTGGGCACGCTGTTGATCGTAGCCGCCGGCGGTCGCGACCGGGAGAATCGCCAGTGGTTTCACTGGGGCGCCTGGTACTTGCTGGTCGGCATCACGGCAGCGCTGGTCATGGGGCTCATCCTCGCGGCATTCCAGACCGGGATCAACATGGGCGGCTATGCCTTGCTGGTGATCCTCATTGCCTCCGTCGTGGTCTTTGTGGCGTCGGTGATCTACTACGGCATGAGTTCCCGCCGCGGACGAGCGATCGACGTGTTCGCCACGCTCCGGGCCATCATGAAGCAGAACCTGCCCTTGCCCATGGCGCTGGACTGTGCCTCCGCCGGCAAAGTGTCCGGGACGGCCGTGATCCTCCGCGGCATTAAGGGGTGGCTCGTGAAAGGCTGTTCCCTGGCGGATTCCGTGCGTCGAGGGTACCCGGGTTGTCCGTCCGGCGCCCTGGCGATGATCGCGTCGGCGGAAGGGATCGGCCAGCTTCCCGCGGCCCTCATCGCGATCGAGGCCGACGTGAAGTCCCGGACCGTCGGACCCCGGCGACTGCGTCCGATCCACCCGTTCTATCCGGTCGTCATCATCATCCTGATCTTCTTCATGACCGCCGGCCTGATGACGTTCATTGTCCCTCGGCTCGAATCGGTGTTCGCGGAGATGTATGATCGGCCACTGCCGCCGCCGACGCGACTGCTGCTGCACATCACCCATGTGTTGGCCCGCGGGTACGACGGGGTGTTCCTCCTGATCCTGGTGGCCTGCCTGATTCTGTGTCGTTCCTATTACCTTGCGTGCCGCAGGCGGCGGGACCGCGGCGGGCTGGTCCTTTGGCTCGGCGATGCGCTGCTCTGGGTGCTGCCGCTGGTGAGAGGGTTCGAGATGCGCCGGGCCATGGTTCAGGTGCTGGAACTGCTGCGGATCTCCCTGATCGCGGGCAGTCCCGTGAACGAGGCGATCCGCGCCACGTTGACGCTCGACGTGAACCGGTTCTTCCGGAACCGGTTGCAGTGCTGGCTGGATCGCGTCGAGCGGGGCGAGGACATCGCCCGGTCCGCCAAGGTCTGTGGTCTGGGTTCGGCACTGGCCTGGGCCTTCGACCGCGGCGTCGACACGCCGGCGGTTCTGGGAATGTTCGAGGAGCATTACCGCTGGTGCTATCTGTATCGACTGAATGTGACGCGCTTCATCTTGTGGCCGGTGGCGATCGTGCTGCTGGGTCTGATGGTTGGATTCATCATTCTGGCTGTCTTCCTGCCGATGATGCAGATCCTCACCGCCACGGCGGCCTATATCTATCCGTAGAACCGGGGACGGAATATGAGCGGGATTGCACAACGAACGAGGCACAAGGGAGTCTTCACATCCGAGTTCATCATCGGCATCGCGCTGCTCATGCTGGTCATGGCGGGACTGACGATCTCGGTCGTGGGGATCTCCCGGTTCAATCACTACCAGTGGACCCGCCAGCGATGCACCGCGGCGGCTTCGGCGCAGCTCGACAGCCTGTCGGCCGCCGGCGAGCCGATTGCCGACGCCGAGATCGAGCGGCTCTGGCCCACTGTGAGCGTCGCAACCGAGCGGACGCCGGGGGGCGGGCCTTGGGATGGATTGGAGCTGCTTCGCGTGACCGCCACCGGCAAGGTCGGCAAGCGTCCGGTCGTCGTCTGTCTGACGCGGTATCTTCGGAAGGATGATCGATGATGGATGATGGATTACTGAAAGAGGGCAACCCCATGCATGTACAACCATCAATCATCAATCATCGATCATCCATGGCCAGGGCCTTCATGCTCGTGGAAGTCCTCGTGGTGATTGTCGTCCTGCCGTTCGCGATGATCGCGATCAATGCACTGTTCGGGGATTTCATTCGCGATGTCCCGCGGATGATCTGCCTGGTCCAGCAGAATACGACGGTGCAGAACCTGCTCGATCAGGTGCGTCGGGACGTGGACGACGCGACCGCGTTGCCCGGGCAGGTCGGGGACACGAAGGCGGACGAGACCTCGCTGCTCATCGAGCGGCCCGAAGGCGTCGTCTGCTATCGAGTCGCCGGCGGGCGAGTCGTGCGAACCCTCCTGGGTGGGCAGGGGGGCGACGAGCGGGTCTGGTCGGCGCGAGACGCCGTCATCGAGTGGAAGCCCTGGACGCGGGGCGGCAACACCTGCGCGGTCGAGGTCCATTCGCATCTCAAGCAGCGGATACACGGCCACCCAATGCAGAAGTTCGTCAATGCCCACGTGTTCTTCACCCACAGCCTGACGGCGGGAGGCCAGATCCCATGACCAGACCACGCGGCTTCATCCTGATATTCGTCATCATGGTGCTGATCCTCGTCGGCATTGCCGCCTTCGTCCTGACGGACGGCGCGAACACGATGCTCTTTCACGCGGACGGCGCGCAACTCCGTGCGGTCGAACGCAATCTGATCGCCAGCGGCCTGGCCTGGGCGAGCGAAAAGGTCTCTGCGGGAGGGGACTTGCCTGTCGGGCAGACGGTCGATCTCGACGTCGCTGCCTTCGGCTGCCCGAGCGCCCGGCTGGCGGTGCAGATCGAGGCCGTTCAGGACGGCAAGGCCACCGTCCGGATCGAGTCGTCCTGCCGCAAAGGAAGACGCTCCTTCGAAGCGTCACGCAGTTTCGCGATTCCTGTCGTCGCTGCCCGCCCGCGGTAGAGGGTCTCTGTCGCCTTGGACGCGGTTTTGAGCGCCACAGGGCGTTTCGTATGCTTTCAGAGGGGTTATGGATGCATACGATGATGACCGATGACTATTCGCTGCCTCGGCGGCATTCGCAGCACGATGTGCGACGCGACGCGCCATGCGTCGAGCACAGACCCTGTCGGACAGGCAGGTCCTGCTGGTTCCGTCTGATGCAGGTCGGCGTCGTGGGCGTGCTCGTTTTTATCGGAGTCGTCTGCGTCGGCCTGCTGGATTCCAGCGGCATCAAGGCCCGAGTCCTCGCAGGGGTGGCGAACACATATCCTGACAGCGCTCGTGCCAGCACGTTCCTGAAGAAACACTACGCCACGGCCGAGCAATCGGCCAAGACCGTGGCCGCCTGCGAGAAGCTGGTCAAACTCAAACCGACCGACTCCACGGCCCAAGTCCTCCTGGGAGACGCCTACGCCGAAGTCGGGCGGATTCAGGAAGCCATCTGCTGCTTCTGCGAAGCCATCACGCTCGATCCGAACTGCTTCGATGCCCACCTTGGGCTGGGCGGCGCATATTTCGATCGAGGTCGTTACAGTGACGCCATCGATTCGTACAAACGAGCGCTGCGGATCCAGCCTGGCTCGGCCGATGCGCACCTGGCTCTCGGCATCGCCCTGTCCAACTCGGGACGGTTCGACGAAGCGATGCAAGCCTTCAAGCGGGCCAAGGAACTGGACCCGCGAGTCAGCGAGGCCCAGCTCCTGACCGGCAGGGCCTACCTCCAGGCGGGGATGTGTGCGCAAGCGATCGAGTGCCTCAAGGGCGCCGTGCAGATCGACGACGGACACGCCCAAGCCTACTACAACCTCGGCAAAGCCTATCTGCAGGTGGGCGACAAGGATCTGGCCCTGGAGCAGCACAGGATTCTGCAGGGTCTCAATCCCCAGATGGCCGGGCAGTTGTACTCGCTGATCCAGCAGTAGCGGATCGTCGCGCCGGACCCGCGGATTCACGCTTCGCACGCGCGTGGCGACCCCTTCCTGCTGCGGGTGTTTTGTTGCACGTCTTCCACGTCTCTGATGGTATAATTAAAGGATTGACGCCCACAGGGGCTCTCGTGCCGGTGGAGGATGTACCATGGCGACGTACTGCACCCGATTCGTGACGGCTTGGCTGGCGGTCTCGATCCTGGTCTGCTGCTGTGGGCAGGCCATGACGCTCGATCTTCCGTCGGATGGCGGCGAGTTATCGGCCGGAGACCCCTGGCGTTTCTTCCGCGGCGTGGGCCCGGCCAGCGACCCCGCGGATGCCTGGACGCAGACGGGTTTCGACGACTCCCTATGGGAGACGGGGACCGCCGGATTCGGCTTCGGAGATGACGATGACGCGACGGTCCTCGACGACATGCAGGGCCACTATGCGACTGTCTACATTCGCAAGGAGTTTGCTGTCACGTCCATCGATGCCGCTGCGCCTCTGGAACTGACCATCGACTATGACGACGGCTTCATCGCCTATCTCAATGGCAAAGAGGTCGCGAGGCGGTGCATGCCCGACGGCGCTGCGACACACGCGACGCTGGCCTCGTCGTCTCACGAGGCGGGCGCGCCGGAAGTCATCGCACTCGGAGCCGCTGGCCAGTGGCTCCGCGAAGGAGTCAACGTGCTGGCCATCGAGGGCCACAACAACTCGCTCAGCAGCACCGACTTCTCGTTGAACCCGACGCTTCGGACTGTCTCGGGCATTGTCCGAAACGGGGACCTTGTCATCGTTGCGACAGGTTGCATCGAGGTGACGGCCGCGACGGATGTGCCTGGTGTTGCGACGGTCACGATCCAGGACGTCGCGGCGGCGTTCGACACGCAGGCCGGGGTCTGGAGCGCCCAGGCGACGCTGGTTGCCGGTCTGAACACGATTGTCGCGAGGGCCTTCGACGCGGACGCCAACGAGGTCGATTCCGGCTCGACGCAGATCGTCTACCTGCCGGCGGAGAACCACCTGACCGGCCAATTGGCGGAAGACGCTTCGCTGTCAGGGGCATGGCTGCTCGAGGGCACTGTGCATGTGCCCGCGGGAATCGTGCTGACCATCGAGCCCGGCACGTTCGTGTTCCTGAAACCGGGGGCCTCCATTGTTGTCGAAGGGCAGCTCCTGGCCCAGGGGACACAGGACGAGCCGATCCACTTCACCCACTATGGCGACGGCGCCACGTGGAAGCAGATCCGGTTCGTCGAGGCCGTTGACAGCCGGTTCGACCATTGCGTCTTCGAGTACGCCGACAGCGAGGGCGAGCACCAGGACTACTACGTCGCCGGACCCAGGGACTACCACGAGGCGATGGTCGTCCTGGCCTGTCACCTCGACGTCAACGACTGCACGTTCCAGAAAATGCCGAACGATGGAGCGAGGGCCGAGGGGGACGCTCTCGCGGTGATCTCCGACGATCCGAATCATCCGGGCGAGGCATCCGCCCACGTCCAGGGGTGCCGGTTCCTCCGGATCGGACAAGGCGTCCACACCCGCTACTCCCATGTCCTGGTCGAAAACTGCTACTTCACCGGCAAGCGAGGCGACAACGACGACGTCGATCTGTGGGGCGAGAGCACGCCCGCGCCGGTGGTCCGCCAAAACGTGTTCTGGTATCCCGAGCACGACGATGCGATCAACCCGACGCGCTGCTCGGCCGTCATCGTCGGCAATCTCATCGTCGGGACCGACGACCACGGCATCGTTCTGCGGGACAGAGGTTCTCCCATCGTGGTCAACAACGTTGTCGTCGATTGTGCCAGCGGCGGCATCGCCATCGAGAACTCGAACACCGCTTATCTGCTGAACAACACCATCGTCGGTTGCGGGCGGGGTCTGCGTCTGTTCGATCTGGGTCGCTGGGACGCGCCGTACTATCTCAATCCCGGCGGCGGGACCGCCACCGTCGTCAACTGCATCGTCTGGGATTGTTCCCAGTCGATCACACTGGCCGACAGTTCGAATGCCTCGCTGGCCGACCGGGGCTCGCATGTGACGATCCTGCATAGCGACATCGAGGGGGGCCGGAACGGCATCTCCGTCTCGGGATCTCAGTCCACCGTCGTCTGGGGCGACGGGAACCTCGACGCCGACCCGCTCTTCGTCGATGCCGAGAATCTCGATTTCCACCTCCTTGCGGGATCGCCCGCGATCGATACGGGCGATCCGAACGAGGCCCCCGACACGGACTGCGAGGGCAATCCGCGTCCCGCCGGGGCGGGCGCCGATATGGGCGCCTACGAATTCCAGCTCTGATCCGCAAGCGAATTGTTCGTCTTCTTTGCGGATTCCTCGGAAGCGGCCGTTTCTGTGCTATACTTTACGTAGATCACAGGCGATCCTGATTGGCAGGGGGACAGATCATGGGGGTTCCTGGCGAACACGAGTCCGAGATTCGGAGGATGATCAGCGAGATCCAGTGCCCGCGGCAGGGAGAGTGCTGCGATCCGGGCGCCGAGAAGCTCGTCCGGATTCGCAGCGTGGCCGGCGCGAACCTTGTTGAGTGCCAGGATAGTCGGAACCGGATCTGCGGTTTTGCTATGCCCTTTGGCTACTCCGTCTTCTGCCGATGTCCTGTGCGGAAGTACCTTGCGGAGCACGGCCTGCCGCAGTGAGCCCGCGATCGTGCGGCTCAGCCGGCCGGCTCCGCGGCTCGACGGGACCGACGAGAGAGCAAGGCCATGGCGCCCAACGCGCCGACGGCAGCGACGACGCACAGCCACTGTGTCAGGCTCATCAGCCCGCGATGCAGGGGACCTTCCGCATCGCCCCTGAGGAAGTCGGTGGCTGTGCGGCCCAGGCTGTAGGCGACGAGGGACCAGAGCAGCTTCGTGCCGCGTTAGCCTCGTTCTCCGGTCTGAGTACTGTCTGTCATCAGATGTCTCGCCCGGTCCAGCAGGGCCGGCGGATAGCCCTCCTGCTCCAGGATGCGCAGCGCTGTCTTTGTCTGGGCCGGGCCCGGGCGAAGCAGGTAGTCGAAGGCGATGCCGCCGTCGAGCAGATGCTCCTGGAAGTGGAAGTTCCTCGCCAGGGCACAGTTCGCGGCGGTTCGGGCCAGCAGTTCCTCGTGCGTGGCGATCAGGAACAGGTTCTTCGACGCCATGAGGTGCTCCAGGAGGGCAATGCCCGCGGCGGCCCGCTCCTGGGAGTTGGTGCCTCGGAAGGGCTCGTCGATCAGTCCGAGCATCGGTGGGCCGGGCTGTGCGTCCAGGACGATTCGCCGCAGACGGCGGACTTCCGAGAGGAAGTAGCTCTCGTTGTGGGCCAGGTCGTCGCGGATTCTCACGTCGGTAATCAAGCGGAGAGGGGACCACGTCATCCGTTTGGCCGCTGCCGCGGCGCCGATCTGGGCCAACAGGACGTTGACTCCGACCATCCGCAGGCAGGTGCTCTTGCCTGCTGCGTTCGGGCCGGTGACCACCCAGGTGCTTGTTTCGGCAGCCAGGCGGATGCTGTTGGGTACGGCGCTGTGCTGCGGGATCAGGGGATGATAGCCGTCCGTGATGTCGAGGGTCCTGTCCCCGCCGGGCTGCGGATAGCAGGCGACCGGCAGTTCCGCACAGAGACTGGCCAGACTGCACAACGCCTCCAGTTCGGCCATGGCCGACAGGCCATACAGGAGAACGTTACGATGAGGCACGACCCTCGCGAGCACGGCTTCCGCGATGTGAAGATCGAAGAACACCAGCAGGTTGAGAATTCCGCGGACGAGGCCGTGCAGGCCGGCCCACTCCAGCCATCCGCACAGCGACGGGATGCGCGCGTGGGACGCGACGTCTCGAAAACGCTCCTTCAGAAGACCCAGTTGCGTCTGGTCGGGCAGGTCCTTCGCCCCGTGCTGTGAGACGGTCAGAACGCACCGCAAGGTGGACGGCAGGGTCGTCCAAGGCGCTACGACATCGCCCAGCCTGCGAAACATGGACCTGGCAAAGGTCAAGATCGCGACGTTGATCAGCACCAGCATCTCCAGGGGACGGACCCACGCGAACTTGCCACTTGCGATAGCCAGCACGCTGCCCAGAAAGAGCAGGCCGCTGGCGATGGACCACAGTCTGATGACGCCGGACGCGGCGGACTGGCGAGGGCGCTGGGTTTCGTGGAGGAGCAGAACGAGTCGGTCCAGGTGTCTGGAGCGGCTGCGGAGCGACGCGATGGTGGCCATCAACTCCAGTCTTTGTTCGGGGTGGTGCTCCAGCCAGCGAACGGCCTCCTGACGCCTGCGGATGTGTTCGGGTGACAGGCTCGGTGAGTCCAGGATGTCGCGGAGTCGGCGGGCGCCCTGGGGCGTCGATGTGTGGTTCAGCAGGCCGAAGATGCCCACCGGGGGCGCGTACAGATCGAGATCGTCGTGCTCCTGGTCCGTCAGCGGCCAGGTGGGACCGGGATCGACGATCTGCGGAAGGGACAAGGCATCCTGAGGCCGTTCCCAGGAACGGGCGGGACAATCCCGACGTGTGCTTGCATGATGAGACTCGCCTGCGATGGTCAGTGCCCGCTCGGCGAACGCTCGCTTGCCCTCCCAGATCGTGTGTCGTCGCACGGCGGCCATGAAGACCGCGAGACCAGCCATCGCAGCTCCCACCGCCATCGGCGCGGTCTGCCTCAGAAGGACCACGATTGCCACGCCTGCGATGAAGGCGACCAGTCGAATCGTGGACCACCGCGCCTGGAGGCTGCGAAAGCGGTTCAGGTCTCGCTGCGTCGTCTCGCGGTATGCAGCAAGCCAATCCGAATAGGATGAATTCGACGACGCCATGGGACCACAGATACCACGCCCGACACGGTCGTGCAAGATCGACGGTCCGTCGTGCTCGCTTGCCAAGGATGCCCTGACGGGCACACTACAAGCCATTCGACGCCGGATCACTCGATTGTGATTTCGAGCCTGCCTCCGATCTTGCCTGCGAACGCTCCGGTTTCCTGGGTCATCACGACGGCGTACTTGCCCGGCTTGTCTTCTGGTCCTCGCCACGAGAACCCGCAGCGACCGCCTCAGCCATATTCCATGTCTGCGGACGCCACGCATCGACGAAGGCGACGCCTTGCGGAGGGTTGGATCCGAATCCCCAGAAGGAGTGGTAGCTCAGAGGATCGTCTGAACCGGTCAGCGCCCGGTAGTGCAGGTCGAAGACGACCGTCTCCGGCGTCTGGGACTGGCTGCTCGGGACTGGTTCCGCGGCTGCGCCGCCCGACTCGGATGCGGGGGCAGGGGCGCCCCAGAGACGGCCGGTCACAATTCCTGCGACCATCAACGTCGCGAGCCACAGAACAGATATGGACCTGTTTGGCATTCCTCACCTTGGTTCTTGATCGTTCCAGGCGATCTCGTGCGGCCTGGTTCCACTCCGGTCTCAACGAGGGGCCCGATTCCGGGAAACCCTATCACAACTCACGACGATCTGCAACGCGAAACTGCACGATTGACATCGGGCCCGCCGGCTGTACCATAGGGCAGCCACGCTGTGTGCGGGGTTTGATGGACCGACCAAAGGAGTGATCTCGATGAATCCGGAGATTTTCAAGGCCTATGATATCCGGGGCGTCTACCCGGACGACCTGTGTGAAGAGGATGCGTGGAAGATCGGCCACGCGACCGCCCGCTTCCTGCCCTCGCTGATCAAGGGATACGAGCGGGGTCTGCGCGAGGCGCAGTCCCTGGTGATCAGCCGGGATATGCGGACGCACAGCGAGCCGCTGGCGCAAGCCCTCATCGAGGGCATTCGCTCGGCGGGCGTCGGCGTGATCGACATCGGGATGATCGATACGCCGCAGATCTACTTCGCGGTCAACTACCTGGGAACGTGCGGCGGCATCCAGGTGACGGCCTCCCACAATCCCGCCAAGTACAACGGCTTCAAGATCTCCGGCAGGGGGGCCATCCCGATCGGCGTCGACACCGGTCTCAAGGAAATCAAGCACATGGCCACGGCGCTGCCCCATACGAAAGGCAATCCGACCGGCCGGCTCGAGCAGCGGGACCTGTGGCCCGAATACAGAAAGCATGTCCTGCAATTCCTGCGACCCAACCTCAAACGCAAGAAGATTGCGATCGACGCCTCCAACGGCATGGCGGGCAAAGCGATCCCCATCCTGTTGGCGGATCTCCCCATCGACGTGGTCCAGATCAACTTCGAGCACGCGGGCAAGTTCAAGCACGACCCCGACCCATTGAAGGAGAAGAACCTCACCCATCTCAAGGCGACCGTGAAGAAAGAAGAATGCGACTTCGGCATCTGCTTCGACGGCGACGCGGACCGCATGATGATGGTCGATGAGAATGGTGAGACGATCCCGTGCGATCTGCTGACGGCGCTGCTCGTGCCGTACTTCCTGGAGAAGAAGCCCAAGTCGGCCATCGTGTACGACCTGCGGAGCAGTCGGGTCGTGATGGAGGAGATCATCCGCTACGGCGGGACGCCGCGACGAGAGCGCGTCGGGCACTCCTATATGAAAAAGGCCCTCCGCGACACGCACGCGGTCTTCGGAGGCGAACTCTCCGGCCATTTCTACTTCGAGCAGAATTTCTACGCGGACTCGGCCGCGATTATGCTGATGCACACGCTCAACGTCGTGGACGAGAAGAACAAGCCCATGAGCGAGCTCATCCGCCCGCTGAAGCGCTACTACTGCAGCGGCGAGAACAACTTCCGTGTGGACCACAAGGAACTGAGGATGGAAGAGCTGGCCCGTCGGTACAGCGAGGGCAAGATCGACCACCTCGACGGCGTCACCGTCGATTTCAAGGACTGGTGGTTCAACTGCCGTCCGAGCAATACGGAGCCCTTGCTGCGTCTGAACGTCGAGGCCAAGACCCGCGATCTGCTCCAGGAGAAGTTCGGGGAGATCGAGCAGCAGCTCGGCGCCCCGGCATGAGATGAGGAGTTGAGCATGAGGCAGGATCGTCTTTCCCGTCGAGGCTTCGTTGCGGCGTCCGGCGTCGCCTTGCTGGGAGGTCATCGGGCACGGGCCGCTGCGGAGTCGGGTACAAGCAATTCCGCGGGCGATGATCTCTTCCGGTACAGTCTGAACACCAGCACGATCCGCGGCCAGAAGCTCGGTCTGGAGAAGGAGATCGACGTCGCGGCCGAGGCAGGCTACAACGCCATCGAGCCGTGGGTCTCGACGGTCCAGGACTACGTGAAGGCCGGCGGCAAGCTCGCGGACATCCGTAAGCGAGTCGAACACCGTGGCCTGACCGTGGAAGGGGCGATCTCGTTTTCCGCGTGGATCGTGGATGACGACGCCAGACGGGCCGGCGCCCTGGAGCAGCTCAAGCGAGAGATGGACATGCTGGCCCAGATCGGCGGCAGGCGGATTGCGGCGCCCCCGGTCGGCGCGAATGGAAACGACGCCCCCATCCTCGATCTGGCGAAGGTCGCCGAGCGATATCGAGCGATCTTGGACCTTGGCGATTCGATGGGCGTCACGCCTGCGTTGGAACTGTGGGGTCCGTCGAAGAACCTGCACCGGCTTGGCGAGTGCATCTTTGTCGTCGTCGAAAGCGGTCACCCGAAAGCGTGCCTGCTGGGCGACGTGTACCACATCTACAAGGGAGGCTCGGACTTCACCGGGCTGAAGATGCTCAGCGCCGGCGCGATGCCTGTGCTGCACATGAACGACTACCCGGCCGATCCGCCTCGTGACAGGATTGCCGACAAGGACCGCGTCATGCCGGGCGACGGCATTGCTCCGCTGCCGCAGATCCTTGCGTCCTTGCGTGCCAACGGCGGCCCGCGGGTCTTGTCTCTGGAGTTGTTCAGCCAGGCGTACTGGGAAAAGGACCCGCTGGAAGTTGCCAGGACCGGCCTGGCGAAGATGAAAGCGGCTGTGGAGGAGTCGATTGGCGTAGCATAGAACGTCTCAATGAAGGGAGAGAATATGGCAGTTCACGCGTGCTTCATGGCGATTTTGCTCGCGACTTCCGCCAGTGGGGCGACCGATGTGCTGCTGGACCGGAACGATGAACCCCTGCTGGTTTCGGCGGATCCGGTCCTGGCGGATGTCAACCAGCTCACAGTGGTCCTGGCGACGCGGGACACGCCGGGCGTCGAGCGGATGATCGACGTGGCGGACGTGAAGGCCCGGATCTTGCAGAAGCTCGGCGAGGCCGGCGTCGGAGTCGTCCCGCGTGGGACGGAGACCACGCCGCGACTGGTTGTACACATCGAAGGAATGGAAGTGCCGGGCAGTGACCAGTGCGTTTTCCGCGTGCAGACGGCGCTGGACCGGCTCGTGATCGTCCCCGGCCAGGGGAATCGGCATTTGCTGACCGAGGTCTGGCGGGTCGGTTCGACCATGGCTGTCGTGGCCAAGTCCCAGGCGAGCAGTGCGATCCGTGATGCTGCGCTGGTCCAGACGGGCGCCTTTGCCGACGCCCACAGGACTGCCCGTCGCCTGCTGGGTGTGACGAAGGACACGCCGGGCGTCGCGCAGGGGTCAGCGCAGGCTGCATCGCAGGCCGCAGCCGTGACTTCCCCGTCTGCGTTTGTCGCATCCAAGAATGGCAGGGTCTTTCACCGGCCGGACTGTCGCTGGGCGCAGAACATCTCCGCGGACAACCTGGTCCGCTACCAGACTCGGGAAGAGGCCATCGCCAGCGGCAAGAACCCGTGCAAATCGTGCAAGCCGTAGTCGCAGAGCAGAAGGGCGGCATCGTGACGAATCGAGAACGCGTGTTGGCGGTAGTGAGCCACAAATCGCCCGACAAGGTCCCCTACGATATTCGGTTCACGCAGCCTGCCCGCGGGTCGTGGACATCTTCCGTTTCGGCGACGACTGGGGCCACCAGCGGGGCGTCCTCATGGGACCCGACCTCTGGCGTCGGTTCATCAAGCCGCGGTTTCGCATGATGTGCGAACTCGTGAAATCCAAGGGGAAACTTGTTATGCTGCACTCCTGCGGCAAAGTCGATGAACTGTTCGACGACCTGATCGAGTGCGGCCTGGACATCTTCAATCCCTTCCAGCCGGAGGTGATGGATGTCTTCGACGTCAAGAAACGGTACGGCGACCGGCTGACCTTCTACGGCGGGATCAGCATCCAGCGGACGCTCCCGTTCGGGACGGTTCAGCAGGTCCGAGACGAGGTCCGTCGGCTCCTCGACGTGGTCGGTGCCGATGGCGGCTACATCGCCTCGCCCTCGCACGACATCCCGGGCGACGCGAAACCCGAGAACCTCGCCGCGATGATCGAGGTTCTCCAGAACCAATGATGGAAATGCGCAGTAGTGAGTGTACATGATTGGACCCAGTGATTTCACCGCCTTGCCGGGCGGCGCAAAACGACTGCAACTGATCGCCTGCAAGGTGTTGCAGCGCGAAGCCTATTTCTGCGCGGCCCGCTCTCGGAACGTGGTCGATGTGGTGCTCATGCCGCAGGGATTGCACAACGAGCCGGACCGGCTCCGTCGTGAGGTGCAGAAGGCGCTCGCCTGCACGACCGACATCCAGGGGCGCCGCTACGACGCGTCGTTGCTCGGGTACGGCCTGTGCAGCAACGGCGTGGTCGGCCTCTCGGCCGAGATCCCGATTGTCGTGCCCCGAGGGCACGATTGCATCACGCTCCTGCTCGGGTCCAAGGACCGCTACCAGGAGTACTTCGACACGCATCGCGGAGTCTATTGGTACAGCCCCGGCTGGATCGAGTCGGGCACGCAGCCCGGCAAGGAGCGCTATGAGAGGCTGCTCGAAGAGTACACCCGCAAGTACGGCCCGGACAACGCCCAGTACCTCCTGGAGGTCGAGCAGACCTGGATGAAGGAGTACCAGTGGGCTGCGTACGTCGACTGGGGCCTGACCGATTCCGACGCCTACAAGGCGTTCAGCAAGGAATGTGCCGCGTTTCTGAAGTGGAACTACGGCGAACTGGCAGGCAACTCGGGCCTGATGCAGCGGTTCGTCGACGGCCTCTGGAGCGACGAGGAGTTCCTGGTCGTCCGGCCCGGCCAGCGGATCGCGGAGGACGTCACCAACCGGGGGATCATCAAAGCCGAATGATTACGATGTCGCTTCGAGAGGAAATCGGTTTGCTCCTGTTCGGCCTGTTGATTGTGGCGATCTATGGTTTGGAGTTCGTCCATCTCGTCGGTTACCTCGCGGTCAGGATCCGCCAGGGATCGTGTAAGGGCGTTCGGGTTGGGAAGTCCCATCTGGCCCTGCACGCCGTCGCTCTGATTGGGATTCTCTCTCTGCTCTACGCATGGCTCATCGAACCTCGTTGGATCGACGTCAATCAGGTGACTCTGCGCACGGCGAAGCTGAAGGATGCGGGCTTCCGGATCGTCCAGATCTCCGACCTGCACTGCGACCAGGGTGTCCTCAACGAGCAACGAGTGGCGAGGATCGTCAGCGGGCTCAAACCGGACATTGTGGTTGCGACCGGCGATTACCTCAACGACATGACTGGGCTGCCTCGTCTACGCCGGATGCTCAGTACGTTGGAGGCTCCGCTCGGCAAATTCGCCGTGACGGGCAATTGGGATGTCCGCTGCTGGTCGGATGCCTCGATATTCGAGGGCACCGGGTTCTGCAGGTTGGAGCGACAGACGGTCCTGGTAGCCAAAGGGGCCGACACGCTCGCGATCACGGGTATGGGTTTCGGTCATTCTGAGTCCGCGAATGGCTTTGTCGAGGGCCTTCCCGAAGATCGATACGATGTTCTCCTTTTCCACACACCCGATCTGGTCGAGGATCTTGCCAATCGCGGCGTCGATCTGTATCTGTGCGGCCACACGCACGGCGGACAGGTCCGGCTGCCCTGGTATGGCGCCCTGGTCACGTTCTCGAAGTTCGGGAAGAAGTACGAATCGGGCATGTACCGTGTTGGCGGCACGGTGCTGTACGTCAATCGCGGATTGGGTCTGGAGCCCCGCCCGGCACCACAGGTGCGGTTTCTCGCCCGACCGGAAATCGCGGTCTTCGACATCTTGCCCGCACAGGAGTGACAACCAGCTAAGGAAGACAACCTCGAATGCAT
The DNA here is from genome assembly GCA_035342095.1 of Sedimentisphaerales bacterium. Classification (GTDB taxonomy): domain Bacteria; phylum Planctomycetota; class Phycisphaerae; order Sedimentisphaerales; family Anaerobacaceae; genus PLanc-01. The sequence continues at coordinate 26,706 of DAOQWL010000003.1, read as the reverse complement.
CTGGCAACGGTTCTCTTGATTGCGGTAGGCCTCGCGATGGACGCCTTTGCGGTTTCCATCGTCTCGGGTAGCGTCTACAAGGACCTGCACGTCAAACACGCACTTCGCATGGCGTTGTTCTTCGGCGGCTTTCAGGCGGTCATGCCGCTGATCGGGTTTCTGGCCGGCCTGAGCCTCAAGAGCTACATCTGTGCGTGCGACCACTGGATCGCCTTTGCCCTGCTCTCCTTTGTCGGGGGTAAGACGGTCTACGAGGCGTTCCGGATCGAAGCGGTTGAGAAGAACCGCGATCCCTCCGACCTGATGGTCCTGTTGGTCCTGTCCGTGGCGACGAGCATCGACGCGCTGGCGGTCGGCATCACGCTGTCCCTGCTGACGACGTTTATCTTGCTGGCCGTGACGATTATCGGCGTCGTCACCTTCGTCCTGTCCTACGCCGGCGTCTACATCGGCAAACGCTTCGGCCACTTCTTCGAGAGTCGGATCGAGGTCCTCGGCGGCCTCATTCTCATCGCCATCGGCATCAAGATCCTGGTCGGTCATCTCCTGACGCCGGTTGCGTCCTGACCTCGTGCTGCGACGGCCTCAACCTGCGATTCGCTCGGCAGCCTCGTCGAGAAGCGGAGCCAGGTTGGGCCACTCGAACCGTCGCAAACGAATTCGCAATGCCTCGGTCATCGGGAGGAGGGAGCCGGTTGCCTCCACGCGAGCGGCCAGATCGGCGAGTCGAGCCGTCAGGTGCACCGCCGTGCCGTCGTAGAGAAAACCACTGGCCGGACCGTCGTCCGGAAACCCGAAGACCTCGGGATACGCCAGACGCCGGGGAACGAGCGGATAGGCCCCAGCCAGCGCGGCTTCGACGGCACTGATGCCGAAGAACTCGTGCGACGCGGTCGAGACGAACACATCCGCCTCCAGGAGGGCGGCTTCGTAGTCGGCCCGGGCGGCCTGGTAACCCCAGCGGTCGATGTGGTCCGCGAACCGTTGACGGGCCCGGCCGAAGACCTCGGGGACCTCGCGGAACTGTTCTCCAATCACGCTGATTCGGAACGGAATGCGCCGTTCTTCGAGCTGTTCGACCGCTGCGAAGAAGTCGTCGGGGTTCTTGTCATGTTCCCACCGGGCGGCCCAGAGGATTCGCAGAGGGCCGGACGGTCGGCCTGGCCGGCAGGGCAGGGGACTGACGCCGGGCGGGCGCACCTCGGATTTGTCGCGGACTCTCTGGATGGCTTCGATGGGCTGGTGATCCGGCATGCGGTTCAGAAGGATCGCGAGCGCGTCGAGGAATGAGTCCCGATGGAAGGCGGAGTTGAACCAGACCGCGTCGGCCGCCAGCGCGGTGGTCAGGTTCGTCATCGCGAACTGGTAGTCTCGCTCGCTCTCGCACCGGGTCGGATAGGTCAGTTGGTTCTCGTGGAAGTAGACGATGCGAGGCACGTCTCGGATGGGCCGCGGCGCCAGACCCACGAACTCCGCGAGATTGAGCATGTCCGAGCACAGCAGCACGTCCGGCGGCGTGTCCGCGTCGAGCTGCTGCTCGATCTGGCGGGCGAAGGTGACAGCGGCGTGACGCATCCGCCATTTCCACTTGTACGCAGGCAGCGACAGGACGGACCATTCGTGCCTGCCGGTCGCCGACCAGCCGTCGAGAAAGGCCTTGTGACTGCCGCCATAGTAGGGTTCGAGCGCCAGGATTCGCATCGGTCTCACTCAGGAACACTTCGGGTCCAGGTTGCGCATGGCCGTCAGTGTACATGAGATCAGGGCCAACGCAAGCGGATAGCCCTGCTCTGCCCGGGTCTGTGGGACCCGTTCTGTCTTGTTCCAGGCGAGCCCGCTAATCGAAGGCATACCACGCGATCCCTTCCTCGGCCCAGACCGCCGAGTAGGTGTCGATCAAGAACTGCCTTTCCGCTTCACTGATCGTGTAGAAGTGCCGCCCAAGGGCACCCGACCAGAACCGGTAGACCGGTTTGCTGCCGACCGGCGCCTGGTCGGGCGGATAGGCGTAGAATGCAATCCCCTCGAAGGTCCAGGTGTCTGGATAGTTGTTGATGATCAGTTCCTTCTCGGCTTCGTTGATCGTGTAGAAGTGGGCGCAGAGCTTGTCCGACCAGAACCGGTAGACGGGGGCCAGCGAGGAATCGTCTGCGGCGGAAGTCTCGGTCGTGAGCAACTGGAACGCGAGGTCCCAGACGCTACTGTCGGGACTGTCGATGGGCGAGCCGGAGAGCCACGTGCTGCCGATACTGGGCGGCCACGTGGTGGCGACACCGATTCCGGTGCTGACGGTGGCGATCCGGGCGGCCCCGTTGTTGAAGGACAGAGGCCGGGTGGTCCAGCCCCAGGGGTACTGGGCGGTCGATGCGACGGTGTCGTAGAGGGCGCAGATGCCCAACCAGTAGACCGCCGGAATCGAGGCGCCGTTCTTGTCCGCCGCCAGGGTCGGACGGAACCACTGATCCTGGGACAGCAGGCACGTGAACTGGAAGCACGTATCGTTGGTGAAACCCCAGGGATCGCTGTTGTAGCCGGCGACGTTCCACGTCCAGGTGGTGCAGTACTTCTCCCACACAAGCGTGCCGGGATGGCCGGAGCCGTCCGTCCAAATCGTGATATGAAAAGCCAGGGGCACCTGCGATGGGAGCAGCGGCTGCGTCCAGCCGTCGAAGGATCCCCACCACTGGAAGCCCGTGACCGGGCTGTCGTCCTCGCACTGCCAATCGTCGGCGGCGATCAGGTGCATGCTCAGGTCGGACCGCTCGTCCCAGGCGTTGAAGAGGAACGGGGTGGTCGAGTCGGTGGGCTGGGGTTTCTGGTTCCACAGGAGCCCGCCCTTGCCGGAGTTCGACTGCGGCAGCAGTTGCCGGGAGATCGAGATGGCGTAGTCCTCCACCTCGCCGTCGTCGGACAGGCCGTGCCAACTCAGCAGACCTCGCGTGTTGAAGCGGAATCGTGCGAAGGTTACTCCCGTGACGGCCGTTGCCGGGACCCGGATGGACAGGGTGTTCAAGCCGGAGGCGAGCAGCTCGTCGGAGAACACCTGGTCCGTCGTGTCGTCGAACGTGCCGTCCTGATCGAAGTCGATCCACGCATTGAGATAGCCGGCGACCGAAGCGACCACCTCGATGGTGGCCGACTCGCCCGGCAGCAGGGGATCGAGGAACGCGACACCGTCTTCGTCGTCGATGCCTTGGATGTCGTCTCCGGTCGCGAAGAGATTGGCCTTGCCCTCCGTCTCGACGTCGACGGCGGTTCCCAGAAACACGCCGGCCACCTTCGTGTGCCTCGCTCCATCGTTGGCCAGGAGGGTCTGATACGTGTCGGGGGCGTCGCCGAAATCCATCCCGGCGATTCCCAGGACACAGGAGTCACATGTGGTCCCGGGACCGAGCCACAGCCAAGTGGACGGGCAGCCCTCTTCCAGGGTCAGCGAGCACTCGCCGGTGAGGGGATTGCAGCACGCGCCCTCCTTGGCCCGGCATTCGTGCATCGCACCGCGGAAGAGGTATGCGTTGCGTCCCCGCACGTCGATCGAGATCCATTCGGGATTGTACTCCTCAATGGTGTGGCTGAAGACCGGCTCGACGGTCCCGATGTACCAGTTGTCGATGGCATAGAGCCGCCGGGAGGACATGTACCTGGTCTCCTGATCGGCGGTCGCGGCGTCCGTGGGCAGGGGAGGGCGACTGTAGCCGAGTTGCGACCACTCGGGCCTGGCCCAGTTGAAGTTGATCTCGACGAAGGTCAGTTTGCTCGCGTCGACGGCCTTGATGTACACCTCGTAGTTGAGATATCCCTTGCGGTCCGGGTTGTACGGCGCGTTGTAGAACCACTGGCGATACCAGCCGGTCTTGGGGTAGTAGTACCACGCGCCGTCGTTGTAGCCGTGGCCGTCGCCCGAGATGAAGTTGCCGTCTTGATCGAGGGCGATGCGATACCAGGACCCGGGGTAGGCACTGGGGTCCTCATGGTCGGTGGGCTGTGCCCGCGCAATGGGTAGAGCGAGGAGCACGAAGGCTGCGATGGCGCACGGAACCGACTTGGAGACTCTCAACAAGCTCATGTCTGTATTCCTATCCCAGGTTCTCGACTGGTTCGGGCTCCAGATCGGATGCAGTCCCTCCGGCCGTGCCTGGACAAGGTCCGGCGGCATCCGACTCTCGTATCGGATCGGCGTTCCCGTGGGCCCGCTGGAGCAGAATGCCACGCGGGGCTCCTCGGATGGTCCTCCTCCGCCGGGCGGGCGAATCCGACTGCCGGCGAGGGCCCGCCAGTGTCCGAGAAAGGCGGCCGCTCCGGTTATGGCAACCGCCTGGGGTCTCTCGCGGACGATCCTCGTCTGGAGGCGGTCCGTTCGGCAGACTCGGATACTGGTCCTGCGGGCCCTTGGGCAAGGTCCGCGAATAGACCGAGAGAAACGCGGTTCGGACTCCTTCCACAGACACTCTGCATCGCACGGCAACGATGAACTCGTGGCGGCCGGCGATGTATAACCTTCGTGCCCCGGTTCGGTCCGGGCTCCAGGGTCTGAGCGTGGTCTTTGGGAGATCGGTGGGACGATGATCCATTCCGAACGGATCAGACGACTGAATCGGCAGCCCGTGCGGGACGGCCGGTACGTCCTGTATTGGATGCAGGCGGCGCAACGGTCCGACTGCAACCATGCGCTCGAATACGCGATCGACAGGGGCAACGAGCTGCGCAAACCGGTCGTGGTCGCATTCGGTCTGACCGCGAACTTTCCCGAGGCGAACGCACGTCACTATCAGTTCATGCTCGAGGGCCTGCGAGAAACGCAGGCGGACCTCCGCGAGCGGGGCATTCGGATGGTCGTGCTGGCCGGCCCGCCGGCGACCTGCATTCCCGACCTGGCCGGCGAGGCCTGCTGCGCGGTGGTCGACGCGGGCCATCTCAAGGTCCAGCGGACCTGGCGAAACCAGGTGGGGCAGGCTGTGCAATGTGCCCTGGAGGAGGTGGAGACGAACCTGATCGTCCCGCCGGACGAAGCCGCGGATCAGGAGAACTTCTCCGCCGGAACGTTCCGACCCAGAATTCACCGGCAACTCGAGCGGTACCTCGTGGAGCTCAGACCGCGAAAGCCACGGGGGGATTCCCTGGGCCTGAGACTGGCCGGTCTGGATCTCCGCGATCCGGATCGCGTGGTCGCAGACCTCAAGGTCGACGGCTCCGTCGGCCGGGCGGTCGGATTCCGTGGCGGCGCCTCCGAGGCCCGACGCCGTCTGGAGGATTTTCTGGCGAACCGACTCGACGACTACGCCGCCCGGCGGAACGATCCGAACTGCGACGCGCAATCGCACCTGAGTCCCTATTTCCACTTCGGGCAGCTCTCGCCCCTGCGGGCGGCGCTGGATGCTCGACGGGCATCAGGCCCGGGCAGGGACGCATTCCTAGAAGAACTGATCGTGCGGCGGGAGTTGAGTCACAACTTCGTCTGTCACAACCCCCGATACGACCGTCTCGATTGCCTGCCGCTGTGGGCCATGCGGACTCTGAACTCCCACCGCCGGGACAAGCGGGAGTACGTCTACTCCCTGGAGGTATTCGAGGCCGCTCGGACGCACGACCCCTACTGGAACGCCGCCCAGCGGGAAATGGTGCGGACGGGCAAGATGCACGGTTACATGCGAATGTACTGGGGCAAGAAGATTCTGGAGTGGACGCGGGCGCCCCGTGAGGCATTTCGGATCGCTCTGTACCTGAACAACCGGTACGAGCTGGACGGGCGAGACCCGAACGGCTTTGCCGGCGTAGCCTGGTGCTTCGGGAAGCACGACCGTCCGTGGGGGGAGCGGCCGGTCTTCGGAATGGTCCGGTACATGAATGCCGCGGGCCTGCGCCGCAAGTTCGATGCCGACGCCTACGTCCGGAGGATCGAGCGATTGGAGACTGGCGGGTAGCGAATATGGCCCAGCGGATCGTCATTACCGGGGCGACGGGATTCATCGGTTGCGAGTTGTGTCGCTCGCTGCACGGCGCGTACGATCTCGTTGCCGTGTCGCGCGATGCGACGAGGGCTGCCGCGGCGGTTGGGGAATACGCCAGGGTCATCGAGTGGGACGGGCGAACCGCGGGCATGTGGGCCCGGGAGGTGGACGGAGCCTATGGCGTCGTCCATCTGGCGGGCGAGAACGTGGCGAAGGGCCGATGGACGCTGGCCAGGATCGACAGTATCGAGCGAAGTCGGACGAGCGGCGCCAACGCCATCGCGGACGTGGTCGCGGGCGCAAGGAACAGACCGACGGTGGTGATTCAGGGCTCCGCCGTCGGTTACTACGGGTCCCGCGGCGACGAGATCCTGACGGAGGATTCCCTGCCCGGCGCCGGGTTCCTCGCCGACGTGTGTCAGCGGGTGGAGTCCATCGGCGCCCGAATCGCAGCCGCGGGGGTGCGATACGTTGCGATTCGCACGGGCATGGTGCTCGGACCGTCCGGCGGTGCGCTGCCCAGATTGATGGCGCCGTTCCGGTTCTTCCTGGGCGGGTGGGTCGGCAGCGGGAACCAGTGGCTCTCGTGGATTGGCTTGGAGGACGAGGTCCGCGCGATTCGGTTTCTGCTGGAGAACCCCCGCCTGGCCGGTGCGTTCAATCTCGCGTCGCCCCATCCAGTCGTCATGAAGCAGTTCGTTCGCACCCTGGGCGCCGTCCTTCACAGACCCGCCTGGACGAGGATGCCTCGCTTCGCGGCCCGCCTTGTCCTGGGCCGGATGGCCGACGAGGTGCTCCTGACCAGCCAGAAGGCGATCCCGAAGAGGCTGGTCGGCGCGGGCTTCGAGTTCAGATATCCGGAGTTGAAGGGTGCACTGGAAGCATTGCTCCAAGGAGACAAATATGAATCTAACTGACTACTTCGAGAAGACCACAGGCCTCGGCATTCTGGCGACCGCGGACGCTCAGGGCCGCGTGGACGTGGCTCTCTATGCCCGTCCTCACGTCATGGAGGATGGGGAGATCGCGTTCATCATGGGGGACCGTCTCAGTCACGACAACGTCGCGGCCAATCCGCACGCCGCGTACCTGTTCCTGGAACGAGGGGCGGCAGATCCGGCGGAACCGGAGGCCGGCTACAATGGGCTGCGACTCTACCTCACGCGGACAAGGGAAGAGACCGACCCGCAGAAGATCGACGCGGTCCGGCGGACCGGGCGCAGAGGGCGGGGACCTGAGGATGCCCCCAAGTTTCTGGTTCATTTCCGTGTCGATCGGGTGCGGCGGCTCGTCGCCGACTGACGCAGCGGTTGCTGCTTGCGGAGAAAATCGCATCAACCTGAATGTCGCAGATATGAATCCTGTAATTTATTGTGATTCTGGCAATATAATATAACTCTCTATTGCCAAAGGATTTAGGATTGCGTCATCGGGGTTGTGACGAAGGGATTCGGCTTTGATAGTTGACCGTCGCACCGGCCTGCCGTATAGTGACTTCATCGTCACTTTGTGAATGTGAACACAAGCACGAAGGTTGGTGTTGCTCGGAATGAGGTACCCCAAGATTCCTGACGAGACGGTGCGGCGGTTGCCGATCTATCTGCGAGGCCTGAGGGTCTCCGCGGATCAGGGGCAGGAGCACATTTCCAGTCAGGCTCTGGCGGATTTCGTCGGGGTCCAGTCTTGGCAAATCCGCAAGGACTTTTCGCATTTCGGTGATTTTGGGACGCGAGGGGTCGGGTATCATATCGAGGGACTGGCCCGCCAGATCAAGAAGATTCTTCGTCTGGATGTGGTTCACAGGGCGGCCGTGGTGGGTATCGGAGACTTGGGCAAGGCGCTGCTGGCGTATCCGGGATTCGAAGGGTACGGTCTGGACGTCGTCGCGGCCTTCGACATCGATCCGCACAAGATCGGCAGGGTGGTCAACGGCATTCGGATCGAGGGTCTCTCCGATCTCGGCACGTTGGGCGAGCGGGGGATCACGCTGGGAATCGTCGCGGTTCCCCGGGCGGCTGCCCAGTCCGTGGTGGACCAGCTTGTCGGGGCCGGCGTCCGGGGGATTCTGAATTTCGCCCCGTGCAGCGTCGTCCTGCCCCGCCGGGCGAAGGTTATCACCCTGGATATCGCAATGGAACTCGCCCGTCTGCCGTACTACATGCGGACGGCCGGTTCGAGTGAACACCCTGCGACAAAGGGTGGTTCGTCGCAGGGGACGTCGTGATGAAACAGAAGGATTGTGGTCGAGATTTTTGGAGCCGGATTGTCCCATGAGTGTGAAGAGAATAACGAAGAGTGATTTCGCGAGCTTCGTCGATTCCCTGATCAGGACGGAGAACGTCATCGGGGTCCAGGCGAAGGGGGATCGGTTTGATTTCGCCCCCCTGGAATCGGCAAAGCACCTTCGGCTGGACTATGACGTGACGCTCCAGCCGCCCAAGAAGTTCTTCCTGCCGCCGACGGAAGTGCTCCTGACCTATGAGGTCGGCGGGGCGTACAAGTCCCAACTGGACGGGCAGAAGTTCGTCTTGCTGGGCGTTCATCCGTACGACGTGATTGCCATCAACCAGATGGACGAACTGTTCCAACAGGACAACTACGACAGTCATTACATGGCGCGGCGCAATAACGCGACGATCATCGCCTGCGACGTGGCCAAGGCTTCCGACCACGTGTTCGCCTCGTGCATGAATACGGCGGTTGTCAAGGAGGGCTACGACATCCTCCTGACGGACATTGGCGACAGCTACGTGATGGAAGCCGCCACCGCCAAGGGCGAAGACCTGCTGGCAAAGGCCAACGGCGCCGTCGAGGCCGATCCCCAGGCTCTGAGCATGCGGGAGAAGGTCTGGGCGTACAACAAGAGATCGCTGAACAAGCATCAGCTCAAGTGTGATCCCGCCTATCTGCCCCGCCTGCTGGCCAAGGCCTACAAGCACCCGGTCTGGGAGGAGCGGGCCAAGACGTGCTTCGCCTGCGGGTCCTGCAACCAAGTGTGTCCGACCTGCTACTGCTTCAACGTGCAGGACGATGTGAACTGGGACCTCAAGACGGGCCAGCGGGCTCGGGCCTGGGACGGCTGCCTGCTCGATGGATTCACCAAGGTCGCGCCGGACCATGAGTTCCGCAAGGCCCAGGCGGACCGCTTCCGTCACCGGCTCTATCGCAAGGCGATGTATGTGCCCCAGAAGATTCACGGCCAGATCGCCTGCGTCGGGTGCGGCCGATGCGTCGGCGCTTGCCTGCCCGACATCGCCAACCCCGTGAGTGTGTACAACCGTCTGATCGACGACCTGGGAATAGGGTGAGAATTGATTAGGGATAATTGGCTATTGATGATTGAAGAGCCTTTTTGCCGCAGTCGTCAATAATCCATCATCCATCATCCATCATCCATCATCAATTTTAGGAGCGTGACTGATGTGTCAGTGCTGTGTTGAGAAGAAGGACATCTACCTGCCGCAGTTGGCGACCGTCGCGGACATCAGCCAGATGAACGCCACGGAGAAGTACCTGCGGCTGACGATGGATGGCGGCCAGTTCGACTTTCTCCCCGGCCAGTTCGTGGAGGTCTCCATCGCCGGCATCGGCGAGGCCCCCATCACGATCAGCTCGTCCCCCACGCAGAAGAACGGGTTCGAACTCGTCGTGCGCAAGATCGGGAACGTCAGCGGCGCCATCCACAATCTCCAGAAGGGCTCCAAGCTGGGCATTCGCGGCCCGCTCGGCAAGGGGATCTACCCCGTCGAGGAGGCCAGGGGCAAGAACGTGGTCTTCGTCTGTGGTGGTCTGGGCCTGGTCCCGCAGCGATCGTTCATCAACTACGTGTTCGACAACCGCAGCGACTACGGCGACGTCGCGATTCTCCAGGGCACCAAGAACCAGGACATGCGTCTGTTTACCTCGGAGATCGACGCCTGGACCAAACGCGGCGACGCGCAGGTGCTCGAGACGCTGGATGAGGGAAACCCTGCCTGGAAGGGCCACGTGGGCGTCGTGACCAAGCTGATCCGCAAGGTCGAAATGGACTTGAAGTCGGCGAAGATTCTGGTGTGCGGCCCGCCGGTCATGTACAAGTTCGTGCTGATGGCCTTGGAGGAGTACGATGTGCCGCACAACAATATCTTTGTGAACCTCGAACGAAAGATGAAATGCGGCGTCGGCAAGTGCGGGCATTGCCAGATCAACAACGCATATGTCTGTATGGACGGCCCGGTGTTCCGTTATTCTGATTTGGCTTCTCTGCCGGAGGCGATTTAACAATGGCAAAACCCAAGATTGCGATATTCGACTTTGCCTGCTGCGAAGGGTGTCAGCTCCAGATCGTCAACCTCGAGGAGGAAATCCTTAGTCTCCTCGGGGGCGCCGACGTTGTGGAGTGGCGCGAGGCGATGAGCGAAAAGAGCGACGAATACGACATTGCCGTCATCGAAGGGTCGATCACCCGCCTGGAGGACGAGGAGCGGCTCAAGCTGATCCGCAGCCGGGCCAAGGTCCTGATCGCCCTGGGCGCCTGTGCGACCATGGGTGGCGTCAACAAGCTCAAGAATAACTTCGACGACCTCGACGAGGTGAAGAAGTGCGTCTACGGCAAGGCCGCGAGCAAGCCGCACCTGCACACCGGCCTGACCAAGGCGGTCGACGAGGTCGTCCAGGTCGATTTCTACGTTCACGGCTGTCCCATCGACAGGAAGGAATTCACCTTCATCGTGCGATCCCTCCTGCTGGGCAAGAAGCCCGAGATTGCGGACTATCCCGTGTGCGTCGAGTGCAAGGCCAAGGGCAATCCATGCCTGTGGCAGTACGACCAGGTGTGCCTGGGACCGATCATCCGGGCCGGCTGCGGGGCGCGGTGCCCGTCGAACGGGTTCCGCTGCTTCGGCTGCCGAGGGTATACGAGCAATCCGAATGTGGATGCGGCTAAGGATGTGGTCAACCGATTTGGCCTGAACGTGGACGATCTCAAGACCAAGATGGTTCTCTTTGGAAGCAAGCAGGAGCCGACGATCTATGAGTAAAGGCACAGTCAACATAAACGTACATCATGTGACCCGCGTCGAAGGGCACGGCAATATTGTCCTGAATGCGACGAACGGCAAGATCGAGAAACTGCAATGGCAGGTGCCTGAGGCGCCGCGGTTCTTCGAGGCCATGGTCCGCGGGCGCAGCTACGAGGACATCCAGACGATCGTGAGCCGAATCTGCGGCATTTGCTCGATCACGCACTCACTGGCCTCGACCAAGGCGGTCGAGAATGCCATGGGCATTCGCGTCTCCGAGCAGGCAGACAAGGTCCGCATTCTGATGCACTATTCCGAGCAGTTGCAGAGCCACGTGTTGCACGTCGGCTACCTGGCGGCGCCGGACTTCTTCGGCGTGCCCTCGGTTGTCCCGCTGGTGGGGATCGCCCCCGATGCGGTCAAGACGATCATCGGACTGCACCGGCTCGCGAACGAATGGTCCGACCTGATTGCCGGGCGGACGACGCACCCGGTGACCCTCAAGCCGGGCGGCCTCACGAAGTTCCCCACGGAGAAGGAACTTCGCGATCTGCAGGAGCGTCTCAAGAAGTGCCTGCCCGACCTGAAGGTGGTTGCCGAGGTCGTGCTCTCCGTGGCCGCCAAGATCCCGAATTTCCAGCGTCCGACGGAGTACGTCTCGCTCAAGCAGGACAACCCGCCGACCTATACCTTCTACCACGGCGAGATCACCTCGACGGACTACGACGGCGCCGTCGCGATCAACGATTGGAAGACGGTCGCCAACGAGTACGTCTGCGATCAATCCACCGCCAAGTGGACGAAATGGCATCGCAAGTCCTATGCGGTCGGGGCGCTGGCTCGATTCAACAACAATGCTGAATTGCTCTCGCCGACGGCCAAGGCAGTGGCCAAGATGTTCAACCTCCAAAAGGGCTGCTGCAATCCGTATATGAATACGGTCGCCCAGCTCGTGGAATGTGTTCACGTGGTCGAGGTCAGCATCCAGATGATCGACGAACTGCTGACCAAAGGGATCAAGCCCGAGACGGTCAGGACCTCGCCGAAGGCCGGCAAGGCCAGCGGCTGCGTCGAGGCCCCTCGCGGCATTCTGTTCCACGAATATGAGTTCGACCGCAAGGGCAACTGCGTCGGCGCCGACATCTGCATTCCGACGAACCAGAACCACGCCAGTATGCAGGAAGACTTCGAGGTCCTCGTGCCGCAGATCATCGACGAGCCCGAGGACCAGATTCGCCTGAAGCTGGAGATGCTCGTCCGGTCCTACGACCCGTGTATCTCCTGCTCGACGCACATGCTGGACGTGCAGTTCGTCCGGTGATTGACTGTGGATCGTGGATGATGGATGATTGAAGAATGGCTTCCACCGACAATCCATCATCAATCAGGAACAACCAATCCACGAAGCGGCCTACCGTGGTGCTTGGTCTGGGCAATCCGCTGATGGCGGACGAAGGAATCGGGGTGTGCCTCGTGGAACGGCTCGCGGAGTCGTTGTTGGACTACCCGGACGTGGATTTCCTCGACGCCGGAACGGGCGGGTTGGCGGTGCTGCACCACATGGCGGGCCGTCGCAAGGCGATCTTGGTCGATTGTGCGTACATGGAACAGGAGCCTGGGGCGATCCGGCGGTTCTCGCCTGACGACGTCCGTAGTAAGAAGGTGCTGGCTCATCAGTCGCTCCACGATGCCGACCTTCTGCGGATCATCGGCATGGCCCGGGAACTCGGCCAAGCCCCTGAGGAAATCGTGATTTTCGGCATCCAGCCGGAGCTGATCGAGTTTCGGCAAGGTCTGAGTGTGACACTGGCAAACGGCATCGACCGGTGCTTGGCCGCGATTCGGGCTGAACTGGATGCACAGTGAAGGGCAACAGTGGGGGATTCCCAAGGAGACCCAATGGGACAGAGTAAGATTCTGATCGTTGATGACGATCCTGACATCACCGATGCGATGACGGTCGTACTGGAGAACAAGGGCTACGAGGTCTGCTGCGCCAGGGATAGCGACGAGGGCATGAAGCGTCTGAAGGCGTCCCGACCCGATCTGATCATTCTCGACGTGATGATGAGGACCTCGCAGGAAGGGTTCGAGTTCGCCCGCGAGATCAAGCAGGATGCGCAGTTCCAGGACATCCCCATTCTCATGCTGACCGCAGTCAAGCAGAAGAAGGGCCTGGATTTCAAGCCTGCGGCCGGCGACGAGACCTGGCTGCCCGTCCAGGCGTTCCTGGACAAGCCGGTCAAGCCGGACATGCTGATCGAGAAGGTTCAGGACCTGCTCTCTGCTCGCGAGGCGTGAACCGCAGGATTTGCGATTTGCCATTGACGATTTACGATTTGGAGGGTGCACTCTCCCGTGCTTGTCCTGTTGACTCGCCGAGTTGCCAAGCCAAATCAGAATGGCAAATCATAAATAGCAAATCGTAAACAGCAAATGGAATATGGAAAGCCTCGTCAAGAGCACCAGCCTGGTCCAGAGGGCCCAGTGGCTTATCCGCCTGCGATGGGTGGCAATCGGGGCGCTGGGCTGCGCCACGTTCGGCGCCGAGGAGTTCATGGGGGTCTCCCTGGCGGCCTCGGCTTTGTACGCGATGGTCGCAGTGCTGCTTGTCTATAATCTCGGGCTTCACGGGTTGCTTCGACACTGGACACGCGAGGCGAGGCAGCCCTCGGAGGCCCGGATCGGCGGCATCATCACGTTCCAGATCTCGGCCGATCTGCTCATTCTCGCGACGATCCTGCACTTTTCGGGCGGAATCGAGAATCCGTTCCTGTTCTTCTTCGCCTTTCACATGATCATCGCGAGCATTCTGCGGTCCCGGCGGCAGAGCTACTTGCAGGCGACGCTGGCGGTGGGCCTGTTCGGCGGGCTGGTCGTGCTGGAGGCCGCAGGCTGGCTGAAGCACCACAGCCTGGAGGGGTTCGCCGGGCACGGGTTGTATCGCGACTGGACTTACGTCTTCGGCACGCTCTTCGTGTTCACCGTGACGCTGTACTTGATCGTGTACATGACGACCTCGATCAGCGAGCAGCTTCGGCGTCAGCAGGAGGGTCTCGAACGGGCCAACGCCCAGCTCCTGGAAAAGGACCAGGTCAAGAACCAGTACGTTCTGCGGGTGACGCACGACATCAAGGGACACCTGGCGGCCGTGCTGAGCTGCCTGGACTTGGTCATCGACCAGATGCTCGGTCCGCTCAACGACAAGCAGAAGGACTTCATCGGGCGGGCGCACCATCGGACGACGAAATGCCTGGAGTTCATCACCGCCCTGCTGAAACTGACCCGGATGAAACTGACCGGCAGGCTGGAGGTCGAGCAGTTCTCCCTGAAGAAGTCCATTCTCAATGCCCTGGTGCTCGTTCGGAACAAGGCGCAGAGCAAGTCGGTCTCGCTGAGCCACCGGATCGATCCGCAGGTCGACTTGATCTGGGGCGAAGCCGTCCTGGTCGAAGAGACGATTGCCAATGTCCTGTTCAATGCGGTCAAGTACACCCCGGATGGCGGCAAGGTGTCGCTGGAGGCCGGGGTGGAGGGAGACCGCGTGCGAATCCGGGTCACAGACACAGGGATCGGCGTTCCCGAGGCGGACGCCTCGCGGATCTTCGAGGAGTTCTACCGGGCCGAGAATGCCCGTGCGACCGAGCGCGAGGGGACGGGCCTGGGCTTGGCGTTTGCCAGACAGGTCGTCGAGCGCCACGGCGGGCGCATCTGGTTCGAGAACAACCCCGGCGGCGGCAGTATCTTCACCTTCACGCTGCCGACCGGCCCCGTTGCCGGTGGAGCCTGAGAGACATGACGCCCGCGTCCCTGTTGCTGAAGGTCTACTACGAGCAGTTGCACGACCGGATGGAGACGCATCGATCCCGCCTTCTGCGGCGAATTGACGAGTTGCTGGCGGAGGAGATCGAGAAGCGGGGTTTCACCGGCGTGGAGGGGGAGCGGCTCTCCGCCTATCGCGAGACCTGCGAGGCCTTCATCGATGAGCGTCTGGAGACCTACAACCCCATCGGCATCCAGTACACCTTCGGGAATACCCCGTCGCGCACCGCGGCGGAACTGGAATTCCAGCTTAACTGGTACGACAGCCGGCCTGAGTTCGCCGACCTCGTCGCGGCGGCTCGCGCCCTGGCTGAGGAGGGCATGTCCGACGACCGGCTGGGGATTCTGGCCGGCGAGCTGATCCGTCGGGTCGGCGCGTTTCCCGACCGCAGCATCGTCAGCACCTACCGGGCTCAACCCAGCTTGCAGAAGCTGCCCGATTACATCGTTGCCCTGGCAATCGAGGAGATTGCCTGCGAACGCACTCCATCCCTATGAAGAGGGATGGACTGAGATGGTCCTTGTGTCTTTGCTGATCCAAGACCGATTGCGCGACGGTCGTGTGCTCTCGCAGGTGTATCTTGGCCTGATGCTCACGCTGTTGTCCGCAAGGGCGTATGCTGTGGATGATGGCTGGCCGATGCTGGGGCACGATTGTGCGAGGTCGGGGGCCACTGCCACGGAAATCCGGCCGCCGTTTGCACGCAAATGGTACCGTCTGTTCCCCGATGAAGGCCTGATGGCAGGTGTGCAGCCCGTGATCGCAGGCGGCGAGGTGTTTGTCGGGACCATGCGAGGATCGCTTCATGCGATGGATGTGGACACGGGGCATGACGCGTGGGTCCATCGCTGCGACGGGGCAATCCCCCACACGTGTGCCGTTGGCGGAGGCAAGGTTGTGTTTGGCGATGCCGCGAGACTCCGCGGCGTCAGCTTCCGAGGTTATCATGCCGTGATTGCGCCGGATGGCTCCGTCATGGTTAGGACCACTCCGTCGATCTGTCTGGACATTCCCTGGTGTCGGGCCGATCTGTTCTACATCCAGAAGCGGATTCTGTGCCTGGAGGCCGACGGCCGGACGATCTGGGAAACGCTCGACCATTGACGCGGAGCACCATTTCGGCTACAATGGGTTTGTTTCACGTGCGCCTCGCGAGGGTGTTTCACAGCGGGCTATGTGGGTCGCCGTAATGGCCACAAGGCGGGGTGTTCAACAGCAAGCAAAGGCCGACGATGCGTGTCTCTGCCAACGTGTGTTTGTCCCTCCTGTTGTCGTCGCTGATCCCTTGTGTTGCCCTCGCCGGCGGGGGGAACGGGGTCGCGGCACAGTCCGTGGTTCTCAACGAGGTGATGGCGAACAACGAAAACGCCGTCTCCGACGACCAGGGCGATTACGACGATTGGATCGAGCTGTACAACCGTGGGCCGGAGGCGATCGATGTCGCGGGCTGGTGCCTGAGTGACGATCCGTCCAAGCCCGCCAAATGGCGAATCCCCGCGTTGGACCCGCTGACGACGACGATCCCAGGCCACGGCTGGCTGCTCATCTGGGCTGATGAGCAGGCGGGCGACGGGCCTCTCCACGCGGATTTCAAGCTCGCTGCCGGCGGGGAATCCGTCGCCTTGTACGACCCCCAAGGTGTTCTGCTGGACGAGGTCGTTTTCGGCGAACAGGCCCCCAACGAGTCGTATGCCCGCTTCCCGGACGGGGATGGCTCGTGGCAGGTCTGCGCCGTCCCCACGCCGGGACGGGCCAACGGCACGGACCCCGGCGGCGTCGTCATCTCCGAGATCATGTACCATCCCTACCACAAGTCCCTCACTCCCGAGAACACCGCCCGGGAGTGGATCGAATTGCTGAACCGCGGGGCCGAGCCCGCTGCGCTGGCTGGCTGGAGGCTTGCCGATGCGGTCGGTTTCGCATTTCCCGATGTGGTGCTGGGGGCCGGCGAATACCTTGTGGTGGCGGCGGATGTGGATGCATTCCGGACCCTTTTTCCCGACGTGACGAATGTGGTGGGGGGCTGGACCGGCTGGCTGAGCAATTCCGGCGAGAGGCTGGCGCTGGCCAACGCCGCCGGAGTGGTAGTCGATTCGATCCGGTATGCCGACGAAGGCGATTGGGCGGCGCGCGAGCTTGGACCGGAGGACCGGGGGCATCGGGGATGGCAGTGGTCGGACGAAACTGACGGCGGGGGCAAGTCGTTGGAACTGGTCGACGCGGGTCTGCCAAACGAGTTCGGGCAGAACTGGGCGGCCAGCCTGGAGAACGGCGGGACGCCCGGAAGAGCCAATTCAGTCGCGACAAACGACAGCCCGCCGATCATCACGGACGTGCGGCATGGCCCGTTGATCCCGAAGCCTGGCGATTCCGTCACAGTCACGGCGCGGGTGATCGATGGATCTGTCCCGGAGGCAGCGGTTCGACTGCGATACCGTCAGGACCACTCCTCCTATACGGCTGCCGACAGTTACCCCCAGGCGAGTCCGGATGATTTCACGGTTGTCGAGATGTTCGACGATGGTGTGCATGGTGATGGCCATGCCGGTGACGGCGTGTACGGAATGCAAATCCCGCCCCACGCGGACGGGGTCGTCATCGAGTTCTATGTCGAGGCCGTCAACGAGGGCGGCCGGAGCCGCACGTGGCCCGCCCCCAGTCTCATGGATGGGCAATGGGAGCAGGTGACGAATGCCCTCTATCGCGTGGATTCGGCGCTGGACGCAGATGATTACTGGCAGATCGGAGGCAAGCCGCTCTACTACGTCGTGATGACGGAGATGGAGCGAGGGCGCCTCGCTCGGATTGGCAGTCGCAGCAATGGAGAAGAAGACACCAAGGCCGCGATGAACTGCACGTTCATCAGCATCGACGGCACGGGCACGACGTTTTGCTACCGGGCGGCGGTCCGCAATCGCGGTCACGGCACGCGGACCGGGCCCCCCAACAACTTCCACGTGTCGTTTTCTCGCGATGGTCTCTGGAAGGACCGCAGCGCGGTCAATTTCAACTGCCGGTATACGCACGCGCAGATCCTCGGCAGCGTGATCTTTCGCCTGGCGGGTATCGCGGCTGCCGGCGCTGTGCCTGCGGAGCTGCGGATCAACGGCGCCGATCTGGCCTCTTCGGCCAGCCCCATGTACGGCGTGTACGCACGCCTGGACGCGTTCGATGACGATTTCGCCAAGAAGCACTTTCGCGACGATCCCGACGGCAATCTGTACTCGTGTTTTCGCCTCGATTCGGGGGCGGCCGAGGCGGAGTTGCGTTATGAAGGCTCCGATCCGAATGTGTACCGGAACCGCTACTTCAAGGCCAACCACGTCGCACAGGACGACTGGTCGGACCTGATCCACATGGTGGACGTGCTCAACAACGCACCGGAGGCCACGTATCTGCAGGAGGTCGAAGAAGTCATCCATCTCCGGCAGTGGTTGCGATACATCGCAATTGATTCGCTCCTGCTGAACTACGAGACCGGGCTGAACATGGGCATCGGAGACGACTACTATCTGTATCGCGGCGTCGAGGACCGTCGCTTCATGCTGATCCCGCACGACCTGGACACCATCCTGGACCAGGGGAACGCCCATGGGAGCATGGACCTGACCGTGCTGTCCATCGTCGAGGGAACGCCCGGACGCAACGGCGTCGACGGGTTGAAGCGGCTGTTCAGTCATCCCGAAATCGTCGCCCTCTACTGCGGCGAACTGGCCGATCTGATCGACACGGTCTTCTCGCCCGAACGGTTCGATCCGCTCGTGGACCACGTGCTCGGCGGTTGGACGCCTGAACAGGTGCTCAACAACATCAAGCGGTTCGCGGCGAATCGCAGTGCGGCTGTGCTCGTCCAGATTGGCCCGCAGGACGATGCCAACGATCTCAATGTGGGCGGCGGCGATTCATCTGTGACGACGGCGGTCTCCGGGCCGTTGGTCATCAATGAGATTTTGGCGAACAATGAGTCTGCCGTTGCCAGGGATGGGGCTTTCCCCGATCTTGTCGAGTTGTACAATCAGGGTTCAGAGACGATCAGCCTGTCCGGCATGGGTCTCAGCGACGATCCGCAGGAGCCGGCAAGGTTCGTCTTTCCTCCGGGCACGATACTGAACCCCGGCGAGTACCTGGTCCTGACTGCGGACGACGGCCTGGCGGCGTCCGCGAGCGATTTGGGCTTCGGGCTCGACGCGGAGGGCGAGGGCCTCTACCTGTATGACGCGACCGGCGCACTGATCGATTCGGTCGAATTCGGCTCGCAGATCCCCGATTTGTCCGTCGGCCGCATCGGGCCCGACGGCGCATGGCGATTGACGGTTCCGACGCCGGGTCGGGCCAATGTCTGGCAACCGCTCGGCAACCCTGCTGCGATCCGGATCAACGAGTGGCTCGCCAGCGAGAGAGTTCTCTTCAAATCGGATTTCGTCGAGTTGTACAATCCGGACCCGCTGCCGGTTGCCATCGGGGAGTTCTACCTGACGGACTTGTCTTCCGTCGATCCTTGCCCGTATCGGCTCAGGCCCCTGAGCTTCATCGGCGCCCAGGGATACGCGGTCTTTGTGGCGGATGACGAGACCGATCCGGGCCACCTCGGGTTCAAGCTCTCCTCCGATGGCGATCTGATCGCCTTGTACGATGCTTCGTACGCGCCGGTCGACGCGGTCGTCTTCTTTCCGCAAACAACTGATGTCTCGCAAGGCAGGCTGCCTGATGGGACCTGGCGGTTCGAGTATTTCGTTCTCCCGACGCCCGGATTGCCGAGTCTTGCACGGCCTGAAGACACCGTCACGAGGTTTGACCTGGTCCCCGAAGATGCGGCCAAACGCGCCATCGTTCCGACGTCGGCGGATCAGATCGCAGACGACTGGAAGTCCCGGCTGGACTTCGATGACTCGGCCTGGCTGAGCGTTTCAGGGGCCCCTGGGGGGGTCGGGTACGAACGCGGCACAGGGTATGAGGATCTGATCGGCCTGGACGTCGAGAAGGTCATGTATGGACAATACACGACGTGCTATGTTCGCATTCCGTTTGTCGTCGATAGCGACCGGCTGGAGGCTCTCAGCGGATTGTATCTCAGCGTTCGATACGACGACGGTTTCGTGGCGTACCTCAACGGCGAGGAAGCGGCTCGGGCCAATGCCCAGGAGACGCTCCAATGGGATTCGCAGGCGACCGCCAGTCATGAATCAAGCGGCACGGGGTTCGATGGAATCTACGATCTCTCCGATCACGTGGACCTGCTCCGCGCGGGCGGCAACCTGCTCGCGATCCAGGCGATGAACAACTCGACCGCCAGCAGCGATTTCCTTATCACGGCTCTCCTGGAAGGCGAGAGCACCGCGACCGCCGACGAGGAGTATCCGTACCTTGATGCTCTGGTCCTGCTGGACAGCCTTCGGGTGACTGAATTGATGTACAACGCCCCCCAGGGCGATGCGCTGGACTACGTTGAACTGCTGAATGTCACGACGGAACCCCTTGACTTGACGGGCGTGCGGTTCACATCGGGGATCGACTTCCGCTTCCCGTCGATGTCGCTGGCTCCAGGCGAGTGCACCGTTGTGGCGGCCGATCTGGGGGCGTTCCGGTCTCACTATGGGACGGCCATTCCCGTGGCGGGCCAGTACTCAGGGCGTTTGAACGACGGGGGAGAGGAACTGGTCTTGAAACTGGCCGCGCCCTTCGATGCGGCGATCCTGCGGTTCCGCTATGCCGACACGTGGTATCCCTCCACGGACGGCCATGGCGAATCCCTGACGATCAGGGACCCCCGAGCCAAGCCTGTGACGTGGAACGATCCGGCGAACTGGCAGGCATTGCAGCCCAGCCCAGGCAGACCCTGAGCGCAGCCGAAGAGGCCAAGCCATTCGGTTGCGACTCGGGACACGACAAGACCCTGTCAGTCCCTGGCGTACAGAACTGCGTGATCCGTCTCCTCGGGACTAGCGTTCAACTCGTCGCAGGAGTCGAGAGCTGCGACGATTGCCTCGGCGCCGGAGGCTTCCACGTAGTGGATTCGGCCGCCGTTCTGTTCGTGTTGGGCGGCCACCTCCATCCATCTCTCCCGGTACTTCTCGTAGCCGGTCTGCTTGTATTTCTGCTGCGTCTTCAGCGATTCGATCTCGCTGGGATTCCAGTACTTGATGATGAGGTTGCGGTCTTTCAGGAAGAAATCCGCGCTCACGAGCTTGCTGTCGATCATCAGGACTTGGTTGATGTTCACGTCGTCGTGGCCCCTGGCCTGAAGGCAGCGTCGGATCGTTTCGATCTCGCTGGGTCTCCGGCTCTCGGCCGCACATACCCGGGGGCTGGCCCCAGGAGCGCACGGCACGGGGACACGGACGGAACTATCGTGATACGCGGGACCGCAACGCTCAGACGGCGACCAGTACCCGTAGTAGTCGATGACCAGCCCGGAATGGCCGTAGCGGAGGCGGTAGGGGGTATACCGCACGCCCTCGAGCACCAGGCCCGAATGCCGGTAGTTGAAGGCCTGCGAGGAGTAGTCCAGGCCGCCTGGGACCATGCCGGAGTTGCGGTAACTGAACGCGTAAGGAGAGTAATGGGTGCGGTATCGCGGCGGAACGTAGTCCACCGCCTCGACGATGCCGGGAGCAAAAATCAGCATCGCCAGCCAGAGTGAAGTCCTTTTCATGGGGCAGTCCTTTCCTCAAGAAGATGAAGTCCAACAATCCCTTGTCATCATCTCCTCCCCCGCCCGGCGCAGCGATGCCGCTGTGCAGCGGGCCAAGTACTCAGGCGCCTTGTTGTGCGAATCCTCCTTTCGTTGCCTCGGGCAACTGCAGACTATCGACCTTGACCAAAGGGTGCAGTTTCACACTTACTCGGTTTGGGTCACAGATATTATCGATTCCCGAGCGAACGGTTCTTTAGGCTTTTTGCTCAACTCGGGCTGAGCTGTGCGTCCAGACGAACCGTCTGCCCCTTCTTGACGTCGATTTGTGTCGTCTTGTCTCCGCAACGTATGACCGCGGGCCCGTCCCGCATGCCGCGGATCGTGGCCTCGGTGAGCCTGCCGTCCCGCCAGGCGATGTCCACCCCGAAGCCGCCTCGTGCGCGCAGCCCTTGGACGTGGCCGCTGGGCCATGCGCTCGGCAGGGCGGGCAGCAGGTGGATTTCGCCTGCGGGGCTTTGCAGGAGCATCTCCGCAATCCCTGCCGTGCCGCCGAAGTTCCCGTCGATCTGGAAGGGCGGGTGGGTGTCGAACAGATTCGGGAGCGTGGACTTGGCCAGCAGCGCCGCGACGTTCTCATGGGCTTTCTGGGCATCGCGCAGACGGGCCCAGAAGTTGATGATCCAGGCGCGACTCCAGCCGGTATGGCCGCCGCCATGGGCGAGCCGGAATTCCAGAGACTTCCTGGCGGCTGCGGCCAGTTCCGGCGTCCCGGTCACTGTGATCTGTCGACCCGGGTGCAGGGCGAACAGGTGCGAAGTGTGACGGTGCCCCGGTTCCGCCTCTCTGAATTCCTGCGACCATTCGAGGAGCCGGCCGTCCGAGCCGATCTGCGGCCCGAGCAGCCGCTCGCGGGCGGTGCGGACTCGTCCGACGAATTCATCGTCGATGCCCAGGATCTTCGCAGCTTCCAGGACGTTCGTGAACAGGTCCCAGGTGATCTGCTGATCCATCGCAGGTCCCATGCACAGCGACGCACGCTGGCCGTCGGGGGTGATGAAGGCGTTCTCGGGCGAGTTCACCGGGCCGCTGACGAGCTTGCCGGTCTTGGGGTCTTCCGTGAGGAAGTCGAGATGGAACTCAGCCGACTCCGCCAGGATAGGCCAGGCCCAGACGAGGAATTGCCTGTCGTTTGTGAACGCGTAATGCTCCCACAGGTGCTGGCAGAGCCACGCGCCCGCGGCGGGGAACAGTCCCCAGCCCGGCGACTCGCCCGGCGAAGTGTACCCGAAGACATTCGTGATCGTGTGGACCGTCCAGCCGTCGGCGCCGTAGTGGATCTTGGCGGTCTTGCGGCCGCTGGGACGGAGCGAGTCGATCAGATCGAACAACGGCTTGTGACATTCCGACAAGTTGCAGACCTCCGCGGGCCAGTAGTTCATCTGCACGTTGATGTTCGTGTGGTAGTCCGCGTTCCAGGGCGTCTGAACGCCGTCGGCCCAGATGCCCTGCAGGTTCGCAGGCAGGTTGCCCGGACGCGAGCTGCCGATGAGCAGGTACCGTCCGAACTGGAAGTACAAGGCGATCAGGTCCGCGTCCTCGCCGCCGCCGCGCACAGCCAGGATTCGTTCGTCCGTCGGTAGTTGCGCGACGGCTGCGCCGCCGCCCAGGTCGAGACTGACGCGTCGAAATAGCCTCTGATGGTCTGCGACGTGCCTGTATCGCAGGTCCTGGAAGGACTTCGCTGCGGCCTGGGCAAGCTGTGCGGCGGTGGTCCTTTGCGGATCGTCGCCGCGATAGTCGGGCGGCTCGAGTCTGTAATCGGTCCCGGCGGCCAGCAGCAGCGTGACGGCGCCGGCCCCCTCGATCCGGAGGCTGTTGCCGGTCGTGCTCGTCTTACCGCCCTCGGCTGTCGCACGCAGGCGGGCGACGTACTGGATACCGCTGGTCCCGTTAAGACCATCGTCCATCTGTCCCGCCATCGTCAAGGCGTCGGGTCCGTCGGCGACGGTGGTGAATCGCTCCGGCCGGGACAACTGGGCCGTGAAGGTGATCCGTCCGGGCTTGTCGCACGTCAGACGTACGACCAGGACCTGATCGGCGGCACTGGAAAAGGCCTCTCTGGTGAACGTCGCGTCGCCTTGGCGAAACGTGACTGTGGCGATTGCGGTGTCGAGGCTCAGCTCACGACGGTAGTCTGTTGCGCCCGCCAGGCCCTCGAAAGCCAACGACAGATCGCCGAGCGTCTGGTAGCAGCCGTAGGGGCACTTCGCGCCTGCGCCGCTGCCCGATCCTCTGCCTTTGCAGATCAATGTCTTGTTCGCCAGGGCATTGGCCTGGACGTACTTGCCGTCGAAGATCAGTTGGCGAATCTCCCGCATTGCGCCCAGGGCCTCGGGATTGTCCGCATCCTGGGGACTGCCCGACCACAGGCTCACCTCATTCAACTGGAGCCGATCTTTCTCGATGCCGCCGAAGACCATGGCTCCGAGCCGGCCGTTGCCCACCGGCAGTGCCTCGGTCCACTCCTTGGCGGGTTGACGGTACCAGAGCTTGAGGCTTGCCCAGGGGCTGTTATCGTCCGCTGAAGCGAAGTCCGCGCCAATCAGGATCATCGCGGCGGCACACAGAGACCACGCATATCGTTTCTGAGATTTCATGCATATTCCCTTTCAAAGAGGGTTTCATTCTGCTGGCATGAGGGTATACGTCACGCCGGGGTTTGTCTCGAACTCAACGAGATTCCTCACAGGGTGCGACGGGCGGATGCTCCGGCCACCCACCTGCACACCCACGGGGTCGTGCGTACGGACCCGACAGTCCCCGCCCAGTCGAGACTGGATCGTCGCGGCGGTCAACCGCCCGTCCTTCCACGCGATGTCCACTTCGAACCCGCCGCGAGTCCGCAGACCCTTGACGGAACCACCAGACCAGGCGTCCGGCAGGGCGGGCAGCAGGTCGATGACGTACCGGCCGTGACTGTCTCGGCGATGGCTCTGCATCAGCATCTCCGTGATGCCGCTGGTGGCGCCGAAGTTGCCGTCGATCTGGAAGGGCGGGTGGGCGTCGAAGAGGTTGGGATAGACGCCGCCGCCTTTGTACGTCGTCAGCGGGGAACACGTCAGCGTCAAGAGATTCTTGAGCATCAGATGGGCGTGGTTGCCGTCTAGGAGGCGGGCCCAGAAATTGATCTTCCAGGCGCGGCTCCAGCCGGTGCCGCCGTCGCCGCGGAAGACAAGTGATTGTTTAGCGGCCTGGAACAGCTCCGGCGTCTCCGGCGTGATCTCCTCGCCGGGGAACAAGCCCCACAGGTGGGAGACGTGCCGGTGGTCGTTCTTCGGGTCGTCCTTGTCTTCGAGCCATTCCTGAAGCTGGCCATGCTTGCCGATCTGGTTCGGCGCGATCCGGCTTCGCATCGAGTCGACCTTGTCCGCGAAGTCTGCGTCGATGCCCAGCACGCGCGCCGCCTGGGCGGTGCTGGCGAACAGGTCGCGGACGATCTGGTGGTCCATCGTCGGACCCATGACCAGGCCGCCCAGCTCGGGACTGTTGCTCGGACCGCTGATGAGCCAGTGCTTGTCGCTTCGCGGGTCCTCAATGAGATAGGCCGTGAAGAACTCGGCGGCGCCCTTCATCAGCGGATAAGCCCGCTCACGCAGGAAGGTCTTGTCGCCTGTATAGAGGTAGTGCCACCAGAGGTGCTGGCAGAGCCAGGCGCCGCCGGTGGGCCAGATGCCGTGGTTGGAGGCATTGATCGGTGCGGCGCCGCGCCACAGGTCGAAGTTGTGGTGCAGGACCCAGCCGGGGGCATTGTAGTGCTTCTGGGCAACGGAGCGACCGGTTTGGCCGAGATCGGCCAGGGCGTCGAACAGAGGCCCGCCGCACTCGCTCAAATTGGTCGGCTCGGTGAGCCAGTAGTTCATCTCGGTGTTGATATTGACTGTGTACTTGCTGTCCCACGGCGGGCTGACGCTCTCGTTCCAGAGTCCTTGCAGGTTGGCGGGCTGACCGCCGGGACGGGAGCTGGCGATCATCAAGTACCGGCCGTACTGGAAGAACAGAGCCGCCAATTGCGGATCTTCCTGCTGTCCGGATCTCAGCACCCGTTGGTCGGTCGGGAGGTTCGGCTCCGTCGCCGGACCGAGGTTGAGCGACACCCGCCGGAACAGGGCTCGATGATCCGCCACATGGGCGTCACGCACTTCGCGAGGCTTCTTGTTCGCGACCTTCGCGAGCACTTCGCTGCACGTGACGCCAGGGTTGGCGGAGAGGTCGTTGTAGCTCTTGACGGTCGTGGCCAGAGCCAGCATCAGGGTCACGGCGTCGGCCTCTTCGACGGTGATCTGATTGTCATTGACGGCAGCCTTGCCCCCGTCGAGGAGCACGCGACAGCGGCCCTCGAATCGCACCGTGCCCGGGACGATCCCGAAGTCGCCGCGGGCCTTGCAGTCGCGCGCCCGTCCTCGGATGGCCAGTGTTTGCGCGTCCGTCGCCTGGATCTGCACATCCTGATTCGGACTGCTCAGTGTCGCAGCGAAGGTCACTGCGCCATGCCGATCGCTCTCGATCCGTACGACGATCACCTGGTCCGGCCAACTCGCGAATGCCTGGCGGGTGTAGGTTATGCCGTGGGCGCGGTAGGTCGTCGTCGCGATGGCGGTGTCGAGGTCGAGTTCCCGTCGGTAGCCCTCGACCTGCTCGTGGCCTGGAAAGGTCAGTCGCAGATCTCCGAACGGCTGATAAGGCATCTGGCCCAGCGGGATGGACATGAAGTGCTCCATCGCCAGGTCCTGCGCCTCCTTCTGCTTGCCCTCGAAGAGCAGTTGGCGGATTTGCGGCAGGTACCGGGCGGCGCCGTCGTGGGCATAGTCCCGAGGTTGGCCGGCCCAGAGCGTGTCCTCATTGAGCTGGTAGCGGTCCTCGGCAGGGCCGCCGAAGACCATGGCGCCGAGTCGGCCGTTCCCGATCGGCAGGGCCTGCGTCCATTCGGTCGCCGGGCTGTCATACCAGAGTCTCAGATCCGACTGCGGCTGGTCCGCCTTCAATGACGCAACTGCAACCGCAATCACGACAATCCCTGCGACCCCCCACACGCGATACAGAGTCATCCGTAGTCCTCCTGGCACGAACCCTTCACAACAGGTCCGTCAGCATAACAGATCGGCCGTCCGCCTGCCAGCGTGTGAAACCCCGTTTCGCGAGGTGTGACTGATGTTTCCGGTACAGCAGCAGTCTGCTGAAGCTGGGGTATCGCCTTGGCTCTGTCATCCTGAGTCGCTCAGCCGCTTCGCGGCCGGTGTCGGG
>DAOQWL010000002.1:0-141448 GCA_035342095.1 Sedimentisphaerales bacterium | reverse complement strand
TTCACGGAGACTGGAACTATACGATCCACCCTCAATCGACATAGCATACGTGCTATCTTTATATATTAACGCCGCCTTAGGGGGAGAGGACGGAGGTGGGGGAATGGACCGGATAACCGAGAGCGTTGTCGAATCATCGAGTGCGCCGGTGCATGGGAGCCCAGGAGGGACAGTCCCTGTTTTGTCCATTTTCTCCCCGATGTCCTACTGACCCACCAGACGGAAGACCTGCGGATCGAACGCCGTATAGACGCCTTGGGCCGCGAAGAACTCCACGGCCGCCTCAAGGACCCCTTCGTGATATGTCAGCCAGAAGGGATGATCCCCGGCCGGCAGGTGGATCACGCCGAGCGTGTCCGCCAAGGCCCGACCGCCGAAGAACCGGATCGCCTTGCCCTGGGCAGTGCTGTACAGCTCCCCGTTGGTCACGCTCGTGAAGTTCCGACCCGGGAACAGCAGCGTAAAGCCGTCGTCGCTGTTGACGCCGAAGGTCCAGTTGCCCGCCTGCGCAGCGCTGATGTGAATCACGCCCTCGGCCCGCAGAGAGAGATTATCCACGCTCCCCGCCGTCTTGCGGCCCTCCTTGACCACTCCAAACGGCTGGTCGTTGCCGAAGTGACCGCTGGGACCGCTGTCGTGAAGGTTCAACACCGCCGCCGTGTACTCGACCCGAGTCCCCGTCGTCGAGTCCAGCGATGTCCGACACATCTGCTCATCATCAATGATCCCGTTGTCCACCACTTCCAGAATGCTCAGGACGCCTGTGCCCATCAGGGCTTGGATCTCGCTCTGACCCAGGGCGGACGAATAGACGTACACGTCATCGATCGTGCCGCTGAAGAAGTTCGCCTGCACGGCGTGACGGCCGAGCTTGAGGCTGCTGGCTTCCGACGCCGGAGTGCCGGGACAGGGGGTCGTCGTGATCAGTTCCCCATCCCGGTACGCCTTCAGCGAGACGCCATCGTACGTCGCCGCCAGGTGGTACCATGTGTTCGCCGCCAGGGTTCCGAAGCTCGCCGCATACCAGGTCCCCCCGACGCTCAAGCCCGCCGCCGAGCGGAACTTCGGGTCGCTGTGGTTCCAGTTGATCTGGAGGTTCTGCTCCCGGTGGATCGGACCGCTCGGCGCGCCGTTGGACGGCGCCGCAGGACTGCTCACCCAGCAGCAGATCGTCCACTTCGCGAGGTTCTCTGTAAACTTCGTATCGACGTAGTCATCCTGGCCGTCGAACTTCAACGCGCCCCCAATCTTGCCGCCGGTCGGCAGCCAGACGGGATTGCCATACAGCGTGCCGTCGTGGCCCCCCGCACTGTCGGCCGCGTCGCCGTCCAGTGTCCAGTGCGCTACGAGAGCAGGCGTATTGGGGTATTCCGCCACGCGTCGAACGTCCGCGACGCCGGGCACCGCCCCGCTGTCTGAGAACCGCACAAAGCCCCTGTACCCATCGCCGGACACGAAGTGCTTCACCCAGCCGGCCGCCTGGCCGACCGAATCACGGGCCAGCACCCGCACGTTCGCACTCAACGCCGGACGGGTGGAGACCCACGTCTGCGTCAGGCCCCAGCTACGCCCGTCCTCCGTCAGCGTCACCTGCTCCCCGCGGTCCCAAACGCCCCCGGCCGCGTTGAAGCCCAGGGCGCCGAGCGAGCCGCCCGTCCCGAACTCCGTCCGCATCCCATTGCTGTGGCCCTGGTAGTAAAGCGGGATGTCGCCGTACCAGACGATCTTGCCCCCCGCGTCCAGATACTCCCGCAGCGTACAGCTCGAGGTGGCCGCCTCGTACACCGTATCGGGCGCCAGGTCCTGGCAGAACACCACCACGCTGGGCTTGCCGTCGACGATGCGGGCATCCATCCACAGGGCAAGCTGGTCGGCATTGAGGACTTCGTACCCGGCCGACTGCAACGCGTCCCGTATGGCAGAACCGTGCACCCAGGAAGTGGAATAGCGGGTATCCCAATAGGCGGCCCGAATCCAGGGGATCGTCCCGGACCCGCCGCCCGCCGTCACCTCTACGCTCACCGTATCCGAGTCATCGCACGCCCCATCGTTGCACCACAGCCGAAGCACGTACGTGCCGACCATGCTGAAGGTGGCGGTGGTCGTGGGATTGCGTTTGTCCTGGAAGGCCACCGTGCCCGGCCCGCTCGTCTTGCTCCACTCGATCGTCAGCGCCTGCGGACCGTCGTCCGGGTCCGACGCCGAGCCCTGCAACGCCAGCGGCACGTTCACCGTCGCCGTCATCGACGCCGGACCCGCGTCCACCTCCGGGCACTCGTTGCCCCCCTGCGCCGGCTCGATCCTGATCGTCACCGTATCGGAGACCGTGGACTCCCCGTCCGAGTATTCCAGCTTCAGGACGTACTCCCCGTACGTGCTGAACCGCGCACTCGCCCATAGCAACTCGTCACCGTCGAACGTCACCGTGCCCGGCCCGCTCACCTTCGTCCACTTCGGCGGATACGAGAACGGTCCCCCGTCCGGGTCCTCCACGGACCCGTTCAACTGGACCGCCAGAGCGCTCACCGGTGGATTCGTCGTGTACGTCACACTCGGACCCGCATCGACGATGGGCTTGCCATCCGTCGGCACGAGGTCGAAATCCTGCACGTTCACGACGTCCGGCGTGATGCTGACATATCGGTACTGAGGAATATAGTGCAACATGCCCACGCTCATGAAATCACACGAATCGAGTTCCGGATGGATGACCTGGTAGAACCCCAGTGGGTCCGTCTCCACCGCGAACGGCACGGTGTGCATCGCCGTATCCGTGAACCACACGTGGGCGCCCTGTATCTCCAGTCCAGTCCCGGCCTCTCTCACCGTGCCCTGAACCGTCGTTATTACCGGCGACGTGGTTTCATTGATCGTGACCGTGGCAGTGTCCGTGCCCGTAGCGCCGTGGGTATCCGTCGCCCTCAGGCGAATGGAGCCTGACCATGGGTAGTTCCATGTGTGCTGGATGATCGCACCTGTGGCGTCGTCGTACTGGCCGTCCGCGTCCAAGTCCCATTCGTACGTGAGGACGTCTCCATCGTCGTCGTAGGAACCAGACGCATCCAGAATGATGGATTGGCCCACGAAGCCGGTGTAGGGCCCCCCGGCCTCGGCCACCGGCGCGTGGTTCGCCACGGTCAGCCTTTGAACTGTGACCCACAGGGTGGTCGACGCGGTGTCGCCCCACTCATCCGTGTACGTGAACGTGAGATCGTAGACACCGAAATCATCGATCTTAAACGGGACTAAGTAAGATCCACTGACTTCAGGCGGGTTCGGAAGGAAGGTGAACTTGTCTGGTACACTCGTGCTGCATGACAGTGCACCCTGAAGAGGACGAAACTCATCCGGATCGTTCACCAAGACTTGGAGGAAGTCCGAGTAGGGTAGAGTGGCCACGGTGAATACCGGGTCAGGCCCAGCATTGATAATGGCCGTGCCATCGACGGGATCCAGAACCATGTTGACGGTATCGTTGCCAGGCATCAAAAAAATGATGTCTCGGGAGAGGCATACATGATTACGCGCGCCAGCGCGAATTCGATACAGGTAGCCAGAGCCATAGTACGCCCAGAATGAATAGGAACCGGTAGCATCGGTACTACCCGATCCAAACGAGTCGGAGACGAGAGGGACGTCCAGCGTGATCCAGGCTACCTTCGCATTGGGTATGGGCTGCCCCGTCAATGCGTCAGTGACCTGCACCTGAACGATCAGATCATACGGGGCGCCGAGGGCGATCCCGGCGGTAGTGATGAATGCCAGCATGAAGGCAACAGCCTGTAGCCAACGAATCGACGTTCTCATGGTTCCTCCTTTACAGTCGAAGGTTCTGCAGAATTCACCATCTGAGCTTCATGTCATAGAAGAGCGCCGCAATTCCCGGCTGGAGTGATGCCTCTTCCCGAGCCCAGGGGAGCCCAGGAGGGACAGTCCCTGTTTTCTCTTTCTCCCCGATGTCCTACTGACCCACCAGATGGAAGACCTGCGGATCGAACGCCGTATAGACGCCTTGGGCCGCGAAGAACTCCACGGCCGCCTCAAGGACCCCTTCGTGATATGTCAGCCAGAAGGGATGATCCCCGGCCGGCAGGTGGATCACGCCGAGCGTGTCCGCCAAGGCCCGACCGCCGAAGAACCGGATCGCCTTGCCCTGGGCAGTGCTGTACAGCTCCCCGTTGGTCACGCTCGTGAAGTTCCGACCCGGGAACAGCAGCGTAAAGCCGTCGTCGCTGTTGACGCCGAAGGTCCAGTTGCCCGCCTGCGCAGCGCTGATGTGAATCACGCCCTCGGCCCGCAGAGAGAGATTATCCACGCTCCCCGCCGTCTTGCGGCCCTCCTTGACCACTCCAAACGGCTGGTCGTTGCCGAAGTGACCGCTGGGACCGCTGTCGTGAAGGTTCAACACCGCCGCCGTGTACTCGACCCGAGTCCCCGTCGTCGAGTCCAGCGATGTCCGACACATCTGCTCATCATCAATGATCCCGTTGTCCACCACTTCCAGAATGCTCAGGACGCCTGTGCCCATCAGGGCTTGGATCTCGCTCTGACCCAGGGCGGACGAATAGACGTACACGTCATCGATCGTGCCGCTGAAGAAGTTCGCCTGCACGGCGTGACGGCCGAGCTTGAGGCTGCTGGCTTCCGACGCCGGAGTGCCGGGACAGGGGGTCGTCGTGATCAGTTCCCCATCCCGGTACGCCTTCAGCGAGACGCCATCGTACGTCGCCGCCAGGTGGTACCATGTGTTCGCCGCCAGGGTTCCGAAGCTCGCCGCATACCAGGTCCCCCCGACGCTCAAGCCCGCCGCCGAGCGGAACTTCGGGTCGCTGTGGTTCCAGTTGATCTGGAGGTTCTGCTCCCGGTGGATCGGACCGCTCGGCGCGCCGTTGGACGGCGCCGCAGGACTGCTCACCCAGCAGCAGATCGTCCACTTCGCGAGGTTCTCTGTAAACTTCGTATCGACGTAGTCATCCTGGCCGTCGAACTTCAACGCGCCCCCAATCTTGCCGCCGGTCGGCAGCCAGACGGGATTGCCATACAGCGTGCCGTCGTGGCCCCCCGCACTGTCGGCCGCGTCGCCGTCCAGTGTCCAGTGCGCTACGAGAGCAGGCGTATTGGGGTATTCCGCCACGCGTCGAACGTCCGCGACGCCGGGCACCGCCCCGCTGTCTGAGAACCGCACAAAGCCCCTGTACCCATCGCCGGACACGAAGTGCTTCACCCAGCCGGCCGCCTGGCCGACCGAATCACGGGCCAGCACCCGCACGTTCGCACTCAACGCCGGACGGGTGGAGACCCACGTCTGCGTCAGGCCCCAGCTACGCCCGTCCTCCGTCAGCGTCACCTGCTCCCCGCGGTCCCAAACGCCCCCGGCCGCGTTGAAGCCCAGGGCGCCGAGCGAGCCGCCCGTCCCGAACTCCGTCCGCATCCCATTGCTGTGGCCCTGGTAGTAAAGCGGGATGTCGCCGTACCAGACGATCTTGCCCCCCGCGTCCAGATACTCCCGCAGCGTACAGCTCGAGGTGGCCGCCTCGTACACCGTATCGGGCGCCAGGTCCTGGCAGAACACCACCACGCTGGGCTTGCCGTCGACGATGCGGGCATCCATCCACAGGGCAAGCTGGTCGGCATTGAGGACTTCGTACCCGGCCGACTGCAACGCGTCCCGTATGGCAGAACCGTGCACCCAGGAAGTGGAATAGCGGGTATCCCAATAGGCGGCCCGAATCCAGGGGATCGTCCCGGACCCGCCGCCCGCCGTCACCTCTACGCTCACCGTGTCCGAGTCATCGCACGCCCCGTCGTTGCACCACAAACGCAGCACGTACGTGCCGACCATGCCGAACGTGGCCGTGGTCGTCGGATTGCCCTTGTCCTGGAAGGTCACCGTGCCCGGCCCGCTCGTCTTACTCCACTCGATCGTCAGCGCCTGCGGACCGTCGTCCGGGTCCGACGCCGAACCCTGCAACGCCAGCGGCACGTTCACCGTCGCGGTCATCGACGCCGGACCCGCGTCCACCTCCGGGCACTCATTGTCCCCCTGCGCCGGCTCGATCGTGATCGTCACCGTATCGGCGACCGTGTACTCCCCGTCCGAGTATTCCAGCTTCAGGACGTACTCCCCGTACGTGCTGAACCACACGAACGTAGGCCAGTCGGTGAAAGTCACCGTCCCCGGCCCGCTGACCTTGGTCCACGTCGGCGTGTTCCACCAATCAGGCCCCCAATCCGGATCATCCACAGACCCATGCAATTCGACCGGCACAACGCCGGGCGGCGAGGGAAGCTGGTATGTGGCATCCGGACCCGCATAGACGATCGGCTTGCCGTCAGTGGGCGTCATTGCGAAGTCGTAAGTGTTCGCCACGCCCGGCGTAACACTGATCCACTGCTCCTGCTTGATATAGTGCAGAGCGATCACGGCCACTCCATCACAATCCTCGAATTGGATAGGACTGGCGAAGCAATAGAACCCGGTGCTATCCGTGTAGTCGACGAATGAGTCCCCCAAGTCCACGTCGACCAGAGCGACGTACGCGTCAGGGATGGGATTACCCGTCACCGCGTCTGTGACGGCCCCTTGGACCGTCGTCACGCCTTTCTCGTTGATCGTGACCCTCACGATATCGGAAACATGGCATTCCCCGTCGTTGAAGTTCAGCGAGAGGAGATAGCTGCCATAGCCGTTGAACGTCGCCGACGTGTCGGGATCGGTCGGGTCGTCGAAATCGACAGGGATGCTGCTTACCACATCCCACCAGGGCACCGCAATCTGGAGCGGCCCATTGTCCGGATCATAGGCCGTGCCCTCCAGACGAAGCGACCAGGGCAGGAAGTTGGCTGTCGTACTGATGTCCGGACCCGCATTCACCACCGGACACTGATTGCCCGTCAGACTCTGGATCGTGATCTCTACAATGTCGGACCCGACGTCACCATACTCGTCCTTGTATTCAAATGTGACGTAGTAAGTCCCTGTGCTGTTGACCGTGTACTGCCAGGAGCATTCAATAGGTGACCCTTCTTTCCATAGCTTCACGCTGATCTTGCTGGGGTTACTCACACTTACCGTAGTGTGGTCATAAACGTCTCGCAGGTGATATACATCCGAGTCGTACACCCTGAGCCACAACAGATCAGAACAGAAGGGCAGAACGGACACTGTGCTCGTCTGGCCGGGCCCGGCGTCGAGAATGGGCGTGCCGTCGACAGGATCCAGCGACAGACTGCATGGATATAGGCCTGGCCCTGGAGTCACATAGAATCTCCCCACCCTGTAGTTGCGCGCATGAGCCTTTATCTCATACGTGTAGCCCGAACCATACCAAGGCGTGAACGAATAGGATGCAGCAAACGACGTCTGCCCCCATCCCCCTGCACGAGGGTCATCGATAGGGACTTCAATCGTTAACCAGTCTATGCTTGCATAGGGTATCCCCCAGCCTGTCTCAGCATCGAAGACTTGGACTTGTATGGTCACGTCCTCGGGACTGGCACCGCAAATGCCGGCGTCTCCTATCAGCCACAACGCCAACGCGAGGGATTGCAGTAGCGAAATCGACGTTCTCATGCGTTCACCCCTTCAATTGCGGATTGCCCAGGACTCACGGCCTGAGCTTCATGTCGAAGAGCGCCGCAATTCCCGGCTGGAGTGATGCCGCTTGCCGCGCTCGTGTGGCTGGACCGGGTTGCCCACGCGCTCCATGGCGCTTGGGGTCCGGACGCGGCTGGGACGGTGTGGATGGTGCCCCGAACCGCACGCACGGCAAGTCCGTCCGATAAGTAAGAGTCTATCCGACTTGCGCTGCGGAGTCAATATGATTGTTGCGGAAGGGACCGGCAGCCGATGGAGAGGCATCCGCCGGGGATAAAACTCGTTCTGGTCACGAGAATTTGCCGCCACGGGCTTGGAAATGGCGCATACTTTCTGTAGGGGGAGTGGACGGAGGTGGGGGAATGAACCGGATGACCGAGAGCGTTGTCGAATCGTCGAGTGCGGCGGGGCATGGGCCGCCGGGGTCACAGCCGGGGGCGGAGGGTTCCCGGACGTTGCTGAAGCGGTGCCTGCTGGACACCGTGCTCCCGGCGTTCACGCTGCTGGTCATGTCCGTCCTGACCATCACGATGATCGTGGTGGTCGTAACGACGGTCGCCCACGCGGGGTGGCTGACGCCGCCGACGTACGTGAGCGTCGATCCGTGGTCGAGCCTGTACTCCGACTCCGAGGTCGCGAGCCAAGCCGGCGTCCGGTATCTGGACCCAGCGGTCTCCGCCAGCCTCCCGTCCGGGGCGCAGGCCGACGCGGGCTACGTGGCCGCGGAACTCCCGAAGTAGGCGTGGCGCCGAAACCTGTCGAACGCGGGAGTTTGAGGTAGTCGGGTCTGCGAGCGCAGCGGGTACGCCGGACGCGCTGTCGTTACTGTCTGAGGACTGCGTCGGCGCCCAGCCTCGCGGCCCGGCGGCGCTGGCCCTCCAGGAGCATGCGTTTCCGCAGGCGGATCGAGCTCGGGCAGATTTCGACCAGCTCGTCGTGCTGCACGTACTCCAGGTGGGCTTCCAGGCTCATGATACGGGCCGGACGGATACGAGCGGCGTCGTCCTTCGCGGACGTTCGCATGTTCGACATCTGCTTGGCCTTCGTCGCGTTGACGACGATGTCGTTGTCCTTGCAGTGCTCGCCGACGACCTGGCCCTCGTAGACCCGGTCGCCGGGACGGACGAAGAAGAAGCCCCGTTCGTAGAGGGCGTCGAGCGCGTAGGCGGTGACGGTGCCCGTCTCGCTGGCGATCATGACGCCCGCCTGGCGGTCGGGGATCGAGCCGCGCATCGGCTCGTACTGCTCGAACGTGTGGTGCATGATCGCCCGGCCCTGCGTGGCGGTCAGGATGCGGGCGTTCAGGCCGAAGAGCCCGCGCGACGGGATCATGAACTCCATGTGGACGTAATCGCTGGCGCCGCTCTTGCTGTCCATCTTGAGCATTTCGCTGCGGCGGGTGCCGATCAGGCTCATCACGGCGCTCTGGCAATCCGCCGGGCACTCAATGACCAGCCGCTCAATGGGCTCCTGCTTTACGCCGTCCTTCATTCGGACAATCACCTGCGGTTTGCCCACGCAGACCTCGTAGCCCTCGCGGCGCATGTTCTCCAGGAGGATGCCCAGGTGCATCAGTCCCCGGCCGGAGACGATGAACTCGTCGGCGGTCTGTCCGGGCTCGACGCGGAGGGCGACGTTCGTCTGGAGCTCCTTGTCCAGCCGGTCCCGCAGTTGCAGCGACGTGACGTACTTGCCGTCCTGGCCGGCGAACGGGCCGTTGTTGACCTGGAAAGTCATGCTCATCGTCGGCTCGTCGATCGCCACGATGGGCAGCGCGCTGGGCTGATCCGGGCAGGCGACCGTATCGCCGATGTCCACCGGATCCAGGCCGGCCACGGCGCAGATGTCCCCGGCTTCCACCTCGTCGGCTCGTTTCTTGCTGAGACGCTCGTATTCGTACAACTGGACCACTTTCTGCTGCGTGTGGCGGCCCTGCTTGTCGATCACGGTCACCGGCTGGCCCTGCAGCATTCGTCCGGCGAACACCTTGCCGATCGCGACACGGCCCACGTAGTCGGAGTACTCCAGCGAGGTGACCAGCATTTGGAGGGGCTTGTCCGGATCGACCTTCGGCGCCGGGATGGAATGGATGATCGCATCGTAGACCGGCTGGAGATTCCCGTTCGGGCGAGACAGATCCGTCGTCGCCCACCCTTCCTTCGCGGACGCGAAGATCACCGGGAAATCCAGGGAGTCGTCGGAGGCCTCCAACTCGACGAACAGATCGAAAACCTCGTTGACCACGTCGTCGGGACGGGAGTCCGGGCGATCCACCTTGTTGACGACGAGAATGGGCTTGAGATTGTGGGCGAGGGCCTTGCTCAGGACGAACCGCGTCTGGGGCATCGGTCCGTCGAAGGCGTCGACGACGAGCAGGACGCCGTCGGTCATCTTCAGGACGCGCTCGACCTCGCCGCCGAAATCGGCATGGCCCGGCGTATCGACGATATTGATCTTGTATTCCTGACCGGTCTTGTCGGTGTATTGGATCGCACAGTTCTTGCTCAGGATCGTGATGCCGCGCTCGCGTTCGAGCGGATTGGAATCCATAATCAGGTTGTGCTCGGCGCCGGCCAGCTTCTCCAGTTCCTCGTCGCGGAACATGCCCGACTGGTAGAGAAGCTGATCGACGAGCGTCGTCTTGCCGTGATCGACGTGTGCAATGATCGCCACGTTGCGTATTGTCTGTGCGTACATCGTACTCCTTCGAGCGAACGTATCAGGGAAGCCGTGACCCGGCAACCGCGCATACGCAGTACAGGATGCGGCGTTGCCCTGTTCACGTGCCGTGAGGGGCTTTGTACCCCCGGCTGATGCTGAACCCGGTTATCGTGCGCATTATACAGATCGTCGGGCGTCTTGAAAAGCATAATTCCGCGGTTCCTGGATTCCTGCTTGACGCAGGAATGACAGGGTCGATTCTCAAGGCTTGTGGAAGATGGGGCTCATCCGGTTTTCGCGTGCTTTCGTGATCCCGGCACGCCCGAAGCGGTCGTGCAAGGGAGGTTTTCCGCTTTCAGCCAATAGCATGGCGGGAAGGCGGCACGACACGCCATCGCGGATGTCTTGGGCCTTTCTCAATCGGTCGACGGGAACCCCCGCTGAGCCCCCTTCGTGCTCGCTTGCACAGGGTATGCCGACTCCGCCGGTAGGGGGCGTCGCCCTCTTATCCATACCATGCTATTGGCCCAAAGCGATAAATCTCAGGGGTTTGGGGACAGGTCCCCAAGAACCGCCGAAGTACGCGAAAACCGGATGAGCCAAAATGGTTGCGCTCTTATCTTCCAGCGGCAAGACATAAGGAATCAGCTCGCCAGTTGCACGTAAGGCTCTTGCCCACAAGTGATTGCGGAATCTTCGCTATCTTTCTTAGTTTCTCCATTTTTTTACACTTGAGACCTACTACGTTTGTAGTAAAATGTGCTATAGTTGTAGTAAGGAGGTACACCGATGCGACTGACAGACGCGGAATGGCAGGTCATGAATTGCCTCTGGGAGAAGCACCCGGCGACGGCGCGAGGGATCGCCGGACGTTTGCCCCCGGAGGTCAAATGGGCGTACACCACGATCCGCACGCTACTGGCCAGGCTTGTGGAGAAGGGCGCCGTCCGAGAATACAAGGAGGGGAACACCAGCCTGTACGAGCCGATCCTCAGTCGTGAGAATGCCCGCCGCAGCGCGCTGAAGACTCTGGTCAACCAGGCATTCGACGGCGCCTACGGCCCGCTGATGCACTTCCTGCTCAGCGACCCCGCTCTGACGCCCAAGCAGCGCCAGGCACTGGAAGAAGCACTCAAAGAACAACCCGAGAAAAGAGGAGGGGACTCAAATGACACAGATAATCAATAGAATCGCAGGCACATGGTGGTCCGATGATCGGCAGCGTAACCCACTCCGTGACGTCGAGCACATCTCAGACTATCCAGGCGGACTCTGGACCTCGGCCGGCTTCGCGCAGATCACGCCGGACTTCAACCTGCCCCTGGAAGACGTAGCAGCCTTCAATCTGCAGACGCGTCCCTATACGCGGATCGAATTCCGGAACGTCTCGCTCCATCCCGGCAAACTCCAGAAGATCGCCTGTTCGGAGTTCCGCGTTTACGCGGCCTTGCTCCAAAGCGATGGAGAATCATGGGCAAGATGCCCATGCTACGGATGCGCCAGTCGCGGCAGGACCAAGGCGATGCCCGGGAACAGGATCAGCAGGATCGCCACGACGGCCAAGGCGATCAGGAACGGGATAGCCCCGCGAAAGATCGTCTCCAGGGGCACGTCCCGCTCGATCCCGCTGACGACGTAAACGCAGACCCCCACCGGCGGCGTGATCGTGCCCATCTGCGTCACGAGCACGATCATCACGCCGAACCAGATCGGATCGAAGCCCAGGTTCGTCACCACCGGATAGAAGATCGGGATCGTCAGCAGGACCAGGGCCAGCGCGTCCACGAAACAGCCCGCGACGAGGTAGAAGCCTGTGATCAGGATCATGATCGCCCAGCCGGGCAGAGGCAAGCCGCCAAGCCAGTTGGCGGTCGCGAACGGGATCTGCGTCACCGCCAGGAAGTGCCCGAAGACCTTCGCGCCGGCTACGATGATCATCACCATGACCGAGGTCCGCAGCGTCTCCTTGAGCGACTGCACGAACATGCGGAAACCGAGCTTGCGTCGAATGACGGTGATGGCGAGAGTGCCGGCGGCCCCGATGGCGGCCCCCTCGGTCGGCGTGAAGACCCCCATGAACATGCCGCCCATGACGGCCAGGAACAGCAGCATCGTCTCCCAGGCCCCGCGAAGAGAGAGCACCTTGGCCTTCCATGAGGACGAAGGCGCTGCCGGCCCATAGTCCGGGCGGCGTTTGCACTGGACGTAGATCACGGTGCAAAACAGCAGCGCCGTCACCACCCCCGGCAGGACCCCCGCGATGAAAAGACTGCCGATCGACTGCTCGGTCATGATCGCGTAGACGATGAAGACGACGCTGGGCGGGATCATCATGCCGATGGTCCCGCCGGAGGCGACCGCCCCGCAGGCCAGCTCCATGCTGTACTTGTATCGCTTCATCTCGGGCAGAGCCACCAGGGCCATCGTCGCCGACGTGGCGGGACCGGAGCCGCAGATCGCGCCGAAGGCCGTGCAGGCGCCGACGGTCGCCATCGCCAGCCCGCCCGGCAACGGGCCCAGCCAGTGGTACGCCGCATCGAACAGACGCCGGCTGATGCCGCCGTGAAACGCGATCTGGCCCATGAGCACGAACAGCGGGATCACCGTCAGACTGTAGGAGGCGAAGGTGTTGTACAAATCCATCGTCATCATGCTCACGGCCGCGTGCGGGTTCACCACACAGGCAAAACCCACGAACCCCACGACCGCCATGGCGAACGCCACCGGCATGCTGCTGCACAGCAGCACGACCAAGGCGATGCAACCCACGATGCCGATCTGTTCGTTCGTCACGGCTTCATCAGCTCCTTCCCGGGGTGCATCAGGTGGTACAAGATAACCAGGACCATCACGCCGGTACACAGGGCCAGCCACCAGGCCAGCCAGAAGACGGGCCAGCCGAGCGTCGGGGTCCCCTGCCCGCTGGCGCGGAGTTCGACTCCGTAGTGGATGAACCGCCAGGTCAGAAAGGCGAACATGGAAACGGTGATCAGGCGGGCGACGGTATCGACGAGGATGCGCCCGCGGCGTGAGAGCCTCTGCCAGAAGAACTCGATGGCGACGTGGCCCTTGCAGCCGGTGGTGTAGGGCAGCCCGCCGGCGATGACGATGGCCCCGAGCAGCTCGACGATGTCATACGCGCCCTTGATGGGCCGGCTGAACAGCCACCGGCCCCCGACATCCACGCAGGTCACCGCGATCATCGCCACGACGGCCACTCCCGCTACGATACCGAGAGCCGAGACGGTCCGGCGCAGCAAGGACACGTAGCAGGCGTATGCGCCGCCGACCGCAGGCGTTTGGTTGGGAGCCGGCATCAGTTATTGCACCGTCTGAGAGTACTTCACAACCAGGTCCTGGACATCCTTGAGGAACTGTTCGCCGGGCAATCCTTTGGCCTTGGCGGCCTCGACGTAGGCGGCCAGCACAGGCTCGACAGCCTTCTTCCACTGCTGCTGCTCCTCGGCCGACAGCGTAATCATCTCTCGCGCCGGCTGCAAGCTCGTCACGAACGTCCGACCATCCACATCCGCCTGATCCCAGGCCTTGCCGTGTTTGGCCACCCATTCGGCGTTGATCTCGGTGATGGTCTTCTGGATATCCGCAGGCAGCTTGTCCCACTTGCCCTTGTTCATCACGACGAACATGGCGGTGGTATAGCCGACCGCGGTCGCATCCGTCACGGAACTGACGACCTCGCCCTGCTTCCAGCCCTTGAGGGTCTCGATGGGGCACAGAGTCGCGTCCACGACGCCCTTCGACAGGGCTTCATACGTATCGCCCTGCGGCATCGCCACGGGGGTTCCCCCCAGGGCGGTAACGATCTTCTGCGACAGACCCGTCGCGCGGATCTTCAGACCCTTCATGTCCGCCAGGGTCCGGACCGGCTTCTTCGAAGCTAACAATCCAGGTCCGTGAGCGTGAATGTACAGGACGTGAACGCCGGCCACCTCCTCGGGCTTGTATTTCTCGACCATCTCCGTGGCAATTCGAGTTGCCACGGTGCCGTTCGGGTATCCGAGAGGCAAGTCCAACCCTTCCAGCAGCGGGAACCGGCCCAACGTATAGGCGAAGCAGCTCATCCCGATGTCGGAGACCCCGTTGACCACTCCCTCGTAGCACTGCGGGGCGGGAGTCAGCGTCCCACCGGCATAAATCGTGATCTTCACCCGCCCGTTGGTCCTCTTCTCGACCTCCTGGGCCCATTCGGTCGCCGTGACGGCTTGGATGTGCGTCGGCGGGAAGAACACGCTGTAAGAAAGCTTGATCGGCTCGCCCGTCGGAGCGGAAGCGGGCGCAGGCTGGCTTGCAGTCCCTTGTGTGGGCGAGGGCTGGTTCGTCTGCCCCCCCTGCTTCTTGCAGCCCACTACGGCGAAACACACGATAGCACTTATGACGAACACGCCTGTCCAGTACTTTGTGCCTCTGCTCATATGCGGCCTCCTGTTTCCTGCCCTTGTCACGAATCTCCCACCAACGGGCCTGCGGTCGCCACGCAATCGCAGGTGAAGTGTGAATTGTACCTGGCGATTCCCTGCAATGCAACCTTCAATATCCATATTGATGCTCCGCGGACACCCCGGCCCATCACTGGATGTCCACCGCAGCCACGGACAGCGCCGGCGCCGTCGCGGTTCTGCCCTGGAATCGCAGGGGCATCGTCTTCACCCGGTCCGGGCGGTCCCAGCCGTTGGCGACGTCGATCTGTCGGCGGTCCTGCGTGTCGCCGACCACCTCGCCTGCGAGGATCTTCATGCCTTCCCCGAAGTCGCAGAGGTCAACCTGGACCTCGACGGGCTCGGTTCGCGTGTTCACCACAAAGAGCGTGATCTGCTTGTGATCGTCCGAGGCACAGGCGGTGACGCTCAGCCAGCCCGGCAGCTCGCCAATCGTCAGCGGCACCGGGCGGGTGTGGTCGCGGAACAGTTTCATGACGTGATAGGCAGGGATCTTGTACAGGCCCGCGGCGTTCGTCTGGATCGTACCGCCGCAGAAGCTGTTGGTCAGGTTCGAGCGGCAGGCGAGGGTCACAACGTCGCTGTTGCGGTGAAGCAGATTGAGGAACCTCGCTTCGAACAAGGCGCAATCGAGCGTATAGAGCTTGCCGCGACCGAGGCCCCAGTTGCCCGCGTTGATGTTCCATTCCGTCACCGCCAGACGGGCCGTGTCGCGATAACGGGAACCGCGGATGACGTTCCGCAGGCCGCGAATGTCGGACTCGACCCACGCAAGATCCGACGTGTAGTAGTGCGGGCACAAGTAGCTGATGGAATCGCCGACCCGGTCGAGCAGGCCGGCGCTCGGGAAGGAGGTGAAGATCGTCGCTTTCGGATCGGCCTTGTGGATTGCCTGGCAGAAATCGGCGATCTGGCCGATCACTTCATTGCTGCCGACCTCATTGCCGAGCTGCCAGTACTTGACGTCATAGGGTTCCGGATGGCCGTTCCGGACCCGCGTCTTCCCCCATCGCGTGTCCGCTGCTCCGTTGCAGTACTCGACCAGTTCGCCGGCGCTCTCGGGCCCATCGGCAAAGCTGACGCAGACGAGCGGCTCGCTGCCCACCGCTCGGCAGAACCGAACAAATTCCTCGACACCAACGTCGCCCGGGTCCCGGCGTCCCCACGGCTGGGTCAGGAACGTCGGACGCCGGTCCCGGTCGCCGACCTGCTCCTTCCACTTGTAGGCGCCGGGATCGATGGTGGAACCGCCCCAGCGAAGGACGGGCGGGCGCAGTCGCTTCGTCGCCTCGACGACGTCCCGGCGCCACCCGTCGACGTTGTCCGCGGGCATCAGCGAGAGCTTGTCCATCCACAGATTGCCCTCGCCGGCCGCTTCGATATCGAGAACCGCCCGGTCCGTGGTCCCCGTGCATGCCAACGTGGCGCAGGTCTTCGCCCACTCCCCGCCGATCGGTCCGAGCGACGCGGAACCGAGTGACATCCACTGCCCATCGGGAAGCAGGGCTTTCAGGCGGATCGACACCTCCCAACGGGCGCTCCCGCCGCGGAAGTAGCCGGAGAACAGGTAGGTCATTCCCTTTGTCACGGCCAGGCCGCTCTGAGTCAACAATCCCGGCCGACCCTTCGCAGCCGTCAGTTTCGCCGACCGCTCGCCGCTCCAGGGGGCCTCCGCGCTACAATCCCACGTACCATTCCGGTCCCAATCGCGATCGCACAGGTTCAGGACGCCCAGGTGATAGGCCCAGTTGGCGGTAGGGAGGACGCCCTCGAAATCGCGGTTGCCCAGCATTTCGGCCCACATGCCGGGGACCACGTCGTCGAGCAGCTCGATGAAGCCGCCATAGAGCATCGGGCTGATGCGTCCGCCATGAAGGGGCCGGTCCAGAACCACCAGATCGACCGTCTCGGCCGGCGCCGCCGCAGCAGCGAGCACGAGAATGACCCCCAAACCGACACGAATAGTTGAAACCACGCTCTTACAAACCATTCCGCAATCTCCATCGTCCGACCAGGCACCACGAAGTACCAATTCCTGGCAGCATTGTAGGGAGGAGCCAACGAAAAGGCAAAACGGAAAACAGACGCCCGGCCCGCGGGGGACATGTCCGCAGTTGCGCGCGTGCGATAGGGGTTCGTAGAGACCCCGGGTTGTCATTCCCGCGAACGCGGGAATCCAGTTCCGGGGATGCGCCGCATACCATGACTCGTGGATTC
The DNA here is from genome assembly GCA_035342095.1 of Sedimentisphaerales bacterium. GTDB lineage: Bacteria > Planctomycetota > Phycisphaerae > Sedimentisphaerales > Anaerobacaceae > PLanc-01. The sequence continues at coordinate 124,516 of DAOQWL010000002.1, read as the reverse complement.
CTTCCCGGCTTGGAGCAGCCTTCGGCCGCAACCCAAGTGCTTGATACAGAGGAAGGGACGGACCGATCCGGAATCCGCCACGGTGCGGCGGGAGTTTGACGCGTGGGAGCCACCAGCGGTAAGGGGGACAGCAACATCCGCCGTGCTGCGCCAAACCTGCAACCGAGCGCTTCGCTCGCGTTCACGCCGGAGGCCGCAATGCGAAAAACTCCCCTCGCACGACCGCTTCGGGCGTGCCTGCCATGGATTGTAGTTGACGTTCCGATTCCTATGGTTCGGGGGCAATCTGCGTGTCCTGTCCGAAGTGCTTGTCAGGAAAACAAGTTGCCGCGCCGTTGCAGTGCAGGAGTGACAGGGTCGGGGCACCGTCGCCTGCAAGCACCATCAGGTCCTGTTCCCGACGGTTCGGACGCCCTCCAGGCCCAACAGCATGCAGATCGGCGAGATCGATCTTCAGGCCTTTCTCTTGTCGATCGCCTTAAGGATTCTCTGCTTGTCGTTCTCGAATCCGAGCCGGTCTATCCGCTCCAGGAGCACGGCCTCCGCGGCGGGACTGAAGCACGGATTGCCCACCAGGGTCAGCAAGACGTCCGTCTTGTCGTTCTCGAAGCCCAGGTTCGAGAACACCGCTTCGATCAAGTGAATCTGCACGGCGTCGCTCAGGCCCGGTCGGCTCGCGATACGCCTGTAGGCATGATGGCGGTCGTTCTCGAAGCCGAGCCTCCCGACGGCGTCGATCTCCTGCACCGTCGTCTCCACGGGTTCGACCGACGCCGGTTTGCAGGAGCGGTCCTTCTCCACATGGACCACGATGCACCCGGTCCCCATCACGGTCATCAGCAGCAATCCCACGATCAACAGATGTCTTCTCATAATCCGTACCCGCCTTTTTCCAAGAACCGTTGATTTCCGTTCCAAGCCCTGTATCGTAGCGACGGGCGCAGCGTCCGTCCAACGCAGATCCTCCATTTTCCGAGACAAACCCCGTTGCATTGCAGATCGGAATCTGTCACCCTATTAAGGCCGCGGCCAAGGCCCCGGTAACAGACGCGACACCGGCGCAGACGCCGTCGGACAACGAAGACAAGGACTCCGAAGGACTCGTGAGAATGGAACCGAACTGGCTCAAGTGGGCGAAACAACTGGCCGCGTTGGCTCAGAACGGTCTGACCTATTCCGACAATGCCTACGAGATCGAGCGATACGAGCACATCCGACAGATCGCGGCGGAGATGATGGCGGTCGGCTTCGACCTCGACGTCAAGACGTTCCTGGAACTGTTCCCACGCGAGAAAGGCTACGAAACGCCCAAGGTGGATGTCCGCGGCGCCGCCTTCCGCGAGGGCAAGATCCTCCTGGTCCGCGAGAAGCTCGACGACGGCAGATGGACCCTGCCGGGAGGCTGGGCGGACCCCTGCCAATCTCCCTCGGAGGCGGTGGTCCGCGAGGTCTTCGAGGAATCGGGCTTCGAGGCCCGCGTGACGAAGCTCGCCGCGGTCTGGGACCGAAGCAGGCACCCGCACGAGCCCTTCATGCCCTTCCACATCTACAAGCTGTTCTTCCTCTGCGAGATCACGGGCGGCTCGCCCACCGAGAGTCACGAAACCACCGGCGTCGAACTCTTCGCGGAGAACGAGATCCCGCGGGAACTCTCCATCTCGCGGACGCTCCCCTTCCAGCTCGCCCGCATGTTCGAGCACTACCGCAATCCCGCGTTGCCCACGGACTTCGACTGACGGATGATCCAGGCCATTATCACCTCGATTCTGTGGGCGATGTCAGCGGTCAGTGCCGGCCGGAGCACTCGTCTGCTCGGCGCGAGCGTCGCGAATCTCAGCCGGCTGGTGCTGGCCACGATCGTGCTGGCCCTCTGGGCGCACCTGTTCGGCCAGGGCCTTTCCGGCGTGGGGTTGCCCTGGCTGTTCCTCAGCGGGGTCGTCGGCTTCGGGATGGGCGACCTGGCCCTGTACGGCGCGTACTACTACATCGGCCCGAGACTGGCGGTGCTGCTGTGCCTGTGCCTGGCCGTCCCCTTGGGGGCGATCATGGAATGGCTCTGGCTGGGCACCACGCTGACCGGTTCCCAGATCTTCTGGAGCTCGACCATCTTAGTGGGCGTGTTCGCCGCCCTCGCGCCGGACAAGCGGATCCCGGTCCCCACCCGCGCATGGTTCATCGGGATCTTGTTCGGCATCATCGCGTCCCTCGGACAGGCCGGCGGGGCGGTCCTCACGCGGAAGGCCTTCGACGTCGCCCGAGCAGCAGGCCAGCACATCGACGGAGGCACCGCAGCCTACCAGCGAATCATCGGCGGCCTGCTCCTGACGGCCGTCGTCCTGCTGGTCCATCGCTTGCACAAGTCCCCTGCCCCGCCGCAGGAAACCGCCCCTGGTCCCCATCCCTGGCGACGAGCCTGGCCCTGGGTGATCGCCAATGCCCTCTGCGGCCCGGCCATCGGCGTCGCCTTTTACCAATGGGCCCTCGCGGTCGCCCCGACCGGGATCGTCCTGTCCATCGTAGCCACGACACCGCTGGTGGTGATCCCCTTCACGATGCTCCTGGACCACGAACACCCCACCCTCCACTCCCTCATCGGCGGCGTCCTCGCCGTCCTCGGCGCCGTCGCCCTGGCGTACCAATAGAGTGACCCAGCTCCACAGGCCACGAGTGGCAGACCCTTGACAACTCCCGAGGCGCCAACGGACTCATCCGTTGTTACCGGTCGGCATTCCAATTGGGCGCTATTCCGGTTCCCTCACAACTTCATCGTCCGGAACCAGTTGCCACACTTCTTCGGCTCCCGGTTCGGCGATTCGCTCCATGCCAAATACGCGCAATCGTGGTTTCCAGAACAGGAAACCAGGTACCAGTCTGTGGAGTTGAATGATCGGGACCGCATCACGAGCCGGATTGTACTTCATCGTGGCCGTGCTCTCCCAGTGAAAACTCGCGCTCACTTCAACCTTGCCCAATTCCTTGATTGATGGCGTGAGCGTCCCCTCAAGACTGATCTCCAGTTTGGTGTCGCTCGCCTGGGCGATTATGATCTTGGCCACCGGCATCCGGAGAACACCGGTAACCACCCTGTAGCTGGAGTCCCACTGGCCTTGTTCGCGAAGGCGTCTCAACTGCGTCTCCAACGCTCCCGGGTTGGCAATGCGATCCTCGTATACCTCGCCTGCCGATATGATGAAGGACCCCTCTGACTTGAACTCAATCCCCAGACCCGCTGAGGCCTCCGGAATGTGCGGCAGTTTCGCATTCGTTTCCCCCTTGAACTTCGTTGCAATGGCAACCCCGTTGCTGGCGCTGACTTCCAGGGCAGAAGGGATGGTGTCCCGATTGATGTCATACTTGACGCCAAGTTCTGAGACATTGCCATAAGAGACAAATACGTCATCGTCCATTCTGCCGTAAGCCCCGATCGCATGTGGTGTATCTGGATACCATGCGGCGTGATAGCCGCCTCCAAACGTATTACGCACCTGTTTGGCATACTTCGAACGTAAGCTCATAGTAGTCCGTTCCTTTCTCGCTGCAGCGTATTCTTGTTCCGAGCCGCCACTGGAGGTCGCGTCGATAACCATCGGGGGTGATCTGCCTCGCGGTTCATCCCGCCTTCGCGCATAAGGCATGGCGGATTCTCCAACTGTCGCCGGAGCGACCGGCCGCATCGTCCGTATGCTTTTCAGACAATCTGTCTGCTGCGCTCCCATCATCCGGTCCCCTTTCGCTGTCGGCCGATAGAGTAACACACAGGAGCGGGAAGAGTCAATGTGTTTGCCGAGACGACGGGTGTTTTCCTCGCGGCGACCACGCCAAGTCCCGTAGCTGCCCCCCTCCCGTCGTATCGCAGGAACGGTTCTACAGGATGAAGTCGGTCGAGAGGAAGCGGGAGGACCGGTCGGTCACGATCGACTTGATGAGTTGTTTGTTGAGGTCGGTTTCTTTGGCGGCTACCAGGGTCCGGATTGTGAAGACTTTCAGGGCGTCAGAGACGGAGAGCGTGTTTTCCGCGGAGTCCTTGCGGCCTGTGAAGGGGAAGGTGTCGGGACCCCGCTGGCACTGGCTGTTGATATTCACCCGGCAGACCTGGTTGACTAACGGATCGACGAGGTCGGCGATGACAGCCGCGTCGCTGCCGAAGAGGCTCACCTGCTGGCCGTAGTTCGAGTCGATCACATAGTTCATCGGCTCCTCGATGTCTTTGAATGTCGCGATGGGGACCACGGGTCCGAACTGCTCCTCGACGTAGAGCCTCATTCCCGGCCGGACCGGGTAGACCACCGCTGGCGACATGAAGGTCCCGCTCGCTGCGCCACCGCCTACGTTGACCACCTTCGCGCCTTTGGCCTGGGCGTCGGCGATGAGGTCTTGCAGGTACTTCGTCTTGTCGGGCTCGGGCAGCGGTGTGATCTGGACTCCCGGCTCCCAGGGCATCCCGCCCTTGAGCTTGCCGACTGCCTCCGCGAACTTGGGCAGGAACTGGTCAATGATCGCCTCGTGGACGAACAAGATCTTCAGGGCGGTGCATCGCTGGCCATTGTAGGAGAGCGACCCCAGCACACACTCCTTGACCGCGAGGTCGAGGTCCGCGTCCTTCAGGACGATGCCAGCGTTCTTGGCCTCCAAACCCAGCACGCAGCGGAGCCGGTGCGGCTTGGGGTGCTGCTTCTTGAGGATGTCCGCCACCCGGCTGGAGCCGATGAAGGCCAGCACGTCGATCCGGCCCGACTCCATCAAGGGCTGGATCACCTTCTGACCCTGCCCATAGACCGTGTTCACGACGCCCGCAGGGAACGAGTCGCGGAACGCCTCCAGGAGCGGCCGGTGCAGGAGCACGCCCATCTTGGGCGGCTTGAAGATCACCGTGTTGCCCATGATGAGGGCCGGGATCAGCGTGGTGAAGGTCTCGTTCAGCGGGTAGTTGAACGGGCCCATGCAGAGCACGACGCCCAGCGGCGCCCGGCGGATCTGCCCGATCACCCCCTGCTCGATGACGAACCGCGACGACACGCGATCCAGGTCCTTGAGCGCTCCGATCGTGTCGCGGATGTAGTCCACGGTCCGGTCGAACTCCTTCTGGGCATCGGGCAGCGTCTTGCCGATCTCCCACATCAGGAGCTTGACCACCTCGTCCCGCCGCTCCTTCATTCGATAGGCGAAGCCTTCGACGTGCCTGATCCGCTCCTCGACGGACATGGTGGGCCAGGCGCCCCGCCCGTGGTCGTAGGCTTTGCAGGCCGCGTCGAGCGCCTCCAGAGCCTGCTCGGCTCCAAGCAACGGGTAGCTGCCGATCCGCTTTTGCCGACAGGCGCCGTCGGCCGACTCGCAGATCGGGGACAGGACATCCTGCTGCGCCCCGGCCCAGGTGCGAATCTCGCCATTGCACAGATACTCCCGCTGTTCGATGGCGGTTGCGATGCGGTGCTGCTCGGGAATCGTCTCACTGGACGGGAAGATCGACGCGATGGTCTTGTCGCTCATGGCGGCCATCCTTTCTCTCGGGCACTTCCAACAACCCCAATCCCCTCCCCACGACGAGAGGAGGATAGCACAACGGGACGAGAGGAGTCAAGATTCTCGCGGCTCTTTCGTAGGGTGCGTATCACGCACCATCCCTCCTCATGGTTCCATCGCCAGGATCGTGCCCGGCTTCAGGAAGAACGGGGGCACGATGGCCGGGATGTTGGACAAAGGCAGGATCTCCTCGGGCAGCGGGATACCCAGCACATTTGCCATGAAGTCCCGACGTTTCATACAGCGGGCGAAGCAGTCGGGGAACTCCTGCTGGATCTCGGCACGCAGGGTCTCATCGGCGATCACCACGCCGTCTTCCATTCGGGTGGACGAGTAGATGGGCGAGGAAGGGATCACATCGACCTGCATCGCCATGCCTGAATGGAGCGGGATATCCGAGCCGGGATAGATCGGCGAGCTGAGCCATTCGTCGAGGTGGATGAGGTGCCCAGGGTTCAGGAAGATGCCGAACTTCTCGAAAGGCAATCTCTCTGCAATCAAGCGGGCCAGTTCGCCTCCCGGCGTGCCGATCCGCAGCAGGTCGAACCATTCGCTCATCACCTCGAAATAGAGACCAGCGAACTGCTCGACGTAGTCCCTCGCGTTGGCGGGCAGCTCGCGGGCCGACGACGCGACCCAACCGGCGCGACAGATGTTGCTGCCCCAGTAGCAGAGGTTCGTCGAAAGGGGCGTCCCCTTTCGGATGGTCGCGCCGACGGGACCCGACAAGCCGGGCAGATCGCCGGTGGCGAGCGTCATGTGACAGCCCTGGGGCACGCCGTTGTAGTGGGCCCGTTGGGCCAGCTCGCAGTCGGTCATCCCCTCCCGTAGGCCGAAGAGCATGCATCTCATGCCCTCGGACGCAAGGACGTTGGTGTGCTCGAAATAGGCGATCTCCGCAGGCGAACAGAAAGTCCGCAGACCCGTGCCTGGGTGCATCAGCATGGCGTTGGCGTTCGTCACGTTGTCCCGACCCGCCAGGTCGCGGAGCGTATCCGCAATGTAGGAAGGCAGGTCGAGGGCGTGCTTGCCGTCGGGGTGTTCAGAATCGGCGAAGTACTTCCAGCCCACGCATCCGACCTTCGCGCCCGGCTCGATCCCTTCGTCCGCGAAGATGTCCTTCAGGAGCCGGCTGTTGCCTCGCGGCTGATTCAGCAGTGAGAAGGACTGGAACCGTTCGCTCCGCAATCTGCTCGCGGTGAACAGTGGACTGACGGGCAGGTACCCCTCGCACTCGTTGCCCACGACGAGCAGCGGGTCTCTCTGACCGCCGAGGACGAACAGGGCCTCCTCGAAACGCGGATCGAAGCCGGTGAACCAGGCCATATTGGCGAAGTGCTCGCGGTCGCCGTAGACGACCAGGTGCGTCAGTCCGAGCTTGTCCATGGCCTCGATAGCCGCATCGATTCGCGACTGAAGCTCGACAACGCCCGCTCGTGCCGGCGGCGGGCATTCGCCAAACGTCGGCCACTCGATCTCGATCAATCGGTGTTTCCTGGAAGCAGTCATAGAACCCCACACTGAAACCTCACGAATACGGACTCTATCGCGGTCGAAGCGAGGATGATAGCACAGCCCATAGGAGGGGACAACAGAAACGCCGGAAGACCCCAGGGCAATTGCATGCAAATTGGACCGAGCGGCTTGCAGTGTGCCCATAAGAGCATATCATCCAAAGCGCAGAGGATAACGCCTTACGGCGTCACTACAGACGGACTGTGCACAGGACAGATCCGGATCGGAGGGGCCGTGACACCCGAAAGATCGCACAGATACGGCGAGCGTCAAAAGCAGCAATCCCCTTGACGCGCCGCGACTCTGGGCCGACAATCCGAGCAACCGATTGCGTGAGTGTCTTTTGAGAGGGTCTGAAGATGTGGACACGTCTGTTGTGTGCGGCTGTTGTGGTGGGCGGATTTGTTGGCTGCGCGTGGGGCGAGGAGTATCTGAATGCGACTCGCGGCGAGCTGCTGCCGGGGTCGAGCGAGCAGGTCGCGGTCTGGTGGGCGTCTTCCGGATGGAAGATCGGACGCGATTGTCCCCTGCCACAAGACAAGGGCGAGGCCGTCGTCATTCGGGCGGCGAGGAACGAGGCCGAAGCGGCGCAGTTGGTGCTGAAACCGAAGGCCGCGATCCAGAGAGTCACCATCACGCCGGGGGCGTTGAGCGGTTCTGGCGGAGCGACGATCCCTGCGACGAGCGTCGAAGTCCTGGAGGTCCGCTACATCCACGTGACGCAGCCGACGGACAAGAGCGCCGTAGCGGGCTATTGGCCCGACCCCCTGCCGCCGATGGACAAGCCGATGAACCTGGAGGCGGGGAAGAATCAGCCGTTCTGGGTTCGCGTCCACGTCCCACAAAACGCGAAGGCGGGCGTGTACGAGGGCCGGATCGATCTGGCGGGCGAGGGATTCCAGATCGCAGCGCCGCTGAAGGTCGAGGTCTATGATTTCGAGCTGCCCAAGCGGATGACGTGCGTGACCGCGTTCGGATTCAGCGACGACCTGGCCTATCACTATCAGGGCGTCACCGATCCGCAGCAGAAGCGTCAGGTCCTGGAGAAGTACTGGGCGAACTTCAGCAGCCATCACATCTCGACGTACGACCTCGCGCCGCTGGACGCGATTGGGGTGACGTGGCCCGACATCCGGCCGCCCAAGCCGAAGTGGCACGGCGGACGGATCGTCAAGAATGAGGTCCACAGCGGCGAGCGGGCCCTGCTGGTCTTCGACGACCGGGCGGACGAGACCGTGACCGCGACGTATGAGCCGCTCGTGGCGATCCCGGAGGGCGGTCTGCGTCTGCGGCTGTGGTATCGCACCGCGGCGCCCGACCACACGCTGTTGGTCACGCTGAACCACTTCGACGCGGGCGGCAAGTGGATCTCCGGCGGCAACAACGATATGGCCCTCGACGGCAGCGGGCAGTGGCAGGAGTTCGACCGCGTCATCAAAGGGTTCCCGCAGGGCGCGCGGTCGGTCCAGCTTCATCTGCGGGCCACCGCCTGGACGGACGACGGCGAAAGGACGGGCCTCGTCTGGTTCGACGGCGTCTCGCTGACCGACGCGGGCACGGGCAAGGAACTCATCGAGACGGGCGGGTTCGAGCCGCCGGAACTGCCGCCGGTCGAGCGGGACAAGCTCCAGGTGAAGTTCGACTTCACGGCGTGGGACAAGGCCATGGAACGGGCCATCGACCACTATGGCTTCAACTCCTTCCGGCTGGGCATCCCCGGCCTGGGCGGCGGAACCTTCCATTCGAGGTCCGCGCCCGAACTGCTGGGCTTCGAGGAGAGCACGCCGCACTACAAGGCCCTCTTCACCAGCTACTGCACACAGATCCAGGAACACCTGCGGGCCAAGGGCTGGCTCGACAAGGCGTTCGTCTACTGGTTCGACGAGCCCGACCCGAAGGACTACGCCTTCGTCAACAACGGCTTCGCCAAGCTCAAGGCCGCCGCCCCCGACATCAACCGAATGCTCACCGAGCAGGTGGAGCCCGCGTTGCTCGGCGGCCCGAACATCTGGTGCCCGATCTCCGACCACTTCAATCCCGACCTCGCGGAACAGCGACGCCAGCACGGCGAGAAGTTTTGGTGGTATGTGTGCACTGGTCCCAAAACTCCCTATTGTACCCTTTTCATCGATCATCCAGGGACCGAGCTTCGGGTCTGGCTCTGGCAGACGTGGCAACGGAAGATCGACGGCATCCTCGTCTGGCAGACGAACTACTGGACCAGCTCCGCGGCCTATCCCGAGGCGGACCGTCCGCAGAACCCCTACGAAGATCCGATGGGCTGGACTTCGGGGTACAGCACGCCCGCTGGCGCGAAGCGCCCCTGGGGCAACGGCGACGGTCGATTCGTCTACCCGCCGGTCGCAGCGGCCGATGCCCACCCCGGCGCGCCGGTGCTGGAGGGCCCAGTGGACAGCATCCGCTGGGAGATGCTCCGCGACGGCATCGAGGACTACGAGTACTTCGTGATCCTGAAGCGCCTGGTCGAGGCCCAGGGCACCAGGCTCAGCGCCGAGCAGAAAGAGCGCTACGCCGCGATGCTCGAAGTGCCGGCCAGCGTCACGACCACCATGACCACCTTCACGAAGGACCCGGCTCCCGTCGAGGAGCACCGAAACCGGCTTGCAAGAGCCATCGCAGAACTGAGCCGGCTGTGAGTATCCACCCGTCAGCCGCAGTGCGCCAGCCGTTCTGAAATGGGGGGCGATGGGGCGACATTGGGCCCGTTCGGAGTTCCGCGTTTACGCGGTCTTGAGCCGCCTGAAGGCGGAACTCCAAACCCTATCCTCCTGCGCTCCCCCTTCTAACGTGAACGGCGCGGTAGGGTGCGTACCATACACCATCTTGTCTACCCCACGCCTGTGCCAGCGTGAAACGCCTCACGGCGTCACTACGAACCGGGAGCGGCGCCTATAGGGTGCGTACCACGCGAGCCTACCGGGACAGGCGGTCCCAGTCCTCGGTTCGCGTGCCCTGGTAGGTGGTCAGCGTGTACTGGAATGCCCGCTCCGACCGCGGTTGCAGGAGCACAGTGAATTCGACCGTATCCAGGTCCACCTTCTCAAACCCGTCGATCTGTCCGGCCTGTTTCATCGTCCAGTACTGCGTCTCGAAGTTCCGGCGAATCTCGATCTTCACCGGCACGTCCCGCGTGTTCTTGACTTTGACCTCGAACGTCTGAATCTCGTCCCAGCCCGCGACATCCCGATCCCCATCGAAGCGGAAGTTCTCCGTGCGAGTCTCCATCAGCACGGGCTCTACCACGATGTTCTCGACCGGCCCAAGGTCCAGCTCCGCCTCCTCGCCCACGGGGATGTACTTGAACGAGGACTGTCCCTCGTAAGACAGATGTCCCTGCGTGTCGGCCCTGCGGTAGGCGGTGAGCGTGCCGTCCGGGATGGGCGTAGCGCCGAGCTTGTGCTCCTCGTCGTTGGTGAAGCTCAGGAACCGCTCGACCGCCTCGCCGTATCGCTCCTCTTCATACTTGTACAGATTGACGACCGGGACCTCGTCCACGTCGAAGCTCAACAGCCGCTTCGACCAACCGTTCGGAATCGTCTCGGTCCCCTCGATGGTATACAGAAAGTATTCGCTGAGCCCTTCCTTGACGATCTCCTTGGGTGCTTCGAGACCCGTCGCCGCCGGCGTCTGAGGAGCAACCGCATCGAACATGAACTGCAGTTTCTCCATTTCCCTCTTGGGCCGGATGCCCCGCAATCGACTCTCGTCTTCCGCTCCCACCGGTCGGCCATAAGGATACTCGCGTTGGGCCAGTTGGGCGATCTGGTCGAGGATGTGGACCTTGCCGACAATCAGGCGGACCTGGGCGTCTTCGTAGTCCTCGCCGCTGTTGTTCGTGACGCGGACGTAGCCCTCCAGTCGCATGGTCTTCTCGTCCGAGGAGAGCGTTCCCATGTAGAAGGCCCGCCAGGCCAGGCCGCTCGTCAGATACGTGATCTCGACGGGGACCTTGCCGCTCGTCCGACTGCGGACGTCCCACAGGCCCACGTTCTTCACGCGGGCCGGATACGTCAGCTCGGCGATATCGATCTTGTCGGCCTGGGCCTTGGGCAGCATCTCCAGGCTCGTCGGGTCAATCAGCGTGTTCTCCCACGAGAATTGCAGGGCATTCTCCCCTTCCTTGAGGGTCAGCGCCCGGCTGTCCCGCACGAGCGTCATGTCCGCGGAATTGTAGATCGTGAGCTGCACCGCGTTGCGAGCCGGCAGCGTGACCAGATCGACCTTGGCCTGGGCCGCGGTGGCGAACAGCGCAATCATGAACACTGTGTGAAACCGTTTCATCGTAGCTCCCAACAGAAGACCTCGGTCTCTCTTGTCATCCTGAGTCGCTTCACGGTTCTTTGGAATCCAAATCATCGGTTCCGTCTGCTCCAATCCTCGGCGCGGGCGCCCTGGTAGGTCGTCAGCGTGTACTCGAACGTCTTCTTCGACTGCGGCGGCATTTGGAGCGTGAACTTGACCGTGTCCAGATCGACCTTCTCGAAGGCGGCCTCGTCGCCGGCTCGCTTCAGGTCCCACTGCGGCACGCTGAAGTTGCGTTTGATCTCGATCCTGGCGGGCACGTCGCGGGTATTGCGGACCTCCACGCGGAAGACCTGGACTTCGTCCCAGCCGTTGACGTTGCCTCTCGTGTCGAAGCGGTAGTTCTCCGTCTTCGTCTCCATGAGCCTGGGCTCGACGACCACGTCGGCAACCGCCCCCAGATTCAGTTCCACCTCGTCGTTCACGGGGATGTACTTGAAGGAGGACTGGCCCTCGTAGGACAGGTGCTTGGCGTCATCGACCGACCGATACACCTTGAGCTGGCCGTCGGGGATCGGGGTCTGGCCCAGCTTGTGCTCCTGGTCGTTCTTGAAGCTCAGGAACCGCACGACGCGGGGGCCGTACCGCTCTTCTTCGTACTTGTACAGATTCACGACGGGCACGCCCTCGACGTCGAAACTCGCCAGGCGCTTCGACCAGCCCGTCGGGATCGTCTCGGTCCCTCCGATCGTGTAGAGGAAGTACTCGCTCAAGCCTTCCTTCACGATCTCCTTGGGCTTGGCGGCCACCCCCAAAGTCGTCTCGCTCAGCGCCCGCCGCCCTGCGGCCCTCATCATCGGAGCCGGCATAGCCGTCGGAACCGGACGCTGCTCATCCGGCCGGCCATAGGGATACTCACGCCGGGCCAGGTCGGCGATCTGGTCGAGGATGTGGACCTTGCCGACGATCAGGCGGGTCTGGGCGTTCTCGTAGTCCTCGCCGCTGTTGTTCGTGACGCGGACGTAACCCTCCAGGCGCATGGTCTTCTCGTCCTTCGCGAGAGTGCCCATGTAGAAAGCCCGCCAGGTCAGGCCGCTGGTCAGATACGTGATCTCGACGGGGACCGGGCCGCTGACTTCGCTCCGGACGTTCCAGAGGCCCAGGTTCTTCACTCGCGGCGGGTACACCAGCTCCGCGATGTCGATCTTGTCCGCCTGGGCCTTCGCCAGCATCTCCAGGCTCGTCGGATCGATCAGCGTATTCTCCCAGGAGAACTGCAGGGCATTGGTCCCCTGCTTGAGGGTCAGTGCCCGGCTCTCGCGGACGAGCGTCATGTCCGCGGAGTTGTAGATCGTCAGTTGCACGGTGTCCCGCGAGGGCAGCGTGGTCAAGTCCACCTTGGCCGACGCAACGCCCGCGATTGCCGCACATGCTATGAATGAGACCAATCGTTTCATCGGACTACTCCTATTTCCTTGTGCCACAGAGGAGAATGGCAGTAGGAATGAAGGAAGAGCGCCGAAAGCGTGGAGATTTCCGACCTTCTGACGTTCTCGCCTTCCTTTTCTCTGTGTTCTCTGTGCCCTCTGTGGCCACTCTTTCTTCTTACGGACGGACGTTGCGACGGTGATAGTGCATCGTCAGTTCCTTCACCCCGGGGCCCATCTCGGTCCGGGCGGGCAGCTCGATCTCGAACTTGAGCGTGAAGGCGTCCTTCTTCGTGTACTGGAGGTTGCACTCCGCCATGTCCCACTGGCCGGGGATGTGCTGGATCATCGTCAACACCGCGGAACTCTCCTTGAAGTTCTCGATCTTGGCGGTGATGATCTCGTCCGTATCGAACAGGACTATGCCGCCGCTGTTGTTCTTGCGGATCTCGATCTGGGCGTCCCGCATCTTGCGCTGCGTGACGACGATGTCCCGGCTGTCTCCGATGTAGAGTTCCATCTTCTCGCCGACCGGGACCAGCGAGGCGTTGTCCTCGCCCAGGAAGATCGTGGAGCCGTGCCCGTCCTGCTGGAAGAGGCGTGCCTTGCCGCCCCAGAGGGCGAACTTGCCCAGGCCGGCCTTGTCGCTGTTGGTCACTTCGTAGCTGACCGGGATGCCCACGTTCTGGTTCTCGAGCTGTTCCGGGTCCCAGGGCAGGCTCGCGGCGTCGAACGTCCAGATCTTGCGGACCGGGACGTTCGGCTCGCTCAGGAACAACATCTGCTTGGTCTCCTCGTGGTCGATGCCCTGCTGGAAGGCCTCGCCGTAGTCGAGCAGAACGCGGGCCTTCTCGAAGTCCTCGCCCGAGAAGTTGCGAAGGACCAGGTAGCTCTTGAGGTCCACGAAGGTCTCCGCCTTGTTCGCGACCGCCTTGTAGGTGATGAGCCGGTCGATATTGCTCAACAGATAGCTGATGCGGACGGTCTCCGCGAAGTCGCCTGTACTGTTGATCTCCCAGACCAGCGCCGCCTCGCCCGGCGGGTAGCTGATGCTCAGCAGCGTCACGTCGGCCGGATGGTCCAGGCTCACGAGCCGGATCGAGTCCTCGTCGATCTGGACGCCCTTCCAGGAGAAATCCACCTTGTTGAGGCCCTTCTGGAGGGTGAGCACCCGTTCCTCTTCGATCAGGGTCGCGTTGGGATTGTCCAGGCGGATGACGGTCGCGGCCCGCTCGGGCAGCGCGACGAGCTTGATCCTCGCCTGCGCCCCCGCCGCCACCAACAGCCAGACTCCAAAACTCGTCACTGCAATACGTTTTGCGTTCATACTCATGTCTCCCAGAAACCTGAATGATTGCTTCGCCGTAGCATGGGCATCCTGCCCATGAGTATCACGGGCGCGAACGCCCGTGGAAACCAAGACAGCTATATAGCAGGGCCAAGATGGCCCTGCGACTCACGGGCAAGATGCCCGTGCTACTTCACGGATAATGCCTCCTGTCGCACACCATGATATGTCGTCAGTTCATACTCGAAAACTTGCGTCTGTCGGGGCGGCACGGTCAACTCGAAGCGGGCGTGGGTCGCGTCGTGCTTGCGGTACGTCGCATCGCCGCCGGCAGGCGTCAGCGACCAGTACGCCGTCTCGAATCCCCGCGTGACCTCGATCTCCACCGGCAGCGTGTGGGCATTCACGACCTCGATCTTCCACGTTCGCACTCTGTCCCAGCCGTTGACCTCGCCCTTCGTATCGAAGGTGTGATTCTCGGTCTTGACGTCCATCAGGACGGGTTTGACCTCGACCAGCCGAGCCCGACCCAGCTCCAGCTCGACCTCTTCGCCCACTGGGATGTACTTGACGCGAGTACCGCCGACATAGGACAGATGCCCCTGCTCGTCCGCTCGACCGTAGACGCGGACCGTGCCATCCGGAATCGGGGTCTCGCCCAGCTTGTGCTCCTTGTCGTTCGCTAAGGACAGGAACCGAATCGTCCGATCCCCCCACCGCTCTTCATCGTACTTGCACAGGCTCTTCACCGGAACGTCATTGGCCTCAAAAGAGAGCAGCCGCTTGCCCCACTCGTTCGGGATCGTCTCGGTGCCCTCAATCGTATAGAGGAAGTACTCGCTGAGGCCTTCCTTCTGGATATCCTTGCGTTTCAGAGACTCCACGTGGTCTCCGCCATAATTGAACACTTGGGCAACCACGAGGCTCTTGTCCTCAAGAAAAAGCCCATTGTCTGCGACTCCCCCGAGCACCCCCGTCAGGACCGGACTACCATAAGCATACTGGCGTCGTGCAAGCTCGGCCACTGCATCAAGCAGATGGACTTGGCCCACAATCAGGCGGGTCTTGGCGTCTTCGTAGTCCTCGCCGCTGCTGTTGTTGACGCGGACGTAGCCCTCCAGGTGCATGGTCTTCTCGTCCTGCGAGAGCGTGCCCATGTAGAAGGCCCGCCAGGACAGGCCGCTGGTGAAGTAGGTCAGCTCGAAGGGAGTTGGGCCCTCGATCTCGGAGTGAATCAGCCAGCGACCGAGTTCCCGCAGTCGCGGCGGGAATACCAACTGCTGGACCTCGACCCGGTCCTTGTGTTCCAGCGGCTCCAAGTGCAGCGAGGTCGGGTCGATCAGCGTGTTGGCCCACATGAACTGGAGCCAGTTCCAGCCGCGTTTGAGCGTGAGGTTGCGCCGCTCTCGCACGAGCGTCAGATCGGCGGCGTTGTAGATCGTCAGTTGCACGTCCTCCCGGCGAGGCAGGACGACCAGTTCAATCGCACTGGCCGGCGCAAAGGGCGGCTGCTCGTCGATTGCCGTGGCAAGGCCGTTTGTAGTGACGCCGTAAGGC
The DNA here is from genome assembly GCA_035342095.1 of Sedimentisphaerales bacterium. Lineage (GTDB taxonomy): Bacteria > Planctomycetota > Phycisphaerae > Sedimentisphaerales > Anaerobacaceae > PLanc-01. The sequence continues at coordinate 108,946 of DAOQWL010000002.1, read as the reverse complement.
GTTATCTTCTCCTCTTGGAAGTCAAGATATGCCCTTACGGGCACACTACGAACGGGGCCGGCGCTGTCCCGTGTCCCGTTCATAGCAAGCATCTCACCTGTCTGAGCAGCGTGTCCCACGGCTACAGCCTGCTCTGCCAGAGGAGGTTCCTCCACGGCCCCCTTCGGCCTCGGCGACATCGCAACGCCCGGCGCAGACGGACTCAGGGACATCGCATCCTTGCCGGCCCGATTGGGTACGCTCAGCAGCGCGATGCCGACGATGACCGCCGCAGCGACCGCGCCCAGCCAGGGCAGTCTGTGGAGCAGGATTCGTCTGTCGTTCGCTCGCATTGCGGTTCGGATCGTCGTGGACAACAGCTCCGGCGAGGCCTTGACGTCGTCGCGGAGCACCTCCAGGGCCGAGAGCTTGCGGGCCAGTTCCTGGAGCCGCTTGCGGCAGGCCTCGCACTTTTCGAGGTGCGTGCGGGCCTCGTTCGAGTCCGCCTCGCAGGCCAGGTCGAACTGGTAGTCGATAAGCTGCTGATCTGTCAGATGCGTGTTCATTTCGTTGCACCTATCGAATCCGGCAGTCTCTGGGCCAACGTCGCCAGGGCCCTCGACATCTGGGTCTTCACCGCACCGACCGAGCAGCCCAGCGCCTCGGCGACCTCACGATAGCTGAGCTGCTGGTAGTAGGCGAGAATGAGGGTCGCCCGCTGGCCGGTCGGGAGCGATTCGACCGCCTTGCGGACCTGCTCTTTTTGCTCCTGGCGGAGCAGTTCGTCGGGCGGACTGGCGGCGTTCTCGTCCGCGACCGTCGCAAGCTGCGAGCCGGTCGATTCTTCGCAGTCGCTGTCCTGATCCAGGGAGACCGCCACCCGCCGCTTCCGCCGGCGGGCGCCGTCGATGGTGACTCGCGTGGCGATGGTGAACAGCCAGCTCTTGAAGCCTTCGCCCCGGAAGGTGTGGGCCTTCTCGTGGACCCGTTTGAAGGTCTCCTGGAAAAGGTCTTCGGCCTGGTCTCGATTGCCCGTCATATGGCACAAATACCCCAGCACGCCGTCCCCATAGCGGCGAACCAGCTCGCGAAACGCCGTCGGATCACCCTTGAGGTGGGCGGCGATCAGATTCTCATCCGAGTATCCCATCGAGGCTACGACTCCAACTGCTCCTTTAGACGAGCATCGTAGCGGTACGGTTGACAGGTCCTGCGTAAATCCTCTGTAAAACGACGAGCATGGGACGCATAAGACGAATGAGACCGATAGGACCAATGTCGCCTCGCGTTGCGCTCGCGTCCTACGAGTCCCATTCGTCCTATAAGTCCTATCTCTCAGTCCCTGGCCATCGCCCAGAAGACCGCATTCGTCAGGAGCTTGCGGAACTGCGGATTCTCGAAGTCGTCGGGATGACCGAGCGACGTGTAGAACACCCGCGAATTCCCATATCGATTCGTCCAGGCAACCGGCTCGGGTTGTTGGCCCGGGGTTTTCCCGACCAACAACAGTCGCGTGCCCCCCGCCAGCGGGCTCGTCTGGTAGAGCGAGCCATTGCTCGACAGCGGCAGCTCGACACCCTTGAGAATCGGATCGGCCGCGACGCCCCTGGCGGCGGTGATCGTCGCCACCGGACCGGCGCCGTGGTGGCCATGATAATTGCCGCCCAGCACGTCGGCATCGAATGTGGGCCACTCCTCATGTCCCTTCGGGCCCGTGCCTCGTGCATCGAACGCATGACTGGCGGTCCGAAGCCCGATCAACGGCCCGCCGCGAGCCAGGAACTCGCGAAGGTACTTCATCTGCTCCGGCTGGAACGCCCGCCGTCGCGCGAAGACCACGACGAGGTCCGCGTCGGTCAGGATCTCCATGCCGTGGATCGTATGGATCGCGTCGCCCTGCTTGGCCGTCGTCGCCTGGAGGATTTCGCCGTCCACGCCGTGCTTGAGTTCCAGCTCGCGTGCAAAGTCGGGCAATGTCTCGACCGCCTTGTACTCGCTCTCCGCGGAGAGGAACACCACGAGCGGTCGCTTGTCCTCCTTGAATCGAAATGCGGGCCGGCCTGTGAAGACGTTGGACGTGGTCGTCGGGCAGACGTACTGCTCGACGTGCTCGACGACCAGGTCCGTGCCGGTGAAATGGCTCACCTGCGGCGGCCTGCGGGAGTTGTACATCGTGTCGGTTAGGTCCCGCATCAGGACGACATTCTTGCCGGCGTTGGCGAGATTGCGAAGCCCGAACGGCCGACCGAGCACGCACATGTTCGTGTGCACACCCATCACGATCACGTTGTCGATGCCGCGCGATTCGAGCAGATTCCAGATCTCGACGCCGGAATCGCTGATCGCATCGCGGCCCTCGTCAATCCGGATCGTGCCGACCTCGCCTGTCCAGGGCGAACCCTCTCTGCACCGAGGTTGGCAGTCGCATCCGCCATCGGAGGCGTCGATGGGGTAACCCACCGTCTTCTCCGCATTGTCCTTCCACGTGCGCCACGATGTAACGCCCTGGGGCACGCTGGTTGCCTTCGGAGCGTCGATAGCCCTCCGGCGGGCCGGATGGTCCTTGTAGTGCTCCATCGTGTCGCTGGGCGCGTGGATGATGAAGACGCCCATGTCCCTGGCAGTCGAGACCACCTGATTCATCACGGGCGCCAGCTCGCCGACGCGTTCGGTCGCACCCTGGCACCAGTGCTGGTCCCACATGTCGCAGATGATGATCGCGGTGTCGCACGGGTCCCACTGCTGCTGTTCGTAAACCACGCTGAATCGGGCGGGCGCATCCGCGATCGCCTCGCGGCTTCGCAGCGTGACCGAGAGCGTCCGGCCGGCAATCGCCTGTCCGCAGACAAGAACCGCCAGGACGAGAACACGCAGGGTGTGCTGTGCACACCATCTGCCCAAGTCCGGCGTCACGAGAGATTCTCCAGCAGTCACTCGGCACATATGATCCCCCTAAATGAGAGCGGTCCAGCCGCCATCGACGTAGAAGATCTGTCCCGTGATGAAGTCCCCCGCGGAGGACGCGAGCAGGACCGCAACGCCGACGAGGTCTTCCGGCCGACCCCAGCGTCCCAGCGGCGTCTTGGACAGCACCCACCGACTGAACTCGGCATCCGCCTGCAAAGGAGCGGTCAACTCGGTCGCGATGTAGCCCGGCCCGATGGCGTTCACGTTGATGTCGTGCCTGGCCCACTCGACCGCCAGGGCCTTCGTCAGACCGAGCAGGCCCATCTTGCTGCACGTGTAGGCCGCGATGGTCGGCCGGGCCGCATGGCAGGCCAGCGAACCGATATTGATGATCCGCCCGCCTTTGCCCGCCGCACGCCGATGCCGGCAGAACGCCTGGGACAGTAGTAATGCCGATGTCAGGTTCACCTCCATCACCCGGCTGAAATCCTCCAACGGCATCTCCTCGGCGGGTCCTCGCACGGTGGTTCCCGCGCAGTTCACGAGGATATCGATCCCCCCGGCTGCTGTAACAATGCGGTCGAACAGGGGCTCAATCCCCTCCAGGTCGGCCAAGTCATAAGGAAAGGCCCACACCTTCCGCCCGGTCCGCGTCTCGATAGACTGCCTCGCCGAAAGGAGCTGGCTCTCAGTCCGGGCGACCAGGACGACATCCGCCCCCTGCTCGGCCAGTCCGTTAGCCAAGGCCAGCCCAATCCCCCGGCCGGCCCCGGTAACCAAGGCCGTCCGGCCGGTCAAATCGAACAGTCGGCTCTCCATGCGACATAATATACGTCCGCACAGGCACTTGCGACAAGTCTCAAGCACAAGATTTGCACACCGACGTTCGCTGGTAGTCAGAAGGTTTTGTGCTTTACACAGCGACTGGGGGCGCGTTAGCATGTCCGGCATGTTGGGGGAGGGGTGATGCCCGTCCCGTTTAGGTCGTCCGGGCGAGCGAGAATGCTTAAGAATGCCAGGGACGTAGGAAATGGCAGGGAAGATTATCATCGACGCAGAGCGATGCAAGGGCTGCGGCTTGTGCATCACGGTCTGCCCGAAACACAATATCGAGTTCTCCAAGGAATCGAACGGGAGCGGCTACTTTCCGGCCCAGGTGAACGACGCCGGCTGCACCGCGTGCTGCCGATGTGCGATCGTCTGTCCGGAGGGGGTCATCGAGGTCCAGCGGGAAGAGGCCGGCCGCGTTCGAAGCGTGGTCACATCCTCCAAGAAACGCGCGGCGGACGTGGCCAAGGAATAGCGGTGAGCCAATGGACTTGAAGATCAAACGCCTTGTGGATCAGGTAAAAGCTCATCTGCACGAGAGATACGGCGAGGGGATCAAGAGGGTCGTTCTTTTTGGCTCGCACGCCAGAGGTGAAGCAACGAAAGACTCGGACGTCGACGTGCTCGTGTTGGTCGACCAGTCGCTGAATCCTCGTGAGGTCGAGGACAGCCTGAGCGATCTTCTATACGATATCGTCCTCAACGAAGGTGAACTCGTCTCCGTCATAGCCGTTACGCAGGAGCGTTTTGAGAACTACAACTCGCCGTTCATGCTGAACGTCAGGAGAGAGGGGATGACCGCATGACCGAGTTGAGGGACTTGATGGAAAAGGCCGACAGGTTCCTTCACACGGCCGAATATGTTCTGGGCACCGGGGACTACGATTCCTGCGCCTCCAGGGGTTATTATGCCATGTTCTTCGCTGCGGAGGCTGCGCTGCTTACCACAGGTTTGACGGCTTCCTCTCACAGGGGGGTGATTAGCCTGTTCGGCGAACGCTTTGTCAAGGCCGGGATACTCGATAGGCACCTCGGAAACGCACTCAATATTGCCTATCGTAAGAGGATCATCGGGGATTATGGAGTGGACCGCAGCGTAACAAGACAAGAAGCCGAGGAGTTGCTGGAGGCCGCGAGAGATTTCGTCCGGAAAGTCAAGAGCTATCTCGATCAGTGGGCAGAAAAAGAGGGCGGAACGTGAGCGAACGGATTCTGATGTGCGGCAACGAGGCCCTTGCGGAGGCGGCGATTATCGCCGGCTGCGACGCCTACTTCGGCTACCCCATCACGCCGCAGAACGAGATCTCCGCGTACATGGCCCGGAGGATGGCCGAGGAGAGCCGGGTCTTCATCCAGAGCGAGAGCGAGCTGGCGGCCATCAACATGGTCTTCGGCGCCTCTGCGACGGGAAAAAGGGCGATGACCAGCTCGTCCAGCCCGGGCATCAGCCTGATGCAGGAGGGTCTGAGCTATATGGCGGGCGCGGAACTGCCCGCGGTCGTCGTCAACATCATGCGAGGCGGTCCTGGACTCGGGAACATTTCCCCCTCCCAGGCGGACTACTTCCAGGCCACCCGCGGCGGCGGGCATGGCGACTACCGAGCCATCGTCCTCGGGCCCGCCACCGTCCAGGAAATGGCGGATTGCATGCCCTTGGCCTTCGATCTGGCGGACCAATACTGCATCACCGTGATGATCCTGGCGGACGGCATTCTCGGACAGATGATGGAGCCGGTCGTGCTGGAGCCCAAGCCTCGGCGCAAGCTCCCGCCCAAGGACTGGGCTTTGACAGGCGCCCAGGGCAGGCCGCAGAACATCGTCCGCTCGCTCTGGCTCGGCGAGGGCGTGCTCGAAGCCCTGAATAACAAGCTCCAGGCCCGATACCGACAGATCCAGGAGAATGAGGTCCTCTGCGAAGAATACCGCGTGGGCGATGCGGAGATCATCGTGGTCGCCTATGGGATCGTCGCGAGAATCGCGCGGGCGGCGGTGGACCAGGCCCGCGACGAGGGCATTCCCGTCGGCCTGATTCGGCCGATCACGCTCTGGCCGTTCCCGTCGGAGCAGATCAGTCGAGCGGCGAATCCGAGTCAGGACGGCCACGCCGGGCCGTTCCCGATCTTCCTGACGATTGAAATGAGCGCCGGTCAGATGGTGGACGATGTGAAACTCGCAGTGGCAGGCAAGGCCCCGGTCCTGTTCCACGGCCGGCCCGGCGGCGGCATTCCCGCGGTCGATGAGGTCCTGGAGAAGATCAGGCAATTGACCATCCACAGTGCGCGGCCGTAGGGCACGCCGCGGCGCTGGGAGTGGCTCGATCATGGAAGTGATGGCGAAGAACAGTATGAAGACCGTATTCAGACGGACGAGCGTCCTGAAGGACTGCCCGACCCACTATTGTCCCGGCTGCGGGCATGGCATCGCCCACCGTCTCGTCGCGGAGGTGATCGACGAGCTGGGCATTCAGGGACGCACGATCGGCATCGCGCCGGTCGGCTGTGCTGTCCTGATGTACAACTACCTCGATGTGGACATGATCGAGGTCGCCCACGGTCGGGCCCCTGCGGTCGCCACCGGGATGAAACGCACCAACCCGGACAGGATCGTCTTCTCCTATCAGGGCGACGGCGACCTGGCGGCCATCGGGACAGCGGAGATCATCCACGCCGCCCATCGGGCGGAGCAGCTCACCGTGATCTTCATCAACAACGCAGTCTTCGGCATGACGGGCGGCCAAATGGCCCCCACCACCATGCTGGGGCAGGTCACGGCGACGACTCCCGGCGGGCGACAATCCAACGGCCAGGGCTACCCGCTGCAGATCTCCGAGATCATGGCGCTGCTCCCCGGCGCGGTGTACGTGGAGCGGTGCGCGTTGAGCAGTGTTCCTCGAATCCAGCATGCGAAGGCCGCGATCAAACACGCCTTCGAGCTGCAAATGCAGGACGCCCCCGGCCTGTCGCTCGTGGAGATCCTGTCGCCCTGCCCGACATACTGGCGAATGTCGCCGAGCGACGCGATGAAGTGGATCGAAGACCACATGAGCAAGACCTTCCCCATCGGCCGGCTCAAGGGATGACGAAAGGATTATTGATGATGGATAATGGATGATTGACCCGACGGCGCGAGCGGATCGCGCCTGTAACAGTCAATTATCCATCATCCTTAGTCAATTCGAACATTATGGCAACAAGCTATCTGTACGAAGAGATGGTCCTGGCCGGTTTCGGCGGCCAGGGGATCTTGCTGGTAGGCAAGCTGCTGGCGCAGACCGCGATGCGCGCCGGCCTGGAAGTGAGCTACATGGCCTCGTATGGCGCCGAGGTTCGCGGCGGGACCGCCAATTGCATGGTGGTCGTCTCGAACCGGCCGATTGCCTGCCCGATGGTCAATGCCCCGAATTCGCTGGTGATCTGCAACAAGGCGTCGCTGAGCAAGTTCGCGCCGCGTCTGCGTCCCGGCGGCCTGCTCATTTTCAACAGCTCGCTGATCCAGAACGTGCATTCGGTCCCCGACGGCGTACAGATCATCGGCATCCCGGCCGAGGAGATCGCACTCGAAGCGGGTTCCGTCAAGAGCGCCAACATGGTCATGCTCGGCGCCTACCTCGGCAAGCGAGGCCATCTCAGTCCCGAGCAGGCGGCCGAAGCGCTGCCCGACGTGCTCGCGCAGCGCCACCACAAGACCATCCCTGTGAACACGCAGGCTCTCCGCGGGGGCGCGGACTACGCACGCAGCCACGCATAGCAGAACTGCCGCTGGGCCGGAAGAGTCCTGAAAAACCTTGCTCTGCGCGGGCGCATCGGCTACAATCCACCCAATTACGTATCCATGATCGGTTTGAGAATGAGAGAACAAGGATGACCAAACAGTCGAACACACGGAAATCCAAGGCCATCTGCAGCTTCTGCGGCCGCTCGGGCAATCAGGCGGACACCCTGATCGAGGGGCCGGATGATGTATTCATCTGTCCGGAATGCGTCGAGCTGTGCCACAACATCATCAAGCAGAACCGCCGGCAGATGGACGGACGACGGACGACCGTCGGTGCGACGCCCAAACCGCGAGAGATCAAGGAGTATCTCGATCAGTACGTGATCGGCCAGAACAAGGCCAAGAAGTACCTCTCCGTGGCGGTACACAACCACTACAAGCGACTGCTCCACAGCGACATCGGCGACAGCGACGTCGAGATCGACAAGTCCAACGTCCTGCTCATCGGCCCGACCGGCAGCGGCAAGACCCTGCTGGCGCGGACCCTGGCCCGCAAGCTGGACGTCCCCTTCGCCATCTGCGACGCGACGACCGTCACCGAAGCGGGCTACGTCGGCGAAGACGTGGAGAACTTCCTGCTGCGACTCCTCCAGAACGCAGACTTCGACCTGGAAGCCGCCCAGCGGGGCATCGTCTACATCGACGAGATCGACAAGATCGGCAAGACCAACCAGAACATCTCCATCACGCGCGACGTCTCAGGCGAAGGCGTGCAGCAGGCGCTGCTCAAGATGCTCGAGGGGACGGTTTCGAACATCCCGCCGCAGGGCGGCCGCAAGCACCCCGAGCAGTCCTATATCCAGATGGACACGACGAACATCCTGTTCATCTGCGGCGGAACCTTCGTCGGACTCGACAACATCGTCCGCAAGCGCCTCGGTCGCAAGATGATCGGCTTCGAGTCGGAGATCGCAGGCAAGGTCGATGACCAGGCCGATCTCACCGACGTCCTGGATCAGGCGATCCCGGAGGACATCATCGAGTTCGGCATGATCCCCGAGATGGTCGGCCGGCTCCCGGTCATCGCGGCGCTCGGCGCCCTCGACGTCGATGCCCTGGTGGACATCCTGACCAAGCCCAAGAACGCCTTGTGCAAACAGTATCAGCGGTTCTTCGAGATGGACAACGCGGAGCTGGAGTTCACCGACGACGCCTTGCGAGCCATCGCGAGAAAGGCCATCAAGCGGGACACCGGCGCCCGCGCCCTCCGCGCGATCACCGAGGAGCTGATGATCGACCTGATGTACCAGTTGCCCGAGGAGCCCAAGCCGGGCAGCTACGTCATCACGCGGGACATCGTCGAGGGCAAAGCAAGTCTGGCCGCCGCCCGTCAGATCCGCAAGGAATCCGCCTGACGATCAGTCCAGAACTTCGACCTGGGAGTAGACCGGGACGAGCAGGTTGTACATCAGGACGACCTCCCCGTTGTACATGCGGATGCAGCCGCGAGAGCCGGCGGAGCCGATCTGATCCGGGTCCTTCGTACCGTGGATGGCGAATCCGGTCCGGCCCTTGGCGTTGCCCTCGATCCCATCCAGAGCGATCCACCGCGAGCCCAGCGGATAGTCCGGATCGGTGGCCTTGTAGATGTGCCCGGGATTGTCGGGGTCGGTCCAGTCGGGGGCGATGAGCTTGCCGCCGTCCTTGACCCGCCACAAACCCGTGGGCGTTTCGTAGCCCGGCTTGCCGAGCCCGACCTTGAAACTGCGGACGTACGTGTCCTGTAGATACAGGTCCAGGGTGAAGGTGGAACGGCTGACCTTCACATGGAACGGACCCTTGACGACCTTCAGGGCCTTGCCCGCCTGCAGAGCCTGCGGGCGAGGGATGTTGTTGATCTGCATCAGGATCTCGTAGGGCACCTTGAGGCGCCGACCGATGACGTCCAGGGAATCGCCGGAGCGGACCATGTAGGTGTCGCAGAGCGTATCGCCCGAGAACGTTGCAGGACCCCAGAGCCACTTGTCTGCCAGCTTGGCCATTTCGCTCTTGACCGTCTCACGCTGTTGGGCGTTCAACGGCATCGTGAGCACCTTGTTCAGGCGGTTGCGGACCTCGATGACCTGGCTGGGCTGCGTCTGGAGCAGCGAGAGAGCTTCGGAGATAGCACCCTGGGTCTGCGGATTGGGTGCGTCCGCCGGCCGGACCGGCGGTTGTGCCACGATTACAGGCTCGGACTGCGTCTGGGCCAAGGGGGTCGGCGTGGCCACCGGCTCGGAGGCGGCAACGATATCTGCGACCGGCTGGGCCGCCGGGGCCGCGGAATCGGGCTGACCGGTTGCCTGCAACTGTGTCTCGGGCGCGATCCCGCCGGCAGTCGCCTCCTGCGGGCCGCCGGAGCGCCCGCGGAACAGTACAAAGACCACCGCCGCGAAGAGAACGAGCGCTACGACCAGGTAGAGGCCGCCGCCCTTCCAGCCGTGTCGGGGAGCCGTGAAATTCGAGAGAAACCGAGCCATCCTATGCTCCTTTCCGTCCGTCGCAATGAACCACCTCCTCGTCCGTGACCAGGAACTCCACAGGCTCATCGCTGTCCGTCGTGGGAATCAAATCCAATATCTGTTCTGCAAACGCCAATCCGCACCGGCACGCGGTCAACTCCCGGTTCGCAAAGAACCGGTCATAGAACGATCCGCCGCGACCCAGCCGGTTGCCCATGCGGTCGAAGCCCAACGCGGGCGCCACCACCAGATCGATCTGGCCGAACGGGATCGGCACGCCGGTGACCGGGTTGCGAAGCCCCCACGTCCCGGTGGAGAAACCCGTATCGAGCGAGTTGATCTGGACGGGAATCATGTGCCGCTGCTGCCAGGAGATCTTGGGCACGGCCACCGTCTTGCCGAGCTGCCAGGCGTGCAGAATGGCTTCGGACGTGTCCACCTCGTGCGGGAGCGACAGATACATCATGATGATCGATGCACTCTGATACTGCTGCGTGGCGATCAGATTGCGGCACGCCTTTCGGCTCTTCTCCTTCCGCTGCTCCGGCGATATGGCCAGCAGCCGGTTACGCATTTCGCGACGCAGCTCAACCTTCTCCATGGGCTTGTCTCTGGTCTTCATGGACATTCGTGGTTTCAGGCACTCGCCCATTAGATATCAAGCTTCGCAGTCTTTGTAAATGAAGCAGGACGTTTTTCTCGTGTCCTGCGTCCTTGGGAACATAGTACGTCTTGGGCGGCCCGGGCAGGCACTCCTGCGGGACGAAACCACCCCTGTAATTGTGCGGATACTTGTAGTCCGCTCCGAATCCGGCCTTCTTCGCGGCCGCGTAGTGAGCATCCTTCAGATGCGGGGGCACGGCCCGCACCGGTTCATTTCTGACATCCGCGGCGGCGCTCCAGATCGCCGTCGCACTGGCGTTTGACTTCGGGGCACAGGCGACGTAGATCGCGGCCTGGGCCAGGGCCAACTGCGCCTCCGGCAGCCCGACGAATTCCGAGATCTGGACGGCCGCCGCCGCCAGCACGGTCGCCATCGGATCGGCGTTGCCGACGTCTTCGGCCGCGCAGATGGCGATCCGGCGGGCGATGAAACGCGTATCCTCGCCCCCGGCCAGCATCCGCGCCAGCCAATAGACAGTCGCGTCCGGGTCCGAACCTCTCATGCTCTTCTGCAGGGCGCTGGCGAGATCGTAGTGCGTATCACCCGTCCCGTCGTAGAGGATGGCCTTCTGTTGTATCGACTCTTTCGCCGCCTCCAGATGAAATTTCACCCCCTGCCCGCCCGACTGGCTGATCTGGGAGAGCACCCCCACCTCCAGGGCGGTCAATGCCTTGCGGACGTCTCCCTCGGACATCTCCGCCAGGAAGCTCAGCGCCTCCTCGTCCGCCTGCACATGGAGCTTGCCGAAACCCCGCTCGGGGTCCTTCACAGCCCGTCGGAGCAACGCCAGGATATCCTCGCAGGCCACCGGCTCGAACCGGAATACCGTGCTGCGCGAAATCAAAGGACCGTTGATGGAGAAGTAGGGATTCTCCGTCGTCGCACCGATCAGCGTGATGACGCCGGACTCGACGTCGTTGAGCAGGACGTCTTGCTGCGCGCGGTTGAACCGGTGGATTTCGTCGATGAACAGGATGGTCCTGGCCCGCGTGGCGGCCAGCCTGTCCTTGGCTTCCGCGATCACGTCGCGAATGTCCTTGACGGTGGCGGCTGGGGCGCTGAGGTAGTGGAATCTTGCCTTGGTCTGGCTGGCGATGACCATGGCCAGCGAGGTCTTGCCCACTCCCGGCGGGCCGTAGAACAGCACGCTGCTCAGCCGGTCGGCCTGGAGCATCCGCGTGAGCAGTTTCCCCGGTCCCAGGAAGTGCCGCTGACCCACGAATTCGTCGAGGGTCCTCGGGCGCATTCGGGAGGCCAGAGGGGCGGCCGCCCCCAGGTTGGCCTTTTCCTGTGCCTCGAACAACATTGCATCGTTGCGACGGTCATGCATCGGGTTCATTATAGGGTTCGCCGCACACGGCGTCGAAGCTATTTGCGCGGGTCTCGGGACGGGGCCGGCGCGAACCGCTGCCCGAGGCAAACGCCGTGGGCGGCCGACGCCACGTGATCGCACCCGGGCGCCGCCGGCGAGCCAGATGCCGTGACCACAAGATATGCGAGTTAATATACCGTGCATATCGCGTATTCGCCGACCTCGCGTCGTGTTCCGCTGTTACAATAGGAAACCTCCGCGGCATCGCGACATACCCCCCTCTTTGCCGCGCGACACCCACCCGTCACACCCGCAGGAAACGCGAAAAAAAGCGGTGTTTTCCATTGACTCCCCGACGCGATTCTGTACACTGCTACGGACGTGAACGCATTGCGTATGGGGGTGCATACGCAGTACGAAGGCCGAAGGATATGAAAACCAGAGCAAGGGATCGGCCGTACAATCTGGAGTGTGTTCCTGTTCCGACCGGGGACGGGTACAGATGTGGTTGGCAACCCGTAAGCCAGTGTGAGTGACACAGATTTGAAAGGGGAGTACTTATGAAACGTGGTTTGATGGTTTTGGCGGTGGCAGGTCTGGTGCTGGCCAGCGTGGCGAGCGCCTCGGTGCAACAAGGCGATACGGAGTTAGGTCTCCAGGCCGGTTTCGTGTCGGACAACGGCGCCGGGACCAATGGAAATTCTACGGACATCTATGGCGAAATCAGCCTGGGTTACTTCCTGACCGATAACTTCCAGGCCGGCATCCTGGCCGGAGTGGGTTGGTGGGATGACGAACCGGCTGGGAGCAGCGGCGGCGGCGGCGCCGAGACCACGTACTACCGCTTCGGTCTGTCTGGCAAGTACCATTTCATGCCCACGAATCAGTGCGTGCCGTACATTGGCGCCAGGATCGGTTACGGCTGGGACAAGACGGACTACGACGGCACCAACGTAGGCGACGGGACCGACGAAGGGCTCTGGTACGGGCCGCTGGCCGGTCTTCGCTTCGAGCTGAACGAGAACAACGATTTCTTCGCTGAGTATCAGTTCACGCTCTACGCCGGCGACTACGACGACTCGTGGGATGAGACGCACGCCGTCTACCTGGGCATCATTCATCAGTTCAAGTAAGATGCGAGGTCTCCGCACCAGGGTCTTGAGCTGCATCTAGCTGCAACAAGAAAAGACGTTGCGGGTTCTCCAGGGAACTCGCAACGTTTCTTTTTGCGCCCGCAGGACACGATTATCGGCCTTTCTGGATTCCCGCAGGGGCGCATCGTATCCCTGTCAAGAGACAAGGCGAAACGGCCGATAAGGGGATCACGCCGGAGCACGCGTGTGGAGACGTCGTGATCCGCGCGGGGAGACTGCTGTAGAGAGACCGTCAGTGGAAAACGCCTTGAAAGGAAACAGGTATGAGACGCAGCTTCGTGCTATGCTTGGCGATCGGTCTGGCTTGTGCCAGCGGTGCAAACGGTGCGGTCCGCAAAGGGGATGTCGAGCTCGACTTCCTCGGCGGCTTCACCACCCAGAATGCAGCCAGTGACGGCATCGGCTTCGATGCCTGGTTCGTGTCAGGTTCGCTCGGGTACTTCTTCTCCGACAACTTCCAGGTCACCGTCGGCGGGTTCGGGATGTGGACTGAAACGCAGGCGTCCTCCATCCCCTACGACTACGAAGGATACGAGAGCGGACTGTACGGGTCCGCCGATATCGACATGGACATCAGCGTCTATGGCGTCGGGGCGAAGGGCAAGTATCATTTCATGCCGAAGAATCCGTGGGTGCCCTACGTGGGCGTCCAGATCTTCTGGGCCACCGCGGACGTCCAAGCTACGATCAGCGGCACGATTGGCGAGGGTGACACCGCGGACACCTTTGCGGAGATGGACCTCTTGGACGAGAAGGTGGACGGCATGCTCTGGGGGCCTGTGGCCGGCTTGCGGTATGAACTGACCAAGAACAACGACTTCTTCGCCGAGTACCAGTACCATGTGTGGGCTGGCGATCTGAACGATATCCTCGATGACGGCCATGCCCTGTTCCTCGGCCTAGTCCATCAGTTCCAGTAAGATCATTTCCTGCTGAAGAAAACCGGCGAAGCAGCCGATAAACGGATGACGCCTGGGCGCTTCCAGGCGGCAGAGTCGATGGGCCCCGACGGTCGTCGGCACAGAGCCCGAGTGAGAAACACCATGAAAGGAATGGATATGGGACGTACTTTGATGCTGCTTTTGGCGACCTGTCTGGCCCTGGCGAGCGGGACGAATGCCTCGGTCAAGAAGGGCGACGTCGAGATCGAAATCCAGGGCGGTTGGCTCATGCAGAGCGCTCAGGAAGGAGACATCGACAGCAGCGGCAGCGTGATCGACTACAGCGAAGTCCTGTCGGGGGCCACCGGAGCGGATCTGGACTCGTGGTTCGTCGGAGCCAGCCTGGGCCTCTTTACGAGCAGGAACTTCCAGATCGCCGTCACCGGGTTCTACACGCAGATGGACGGCGACGCGGAGACATTCGAGTTCATAGTGGACCCGGAGGCTCCTGCCGCGGAGGTCGACTTCGACCTGGATCTGGACGTCTGGGGCATCGGCGGCCGGGCCCGATGGCACTTCTCCCCCGGCAAGAAACTGGTGCCCTATGTCGGAGCCCAGGTCCTCTGGGTCACTGCGGACATCGATGTGGAAGCATCTGCTGCCCCCGGATACGAAGCCTTGTTCCCCACGGAGACGGAAAGCGGTACCGAGAACGGCATCCTCTGGGGACCGATCGTCGGCCTGCGATATCAACTAGACAAGAAGCTCGAAGCCATTGTCGAATACCAGTACCATATGTGGTCCGGCGACATCGGCGACATTCTCGACGACGGACACGCAATCTCCGCCGGCCTGTGCATCAAATTGAACTAGACCTGGAACGAAACCCGTCGCTTCGGGTCCTCCCGAGGCATGTTGGAAAAACGAAGCTGCGAATTCGCGAGGATTCGCAGCTTCTTCCGTTTTGGCGGACGCCTTGCTTGACGGGTCCGGACGCCGCAGGTATAGTGCCGACGGTGGAAGGATGCAGGAAACAAGCCGGAGATCGGAACTCCATCCGGCGCGTCGGGACATCAATCCCAAGCCAGCGGCTTGCGGAGAAAGGAGCGGGCAATGAAGAACGTAGGGAACTTCACAAGCACAGCGTTCCTGACGCTGACCCTGTGTGTCTCGGTCGTCTCCGCCGGCGCCCCGATGGGACTCTCGATCGCCTCCCTCGCGGAGAGACAATGGTCCCTGGGCGGCGAATTCGCCTTCGAGCGGTCGGACATGGAGGCGTTCGGCACAACCACCGAGACCTACGAGTTGGGCCCGTCCACCTACTCCTACGCCCAATCGCTCGATATCGAGGACTTCGAGACCAACATGGTCTTCGCCACGTTCGCTTACGGCCTCTGCGACAACTGGAACATCTTCGTGCGGGCGGGAGCTGCGGATGGAGCGGATGACGTGATCCTCCACCCGCAGACCAGTGCTTCCGGCGAGGACCGATTTGCCTTCGACGGGGACATGGGATTCGCCTGGGGAGTGGGAACCCGGGCCACGTTCGCTCGGTCCGGCCCCTGGACCTTCGGCGGCCTCGTCCAGGTGACCTGGTTCAATCCCGGCGACAGCGGTTTTGCCTATGGCGACCCCGCCGATCCGGTCGAAGGCGCCGTCGCAGGAGACGCCCGGATCAAGTACTGGCAGACCCAGGTCGCTCTGACCGTCGCCTGCCAGATCGACACCTGGACACTCTGGGCGGGACCGTTCCTCCAGCACATCGAGGGCGACCTCGACCTGGAGGGACAGATCGTCCTGGACGACGAGGGCATCGGCTACTTCAAGGCTTGCGCGGACATCGAGGAATCCTCTCAGCTCGGCGCGCACTTCGGCGCGAGCTGGGGATTCGCGAACCAGTGGAACCTGAGCATCGAAGGGCAAGTCACCGGAGATTCATGGCTCGTCGGCATCGGAGCCACGTTCATTCCGGACACTCTCGGGCAGTAGAGAACGAGCGCGGTGCGGCTGTCCACGAGCGGTCGTTGCCGAGAGGATCACCCGGCCCGGTCGGCCATGAACCGGGCGGTCTCGCCGAGGGCGTCGCGAGCGTCGCCCGCCGGCACGGTATCGAGAGCTTCCGTCGCCTTGGCAACATACTCCTGTGCCCGCTCGCGAGCGTATTCCAGGCTGCCGGCGTCTCGCAGCATGTCCGCCAGCTCGCATCGTGAGACGCTCTGCGACTCCAGCAGGGTTTGCACCCTGGTCTTCCGAGGCTCCTCCACGGTTCGCAGCAGGTGAATCACAGCCAGCGTCAGTTTGTCCTTGGCCACGTCGCTGTGACCCGTTTTGCCCATGCGGGTCTCGTCGCCCGTGATGTCGAGAAGATCGTCGGCGATCTGAAACGCGATGCCCGCGAACAGGCCGAAGCGACTCAAAGACTCCACGGATTGCTCGTCCGCGCGGGCCAGCAGGGCCCCCAGTCGGCAGCAGCCGCTGAAGAACGAGGCGCTCTTCTCCGTGATGATATCGAGGTACTGTGTCTCGTCGAGCCGCCAGTTGCCTCGTTGCCCGACCTGGCGCAACTCCCCCTCGCAGACCCGGATGGCAGTCTGTGCGACGATCTTCGCGGCCGAGGCGTCGAGGTCCGCCGCCATGCGGAAGACCTGACTGAGCATGAAGTCGCCCAGGAGCACCGCGGATTCGTTGCCCCAGAGGTGATTCACCGTCGGGACCCCGCGGCGCATGTGGCCGTCGTCGATCACATCGTCGTGCAGGAGCGTCGCGTGGTGGATCATCTCGACCATGGCGGACACGCGGATATGCTCGGGCGTCGGCGGCCCAAAACATGCGCCGGCCAGCAGGACCAGAGCGGGTCGAATCAGCTTGCCGCTGCGAGCATGGAGATGATCGAGAAGAGGCGCCAGATCCCCCGCGGGATTGCGGGCCGTCAGCGACTGACGGATCAGTCCGCTCACCTGCCCAAGCTCCTCGTCGATCCGCCGAAACGAGGGGATTGCCCGCCACGGGGCACTCTCCCTATCGCCCATGCTGATCGACGATTCCATAGCTTGTGACGGGCGAATGCATGAATGCGGCAGAGCCCCGTCCACTATTGCCCCTTCCCATGGGCGTATGCGAAGAACTTCTCTCTCAGTCGTCGGGTGATGGGTCCCGGCTTACCGTCGCCGATCATCCGGCCATCGATCTCGACCACGCCGATGACCTCGGCGGCGGTTCCCGTCAGGAAGAGTTCCTCACACACGTACAGATCGCATCGGGTGAGGTTCTTCTCGACGACCTCCAGCCCCTCCCGTCGGGCCAGGCGGATGACGACGGCGCGTGTGACCCCTTCCAGACTGCCGGCCTCCACCGGCGGCGAAATGACCACGCCGTTTCGGACAATGAAGACGTTGTCCCCGGTCGCCTCGGCCACGTACCCCTCGTGATTGTACATGATGGCTTCCGGCACATTCGAGTCCAACGCCTCGATCTTCGCCAGGATGTTGTTGAGGTAGTTCAGACTCTTCACCTGCGGCGGGATCGCCAGCGGATGGTTGCGAACCGTCGTGGCGCTGATGACCTTCATGCCCTTCTCGTACAGCTCCTCTGGATAGAGCTGGATGCTGCTGGCGATGATGACCACGCTGCTCCTCTCGCAGGTGAACGGGTTCAGGCCCAGGGACCCGACCCCGCGGGTGACCAGCAGACGGATGTATCCATCCACGATCCCGTTGGCCTTGACGGTCGTCTCGATGGCGGCGACCATCTCCTCTTTCGTCACGGGCATGGCCAGCCGGATGGCGAGCGCCGACTCATAGAGCCGCTTGATGTGCGTATCGAGCTCGAACACCCTGCGACTGTAGACCCGAATCCCTTCGAAGACGCCATCTCCGTAGAGCAGGCCGTGATCGAAGACCGAGATTTTGGCGTCGGCTTCGTCCACCAGGCCTGTATTGAGCCAGATCTTCAAACCCATACTCACACCTCATGCTCCCGTTGCCTGGCCCGCCCGTCCACCAGCGTGACGGTCCGCTGCGCCCTGCGGGCGATCCGCTCGTCGTGAGTCACCATGACGATCGTCTGGCCGGCCTTGTTGAGCGTTTCGAAAACATTCAGGATACCACTTCCTGTTGCGGAGTCAAGGTTTCCCGTCGGCTCATCGGCCAGCAGCAGCTTGGGCTGATTCATCAGGGCCCTGCCGATGGCGACCCGCTGCCGCTCGCCGCCCGACAATTGGTACGGCTTGTGCGCCGCGCGGTCCCGCAGGCCCAACTGATCGAGCAGATCCTCCGCCCGCCTGCGAACGGCCCGCCGGCCCGTCAGCCAACCCACGACGCTGCGGGAAACCATGGCCGGCAACAGAACATTCTCCAACACACTTAGTTCGTCCAACAGGTGGTAGAACTGAAACACGAAGCCGACCCGTTCGTTGCGGAACTGGTTCATCTCGCGAGCGCCGACGTGGTTCAGATCGCGTCCATTGAAGCGGATGACCCCCTTATCGGGCCTGTCCAGGCCGCCCAGGATGTGGAGAAAGGTGCTCTTGCCGCTGCCGGAGGCCCCGATGATGGCGACGAATTCCCCTTCCTGCACGGCCAGATCCGCCCCTTTCAGGACGTTGACCCGCGTCGCCCCCATGCGATAGGACTTGTGGATGCTCTCGGCTTTCAGTATCACAGGCAACTGGCTCATGGACCCTCTGCTGGTGTCGTAGTATCGAATTCCTTATCGCAACGCCGGGATGTCATCAAGCCTACGTCCGTTGAGCGTGGAGCGTTTCCACCGGGCGAAGCCGGGCAGCCAGGTAGCTCGGGACCAGGGCCCCCACGACGCAAGCCGCAACCGCGCTGGCGACGATCACCGCGATGATGCGAGGCTCGATCCGACTGGGGATGTCGCCGATCGCGTAGATCGTGCGGTCCCATAACTGCCACCCGAAATGCTCGTAGAGCCACTGCTCGATCCGATTGATCTCCGCCAGGAAGAGCCACCCTACGAGGGTTCCGACGGACGAGCCGATCAGTCCGACGCTGAAGGCGAACCCGCAGAACAGCGACAGAACGCTCGCGTTCGACGCGCCCACGCTCTTGAGAATCCCGATGTCCTTCTTCTTGTTGGTGATAATCATGTAGAAGACCACGAAGACGATGAAGACCGTGGTGACCCCGACCAGGACGAACATCAGGCTCAGCAGGGCCTGCTCTTTCTCCATGGGAGCGATGAACGCCCGTCGGTATCTCTTCCAGTCCTGCACCGTCACGGTGTCCAGAAGCCCGCTGTGGAGCGCGCCGGCCCGGTCCTGTTTGAACCGGTTCCAGAGTTCGGCCACTCGTCGCGTCCCCTCGGCGACGCCGACTTCCGGCCGGAACCGGATGTAGATGGCGCTGACCCGTTTGCCCGCCTCGTTCATGCACAGCATCTGCGCCTGCTTGAGGGGAATGTACACGAGCGAACCGTCCACCCGGGCAATCCCCGAGTGGGAGAAATCGCTGCAGCGGAATCCCTGCGTCGTCACCGGGTTGCTTCCCGCACCGGCTGGAGCACCCTTGGCGTTGAGAGGGAAGCACGTCAGGCGGATGGTCAACAGCGGCGGCTGGACGCCGTACCTGTACCGACCCCAGTCGTCCTGCAAATTGACCACGTCGGAACCCCAGACGCTGCCAAGGGCGTTCGGGTCGCCGCTCAGCACGAATGCATTCTCCGGCTGGTCCGCCCGAAAGTGCAGCGTCCGGGCAAAACTCGTCGTCCGACTGTGCAGAACCGGATCGATCCCCAGGATCTCCACGCCGAACTGTTTGTTGCCGTAGTTGAGGATCGTCATCAACGCGTAGTTCCGCACGACGGGCGACGCGCCCGCGACAAACCCCGACTCATCCAGGATGCCCAGGAACTCGTCGTAGTACGGGAATCCGACCAGCGAATCCGTCCCGACGATACAGTCGCCGACGAAGTCGTGGTTCTTCTGCTTGAACTCCCCGACCAGGCCCGCCATCACGGTCATAACCACGACCACGATAAAGACGCACAGCGCGACCGCCGCGATTGCGAAATGTGTGATCCGCCGCTTCGCCAGATACCGGATTGTCAGGATCAGCTTGTACAAAACCGTTCCTTCAGAACCACCCGTGGAACTCCGCAAAATGGGAGATCAGGCCTGCTTTGGGAAGGGAAAATCTCTTTCCTCGATTTTCCCTTCCCAAACCGCCTGCCGTTTTGAGGACCCACATGGTCGATTCTTCAAGGAAATCGAAGAACGAGATTTCCTTGAAGAATATAGGCATGATCTCCCATTTTGCGGAGTTTCCGCTATTCATATCGCAGCACCTCGACCGGCCGGGTCCGAGCCGCGACGAAGGCGGGGATCAGGGCTCCCAGGGCAGCCGCCAGGACGGCCAGTGCCACGATGGGCAGCGCCCCGGCCCAGTCCACCTCGTTGGGGATCTTGTCGAACATGTAGACACTGCTCTTCCAGAGCTTCAGGCCGAAGAGAACGCGGATCCACCCCTCGACGGTGTTGATGTTCCGCGTGATGGCGTATCCGAGCACGGTCCCGATCCCCGACCCCACGACGCCCACGGAGACCCCGAAGCCCAGGAAGAGCCACACCACGGAGAAACTCGACGCACCGCAGCTCTTGATGACCGCGACGTCCCGTTGTTTGAGCTTGACCATCATATAGAAGATGCAGAAGACCAGCACGACCACGCTGAAACTGACCACGCCGAAGATCACGAGCAATACGCCCATCTGTTTCTTGATCTCGGCGACGTACTGGCTCTGCAACTGCTGGGCCGTATAGACGCCGGTATCGACGATGTCGAGCGTCTTCCAGCCCAGCTCCTTCCCGGCAAAATCGCCCCAGAGTTCCCGGATCTTCGTCACCGCGTCCCACGGATCTGCGCCCGGCTTGAGACGGATGTTGATCTTCGTCGCCAGATCGCCCTGCCGATCGGGATACAGCTCCTCCTGGAGCGCCTTGATGGGGAGGAAGACGAAGCCGCTGTCCACGTCGTGCACCCCGCTGTAGACCACGTCGACCATGCGGAAGGAGATGATCCTCCTCTTGGGAGTCTGGTCGGGCCCCGAGGTCGAGCTCATGGCGCCGGTCGTCACGCGAACCTGCTGGCCGATGGCCTGCTTCAGGATCGCCTGCTGATCATACTCGTCGGTTTCTTCATCGGGCCGGCCCACCACGCCGATTCCGACGAACCCGCCGATCTCGTCCGGCGCGTCAGGCACGGCGAACGATGGCTCCGACTCGGCCCGCCCCTGGAGAAGCAGGGTCTTCTTGAATCCCGTGACCTTCGCCCTGCGGTCCGGCTGAATCCCCCAGACGCTCACCGGTCGGACGTTGCCCTGGCCCAGGTGCAACAGGCCTTCCGCGGACAACGTCGCCGAGGCCACTTCGACAACCTTCGACTGCTCCAATCGCTCCAGCAGTGCAGGGTACTTCGCAAACGTCATATCGGACGGCGCCACCATCATCACGTCGCCGAGCATTTCGACGGCACTTTGCTCGAACGCCGCAATGAATCCGGTGAACAGGCTGGCGACGACGATGAGCAGAGAGACGGACATCGCCACGGCCGCGATGCTCAGAAGGATGATCCGCCGCTTGCGAAGGTACTTCAGCCAAAGGAACAGTTTCAACATGCGCGTTCACGACCGCCGCACAAAAGGCTCGTGTTGCGTGGCACGCCCGGACGCCGCGGGAGCGTATCCTCTGGTGCTGCCCGGCGCGCCCGCGGCAGCAACACCGCAAGCACGACTACCCGTTCGCCGCCGGCGCGGGCTTCAGGAGCGGGAACAGGATCACGTCTCGGATCGTCGTGGCCCCGGTGAGCACCATGACGAGCCGGTCGATCCCGATGCCCAAGCCGCCGGCCGGAGGCATGCCATACTTGAGGGCGTCCACGAAATCGGCGTCCATCTTCGCCATGGAATCCTCCTGGCCGCGGAGCTGGTGGAGGAAGTTGGCGTACTGGATCGCCGGATCGTTCAATTCCGTATAAGCGTTGGCCAGCTCCATGCCGACGACGAACAGCTCGAACCGCTCGGCGTACCGCGGGTCGGCCTTGCTGGGCCGGGTCAGCGGGCACAGGACTGCCGGATAGTCCATCACGAAGGTCGGCGCGATCAGGCGGTGCTCCACCGTGGCCTCGAACACCTCATTGACTACGACCGCATCGTCCATCCCTGCGTCTTCGATGTTCAACTCGCGGGCCTTGGCGCGGATGGCCTTGACGTCGTCGATGTCGCAACCGCTGTATTCCTTGAGCAGATCGACGTATTTCGCCCGCCGCCAGGGCCGGCTGAAATCGACCGAGTGCTCGCCGAACTGGACCGTCGTGCCGGCGCCGACCGCTTCGAGGCACGCACAAACCAGCTCCTCCGTCAGGTCCATCATCACGTGGTAGTTCCCGTAGGCCTGATAGACCTCGATCATCGTGAATTCCGGATTGTGCTGGCGGTCCAGCCCTTCGTTGCGGAAGTTGCGATTGATCTCGAAGACGCGTTCCATGCCGCCGACGAGAAGCCGCTTGAGGAACAGTTCCGGCGCGATCCGCAGATACAGGTCGATGTCGAGGGCGTTGTGGTGCGTGATGAACGGCCTCGCCGCCGCCCCGCCGGGGATCGACTGCATCATGGGCGTCTCGACTTCGAGGAAGCCGCGAGACGTGAGGAACCGCCGGATCGTATCGACGATCACGCTGCGGTTCTTGAACCGCTCCAGGACTTCCGGATTGGCCCAGAGGTCCACGTATCGCTGGCGATATCGCTGGTCCACATCCGCCAGGCCGTGGAACTTCTCGGGAGGCTGGAACAGGCACTTGCTCAGGAAGGCCAGACCGCCCTCCTCGACCCAGATGGTCAGCTCGCCCGTCTTGGTCTTGCCCAACTGCCCGCTGGCACCGATGATGTCCCCGAGGTCCAGCAGCTTCGCCAGCGGCCATTGGCCGGTGAGCAGGCTCTTGCTGAGCCCGATCTGGATGGCGCCGCTGCGGTCCCGCAGGGTGATGAAGATCAGCTTGCCGATATCCCGCAGCAGTACGATCCGCCCGGCGCAGCGGGCCTTCTGGCCCTCGGTGTCTTCCTGGTATCGCGCCCGAACCGAGGCGGCCGACTCCACGTCGTCATACCGGCCGCCATACGGGTCAATTCCCATGGCTTTGATCTGAGACAGCTTCTCCTGCCTCTGGTGTTCAAACCTGTCCGTATCGGCTTGGTTGGTCAAACTCGTGCTCCCGAGGAATGCGAGAGTCCTCATTTCGCGGCTTGGACGGCCGCTTCGATCAATTTCGTCCTGGCGATCAGCGTCCCGACGGCCAACTGGGGGTCCGCCGCAAGCGTCTGCTCCACCGTGCGTTTGCTGACGGGCGTCTTGTCCGCGTTCTCCTGGCGTACCTGCACCAGCACGTCGTTGTCCCGTTGGACCAGGATCATCTCGCGAAGTTCGTCGCTCGTGAGATCCACCTTGACATCGGGCCCGACCCCCCAGTCCTTGCGTCCTTCCTTCTCGACCTCTTCCCGGCTCTTGACCCGCTGGCCGGAAGGCAGGTGGTAGTAGGCCATCGTGTACTTCAGTTGCGCCCCGCCGCCGGGGTAGTGGGTGATGCCCTGAACGCTGCCCTTGCCGTGAGTCCGGGTCCCGACGAGAATCGCCCGTTCGTGCTTGTCGTCGCCCAGCGCGCCGGCCACGATCTCCGAGGCGCTCGCTGAACCGGAGTTGATCAGGATCACCAGCGGATAGTCCGGGTGCGTCTTGCGACGGTGGGCGTATTCATACTGGGGAATCGCGCCCGACTTGGGCTGCGTGCGAACGATCAGCCCTTCGCTGAGGAACTTGTCGCAGATGTCCACGGCGCTGTCCAGGAGGCCGCCCGTGTTGAAACGAAGGTCCAGGATCAGGGCCCGCAGTCCCTGTGATTCCAGGGTCTTGAGAACCTCTTCGAAGTTCGCGGCCGTCTCGCCGGAGAAGCTGGTGAGTCGGACGTAGCCGATCCGCTCGTTCTCGTCAATCAGATATCGCCAGTTCCCGTCGGCGCCCCGCTGCCAGCCTCGGACGGTGGGAACCACGATCTTGTCCCGCGTGATCGTGATGTCCTCGGCGACCTCCGCACCCCGACGTCGAACCGACAGGGTGACCGTGGTGCCCTTGGGCCCGGTGATCTTCTTGACCGCACAGTTCAAGCTCATGTCCTTGGTGGGGATGCCATCGACCTTCTCGATGACGTCGCCGGCATCGAGGCCGGCACGATAGGCCGGGGTGTCCGGCAGCAGACTGCCCACAGTCAACAGCCCTTTGGGCTTGGTGATCTCGATGCCGATCCCGCTGAACTCGTTCGTCATCATCTTCTCGAAGTCCGGCACCTGCTGCGGCCACTCGATCACCGTGTAGGGATCGAGCGTCGCCAGGGCGGCCTCCGTGAAATGGGCGATCAGCGGCTGCTGAGGGAACTCCACCGTGCTGTCGTTCAAGACGAGCACCTTGTCCAGGATGGCGAGGAAATCCTCCTTGGAGAACTTGCCCGTGGCCGTCTCGACCTCCCGGCGAAGTCCGGCCAGGGCAGCGGACCATGCGGCCACCTGATCCGGCTCAGGCGGCTTCATGGAATTGGCGTCGTTCGGCTCGCCCCCGTGGGCAAACACGACCGCGAGCACCTCGGCCAGAAAGTCGCATCGCCGGATCGCCTTCAGGGCCATCTGCGAGTAGTCGATCTCGTTGACGTAGTGGAGGCTCAGGACATCCATGGCCCTCGTCAGCATCCGCTTCTCGATGCCCTCATACCGCTCCTTGCGGGATTCACAAGGACTGTCCTGGAACGATACCGCGATGGCGGCCCGATCCAGAAGGCCCTCCGCGTATTCGGTGTAGCCTTTGTTGTTCGGATCGATCACGCCGAGCCAGTAGAAGTAGCTCGTGTAGGCGTCGAGCCACTTGCCCTTGGCCTCCAGGAGCGTGCTGCGATCCACAGCAGTCTGCAAGGCCCTCTGGACAAATGGGTCGGAAAGCAGCTCGGCCTTCTGTTGACTGCTGGCGAATTCCTCCGCGCGGGCAATGACCGCCAGGATATCCGGGAGGTCGTTCGGTTCGTTGGGGTTGCGGACCTGGGCGCCTTCAGCGGGGCCTTCATCCCACTCGGCAGCGATGATCCGATCGGGTCTTTCCAGCGCGCCGGAGGACTTCAATCGATTCAGTTCCGCCAGTTGTTTCGCGAAGGCTGCCTCTCGGGCTGCTCTGCGGCTGGCGTCGATCTGACTATACCGACCGATGATCCCGGCCAGTTGTTGAACTCCGGGCTTCGCGGAGGCTTCCGCCGCCGCGGCAAGCCGTCGGGCCTCGTCGAACTGCCCTCGATAGATCAACCGACAGGCGGCCACGACCGAATCGACCGACGGAGAAGCCGGGGACGCCGCAGGCAACGCCACGTTGTTCGCGGACGCGACGCGCGCGACTTCCGCCATCTCGGCGCGGGCCGAGCAACTGTAGCTGCCGAACCACGACGTGAGCACGATGCCCGCGCCGCAGGAGAACAGCAAGTAGAACAGCACTCGGCCACTTCGGCTACCCATAGTCAATCCCTTGCCCTTCAGAACAGGTCTGCTTGGTCTGCGCAACTCCAACGAACCGCTCCTTTCCCCATTTACCATTCACTATCGACTATTTGCGATTTGAGGACCACAAGGGAGATCGGAACGATCCCAGGGGCTGTCTTGGCTCGGCAAACAGCAAATCGTCAATCGTAAATGTGAAATGCTACAGGCACTCCTTGGCCTTGCCGGCACAGCCCAACACGTGCAGCTTGTGACGGACCATCTCGCGAATGGCATCGCGGCCGGGGCCCAGGTACTTACGAGGGTCGAACTCGCCGGGTTTCTCAGCAAAGACCTGACGGATCTTGGCGGTCAGCGCCATGCGAAGGTCCGTGTCGATGTTCACCTTGCAGATGGCCATCTTCGAGGCCTTGGTGATCATATCTTCGGGAACACCCATCGAGCCCGGCATCTTGCCGCCGTATTTGTTGATCAGATCGCGAAACTCCGGCAGCACGCTGCTGGACCCGTGCATCACGAGCGGGTAGCCCGGCATCATCTTGCCGATCTTCTCGATCACGTCGAACGCCAGCTTCGGCGCCGTCTTGAACTTGTATGCGCCGTGGCTCGTTCCGCAGGCGATGGCCAGGGAGTCGCAGCCGCTCTTCTTCACGAACTCGACCGCCTGGTCCGGATCGGCAATGTGCTTGCCGACGTCATCGACGCCGACGACATCTTCTTCGATCCCGCCCAACTGGCCCAGCTCGGCCTCGACGACCACGCCGCGAGGATGGGCGTATTCCACGACCTTCTTGGTAATCGCGATATTCTCTTCGAAGGGCAGATGGGAACCGTCGTACATCACGGAGGTGAACCCGTCATCGATGAACTGCTTGCAGGTCTCGAACGTGTCGCCATGATCGAGATGGATGGCAATCGGGATGTCCGGGTTCTCCGCAACGGCCACGTTGATGATGGCCTTGAGGTAGCTGTTCTTGGCGTACTCGCGGGCGCCGCGGGAGATTTGCAGGATCAGGGGGGCCTTCTCCTGGGCGATCGCCTCGACAATGCCCTGCGTGATCTCCATGTTATTGACGTTGAAGGCGCCGACGGCATACCCATTCTTGTACGCCATCTCGAACATCTTTTTCGTGCTGACTAACGGCATAATCTGCTCCTTATCAAACCATCGACTCTATCGCCACCCTGGCGACCTCGGCTTCCACGACAGGATACCGGGAAGATCGTTTATACTCAAAACCTCTTGCGGAGTCCAGTCCCGTTTGCATTCTCCCCGCCTTGCCCATCCCGACTAGTAATACACATCCGACGCCCCCAGCTCCATGTATCTTCGCAGCCCAATCGCCAGCTCGCCCACCCCCTCGGGCCACAGACTGAGTACGATGCTCTGCTCGTCCACCGACTCGTCCACGCTGAACGTCAGCGCCAGGTTCATCCGGTGGTACTTGCGAATGAGCGTCGCATCCGTTCGCACGTTCACCCCATAGTCGAAGTCGAACTGTTCCGCGAGAACCACGGTGTATCGGGGATCGAGCACGTAGGTCGCAGCGAAGGTCAGAGAGGTCGATCCCTTCTCACCCAGGGTGTTATCGACGTTTCGCAGGTATCGGCTTCCCACATAATAGGTCAAATTCGGCCAGCACAGGCGGGAAAAGCCCACATCGAACTGCTCCACGATCCCGTTCTGCATATCGTAGTACAGATCGCTCAGGATGCTGGTCGTATCGGTCAGTCGCAGGACCATCTCCGTGCTGACGTAGTTCTGCCGAGGCCCGAACCGGCCGGTGCTCCTGCGGTCCAGCGGCGGGATCATACGCCCGTCCCGGTTGACCAGGGGAATGAAGGGCTCGTTCCAGCGGATCCGGTCCGGCCCGGCCTCCTCGTCGCTCGAATCCGCCACCCAGACGAAATCGGTGTCCAATTCGAGCCAATCGACCGTCCGGCGACGGTCCGCAGGACCCCTTTTCGTCTGAAACCGCTGGGAGATCCCGAAGTCCAGGGTATCCCGCTGCTCGGCCACCACGTCGCTCTCAACGTACGTAACCGCCGTGAGGCTCGGCCGGATCACATGCCGAAGCCGGTGGAGATCCCACAGACGCGACTCGACGTCCGGATACACGCACCAGAAGGGCTGCATCGACATCCGAACACCCGCCTCGCCGATCCCGATGGCGTCTTCGTTCTCGACGGCGTCGTTGTCCAGATCGGATCGGAAGCCGGCAGCGTCTTCGTAACCGAACGTTCCGGCTACAAAAGGCACGATCTTCATCGCACCCGCCGCCAGCGGCAGGTCCAGTTCGTTGCGGGTCCCGGCAAACGTGAAGTAGTCGTCCGGTTCGTTCATCGTGTTGTCCGGATCGTAGCGATACCGGTACCGGCTCACCTGGTTGTCGCTGAAGAACGTCAGGCGGTCATTGAGCAGGGACTGGCCCATCAGGTGGTACTCCGCCGTCGGCAGCTCCTCCACCTGGTCCATGAAGTCGTTGATTCGGGTCTTGCCGAGCAGCGAAAGCCCCCAGTTGTCCTGGATACGCTTGAGATAGAGCAGCGTTTCCTGCTCCTTGCCCACGTTGAACTCCGTCCGGTAAAACTGCTCCAGGAAGTTCTCGTCCGAGAGGTAGGCAATTTCCGCGGTCGCCTGCCACTTGTAGGGCAGGTAGTGCCGGTGACGGAGCTGGAAGATGCCTCGCGTCTCCTCGGGAACCGCGATGTCCTTGCGGGTCCGGCTCAGGCGGTCCTCGCCCTGGTCTTCGATGAGGTAGCCGAGAACCGAGCCGAAGTAGTTCTCCCTCTCATAGCTGAGATCGACGCCCCCGCCGACCCCGCGGTCGCCATAGTAGTCGACGTCTATCGAGGCGTCGGTCCCCTCCGGCTGCCGCAACCCCAGGAGCCGGCTCAACCACCAGCGAGTCTCGATCGACGTCCCATAAGTGCTGTTGTGGCCCACGTGAACGCTGCGGATCGGGAGTTCCGAGATCTGCCGATCGCCGTACACCCGGCGCAGGCCCAGCAGAGTCGTGTTTCCAGTCTTGAGCTTGACGTCCCGCAGTTCCACCTCGAAGCGGCTCTCGGGAAAGACTCCCTGCGATTCAGCCGTCAGTTGCCTGTCCACGACGCGGATCTTGGCAGCCTGGAGCGACACTTGCGGCGTCCAGAACTCGCTCGTCGTCAGTGAGACCTCCTCGGCCTCGAACGTATCCTCGCCGACCTGGCGAAGCTCTCCCGCCCACACGTAGATCGGCACGTTCCGCGACGGATCGAAGCTCTTCATCACCACCTTGCGAGCCAGCGCCTTCCTGTCTCGCAGGTCGTAGTACAACTGTTCGGCGCGGATCGTGCGCTGCCCCTGGGTCAGGAGCACGTCGCCCGACACGTAGATCGCGGTCACCCCCTTCTCCTGGACCGCGGTCGGCCCCCTCTGCTGGCGTTTGTCGTCCGCTGCAACGCGCCAGACGACCAGGTTGTCCGCCTGCAATTCAATCGGGTCCCTGTACTCGCCCCGGTCGTTCGGCTCCTGCCACCAGACGTACCATCTGCCGCTGAAGGTGATGATCTCCACGTCGCCTTCGGATGTGCTCTGGACCTTCGGCGTGACCTCCGTCATCGGGCTGATGCTGACCGTGTACCCCGCGGCCGGCCTGTCCCGTCGCGTTTCTCGCAGCGCAGCAGGAACGCTCCCCGGGGTCTCCTGGGACAAGCGATCCTTCGGGTCCTCGCCGCGTGCGCCCGTCAGTCCGGACGCCAACAGCAGCACACCCATCAATAGCGTTCCATACTGCATATCGGCGAGTATCATTTCCTCGGCAGTCCGGGCCTCCCGCCCGGCTCACGT
Source organism: Sedimentisphaerales bacterium (assembly GCA_035342095.1). Taxonomy (GTDB): domain Bacteria; phylum Planctomycetota; class Phycisphaerae; order Sedimentisphaerales; family Anaerobacaceae; genus PLanc-01. The sequence goes on along the minus strand of DAOQWL010000002.1, from coordinate 79,636 downwards.
TTTCGCAGATTATAGCCGTCGATTGCGCAAAGACCAGCAAAAACCCCCATCCATATGCGGTCCCCTTGATCTGTCGGCCCGCGCGCGATACAAGCAGGCCATTGCGGGTCGGGACCCGTGGGAGAACAAGCCGGAAGGTCCGGCTTTCCACGACCCCTCCTTGAAAGGACGCTCTATGGCACAACGCGACTACACGCCGCACCAGCAGGCGATCATCTCACAATACTACAACCAGTTGGACACCATCATGCTGACCAAGCTCCAGGAACTGGTCAGCGAACTCTACCTGGCCGACACCGACGCCAAGAAGAAGAGACTCTGGGAGCGGGTCCAGAAGGCCATGATGAAGCTCAACGTCCCCGCGACGATCCTCGAACACATCATGGCCAAACGCGATGTCCAGATCCTCGCCAAAAACGTGCAGGAGTGGTTCATCCAGAGCACACGCAAGAAATGACGCCAGGCCACAGGACGGGGAATCCGAAATCCGAATATCGAAATCCGAAACAGATTTGAAAAACCCAACAGAAGAAGATCCCAAACGGACTATCTGACGGGCGTCAGCGTTTCGGTCATTGGAGTTTCGTGCTTGGGATTTGTTTCGGATTTCGTGCTTCGAATTTCGAATTTGGACGCTGCGTCCTATCGGACCTTTGCACGCACCCTCGCGACAGGTATAATGGAGTCGCCCTGCTGGAGACAGCACGTTGGCGCTGCCATGTTACCGGACTGCTGCGGAGAACCGTATGACAGAGGAATTTTCCCCGTCGGCCAAGGTGTATCCCACCGAGAATCTCGGCAAGTACAGCATCATGGACATGCTCAAGTACTTCGAGGAGCATGGGGCCATGCGGGTGTCGGACCTGCACCTGAAGGTCGGCGCCCCGCCGGCCTATCGCATCGACGGGGATCTGGTGAAGCTCAAAGGCCCGAACGTCACGCCGGAAATCGCCAGACAGCTCGTCTTCCCCCTGCTCAAGGAGCACAGTCTCAAGAAGCTCCAGGTTGACCACAGCGTCGATTGCTCCTACCGGATGGGGTCGCTGCAGTTCCGGATCAACGTCTTCAAGGAGAACGACGGGCTTGCGGCGGCCATCCGCGCCCTGTCGCTCGACGTGCCGCCCATCGAGAAGATCGGCTTTCCGAACAACGTCTGGGAGGACATCATCAATCTCAAGGCGGGACTCGTCCTGCTGACCGGCATCACCGGGGCAGGCAAGTCCACCACGATCGCCTCGCTGATCGGGCGGGTCAGCGAGAAGACCGCCTGCCGGATCATCACCGTCGAGGACCCCATCGAGTACATCCTGCCCCAGAAGTACTCGATCATCTCGCAGCGGGAGGTCGGGCGCGACGTCAAGAGCTTCTTCGAGGGCCTCAAGGAGATGATGCGCGAGGATCCGGACGTCATCTTCGTCGGCGAGATGCGGGACGCCGAGACGATCGCTATGACCCTGATGGCCGCGGAGACCGGGCACCTGGTGTTCTCGACCTTGCATACCCGCGACGTGACAGGGTCGATCACGCGTATTCTCGACTACTTCCCCGAGGGCCGCCAGTCGGAGGTCCGCAACCAGCTCTCCCTCGGACTGGCCTACGTCGTCAGTCAGAAGCTCATCCCTCGCAAGAACGGGCAGGGTCGGGTCGTCGCGATGGAGATCCTCAATAACACCTACGCCTGCGCCAACCTGATCCGGACGGGCAAGATCGAGCAGCTCTACTCGCAGTTGCAGACCCGCACGCGGAACAAGCCGGACGAAAAGATGATTACCCTGGAGAAGCACCTGTCCATCCTCGTCAAGGACGGAGACGTGGACCTGCTCGAAGCCCAGAAGTGGGCAAACGACATCAAGGCGTTCGTGGATTGCATGCAGCGGGATTGACGTTGGTGGGAATCTTACATCGCTCTTGTGAAATTGCATTGCTATTCTACATTAGTCATGTAGAATAGATCAATGATGAAAGAGACCCATTTCAAACGGTCGTTGGCCGTTCCGACACGGTCGTTCTTTCTCTTCGGGCCTCGCGGCACAGGAAAAAGCACGTGGCTTCGGGAGGTCTTCAGCCGGGCGGTGTACCTGGACCTGCTGGATGCGTCCCTGTTCTTGGAACTCTCGCAGGCCCCGCATACACTCGAAGCGATGGCCGGCGACAGGCCGCCCGCCTCGTGGATCATCCTCGACGAGATTCAAAAGGTCCCCGCTCTCCTGGACGAGGTTCATCGGTTGATGGAACTGCGCCAATGGCGGTTCGCCCTGTGCGGCTCGTCCGCCCGCAAGCTCCGGCGGACCGGCGTCAACCTTCTTGCAGGACGCGCCGTGACATTGGTCATGGAGCCTTTCTCGTGGCACGAGCTGGCCGGGCGTTTCGACCTGGGTTTCTGCCTTCAATGGGGCTCGCTGCCTCTCGTCCAGACGGACCGGCAGGACGCCGCAGAGATCTTGGGCGCGTACGTCAACACCTACCTCAAGGAGGAAATCCGTGAGGAAGGCATAGTCCGCAAGACCCCGCCGTTCCTGCGATTCCTGGGAATTGCCGGCCAGCTCAACGGTCAGACAATCAACGCGCAGAACATCTCGCGGGAGGCCGCCGTGCCACGCAGCAGTGTGGACGTGTACTTTTCCATCCTCACCGATACCCTGGTGGGGCATTTCCTGCCCGCGTATCAACCTCGTCTGAAGGTACGCGAACGCACGCACCCGAAATTCTACTGGTTCGACGTCGGCGTGGCCCGTGCCGCCGCAGGGCTTCTCCACGACCCCTTTGACCGTTCGTGGATCGGGTTTGCCTTGGAGACTCTCGTCTATCACGAGTTGCGGGTCTTCAACGAGGTGGGACACCGACACCGCCCCATCGCCTACTACGCCACAGCGTCGGGAGTGGAAATCGACTTCGTGATCGAGACTCGCCATGGCCGCCCGCAGTCGCCGGCCCACGTTATTCTCATCGAGGTCAAGCTGGCCGACAAATGGGACCGCCGGTGGGAGCAAGCCATGCGTGATCTGAAAACAAGATCCGGCATCGTCGTCGAACGAATGATCGGCGTGTACACCGGGCCGCGATCATACCACTATGACGGCTTGGACGTGCTGCCTGTCGAGGAGTTCCTGCGCCATCTTCACGAGGGCCGGGTATTCTAGGAGGGTGTGGCGATGACCATCGAGTTCAACTGCCCGAAATGCGGCGCATTGATCGCCTTCGACAGCAAGCACGCGGGCAAGCGTGCCAAGTGCCTGAGCTGCGGCCAGAAATTCCTCATCCCTGCCGAGAGCTTTCAGAAACCCAAGAAAGCTGAGCCGGAACCCGCGCCGAAGGAAGACCCCATCCCAGGCTTCTACCACGCGGTTTTCGTCGACAGCTTCAAGGTGTTCGTCCGTCCCGCCAATGTCACGGCGATGGCGTTCGTGGTTGCGGTCGTGTGTTTCAAGTTCTTCCTCGCCCGGGGCGCCTGCTGCCTGAACCACGTCGCCTACTTCATCATCTGGGGCTGGCTCTTCGGCTTCTACCTGAGCCTCATCTCCCGCGTCGCCATCGACGACGACCAGCTTCCCGAGATCGACATCGGCACGTCGATCACCTTTCTCCTCTACATCCTCGGGCCGTTCTTCGTGTTCTTCGTCACGCTGTTCCTGGTGGAGACGCCGTTCATCTTCGGCCTGGCCCTTTCGCAGGACCGCGGGATCACCTTCGGGAATCTCTTCTCCGGCGGCACCGGCCTGCACCGACTCCTGCAAGTTCTCCTGCTCGGGGGTCTGTTCCTCTTCCCCGCCGCCATCCTCACAACCGCTGTGGGAGGGACGTTCTTGCTACTGCGCCCGGATTACCTGCTCGCACCGCTGCGGAAGGCGTTCTTGCCCTACCTGACCGCGTTCGCGTTGTTGGCCGCGACTTGCATCCTGGAGACACAGACCACACAGTACACCGGCGCTCCAGTGAAGGTCACCGCAGCCTACCTGGCCCTGAACCTCCTGGTCCAGGTCGTCGCCATCTTCGCCATGCGCGCCATCGGCCTCTACTACCGCCACTACGGCTGCCACTTCAAGTGGTGAGGACACAGAAGGAACCTCGTGGGCATATCCGGTAGACTTTGCATGCGAGCGACGCCATCACTGCAGTGTGTACTATGGCCACGCCAGCCAACGCCCCTCCGGATCGACGGCTGCTGCAGTGAATCTGGCGGCTCACATGCGTGACATCTTGGAATTCGCGCGGGGCGTATGCGACAGCGCATGTAATGCGTGGACGTACTGTGCATGCGAGTCACAGAGCGCTATTCTCACCGCCTACTCATTCAAACCTGCCACGATAATAGGAACGGCCTTCCTCATACAGTTCTCCAGGGCAATCGTCAGCGATTCCTGAGGCTCACCACATCCAGTGCCTTTGGCGTCAAACTCCTTGACGACCTCGCCTCGTCGGTAGAGAGTCATTCGCAGGTGCAGATCGGCGGTTGCGTCAACAGCACTGAATCTGGTGAAGGCAGCGCCGTCGAGCCACACCTTCACCAGATACGTGGCGATCCCGTGATCCGCTGTCAGGGGTAGCTTCTCTACCAACTGCGGCGTGAACCCTGCTACCCTCAGTTCCATGCAAAGGGCATCCGCGAGCCACTCCGGCACCGAGTCCGTCGTGAGCATGGACCCGGCATTGGGCGATCCGCCGATATCAATTTCTCCCAGAACGTGTGATTTCTTCCCCTTCTTGATCAATCGCGGACAGGACGGCATTTCCACATATATGCTACCTCCCCGGTCGCTGTGAACGCCGGCCATCGCCTGATTGGACACAAGATGGACGTGTCGATCGTAGATGCCACAGCCGGAACCCCAGCATACGAAGATGAGAGCCACTACCATCATCACCTTGCTCGCCATGAACACACCTTCCACTTGCTTGTCGATACACACGTCTGGTTGTACCCCTCCCTGCGAGGCAAGATTGCATCCCCGCAGGAACAGAGTCCCCTACCGTTCCAAAGCCAGCCAGAGACAACAGCCAGTTGCGCGGGTCTGACCCGACATCGCACGACTGTTGTCCCTGGCACGCATTCTATCACCAACGCATCTTGCCGGGTTGCCCATCAATTGATGCGGACCAGCCTAGGCCGAAGTTCCTGCGGGACCTGGTCGATCGTCATGATTCCCAACGAATTCTCCGTCGCCTGTGAGTGAGGCGCAGCTTCCATGTTCGCATGGACATCGTCAATCGTCCACATGGCGCCCGTCAGCGGATCCACGGCGAGGAACCCAATCAGGCCACCAAACAGGAAGTTGCCCCAATACCACCCACAGATAGTGGCGTCGGTCTGAACGTCGAGGGGACGATAACCGGCTTGTTCGAACTTGACTGTGTACTTCGCCGGGGAGAAATACCCCGCGCCCTTCTTCAACTTGACCTGAGCAGGCGTCGTTCCGCTCTTGATCGCGTCGTGCTTCTTGTTGTAGATCGTGAACATGGCACCGCTGGGATCGCTCGTGATCTGAACCTTGGACGGACCTCCCGCGACAATCGACGCACACCCCTGAGTGAACACCATCATGCTCGCCAGCACGACGACCAAAGCCAACACACCAAGTCTAACTCTCATAATCCATACTCCCTTTGTTCCAAAAGACATTCCACACCACGCACCCGTCTCAGGCTCAGACTTCGTCGCGGCCGCCGGCCACCGCAGGCAGGCACGCCAACAGAAGGGCCGAGAGACAACGCTCACTTCGCCGGGGTCCACAAGCCACCAGCGGACACTCTCCTTTCTCTCTCCTTACTTGAATGCAATGAACACACCGAGCGAGAACTCACCCGCCTTGATTCCCTCGGTGCCGCCGGTCCTAACATTCTCGATGTCCACCTCTGCGGTGTCATAGGCGGCTTCGACGCCGAACATGATCCTGTCCCGCTTGAGAAACTCGACGCCCACGGCGCCGAAGATGCCGACATTGCTCCCATCGTAGTAATCTCCGTCGGCGATGTGGTACGAGGGTCCGGCGCGGACGTAGACCGATACGGGGTCGTTGGGAGCCAGGACATACCCGACGGTCACATTCACAGGAAGCTGCCAGTGAACGTAGTCGTCATCCGCCCAGCTCTCGGCGATGATGTACATGAACGGGCCAAGGCCCGCTCCCAGCGTCAGTCCATTGTCCCACTGATAGTATCCCGATGCGGCGATCCCAACCGGCCAGACGAAGGTATCCACATCCGTTTCTATCCACCCCCCGCTTCCTTCTTCTTCGATGTTGTCCTCGTACTGGTCCACGAGGTCATAGATCCCGTTGACGTAACTCAAGTGAAGACGGAACCGCAGGTCCCCGGCCCTCGCCACATCGATGGGCAGACACGCCGCACAGACCAGACACGCCGACGCCAGAAACCTCATACGCATTATCGCTCCAAATCGGATGTGTTTCATCGTTGCACGCTCCACGTCAATTCTTGATGGCAGCGCACTGCCACTCTACCTGTTCGCCTTCGACCACAGAGATCCCCACACAGGTCAATCCGACCACGACACAGGGCCCACATCAGAACACTATGGGAAAAACGGGAAACCGTCTGCGATTCGACCACATTGGCGACTTCGCCGTCCTTGCTGTATGCCCATGTCGCGTCAGAAACCGGGGGGAGAACGCTCCATGGCGAACGCCGAGCGTGCCACGATGGCGACATGTTGGCGCACACATTCCGCCGACACGGTTGCCAAGCCGGAACGGACCTCGTCTGAAAACGCCGCATCAGGCGTCGATCCCGCTCCGGGCGTCGCACTGAACCGAGTCACTTCTCCCCTTGCCCTTGGCGTTGTCAAAACGCCTCCCACACCGAGCCACCATGCCACTCGCAGACACATCTGTATCTCGACAGCCAAGCTCGGAGTATAGCATCGCGTGATAAACGAATCTATACGTATTTCTACGTATTTTTTCAGAAAATGTACAATTTGTCGTGCTGTTACTGTATGCCCTCGCGGCCGTCACGGCATGGACATACCGCGATCCGCACAGGCAGGCGCGACGATGTCAGCCGTTCGCAAAGGGGAGAAATGCGACCGCGAATGAGAACAGACTGTGTCGCAGGGAATGTGTCGGGAGAAGTCGAGTGGTTGGCCGGCCTCTGCCAGTGCAGGGCCGGCCCGCGCGTCATCACACGTATGCGTCGGCGCCCGACCGGCGGGACTCGATCTACACGCGGATCTTGAAGACCACCTTGTGGACAGGGGACGGATATGTGACCTGGCAGGAGGGAAGGTGGGCATCGTGCGGGTACAGGAGACAGAACAGACCCGGCACGAGCCTCGTCTGGGCGAGGATCGTGCCCACGCGATAGAACATGATGTCCTTGGCCTCGTCGTAGGGCTCGACGACCTCCAGGCCGTTGATCGGCGACCAGCCCAGGACCTCCTGACCTGCGATCAGGGCCTGGATGTCGATGTACTTCTTGTGCGACTCGAACCGGCCCTGGTCGATGGGCTTGGTCGTATAGTGCTGGACAATGTAGTACAGGTCGTCGCCGTCCACCGGGTAGCGGCCGTCGGGCTTCTGGGCAATCGCCGGGTCCGACAGAACCGCGAAGGCCTTCTGGAATCGCTTGTGCAGAGGCTCGTACAGACGTGCATTCTCATTTCGGTCGATAATCATTGTTGATGGTCTCCAACAGCGATCACCTTGTGTTTGCGGTCATGCACAGCTAATGCCCCGCTTCGCGGAGTTTCTCCTGGAGCCACAGGTTGACCAGGGTGTGTGGAGAAACCCCCCGTTCCTTGGCTGCCCGTTGAATCGTCTGCGAGAGCCCCTTCTCAACTGCATAGAAAGACTCCTCCGACTCCAGGCGTACGTCCACGCGGACGGCGCGGGTCTTCTCCCAGAAATCGGACAGGTCGTGCTGATCCCAGAAATCACCTATCTCGGCGTATGAACCTCCTCTGGACAGGGTGCTCTTCCTACTCCCTCTCTGCGGTCTACTACTACTTCTTTTCATAGTGTCTTCTTTCAGCATCAGTCATGTCGCGTGCCGACAGGATCAACGCACGGTGGTCCGGCTTATGAACAAAGAACACGATCATATACCTGCCCGCCACCGTCTGCCCAAGGGCGGCATACACATCTTCATGGGGCCGGTGTCCCTTCTCCACATAACGGAACCGGGCCGGCCCCTGGAGTACCTGATATACCTCCTCCTGAGAAACACCGTGCTTCGTGTCGAGCTTCTCGACGACTGAGTCCAGCCAGATGGTTCCCCTCACCTTCATGGCTACATATCCAGCTTCTCGCGGAGGTAGGCCTTGATCTGGTCGGTCGAGACACGGGCCTGGTCCATGCTGTCGCGCTCGCGGACGGTGACGGTGCGGTCCAGGAGGGTCTGGCCGTCCACGGTGATGCAGTACGGCGTGCCCGCTTCGTCCTGGCGACGGTACCGCCGCCCGACAGCGCCCTTCTCATCGTAGAAGCAGGTGAAGTACTTCCTCAGGTCGTCGTAGATATTCCGGGCGATCTCGGGCATCCCCTCCTTCTTGACCAGCGGGAAGATGGCCGCCTTGACCGGCGCCAGGGCCGGATGGAAGCGGAGCAGGTTCCGCGTCTCGCCGCGGACCTCTTCCTCGTCGTAAGCATCGACCAGGAAGGCCAGCGTGCTGCGGTCCATACCTGCGCTGGGCTCGATCACGTAGGGGACGAATCGCGACTTCTTCTCCTCGTCGAAGAAGGACAGCGGACCCGACTGCCAGTCTTCGGCCTCGTCGGCCAGCTTGACCTTCGTGAGGTCCCGCCCGTTCTCGTGCCACCGGGTGACAGTTCTCATCCCTCGCTGGTGCTGGCGGAGGTCGAAGTTCGTCCGGTTGGCGATGCCCTCCAGCTCCTGCCAGTCGCCGCTGCCGAAGGGGAAGCGGTACTCCACGTCCACGCAGGCCTTGGCGTAGTGGGCCAGCTCGTCCTTCTCGTGATCGCGGAACCGCAGGTTCTCCTTTTTGAGACCCAGATTCAGGTACCAGTTGCAGCGTTGCTCCTTCCAATGGTCGTACCACTGGTCGTCGGTGCCCGGCTCGCAGAAGAACTCCAGCTCCGCCTGCTCGAACTCGCGGGTGCGGAAAATGAAGGCTTTCGTGGTCACTTCGTTGCGGAAGCTCTTGCCGATCTGGGCGATGCCGAAGGGGACCTTGACTCGCGTGCTGTCGAGGACGTTGCGGAAATTCGCGAAGATGCCCTGGGCGGTCTCCGGCCGGAGGTACAGGACCATCGAATCGTCGACATTGGCGCCCATCTGAGTCTCGAACATGAGCTTGAAGGGCATCGGTTCGGTGAACTGGCCGACCGTCCCACAGCTCGGGCAGACCTTGCGGCTCAGATCGTGCGGCTGCCCGGCTTCGATCGCCGCGTGCTCCGTGTGCTCGTCGGCCTGCTTGCCGTTGGCCTCCTTGTCTTTGAGATGGTCCACGCGAGTCCGCGTGTTACACTTCTTGCACACCGAGACGAGGTCCGCAAACTTGTCCGCGTGGCCGGAAGCCTTCCACACCAACGGGTGCATCAGGATGCTGCAATCGAGACCGACGACATCGTCCCGCATCTGGACGACGCTCTTCCACCAAGCCCGCTTGACGTTGTTCTTGAGCTCGACGCCCAGGGGGCCGTAGTCGTAGCAACTCGCCAGCCCGCCGTAGATCTCGCTCGACTGAAAAATGAACCCGCGCCGCTTGCACAGCGATACGATGTCGTCCAACTTCGTCAGTTTTGCCATACCTAAATTGCCTCCATAGGTCCAGAGTAAACCTTGATTATATAGCCGACGAACGGGATTACAAGAGGCCGTGCCAAGGCCCCCCCCCCCCCGGGGGGCGGCTTTCCCGGCATAGGGAATTTCCCCGGGGCAACTATCTGATTGGCAGGAGCCGATGGTTTTTCTATACTTTGGGAAACAGGGGCGTTTCCGGCAGCCCCTGAGTCTTGAGGAAGCACGACCTACGCCAACGGAGGCAAGATCATGAATCCGATCCAGAGCGCGGAAGGCGCAGCCTGCGCAGGCGGCATGCGCCCCGTCACACACGCATCGAGCAGTCCATCGACAAAGGGTCGCTCCACCGAGCCGCAGGGCAAACGCGCCGGCATGAAGGGAGCCCTGGAACTGTCGAGCAACTTCGTCAGGCAGGCCATGATGGAAGGAGGCTTCGTCGACATCCAGGCCACCCATGTCCAGATGATCGAAGCGTTCACCCAGGACGGGCCTGCAGCGGAATCCGGCCCCACGGATACCGACATCGACCTGGCCGCCGCCAGCGACCTTGCGGCACGCATGGAGACGCAAACGCCCGACGATGTGAACCAGGCCATGCAAGCCGTGGCCGACGTGGACCCCAACAGGGTCGCGGCGCTGCTGAAGTAGGACGCGGAACGCGAGAGCCAGAGTGAATCGCCGGGGTTCGGAAGACCGTACCCGCCCGCTGCGATGATTCGCTGTGCCAGTCATGTGCCCAGCGTATCGACGTCGCCTGTGCACGCCAACCGATGGGATCCGGTTGAAACCGGGCCGCATGTCGCGTATCCTGTGTGTCAAGACGCCCGCCCGTGCGGGCAGCCCGGCGAATCGATGCTCAAGGAGGCATGAGATGATATCGAATGGCACAAGCAAGGCAGTCGCAGTCGCGGTCGTTCTTCTGGCTCTCGGGATGGCGCAAACAGTCTTTGCCCAGCCCGCCATCGAGGTCAAGTCGCCGGACGGGCGTGTCGCGGTCGTGGTCAGGCTGATCGATCCCGGTCAAACAGCGGACTATCCCGCAGGCAAGATACGACTATACTACGAAGTCAAGTACGACGGCGCGGTCGTGCTGCCGTTGTCGCCGCTCGGCATCCGCCGCCAGGATGAAGACTTCGTGGATGCCGTCGGGTTCATAGCGAACGGGGGCCTGGTCAGTTCGTATCAGATGTTTCAGGCGCCACATGGCAAGCGCAGGACCTGTTCCTATGGGGCCATGGAACACACGCTGGTCTTCGGCAGTCCCCGCGGCGGCAACGTCGAGTTGATCGTTCGGGCACAGAACGATGGCGTGGCGTTTCGCTATCGGTTCCCCGAGAACAGCAATGAAAAACGCGTCGTGGTCAGTGAGACTACCGGATTCCGTCTGCCCGAAGGCGGCAAGGTCTGGGCTCACCCCTATGACAAACCCAGCAAATACACGCCGGCGTACGAGACCTATTACGTCAACGGCGCACCCGTCGGCACGCCTTCCAGCAGCGAAGCAGGCTGGGCGTTCCCTGTGCTCTTCTGCAACGCCGACCGCAGCCGGTGGGGACTGGTGACCGACGCAGGACTGGATGGATCCTACTGTGGATGCCGCTTGGAACAGAACGCGCCGCAGGGAGTGTATCGGATTCGATTCCCCGAGCCGGGCGACGGCGACGGGACCGGGGCTGTGGAACCCTCCTGGACCCTGCCCTGGGCGACGCCCTGGAGGGTGATCGTTGTCGGCGACTCGCTGGCTGATATTGTCGAATCGACGCTCGTCACGGACGTATGCCCGCCGTCCATTGTGAAGGACACGAGCTGGATCCAGCCGGGACGGGCCTCCTGGAGCTGGCTGTTCGACCACGACAGTCCCCAGGACTGCACCAAACTCAAGGCCTGGGTCGATCTGGCCGCCGAAATGGGCTGGGAGTACTCGCTCGTCGACGCCAACTGGGACCGGATGAAGAACGGCACGATCCACGACCTGATCGCCTACGCCAACAGCAAGGGCGTAGGCCTGCTGTTGTGGTACAACTCCGGCGGCCCGCACAACTATGTCTCCGAGAAGCCCCGCGGCCTGATGACCCACCGAGAGATCCGACGCGAGGAGTTCCAGACGCTCAAGAGATGGGGCATCAAGGGCGTCAAGGTCGATTTCTTCCAGAGCGACAAGCAGAACATCATCCAGCTCTATCACGACATCCTGCTGGACGCGGCCGACGCCGGGATCATGGTTAATTTCCACGGCTGCACCCTGCCTCGCGGCTGGTCGCGGACCTATCCGCACCTGATGAGCATGGAGGCCGTGCGAGGCGAAGAGTGCTACAGCTTCGACGAGAAGTTCACCACCGAGGCCCCCATTCACAACGTGATCCTGCCCTTCACGCGGAACGTCGTCGGCCCGATGGACTACACGCCGGTCATGTTCCAGGACAACGTCTACCGCCACTTGACAACGTACTGTCACGAGCTGGCTTTGCCGGTGATCTTCGAGTCTGGCTGGCTCCACTTCGCCGGCGGACCGAAGGAATACCTCGATCTGCCCGATGCCCCGAAGAACTTCCTCAAGGCGGTCCCGGTCGCCTGGGACGACACGAAGTTCCTGGCGGGCGAGCCGGGCGAGTACGTCGTCCTGGCCCGCAAGAGCGGGAAGACCTGGTACGTAGCCGGCATCAACGGTCAGGACGCCGGACGGGACGTGGACGTAACGCTCTCCTTCCTGGACGACACTCACTACACAGTGACCCTGATCGCCGACGGCAAGACGCCCAGAGAATTCGAGACCGATTCGGAAGCCGTGACAGCCCAGGACCATCTGGAGGTCCGCCTACTCCCCTACGGCGGCTTCACAGCAGTCCTGACGCCGACGAAGTAGTCACTGCTGGATCTGCCACAGAGAGCACCGAGGACACAGAGGACTCCAAACACGGATTCACACGGATTTGGGAATTACCATTCCCGCGAAGGCGGGAATCCAAGCCTCTTGTCCGTGGGACCCCACTCGCTGCCTGTGTCCGTGTACATCTGTCACTATGGCGTGAAGCGTATGGTTTCGCCAAACCTTGGCGATGGAGTACATCATACGGTCCATTTCCTGGCAGTCCACCCACTCGGACGCATGGACCTGAAATATGCAGGGAGACCGTCCTGGCCTGGAGGGTCGATTGCTGTATGAAGGACAAGGGCCTCACGAACCTGCTTATGCCAAGCTTCGATCTTCACGAGTTCGCCAGGATAAGTCTCCGCCTGTTCATACACGGTGAGAAGGAGATACCTGTTGACAACGAACGCCGCCCAGTCTGCAATCTGGATCAGGACTGCCAAATGCGACTTGGAGAAATGAGGCACATCCACTATTTGGTCAAATCGATCCGGCTTTGATTTCGACTTGGATTCCGCGTCGTACCCCGTGTAGCTATCTGTGAACGCCAAGTCTCCAGATGACAGCTCCAAGAGGTGCGTATCGTGACCAGGCTGCTCATCGAAGATCACGATAGTCCGGCCCTTGTTGTTCCTCTTGGGCTGCTGGTATCGCTGAAGAGCCAGAAGGATGTTCATCGCCGAGGCTTCATAAGGGAAACGGAAACGCTCCGAGTCGGCGCACCCACGGTCCTTTGCGCCAAAGAAAGCAACCGAGTCGATTGGGCATACAATGAACTTACATGCACGTTCGGCGGCCCAACCCAGAATTGACTCGTATAAACGGTCACGCCTGTCGGCAGGCACTTTTTCCCACGCACCACGCCCCCGATACGCCTCACTTCCCTTCAATTCCGCAAGCGGTATCCCGTACCCATTGAGAATCGAGAGGATCTCCGCGTGTTCCCGTTGCGTTTTCGAGAGCTTTGTCAGATCGTTCAGGACTCCGCACATGACCTGGACAGGCTGCTTTGGATTCAGCTTCTTCCCGCAGTGACCGCTCTCATCACCGTAGCAGATATACATGGTCTTCCCCTGTGCATCCACCCAAGGAGTATCAAACACGCTGCCACTGTACCGTGGACATGCCGCGCCCGATCACACCGCCATGCATCCACTCAAGGCTTTCGACAGTCGAAGGTATTGCTCTTTCAGACATCACTTCCTCCCATTGTATTTCCGCCTCAGTTTCGGGAGGCCGCCTTTGGCTTCGCCGACTTTGCGGAGGGTGAGCAGGCGGTGAGAAAGCTGGGCGGGTTCGACCTGCTGGCCTGTTCTTTCGGCGTAGTCGTCGGCGAACGACAGCAACTTGGCGGGGTCACTGACGAGGCCGTCGCACGGCACATCAAATTCGACGTACATCTGTTTGAGGACGTTGTCGTCGAACACGGGCGATTCGGACACTTGAGAACCTTGACGGACCATGGCTTCTCCTTTCGCGGCCGATGACAAAACGGATTTCGCGAAACATCGTCCAGGGTGTATCAGCTCGCTGCTGGGTGTGTTATCGGCAGATACAGGGTGTGCGATAAGTTCGAAACGGGGGAACAGGCGGAAAGGGGAGGAATCCAGGGACTTGCTGGTCGATTCCGGCCAAGACTGGCGGATTATCCGACTATTGCCGGCTAATCCTCAATGACTGGCGACGGACAGTCGTTGCTCTTCGTTCGGCCTACGGCGTCAGAATGAAAAGTGATGGGTTTCACGAGATGGCGACCCTGGCGCGGCGCAGCACATCCTCGGCCGGGATTTCGGGCACGAGCCCTTGCTCCAGTTCATCCAGGCGGCGTTCCGCTTCCTTGGCCCATAGAGCTTCGATCTCCGACTCCGAAAGCTCATCGAGACTCTCGACGACCCACTTCGCGAGCGAAGCTCGATCTTCCAGACTCAGTTTCTTGACCTCAGCCACGAGTTCGTCGATGCTCATATGGCTCTCCATGTTGAGTATCCCTGATTCTCACATCCTATTGTAGCTGCCGGCGGCTGAAAAGGCAAAGCGAAAGGCGGGCACACGAAGCGACGACCATAGGTAGCCCGGTTTTCCTTGGACGATGCCTCAGCGTCGGGATACAATCCACTTGGCTCTGTTGAAGAAGAGTTGAAACGCGCCTTTGGAGGTACATAGGAATGATCCGGAATCTGGTTTGTTTGGCTGTGCTGTCGGTTCTGTTGGGCGGCTGCATCTACGTCGAGGAGACCGAGCGAGTCAACAGCAAACCCGAGGTCTCGACGCACGCGCAGGTTGTCGAGGCCAAGGCCCCCGCCCGGCTGCTGCGGCACGTCGTCCTGTTCCAGTTCAAGGAAGGCACCAGCGCCGAGGACATCCGCAAGATCGAGAATGCCTTCAGCGCCCTGCCGAGCAAGATCCACGAGATCTATGGCTTCGAATGGGGCACCGACGTCAGCACCGAGAACCTTCAGAAGGGCTTCACGCACTGCTTCGTCGTCACCTTCCGCAGCGAGGCCGACCGCGACGCCTACGCGAAGCACCCGGCCCACGTCGAGTTCGGCGCGATGCTCGGATCCTCTCTGGAGCAGGTGATGGTCGTCGATTACTGGGCCAAGTAAGACTATGCGGATCATCGCGGGCACGAAGCGAGGAATGCACCTGTTCACTCCCGATACGCGGGAGACGCGCCCGATCACCGACCGCGTGAAAGAGTCGCTGTTCATGGTCCTGCACAACTACGACCTGCTGGCGGGCGCCCGGGTCGCGGATCTGTTCTGCGGCGTCGGCTCGCTCGGGCTGGAGGCGATCAGCCGGGGCGCAGCCTCCGTGACCTTCGTCGAGAAGAGCGCCGAGATCCTCGCGGTCCTGGAGAAGAACATCGCGAAGGCCGCCTTCGGGGACCGCGCCCGCGTGGTCCGCGACAGCGCCTTTCGAGTCGGGGCGCCGCTCGGGCCCAAAGGCGAACGGTACGACCTGGTATTCGTCGATCCGCCGTATACTGTGACGCAGGACGTGGGCGAAGGCTCGACGCTGGCCGATCTGCTCAGGATCCTCCAGAACCAGGTGGTCCCCAAAGGCGTGGTAATCGTTCGGACTCGTCGCGACTGTCCCCCGCTCGACGACTACGGGCCCTTCCACGCGGTGGACAGAAGGGAATGGGGCACGATGTCCGTCGTCCTGTTGCAGGCACGAGCCGATGAGCAACCAGCAAGCGGCCATTGAGATCATCCACAAGCTGCAGGAGCACGGCTTCCAGGCCCTGCTGGCGGGCGGCTGCGTTCGTGACATGCTGCTCGGCCGAACGGCCAAAGACTACGACGTGGCGACCGACGCCCAGCCCACGGAGGTCATGCGTCTGTTCCCTCGCACGCTCAAGATCGGCGCCAAGTTCGGCGTCGTCATCGTCCTGATCCGCAAGCAACAGGTGGAGGTCGCGACGTTCCGCTCCGAGGCGGGATACGAAGACGGCCGGCACCCGACGGAGGTCCGATTCACCACCGCCGCCCAGGACGCCAGCCGGCGGGACTTCACCATCAACGGCATGTTCTACGACCCGCGCACCGAGCAGGTGATCGATTACGTCGAGGGTCGGGCCGATCTCCAGAGGCGGATCGTCCGGACCATCGGCAATCCGGAGGAGCGGTTCGGCGAGGACTACCTCCGCATGCTCCGCGCCGTGCGATTCTCGACACGGCTGGGCTTCGCCATCGAGCCCGGGACCTACGCCGCCATCGGTCGCAACGCAGCGAAGATCGCGAGAATCAGCGGCGAGCGGATCGCAATCGAACTGGAGGAAACGCTCGTCCACCCGAATCGTGCCGCCGGGGCTGCGATGCTGATCGAAACGGGATTGGCGGACGCGGTCTTCCCGGGCTTCGCAGGCGACGAGGCCCGCCAGACTGTCCCGGTGCTCAGACGATTGCGCCGAAACGTCGATTTCCCGCTGGCCTTGGCCGCGTTCTTCGTGGGTCATCCGACGGATTTCGCCATGTCCAAGTGCGAGCCCCTCAAGCTCAGCAACAAACAGACCCAGCGCATCGAGTTTCTGCTCGCGCATCGGGGCGGATTGCTCGATTCCGCAATGTCGCTGGCTCAACTGAAGAAGTTCCTGGCCGAGCCCGCCTTCCGCGACCTGTACGAGCTGGAGCGGGCCATCCAAAAAGTCTCGGCCTCGCAGGACGGTCTGGCCCGCCTGGCCGCGCTGCAAAGGCGAATCCGCGATTTGGGCGACGTCGAGGTCAAGCCCAAGCCCCTCTTGAACGGCCACGACCTGATGCGTCTGGGCGCCGTGTCGGGACCTGCCCTCGGCCAACTGGCAGAGGAACTCTACGTCGCCCAGCTCGAAAACGACGTCGCAACGAAGGACCAGGCCGAGCGGTGGGTGACCGACTGGCTCGGTCGTCACCGCTCGGCGCAATAGCGTGCCCTCGCGAGTGGAATCGGGAATGGAGCACAGAACCGCCCTTTTGCGTTTACCGAGCGGCAGATCGACAATGCGCTCCCTGTCGATGGAGCGAGGATAATGTTTGCCTTGCCCCTGTCTTCTGTTAGAATAGGGGCATCGATAGTGCGTCAGATCTGCCGTCGCGGTGGCCGCATCTTGTCTTCATGCTGGAGTGAGGAAAAGCAATGCATTTCGGAAGGCGAAGGAACTCAATTCTCCTGTGGGCATCTCTCGTCGCCTGCGTCTGTCTGTTCAGCATCGCGGGAGCCACCCTGGCGGGCAGTCCGGTAGTCGTCAACGAGGTCATGGCGTCCAACGTCACCTCCTACGCGGACCCACAGGGCGAATACGATGACTGGATCGAGTTGTATAACACAACGGACGCGCCCATCGACGCAGGCGGTCTGTACCTGACGGACGACCAGTCGGAGCCTCGCAAGTGGCAGATTCCGACGGGCGACCCCGCGCTGACGACGATCCCGGCCCAGGGGTTCCTGCTGATCTGGGCGGACGGCGACACGGGCGATCCCGGACTGCACGCGGATTTCGGCCTGGGCGCCGACGGCGACGAGGTCGCCCTGTTCGACTCGGACGGGAGAACGCTCCTGGACAGCATCTCTTTCGGGCCGCAGATCTCCGATTTCTCATATGGGCGCAACCCCGACGGGGGCGACGTCCTGATCCGCATGGCCCTGCCCACGCCCAGCGAGTCCAACATCGGCATCGTCCTGAAGGTCGTCGCTCAGCCGCAGTTCTCCCAGCCGCGAGGATTCCAGGACGGACCGTTCACGCTGGAACTGACGACCGCCACCGAGGGCGCGATCATCTACTACACCCTGGACGGCAAGAGACCCCTCGACGCGGGCTCCCGCGGCCTGCTGGGAACGCAGTACACCGGTCCGATCACGATCTTCACGACGACGTGCGTGCGGGCCGCCGCGGTGAAGACGGGCTGGCTCTCTTCGGCCACCGTGACGCACAGCTACATCTTCCTAAACCAGGTGATCCGCCAGAGCAGCGCCCCGGCGGGGTTCCCCACCTCGTGGGGCGGACGGACCGCCGATTACGCCATGGACCAGCGGGTGGTCGAGGACGCCGCCTACCGCGATGAGATCCTGGATGACCTGAAATCGACGCCCTCGGTCTCCATCGTGATCCCCAACTCGGAGTTCTTCGAGAGCGGCGGCATTTACGCCAGTCCCGGCGCAACAGGCGACGCATCGGAGCGGGCTGCCTCCATCGAGTGGATCGACCCCTCCACCGGGGAGCATTTCGGCGTCAACGCCGGACTGCGCATCCACGGCGGACCTTACAGCCGCAGCGGCAATCCCAAGAACGCCTTCCGCGTCAACTTCCGGGCCCAATACGGCCTGTCCCGACTCGAGTTCCCGCTCTTCCCCGACACAGACGTCACGAGCTTCAACAGTCTGGCGCTGCGTTCGATCTGGAACTACTCGTGGTCGGGCGACAGCGGAGGCATGGCCCAACGCGCCGACTATCTCCGCGACGCCTTCGCACGGGACACCGTGCGGGACATGGGACGTCTGACCCCTTATGGCAGGCCCATCCAGGTCTACATCAACGGCCTGTACTGGGGCCTGTACATCATGACCGAGAGGCCCAACGCCAGCTTCGCGGCCGATCATCTCGGAGGGGATGAGGACGACTACGAGATCCTGGAGGCCCCGAGCGGCTACGGGGCCAGCACCACCATGGACATCGTTGCGGGAGACGAGCGGGTCCGCACGGCGTGGACCGCCCTCTTTGCGGCGGCGGACAAGGACGTAACCTCCACGCAAGGCTACGAAGCCGTCCAGGCATACATCGACATCCCGACGATGATCGACTACATGCTGATGATCTACTACACGGGCAGCCGGGACGCGCCGGTGTTTCTGGGCGATTCGTACACCCCGCGCAACTTCTATGCGATCCGCCACGGGGACCCCGCAAGCCCGTTCACCCTCGTGCCCTGGGACACTGAATGGGCCCTGGAGGACCCTTCGATCAATCGTGTGAACGTGGTGGGTGTGGTGAATCCGCACTACCTGATGGACCGCCTTGCCGCGAACGCCGATTTCCGCATATTGCTGGCAGACCGCATCTACGAGCAATTCTACAACGACGGCGCCCTGACAAAGGAACGGACGACGAATCGCTACCTGGCGCGGGCCGACGAGATCCGCGGCGCCATCGTCGGGGAGTCCGCCCGCTGGGGCGACGAGCCCCGACCGTCGAAGCCGTACACCCGCGAGGACTGGCAGACCGAGGTGAACCGCCTGGTGAACCAGTACTTCTCCGGACGCACGCAGACCGTTCTGAGACAGTTGCAGAGCAGGGGATGGTATCCCTCCATCGAGGCGCCGATCTTCCAGATCGACGGTGTGGATCGGCATGGCGGGTACGCCGTCACCGGCGCGTCCCTGATCATGGCGAAATCCGCCAGCGGCGCGATCTGGTACACGCTCGACGGCTCCGATCCCCGCGTCCCCGGCAGTGAGGGGACATCCACCGACCTGACGCTGGTGGCCGAGAACGCGGCCAAACGGGTGACCATCCCCACCGCCGCCCTCGACAACGCCTGGCGCGGCGGCACCGATTTCGACGATTCCGCCTGGCTGACCGGCGCCGGCGGCGTCGGCTACGAACGAAGCTTCGGCTACGAGGACTTCTTCACAATCAACGTCCAAGCCCCCATGTACAGCAAGAACACCAGTTGCTATATCCGGATTCCTTTCTCGCTCGCGGACGACGACCTGCAGAAGACATCGAGCCTGTCGCTCAGCGTGCGGTACGACGACGGCTTCGTCGCCTATCTCAACGGCGCCGAGGTGGCCCGCGCCAACTTCACAGGCGAACCCGCCTGGAACTCGAAGGCCAGTGCCTCCCATCCCGACAGCGAAGCGGAGATTCTGCAGATGTTCTCCATCTCCGAGCACATCGACAAACTGAAGACAGGCGGCAATATCCTGGCCATCCACGGCCTGAACGAATCGACCTCGGGCTCGGACTTCCTGATCTCGGTCGAGTTGACGGCCACCTCCGGGGATACCGGGGATAGCGTCACACCGGGCGGAACCTCGCTGACTGCAATCCGCTACACCGACCCATTGACCTTGAATGCCACGGTCCAGATCAAGGCCCGCGTGCTCAGCGGCGCCGTCTGGAGCGCCCTGCACGAGACCGTCTTCGCAGTGGGCCCGGTGGCCGAAAGTCTTAGGATCAGCGAGATCATGTATCATCCGTCCGACACAGGCAATCCTGACGATCCGAACACGGAGTTCATCGAGCTGACCAACGTCAGCGAGGAGACCATCAACTTGAGCAGGGTCCGCTTCACCAACGGCATCGAGTTCGCTTTCCCAAGCGTCGAGGTGGCCCCCGGTGGCTACTGTCTGGTGGTCAAGGACGTCGCGGCGTTCGAGGCCAGATACTCCTCCGGCCTGCCGGTGGCCGGGCAGTACGCCGGCAGTCTCAGCAACGCCGGAGAGCGGATCGAACTCCAGGACGCCCTTGGCAAGGTCATCCACAGTTTCCGCTACGAAGACGACTGGTACAAGATCACCGACGGAACCGGCTACTCCCTGACGGTCATTGACCCGAGCACCGCCGATCCGAGCGACTTCGGCGACTCCAACCTCTGGCTGCCGAGCAAAGAGCCCGGCGGATCGCCAGGGACAGGCGAGTGACTTGCCAATGGTCCCAGACGGCTTGTTTGTCTGAAATCCTCTGCACAATCCCTTGACAGCGGATCGTGAATCTGGTATCATGCGATCTCGTGGGTGGGTGGTGGTAGAAGACACGTCTTGTCTGATCCCCCCGTTGTCATCTGTGATTCTATCGGCCTGTATTCAGGCCACGCTGTGGGTCCGTACATGTGGTGGGTGCAGACTGTGTACGTAGACCCCTGAAGGCAGACGAACCTGATTCAACCTGTACCCATAAGAGGAGAAATGATGAAGCACGTGGCAACAGCAGCAGTTCTGGTCCTTCTGGCAAGCGTAACCGCCGCCCCGGCCGCCATCACAGGCGTTGCAGGCGGCACAGACGTGCCCGCCGCTACGCTCGGCGGCTACACCATGACCGCGTTTCCCAGCGACGGACTCGCGGACTACATCAACATAACCTCGTTGCCTTCGCCCCTGGGCGGGACCCTGGGATTCAGCACAGAGGTACAGACCTACACCGCCACCGACGGTTGGGCGACCTGGAGCCATGGTTACACAGGCGACATCTACTACTCGAACGGCGCCTACACATTGACTCTGACGCTGCCCGACAACACCGGCGCATTCTACTTCTATGCTGAGCCGAACCCAATGAACGTGTACAGCTTCACCGCCACGGCGCAGGACGGGACCTTCATCATGCAGGATGTCGACGGCAACGGCGGTGCTGCATACTTCGGATTCTACAGCACCGACGGCAGCGCCCTGACGAGCATCACCCTCACGTCCGCGGTTGATTTCGCCGTCGGCGAGTTCGGCATCGCAGCCGCTGGCACACCCGCTGTGCCGGCCCCCGGCGCGATTCTGCTCGGCACGCTCGGCACCGGCCTGGTCGGCTGGCTCCGCAGACGCAGAGCGGTCTGATATTACCGCTCCTTACCGTTCATGAAGAGCTGCCGCCTCCGGGTGGCAGCTCTTTTCTTTTTGGCCCGACACCAACCCTCCCGGAAGTTTCGTTCGCTTGGGGCTTGCAGAGTTGGACGCGCGCCTCTATAATAGCCTGTCTGTAGGTGCGCCGTCGCCTAATCCATGCGGATTATCCGACTAAGCCCGTGGGAAACGGTGAGGATTCCCGTGTTCGAGTCTTTGACTGAAAAATTCAGTTCGGTCTTCCGGTCGCTTTCCGGCCGGGGGCGGATTACCGAGGCCAACGTCTCCGACGCCATGAACGACGTCCGCAAGGCGCTGCTCGAGGCCGACGTGAACTACAACGTCGTCAAGCAGTTCTGCAAGGACGTCCGCGACAAGGCACTCGGCGCCGAGGTCATCAAGAGCCTCCATCCCGGCCAGATGATGATCAAGATCGTCCACGACGAGCTGATCCGACTCATGGGCCCGGTGGATACGCGAATTTACTTCGTCTCGCCGGGACCGACGATCATCATGCTGGCAGGCCTCCAAGGCTGCGGCAAAACGACGACCGCCGCCAAGCTGGGCAAGTACCTCGTCGCAAAGGGTCGCAACCCCCTGCTGGTCGCGGACGACCTCCAGCGACCCGCGGCCATCGAGCAGCTTCGCATCCTCGGCGAGCAGCTCGGCGTTCCCGTCTACACGGACGAGACCACCAAGGACGCGGTCAAGGTCGCCCGAGACGGCGTACGAAACGCCAAGGAGAACGGCCGGGACGTGGTCGTGATCGACACCGCCGGCCGGCTGCACGTCGATGAGGAGATGATGACCCAGGCGGCCGACGTCGCCAAGGCGGTCACGCCGCACCAGATCTACCTGGTCTGCGACTCCATGACCGGCCAAGACGCCGTCAACTCCGCCAAGGAATTCAATGCCCGGCTCGAACTCGACGGCGTCATCCTCACCAAGCTCGACGGCGACGCCCGAGGCGGCGCCGCCCTGAGCGTCAAGGCCGTCACCGGAAAGCCCATCAAGTTCATCGGGGTCGGCGAGAAGCTCGACAAGATCGAGGAGTTCCACCCCGACCGCATGGCCTCGCGGATCCTGGGCATGGGCGACGTGGTCACCCTCGTCGAGAAGGCCCAGCAGGAATTCGACAAAGAAGAAGCCGAGAAGATGCAGAAGAAGATGGCCAAGGGCAGCTTCGGCTTCGACGACTTCCTCAAGCAGATGCAGACGGTCAAGAAGATGGGCGGCATCAAGGACATGCTCAAGCTCCTGCCCGGCATCGGCGGCCAGATCCCCGACGTGGACCTCGACGGCCAGGAACTCAAACAGATGGAGGCCATCGTTTACTCGATGACCCAGGCGGAGCGTCGCGATCCCGACCTGATCGACGGATCGCGCCGTCGTCGCATCGCGGCCGGTTGCGGCATGGAGGCCAACGACGTCTCGACCCTGGTCAAGACGTTCAAGCGAAGCCGGGACATGATGAAGGCCATCACCGGCGGCAGCTTCGGCGGGCTCAAGGCCCTCTTCTCCGGCGGCTTCAACATGGAGGCCATGAACAACGCCATGATGCACGGCCGCAAGATCAAGCAGCGGTCCGCGAGAAAACGCGTCATCAAACGTCACGGGAAGATCAAGAAGAAGAAATGACGACGCGGAGTGAAAAGACCAGGATTTCCGTCGAGCAGTACCTCGAAGAGGTCGCTCGATTCTGCGATGACCAGTACGGCAACCAGATTCGCGACCGGTTCCAGGACACGCGAGGAACCAGCGAGCTGGCCATGCTGGCGGCGCCCACCTGCGATGAGCTGGTGGAATTGCGGCGGGCCGTGGCCATTATGACGCCCGCCGAGAAGCAGAGCGCCGACCGGCTCTCGGACGAACAGATCGAGAGGATCGCTCTGGACGCCCGCGTCGATCCCGCGAACTTCGCGATTTTCATGAACGGGTATGCTTTGGTTTGTAAACGTGTTTCGTGATTAGTTTGTAGTGTGCCCGCAAGGGCATCTCTTCCCCAGTACGGAAGATAACGCCTTACGGCGTCACTACGAACCGGTCTCGGAAATTATTCTATATAGATGAGTTGCTGGAAAATGAGATTTCCTTGAAGAATATAGGCCCAATCCTTCATTTTCCAGCACTCCAAGAACAGAAAGGTCAGACATGGCAGTAAAACTCAGACTCACCCGCATGGGCCGTCGGCATCGTCCCTTCTTCCGTCTCAACGCGGTGGATTCCCGCACGCCTCGCGACGGCAAGATCATCGAGAAGCTCGGACACTACGACCCGCTCGAGAAGGACACGACCAAGCAGCTCGTGCTGAATCGCGAGCGCATCGAGTTCTGGCTCGGCCAAGGCGCCGTCCCCAGCGATACCGTTTCCGAGATCCTGCTTCGCAACGGGATCCAGCACAAGTACGCGAAGGACAAGGCCGCTCGCCAGGCCCAGGCCCGGAAACTGGCCCACGCCAAGGGCAAGCTGTTCACGCAGACGGAGCGGGTCCTCGCCGAGAAGAAGAAGGCCGCCGAAGAGGCAGCCGCCGCCGCAGCAGCAGAAGCCGCCAAGGCCGCAGAGCCACCGGCCGCTTCATAACGTAACATACTCGGGCATCGCAGAGCACTGAGAACGACAGACGTAGGAAAGGCAGCAATTGAAGGCTCCTTTCCTACGTTTCTTTCGTTATAGTCGCCTGTGGTTCTCTGGGTCCTCCGTGCCTCTGTGGTGAAATATGCGAATTGACATCCTCACGCTGTTTCCGGAGATGTTCGAGTCTCCGCTTCGCTACTCGATCCTCAAGCGAGCCCAGGAACAGGGGCTCGTCTCGATCTCGACTACGAACATCCGCGACTTCGCCAGCGACAACTACCGCAAGGTCGACGACCGGCCCTATGGCGGCGGCGCTGGCATGGTGATGATGTGCGCGCCGCTCTTCGCCTGTTTCGAGCACGTCGAGAAACTCGCCCCGACCCGAGGTCGGGTCATCATGCTGACCCCACAGGGCGAGCCCTTCCGCCAGGCAAAAGCCCAGGAACTGGCTCGCGAAGAGCGTCTGATCCTGATCGCAGGCCGGTACGAGGGCTTCGACGAGCGAATCCGGCTCGGCCTGAACGCCGAGCAGATCTCCATCGGCGACTACATCCTCAACGGAGGCGAGCTGCCCGCCATGGTCCTGGTAGACGCAGTCGTTCGCCTGCTGCCCGGCGCCCTCGGCGACGAGCAATCCGCCCAGGACGACTCCTTCAGCGACGGCCTGCTCGAATACCCGCACTACACGCGTCCCGAGGTCTTCCGCGACATGAAAGTCCCCGAGATCCTCCTCTCCGGCGACCACGCCAAGATCGCCCAATGGCGACGCCAGCAGGCGATGGAGCGAACCAAAACCTGGCGACCCGATCTGCTCCCCAACGACCCGCCGGCAGAGTCCCGTTCATAGAGCCCCCTGCTCTTGCAGGGGGGGCCTGCCCCGGACTTGATCCGGGACCGTAAGGCGCTTCGTAGCACGGCCGTCCCGGCCGTGAGTAGCACGGGCATCCTGCCCGTGAATCTCCCAGATCCACATGGGCGGGACGCCCATGGTACTCACGGGCAAGATGCCCGTGCTACCAAGTCCTTGGACCGCTGACAATCCCCTGAACCAGTGGTATCATATCGGCGTATTTTCATTATCATGACAAGGACGTCTGACGGAAGGCGGATACGACGCCCGGCGGAGCAACGAGACAACATAAGGGAGAGAGCCATGGACACGACGGAACACGGTAATGGAGAACCGGGCAAGACTCAGGGAGTACCCCTCAACATACGGATGGAACGCCTCACGCAGGCTCGTAGTCAGCCGGTACTCGTGCGAACCAGCAGACTGGCTGTGATGGGCGGTGCTTTGGCGGCTGTGAGTCTGTTGTTTCTGCCAGGGCTGATCGGCGTGGCGTGGAGGGGCGTACCACGTCCCCTGCAGAACGCGTACACGTGGTTTCTGGGGGGAACCTCGCTGACTGCCGGACTACTGGGTATCGTCGCCCTCGTCCGAATCGCTCTGAGCGGAGGGCGACTGACGGGCAAAGGATTCGCGTGTGCGGGTGTCTTGGCTCCCGCTGCACAGATTCTCCTCTTTCTCCTCGTCATACTCCCGGCCCTGCCAAGAACAAGAAGCCGGGCCTTTCGCATGACCTGCGGCACACACCTCGCCGGCATCGGCAAGGCCATGATGATCTACGCGAACGACTACGAGGACGAATTGCCGCGAGCCGGAGGGCCGAGCAGCCAGTGGACCGGGCGGATCGCCGATTGGACGGCCTCGAATCGTCAGAGTGCCTATGGATTGTCGCCCGACAGGGCCGGTGGCCAGGTGAGCATCAGCGCGAGCCTGTATCTGCTCGTCAAATACGCCGAGGTCAAACCGGAGTCATTCCTTTGCAGAGACAGCAAGCGGAACACGCCAGAGAAGGGAGTCACTGAGTTCAAGGCGGACACGTACCGCGTTCAGTATAGAGCGGCGGAGTTGATCGACTTCTGGGATTTTGGTCCGAATCCGCCGAAGCATTGCAGCTACTCCTATCACATGCTGTATGGGCCACACGGCCTGACGGTTTCCTCGCCACCCGGCTTCGCCATCGCAGGCGACCGCAATCCGTGGGTGGACTCACCCTCCGTCAAGGCCAGAGACTTCTCCAAATTCCTGCCCGACATCGCCCCCCACAACGGCACGGCTGAACAAGGTCTCGCCGGCAACACGTTCCGCCACGACGGGCAGGGGCAGAACGTGATGTTCCTCGATACCCACGTGGAGTTCGAGAAGCGGCCCTTCTGCGGCGTGGACGACGACAACATCTACACGTCCTGGAATGGCGGAGACAAGGCTCGCGGCGTGCCGCCCAAGCTCGGCAGCATCCCCGCCGAGGCGAAGGACTCGCTGCTCGTGAACGATCCCGTCGACGCGTCCAAGTGATGCGAGTCAGGAATCTGCGTGGGGTCGAGACATTGTCGTCCTGAGGCAGAGCCGAAGGACCTCGCCCGCGTGAAGGAACGAGCCACATCTGCGTTCGTTGCCCAGATGCTTCACTTCGTTCAGCATGACAACTCTTGCGAGACCGTAGATTGCAGCGCGTAGTACGCCGTCCATGTCAGTCTGGTGGGTGGCCACGCTTGTGTCGAGGGCGTCCCGCCCTCGAATCGCGGGCAGGATGCCCGCGACACGCTCATCATGCCTACTATTGTAGGGTGGACGGCGTAGTAGAGTGCGTACCATGCAACATCTTCCTCTTGTCGGGGGCGTACGAATCGAGTACAATCTCCGTGACTGCGGATTGGACGACGTCGGCGATGAGCCGACAATCGAAATACCGAGACTCCTTTGGAGGGAGCACAGAATGGCGATGCGACGCAGTTCACGGGGATTCACGCGGGCGGAAGATAAGACCTGCGTTCGTCAGGGCAGTGGAGCGTGGGAGAAATAGGCTTTTCGCGGGGGCTCGTCCCGGGTACAATACCGGCATGCCGGCGAATCGCGGCAGCGGGTCTTCACCGTACCGGATTGTTGGAGAACGTGCCATGAGCGACGTGGTCATCAGGAACGTGACGCCCCAGTTGGTGGTGGGGATGCGCAAGCGAGGCACGTATGCCCAGATTCGTCCGATGCTCGCCGGCGTTCGCAAGTACATCGAGGCCCACGGGGCCCAGATCGTCGGGCCGCCCGCGTTCATCTGCCACGAGACCCCCAAAGACGTCGTCCGCGCCAACCTGCAGCACAACGCCGACGTGGAGGTCGTGATTCCCGTTTCCACGCAGATCACGGGCGACGAGGAGACCACGTGCTACGAGCTAGCGGGCGGCGACATGGCCGTGGTGACGCACAAGGGTCCCTACGAGAAGTCCGCCGTGACGTATAAGAGGCTCTTCGCGTGGATCGCGGAGAATCACAAGAAGGTGGCCGGACCGACGCGGGAAGTGTACCTCAATGACCCGGCGAAGGTGGCGCCGGAAGAACTCCTGACGGAGATCTACGCCCCGGTGGCGTGATCAGCCGCCCTCGTCGAAGAACGCCCAGACCTGCTCGGCGGTCGGCAGACTCGCGACGACGTCGGGCGTCGAAGGGTCCTGGCAAATTCTGGCGAGACTGCTGAGTGCCTGGAGATATGCGCCCGGCGCGGTCTTCGGCGCGAGGGTCAGCACAACGAGCTTGACCAGACTGTCCGGCCTGAGGGGATCGTACACAATCCCCTGGCGCGAGGTCGCCACTCCCACGACGAGACCGTCAATCGCCTCCAGGCGGGCATGGGGCATCGCCAGCCCCGGCGCCACGAGGGTCGCCAGATCCGTCTCACGCTCCAGAACCGCTCGATACGCCTGCTCAATGCTGCCGATCCCCCGACGGCGGGCCAATACCTCCAGCAGATCCCGGAGGACCTTGTCGCGGTCCTTCTCCTCGGTCTGGCACACCACGTCGGCGGGACTGAAAAGCGATGAAAACTGCGTGTGGTTGTTCTCGACGGCCATGAACTCATAAGGCCGCACCCTGGTGGATTAGTCAAGGGCAAAATCGCTCCTTGCAGTCCAGAAGATGAGCCCGGCGAAATCCAACCGAGGTCTACTCGTCGCCACGGGACGTTCGGCCCCTGCAGGAGACGTGTCGTGGCACGAACAAGGCGAACAGCGCGACGAAGACGCCGAGGACGATCAGATTGATCGTCGTCAAACTGACGTCGTTGATCGGGTCATAGTAGGTGGACTGACGGTAAGCGTTTGTCCAGGCCACCCAGCGGAGGTTGACAACCGTTAGCGTCATGGCCAGGAGCACGCAGACCATCCAGGTCGCGACGGACCAGTATCGTTTTCGATCTCGTTGGGTGATCGCCGCAACGGTCAGCAGGAGCAGGACGTCACAGGCGAGAATGGCGCCGATAGAGGCCCAGTCCCCTGCGATCCACGCAAAAGGCAGCATCCACGCGGTCCCGCCGAAGATGCCGCCGCCAAAACTGGCGCAGAGGCCCGGTGTGGTGATGGAAGCCGGCCCTGTCGGTCCGGGCCGGCGATACGTCCCGTCCTCGATCTGTATCCGTCTCTGGCGGGCATTGCCCCAGAGGATCAGAGGCAGCAGAAGCGTGAAGAACGCCGTGAAGCACGACCAATACGCCCAGTTGGGAATGATCCCGGCCAGGGTCGCTGTCAGTGGCAGGCCGATCAATACGAACAGCAGCAGCCACACCAAGACAGTCATCCGGATCATGAACCGGCGATCACGAGGCGAGCGGGTGTTTTTGATGCTGCACCAGGAACCGAGGACGCCGCCGAGCAGCGACTACTTCAACTCGACGGACCAGTAGGC
The DNA here is from genome assembly GCA_035342095.1 of Sedimentisphaerales bacterium. Lineage (GTDB taxonomy): Bacteria > Planctomycetota > Phycisphaerae > Sedimentisphaerales > Anaerobacaceae > PLanc-01. Next base: position 50,711 of record DAOQWL010000002.1, on the reverse strand, counting down.
GTGGTCGAGGAATTGTCTCCACGAACGATACCGCTGGTGGCCCAGGTGGATATGGAGCATGGGATTGTGCTTGGGCTTGATAGGCTTTTGAATCAGGACCATGCCGGCCTGCTTGGGGGTCCGGCCGCCCTTCTTGACGTTGCAACCCGTGCAGGCACAGACGATGTTCTCCCAAGTCGCCTTGCCGCCCATGCTGCGAGGGATCACGTGATCCAGGGACAACTCGGTCGTGGGGAAACGCTTGCCGCAATACTGGCAATGGTTCCTGTCCCGAGCAAAGATGTTGCGACGGTTGAATTTGACATCCGTGCGAGGCAGGCGATCGTAGAACAACAGACGGATAATGCGCGGCACAGCGACATACAGGTTCACCGTCGAGACCCAGTCGTAGGCGTCCGGCTCGAACTGATGCCGCGACTGGCTTACCTCGACCCAGCTCCTGAAGTCGTAGTTGGTGTATACGTCGTGCTCACAGGAGACCACCTCCGCCAGCTCGCGGCACAACAGGGAAAACGCGCGTCTCGCACCGACAATACGGATGGCCATGTAGTGCTTGTTGAGCACCAGGACGCTGCAATCAAGCCCGGATTGGCACTCACCATCGGCCATAATAACCCCTTGCTGCACGGGATTATACACCCCGGAGGTCCCGGCTGCAAGAGGTAAAATGGGCGATCTTTCGGCAAGACACGCCGATCACCGGCGCCCTATGGCGAAGGCTGCTTCTCCGAGGGGAGCTTGGGGACGACGTTGGTGGCTCGCAACCCTTTCTCTCCCTCGGCAATATCGAACAGGACCACATCCCCCTCTTCCAGAGTCTTGAAGCCGTCTCCGGCAATGCTGGAGTAGTGCACGAACACGTCGCGACCGTCATTGGTTCCGATGAATCCGTACCCCTTGCGCGGATTGAACCATTTGACCGTTCCTTCCAACATACTCTGAGGCTCCTATAGAACGACTCGCCGGAAGGATCATCCGTACTTCCGACACCATACCCCGACAGGCGTCGCTGAGATTCTCACAGGCCCGGCTTGGCCTGCGCCGAGGCCCGAGCGGACGCGGTCAGGTGCTCTCGCATGAGCCGGCCCATCTTGAACTTCACTGTACGTTTCGTCGGAACCTCCACACGCTCGAGGGTCTTGGGGTTCTGCGCCGTCCGCGAGGCGCGAGTCCGGGTCTCGAACACCCCGAAATCCCTGAACTCCAACCGATTATCCAGACACAGCTCTTTCACGATCTCATCCAGAAAAGCCTGTACGATCCGCTTCACAGAAACCCGCTTGGCCTGCGTGTGTTCTGCGATGCGATCGATCAGTTCTTTCTTCGTGACTGTCGCCATAGGTTACCTCACCAAAAGAAAAGAGCCATGCCGACGGACACCTTCTCGACGGTCAGCCCACGGTGCAATCCCACAACTGCCGGGCCTAATGCCACCGGAAACACCAAGGATGAACTTCTGCAAACCACTATACAATAAAGACTTCTATGCGGCAAGTACATTCGGGCAAAATTTTTCCACGGTTGACCGTCGCTGTCCCCGGCGGCATAATGGCCCTCTTGTGATCGCGTGGCCCGGACGCCTTGTCGATGAGACGGACCCAAGAGAGCCCGTCGGCGCCACCCGAGACCTGCAAGGCAGTCCCCTGCGGACAGGACAGGAACTGATGGCTGAGAATCGAACGGACAGGACCGACAGAACCAAACCCGTCGTGAAGAAGAAGGACCGCGTGGCTGAAGTCGCCAACACCTTCGAATGGCTCATCACCGCCTTCATTCTGGCATTCGTGTTCCGGGCATTCGTCATGGAGGCCTTCCGGATCCCGACGGGCAGCATGGCCGACACTCTCAAGGGGGCGCATTTCCGCCTGCGCTGCCCCCAGTGCGGGTATCAATACGATCATGGGTTCGTCCCGACGAACTACGGCATGGCGGACGACACAATCCCGCCGGGCGCCATATCGATCCGCCAGCAGACGCGCTGCCCGAGCTGCGGATACAGCACACCCGCCGGAGACAAGGTCCCGGTCGCCAACGGCGACCGCATCCTCGTCCTCAAGTGCATCTACCAGTTCCAGGAGCCCAGGCGATGGGACGTCGTCGTTTTCAAGAACCCCATCAACCCCTCGGAGAACTACATCAAACGTCTCATCGGGCTGCCCGGGGAGACCATCGAGATCGTTGACGGCGACATCTACATCAACGAAGTCATCGCACGCAAGCCTCCCCAGGTGCAGAAGGAACTGTGGATGCCGATCTATGATAACGACTTTCGGCCGGTCAATCCGAACGAGCGCGCGGGTTTCAACGAGCAGCGATGGCAGCCTCCGTTCAACCTGGCCGGCTCGGCGTGGAAGATCGACGAACAGGACCCCACCCGGTTGCTGTTGGATTGCCCCGCCGGAGAGCCCAGCGTGCTGACCTACGGCGGCCCGTCGGCCAACAACTTCGCCGCGAGTTACGCCTACGACGATCTGTACACCAACAACCGCGTGCCGGTGGCCAGCGACCTGATGGTCCGCTTCTACGTGAATCCTGCAAGCTCCGACGGGCGAGTCGGCATCACGCTGGCCAAGAATGGAATCGACTACAAAGCCTGGGTGGACCTGACCGGCTCCATGGCCCTGGCCAAGGTCAACAACGGACAGGAGACCATCCTGGTCAGCAAAGAGGTCTCCTCGCCCCCGAAGCCAGGGGCGTATACGCTGGTCAAGTTCGCCAACGTGGATCACCGCCTGCTGTTCGATTTCGACGGCAACAGCCTGTCGTTCGATCTGGGACGGTCTCGTGATTCGCTGGAGAAGGGCTCGTCCCCGTCGCCTCGCGCCGAGATCTTCGGGGCCGGCAAGCTGGCCCTCTCGCACGTCGCGATATTCCGCGACGTCCACTACACAGGACGGGATGGCGGGCGGCCGATCCGGGCCGTCGAGAACTCTCCATTCGAGCTCAGCGAGGACGAGTTCTTCGTGCTGGGCGACAACAGCCCGTGCAGCGAGGACGGCCGATGGTGGGGCCAGCCGACCGTCGCCAGCAAAGGCTGGAAGCCGCCGCGGGCCGGCATCGTGCCCCGCTATTACCTGGTGGGCAAGGCCTTGTTCGTCTACTGGCCGAGCGGTTTCGAGTTTCCCTGGCCCGAGCGTCTGAAGACCTCGCTGGTCGTCAACAGCAATCAGAACGGGGTGTTCCGCCTGCTGCACGGGCTGGTCTCGCTTCGCTGGATTCCGAACGTCGGCCAGATGCGATTCATCTACGGCGGAGCGCCCGAAGAAACGAAGCCTCTATCCCAGCAGTTGCAGAACAACTAGCCCAGGCGTCCCCCCGCGTGCGGGAGGGCCGATCCTGCCCATGTGTCCGCGGCGAGGTCGTTTCGATCTTGCGGTCTGAGGACCGCACGTCCTCGCCACATTTTTCAGTAGGAGGTCGAGCACCATGAAGACGTATGGATTCGTTCGTGGCACGATGATCGCAATGGCGTGCGTCGCGGGATTCGCCGCGACCGCGTCGTTGGCAAGCCCCTTCGGGGGCGCAATACAACCGCGGGACCTGCGCTGCGAATATCGGGTGGACCCGCTGGGAATCGACGTCGTCGAGCCGCGATTGAGCTGGACGCTTCAGTCCGGGCAACGAGGCCAGGTCCAGACCGCGTACCGAATCCTGGTCGCCGGCGACCCGAAGCAGCTCGCCGGCGAGACGGGCGATCTGTGGGACAGCGGTAAGGTCGCCTCGGATCAGTCGATCCAGGTCCCCTATGCCGGCGCGCCGCTGACATCCGGCATGGCTTGTTACTGGAAGGTGCAGGTCTGGGACAAGAACGGCAAGCCCTCAGCCTGGAGCAGGCCCGCCTGCTGGACGATGGGCTTCGTCGGCCGGGACTCGTGGAAGGCCCAGTGGATCGGGTTCGATGCCTCCCGCAATCGCGACCCCTCCGGGCGCAAGCTCGATCTGTCCGGCGCCCAGTGGATTTGGCTGCCCGGCGAGAACGCCAGAAATGCCGCCCCTGTGGCGACGCGGTACTTCCGCAGAGAATTCACCGTTCCCGAAGACCGCGACCTGGCCTCTGCGGTCTGTGCCGTCGCGGCGGACAACGGCTTCACGATGTTCCTCAACGGCCAGCAGGTCTGCACCGGCGGCAGCTTCAAGGAAGCCGTGACCGCTGACCTCGCGAAGCACGTGCGCAAGGGCGCCAACGTGGTCGCGATCGAGGCCCAGAACGTGGGCGACGGCGCGAACCCCGCGGGCGTACTGGCCATGCTGGTGGTCCGCTTCAAGACAGGCAAGCCCGAAACCATCGTCACGGACGGGCAATGGCGCAGTTCGGACATCGCAGCCGCCGGCTGGACCGACGCGGGCTTCAACGCGGAGGGATGGCGCAACGCGGAGGCCCTCGGCGCCGAGGGCATCGGCCCCTGGGGCAAGGTGACCGTGGGACCGGCGGAGCTGTTCCTGCCCCCCGCTCAGTTCCTCCGCAAAGAGTTCAACGTGGAGAAGCCGGTCCAGCGAGCGACGGTGTACGCCTCGGCGCTGGGCAACTACGAACTGCATCTCAACGGCCGGCAGGTGGGCGACGCCTACTTCGCGCCCGGCTGGACCGACTACGATGTCCGTGTCTACTACAACACCTTCGATGTCACGAACCAACTGAAGAAAGGCTTCAACACCCTGGGCGGCATCCTCGCCGACGGGTGGTACAGCGGCCATATCGGCTGGGGACGCCTCCGCGACCACTACGGCAAGGACACGCGGTTCTCGGCCCAACTGACGATCGAATACACCGACGGCAGTTCCGAGACCATTCTCACGGACAAGACGTGGACCGCAGCCACCGGCCCGATCCTCGAAGGCGACTTCCTGATGGGCGAGACCTATGACGCTCGCAAGGAGATGCCCGGGTGGAGCACGCCCGATTTCGACGACGCCGCATGGAAGCCGGTCGATGTCACGGACAAGCTCGCCATCGCGATCGAGTCCTATCCCAGCGTCCTGGTCCGCAAATTCCAGGAGATCAAGCCGCTGAGCGTGACCCCGACGAAGGACGGCGCCTGCATCTACGACATGGGGACCAACTTCGCGGGCTTCGTTCGTCTGAAGGTTCAGGGCGCCGAGCCCGGTCGCAAGATCGTCCTGCGGTTCGCCGAGCGGCTCAATCCCGATGGAACGATCTACACGACGAACCTCCGAGGCGCCAGGGCCGTCGACACCTACCTGTGCCGAGGAGACGGCAAAGAGGTCTGGCAGCCCCGCTTCACCTTCCACGGCTTCCAGTACGTGGAAGTGACAGGCTATCCCGGAACGCCCGGTCTCGACGCCATCACCGGCATCGAATTGACGTCCGACACTCCCGTCGTCGGCAGGTTCGCCTGCTCGGACGCGATGACCAACACGCTGTACCACAACGTCTGCCAGACGCAGCGGGCCAACTTCATCGAAGTCCCGACGGACTGCCCGCAGCGAGACGAGCGACTCGGCTGGATGGGCGACGCCCAGATCTACGTCCGAACCGCTACGTTCAACACCGACGTCTCCGCGTTCTTCACCAAGTGGATGGTAGACGTGGAGGACGCCCAGCTCGAGAACGGCGGCTTCTCCGATGTCTCCCCGCGAAAGGTCGCCAACGGCGGCGGCACCGCCGCCTGGGGCGACGCCGGCGTGATCTGTCCCTGGACAATCTACACCGTCTACGGCGACACGCGAATCCTCGCCAGGCACTACGACGCCATGCAGAAATGGATCGACTACTGCAAGGGCACGACGAAGGGCACCCTGCTCCGCCCGGCGGAAGGCTACGGCGACTGGCTGAGCATCAAGGCCGACACGCCCAAGGACGTGCTCGCCACCGCCTACTTCGCCCACAGCACTCGTCTCGTCGCCCAGACCGCTGCAGTGCTCGGGAAGGTTGACGACGCAAGGACCTACCACCAGCTCTTCGAGCAGATCCGCGACGCATTCAACAAGGCGTACGTCTCCGCGGACGGTCGGGTCAAGGGCGACACGCAGACCGTCTACGTCCTGGCCCTGGCGTTCGACCTGCTGCCGAAGGAGAAGCGTCCTATGGCGGCGCAACATCTCGTCGACAACATCCGCGACCGCGACTGGCACCTCTCGACCGGGTTCGTGGGCACCAAGGACCTCATGGCCACCCTGAACGCCATCGGGCGGACGGACGTCGCCTATCACCTGTTCCACAACGAGACGTTCCCCTCCTGGGGTTTCTCGATCCAGCACGGAGCCACGAGCATCTGGGAGCGTTGGGACGGCTGGACTCCCGAGAAAGGCTTCCAAGACCCCGGCATGAACTCCTTCGCCCACTACTCGTTCGGAGCGGTCTGCGAGTGGATGTTCCGGACCATCGGCGGCATCGACACCCAGCTTGCCCCCACCGAGGCAGGCGGACCTGCGTACAAGCACATTGTCATCCGCCCACAGATGGGTGGCCGCCTGTCCTGGGCCAAGACGAGCTACAACTCTATCCGGGGCAAGATCGCCACCGCGTGGAAGGTGGATGGGGACACCTTGAAGCTTGACGTGACGATCCCGGCGAACACCACAGCGACGGTCTACGTCCCCGCCGTGGACGCCGCGAGCATCCGGGAAAGACGAAAACCCGTGGCACAAGCTGAGGGCGTCCGCCTGGTCGACACGAAGGACGGCGAGGTCGTTCTGGAGGTCGGGTCGGGCGTCTACCACTTCACATCCCGAATGCCGTAGTCGCCGGGGGCCGGCGAGCCCGGGTACATCCGTACAAAAACTCAGGCGGAGACGCCGGAACAGGTAGAGCGTTGCAGAAAGCTCTTCTCCATGTTCCGGCGTCTCCTCGCATTTCTGCGTGCATCCGCGGGAGAATTCGTTAAGATAGCCGCCGGGCCAATATCAAAACACGACGCCATTCGAGAAGGAGCTACGATGAATACGAGTTTCAGTTTCTACATGCCGACGCGGATCCTGTTCGGATGCGGGAAGATCCAGGAACTGGGGACGACGCCGTTCTTGCCGGGGAAGAAAGCCCTGATCGTCATTGGGGCCTCGGGCGCCATGAGGAAACAGGGCTATCTCGGGCAAGTCACCAAGCTGCTCCGGCGCCACGGCGCCGGCTCGACCGTGTTCGACAAGATCCAGCCGAACCCGGTCTTCGAGCACGTCGAAGAGGGCGCCAAACTCGCCAGGCAGAACCAGTGCGACTTCGTGCTCGGCCTGGGCGGCGGCAGCACGATCGACTCCGCCAAGAGCATCGCCGTGATGGCGAAGAACCCGGGCAAGTACTGGGACTACATCGCAGGCGGCAGCGGCAAGGCCAAGACCCCCGCCAAGGGCGCCCTGCCCATCGTGGCCATCCCGACGACCGCAGGGACCGGGACGGAGGCCGATCCGTGGACCGTCATCACCAAGAGCGACACGAACGAGAAGATCGGCTGGGGCTGTGCCTTGACGTTTCCGACGCTGTCCATCGTCGATCCCGAACTGATGGTGAGCGTCCCCCCTGCCCAGACCGCCTACACCGGCATGGACGCCTTCTTCCATTCCGTCGAGTGCTACCTGGCGAACGTCAATCAGCCGACCAGCGACCACCTGGCCCTGGAGGCGATCCGCCTGATCTCGAAGCATCTGTCCCTCGCGGTCAAGGACGGACGCAACATCGAGGCCCGAACCGCCCTCGCCTGGGCCAGCACGGAGGCGGGCATCTGCGAGTCCCTCTCCTGCTGCATTTCGCATCACTCGATGGAGCACGCGCTGAGCGCCTATTTCCCGGAGGTCCCGCACGGTGCAGGGCTCACCATGCTCTCCGTCGCGTACTTCAGCTATCTCGCAGAACGGACATCGGACCGCTTCCCGGACCTCGCGATGGCCATAGGCGAGAAGATTGACGGCCTGCCCAGGAAGGCACAGGCAATGGCCTTCATCACGGGCCTCAAGAAGCTCATCCGCAAGGTCGGCCTCCAGGAGCACAAGCTCAGCGACTTCGGCGTTCAGCGAAGCGACCTGCGGGAGCTGGCGGAGAACTCGTTCCGCACGATGGGCAAGCTGTTCGAGTTGACGCCCATCCCGCTGACCGTGGAGGACGCCGCTGCGATCTACGAACGGGCCTACGCGTGAGCCCGGCCCGCCCGGCGGGAACAACGTACACGACGTGAGAATTGCGTGAAAGGGCTTTGAGAGTGGTTGGACGAGCAGCGTTGGTGGCGTGCATTCTGTTGGCCGGCGGAGCCGGCGCCTACGGGCAAGACCAGACCTCGGAGTCTCAGAGGCCGAAGGCATGGAAGATCGCCCCGGAAGTGTCGCGATACAAGTACAGGGAACCCGGCGTCATGACCAACGAGGGCACGCTCTACGGCGTGGTCGGGTCATACACGTTTCGCGAACTCGGACGCAGCGTCCCGACGCAGCTCGGGACAGACAACAAGAAGATGCTGACGCTCGAGGGCCGTCTCGGTTGCGGCGAGGTGGACTACGAAGGCTCCGATATGGATACGGGTACGCCCATTTCCATGGGCGGAATCGACGACTTTCTCATCGATCTGCGCGTGCTGCTGGGCAGCGAGTGTCTCGCAGCCAAGGGCCTGGACATGGTCTATGCGGGACTTGGATACCGGTATTTGAATGACGACTCCTCCTCGCAGCTCGGCGGCTACGAACGCGAGTCGAACTACCTTTATATCCCCCTGGGCCTGCGGCCGGATATCGAACTGACAACTCGCTGGACCCTGTCGCCCACGTGCGAGCTCGACATCCTGCTCATCGGGCATCAGGTCTCGCACCTCAGCGATGCCGACCCGCAGAAGCCCACCGTCCGAACCTGGCAGTGGCCGGGATTCGGAGCGGGCCTCTCCCTCGACTTGCGGCACCGGGGTCGCGACATGGATTTCGCCCTGGCGCCGTTCCTGCGGTACTGGTGGCTCGCCGATTCGAGCACCTCCGAAGGCTACTACGAGCCGGAGAACAACACCTTCGAATACGGCCTGAGCCTCGTCGGACGGTTCTGAAGGCGCACCCAGGGGATGGCATGTCCCTCCTCGGGCTCCGTGGAATCTCCGGGACGAGCAGAACTTCGACGCCGGCTGTCGCGTAGAGGTTCAGGTTCGTGGAATCACATGGATTCCCGATATCCGTCGTACTGAAGGAGAACGCCATGAGAGCCTACGTGACGGAAGACTGCGTCGCCTGCGGCCGCTGCGTGGACATCTGCCCGGAGGTTTTCGAAATGGGAGAGGATGTCGCCCAAGTCAAGACGGACAAGATCCCCGAGGAGTTTGAGGGGGCCACACAAGAAGCAGCCGACGAATGCCCGGTTTCCGCCATCGTCGTGGAACGATAGGCACAAACGGGACAAGGAGTGAGATCATGAATCTGTTGGTGGTCTACTATTCTCTCTATGGGCACAGTCGGACGATGGCAGGCGCCGCGAGGGACGGCGCCGGCTCGGTCGCTGGCGTCGACGTGACGGTGCGACGCGTCGCGGAGTTTCCCGAGACCGAGGAGTGGATTCAGACGAGCCCGCACGCCAAAGCGGTCTGGGAACAGCAGAAGAACACCCCCGTCTGCACGCTGGACGACCTGCGACAGGCGGACGGCCTGCTCCTGGTCTCGCCCACCCGATTCGGGAACATGGCTGCGCAGGTCAAGCGTCTGATCGACTCGGCCGCCCCGTTGTGGCTGGAGGGGGCCATGGAGGGCAAGCCGGCGGGTCTATTGACCTCCACAGCCACCACGCACGGCGGGCAGGAAGCCACGCTGTTGTCCATGATGATCCCCCTGCTGCACCTGGGCATGATCGTGGTGGGCGTCCCGTACTCGACGCCGGGGATGCTCCATACGGAAGGCCGTGGCGGGACGCCCTATGGCGCCTCGACGGTCACAGGACCGAAGAACGATCTGGAGCCAGCCCAGCAGGACATCGAAATCGCCAAGACCCTTGGTCGAAGGGTCGCACAGTGTGCCATCAAGCTTCATAAGGCCTTGTGAAAAAAGGGGTTGTGCGACGATATAGCAGCGGTAACATGAAGGGAGGCCCCGATCGCAGGATATCGAAGACGAGGATACAGCGATGAGCATTCGAATCGTGCTGGCTGACGACCACGCCATCGTACGCCAAGGACTGGGCCAGGGTCTCCAACGGGAAGAAGGCATGGAAATCGTCGGGGAAGCCAGCGACGGGCGATCGACCGTGGAGATGACGAAGGAACGCCGGCCGGATGTCGTCATCATGGACATCTGCATGCCGGACCTCAACGGCATCGAAGCCACGCGGGAAATCCAGAGAGATGTGCCGGGGGTAAGGGTGGTCGCCCTGTCGATGCACTCCGCGAAGCGGTATGTAACCGAGATGTTCCGCGCGGGAGCGTCCGGCTACGTGCTCAAGGACTGCGACTTCGCCGAACTGGCTCAGGCCATCCGTGCCGTAGTGCAGGGCAGGACCTATATCAGTCCCGCGATCAGCGACGCGACCGAAAGCGACCTCTCCCAGATGACCGGCCAAGTCGAACCTACCGCCTTCTCGACGCTGACGCAGCGTGAGCGGGAGGTGCTCCAGCTCCTTTCGGAAGGCAAGACCACCAAGCAGATCGCACTGCGCCTGCACATCAGCCCGAAGACCGTCGAAGCGCATCGCCTCCGCGTGATGAACAAGCTGCAGATTGACAACGTCGCACAACTCACGAAGTACGCCATCCGGGAGGGACTGACCTCCGAGGAAACGTGACGGAGGCCGCAAGATCTCCCCGCCACCGGCTCTGCCCGGCCTTCCCCGCGCCCTTTTCAGGCAGGCGCCTGCGCCGACGTGTGGATTTCGCGTATTTCCAGAACGCGGGTCCTTCTGCCCTTGACGAGATAGGTAAAACAGGGTAAGCAGAACGCTTCTTCGTCGCCTCGGACCGCCCAATAGGCAGGATGGAGGGCGAGCATCGGGCAACGAAACGTGCAGTAGCTTTGCGATCGTCGGAACTGACAAGGAGTGTTGCTTATGACAAAACCGAAGCCAGGAAGGGCTTGCCGACGCGGGGCATCGCATTCGGACGCCCGCACAACCCCCTCCCGAACGTCCGTTGCCTACTTCTCGATGGAGATCGGACTGAGATCGGACATGCCCACCTACAGCGGAGGGTTAGGCATCCTGGCGGGCGATACGATTCGTGCCGCAGCCGACCTGGCGGTTCCTATGGTCGCCGTGACCCTGCTGACGCGACGAGGGTACTTCCACCAGAAACTGGACGACCAGGGCAACCAGATCGAGACCCCCGAGGCATGGAACGTCGCCGACCGGCTCAAGCCGCTCAAGGCTCGCGCGTCGGTCGTGATCGAGAAACGCCGGGTCGAGATTCGCGCCTGGCAATATGACGCCGTGGGGGTCACCGGCGCCGTCGTCCCGGTGATCTATTTGGATACCGACCTGGCGGGCAACGACAAGCAGGATCGCCAGATCAGCCAGTACCTCTACGGCGGCGATTCGCGATACCGTCTCTATCAGGAATACGTGCTCGGGGTGGGCGGCGTCCGCATCTTGCGGGCGCTCGGCTACGATCAGATCAACCGGTTCCACATGAACGAGGGCCATGCCGCCTTCCTCGTCGTGGAGCTGCTCGACGAGGAGATGGGCAAAGCTCGCGGCGGCAGGATCAAACCTCAGCACATCGAGGCCGTCAAGAGCAAGTGCGTGTTCACGACCCACACCCCCGTGCCGGCCGGACACGACAAGTTCCCGATGGGCATGGTCCGCACGATTCTCGGCAAACACCCGGTCTGGAATCTCCAGGAGCGGTCGGACGGCGACATGCTGAACATGACCCATCTGGCTCTGAGCTTCAGCAGCTACGTCAATGGCGTCTCGAAGAAGCACGGCGAGGTGTCGCAGGCGATGTTCCCCTCGCATCGGATCGACTCGATCACGAACGGCGTCCACGCCGGGACGTGGGTGGCGCCGCTGTTCCAGAAACTGCTGGATCGCTACACTCCCGGCTGGCGAAAGGACAACCTCGCCCTGCGGTACGCCATGTGCATCCCGCCCAGGGAGATATGGGACGCCCACGTCAAGTGCAAGGCCAGGCTGATTGACTATGTGGCGAAGCACCTCAAGGTCAAGCTCGATCCGAAGGCATTCACCATCGGCTTCGGCCGGCGGGCTACCGGCTACAAGCGAGCCGACCTGATCTTCCGGGACCTCAACCGGCTCAAGCAGATCGCATCGAGCGCCGGCGCGTTCCAGATCATTTACGCCGGCAAGTCGCATCCGCAAGACCAGCCGGGCAAGCAACTGATCCGGCGGGTATTCGAGGCCGCCCGCCAGCTCGGGCGCAAGGTCCGCGTCGTGTACCTGCCCAACTACGACATCGACTTGGCGAAGATCCTGATCCCCGGCGTCGATGTCTGGCTCAACAATCCCCAACTGCCGCACGAGGCCTCCGGCACCAGCGGCATGAAGGCCGCCTTGAACGGGGTCCCCTCCCTGAGCATCCTGGACGGCTGGTGGATCGAAGGCTGCGTCGAGAATCTCACCGGCTGGGCCATCGAAGGCAAGGCCCGCAGGGGCGCCAAGGACACATCCGCCCAGGACGCCGAGGCGCTGTACGACAAGCTGCAACGCGTCGTCTTGCCGATGTTCTACAGCAACCGCGAACAGTACATCCGCATCATGCTGGCCGCCTTGGCGCTGAATGGGTCAGTCTTCAACACGCAGAGGATGGTCCAGGAGTACGTGGTGAAGGCATACAAACGGTAGACCCAGAGGGCAGATAGCCGCCGGGATGAGCGTGGCGATGGAGATCCTGTCAACCGCACTGCTGTTGTGCCTGGTCCTGGACCCGGTGGGGAACATCCCTGCGTTCCTCGCCGTGCTCAACAACGTACAGCCTGCCAGGCACGGTTGGATCATCATCCGCGAGATGCTGATCGCCCTGGGAGCGCTGCTGGTGTTCCTGTTCCTCGGAGAGCACATTCTCGCGGCCCTGCAGGTCTCCTACAGCTCCCTGGGCGTTGCCGGCGGCATCATCCTGTTCCTCATCGCTGTGCGGATGGTGTTCCCCAGCCCCAGGGGGGTGTTCAACGAGGAATCGGGGGAGGGCGAGCCGTTTATCGTGCCGCTGGCGATCCCGCTGGTCGCCGGTCCCGGCGCCATGGCCACCCTGATGCTGCTGACGGCCTGCGAGCCCGCCAAGTGGCCGACCTGGCTTGCCGCCCTGCTGCTGGCCTGGCTGGTTTCCGGCGTGATCATGCTGTTCGCGGAGCGCCTGGGCCGCCTGCTGGGCAGACGAACGCTCGCTGCCGTCGAGCGGCTCATGGGCCTGATTCTCACAACTGTGGCCGTCGAGATGCTCATCAACGGCATCGGGCAGGCGTACAGCAGATTCGTGCAGGTTCAATAGACCCTGCACGCGGCATTCGCTTTCCAGAACCGGAGTTCGTGAGGAGCTGCCGATGAAACGCAACCGAGACCCGGATTGCCTGGCCTTGGCCTGTGCGGTCCTCACAGCGTATGTCGCCTCAGCGACGGCCGACATCTCCCTGAGAACCCGGCAGGAACGCGTCGGACGGTACGAGAGAATCGAGCTGTCCATCGAGGTCAGCCGGGAGTACGAGAACCCCTTCGATCCGTGCGAGGTGAAGGTCGATACTCTGATTGTGGACCCCCACGGCCGATCGCACGTCCTGCCGGCCTTCTGGGGACAGGATTACGAGCGACAAGACCTCGTGCAGAGCGGCAAAGCGGTCACGTGGTGCTATCCCAAAGGCACCGGCTCGTGGAAAGCCCGTTTCGCTCCCATGGAGGTGGGGACGCACACGGCACGCGCCGTACTGCAGGATCGTCAGGGCGAATGGTCGTCCGAACAGGTGAGATTCGAATCGACGGCTTCGTCGTGCAAGGGCTTTCTGCGGACCGCAAGAGACGATCCGAGGTTCCTCGAATTCAGCGAGGGGCAACCCTTCTTCGCCATCGGGCAGAATCTCGCCTTCATCGGCGAGGGCCAGTACGTCACCGTGCCGAAGGCAGAACAGATCTTCCGGAAGCTCGCCGCAAACGGCGCCAACTTCGTTCGGGTCTGGACCTGCTGCCAGGATTGGGCACTGGCTATCGAGGCCCGTAAAAGCGCCTGGGGTCGGTCGTGGGCGGGAAGACTGCCCATCGTGCCCGTGCCCGGCAGCGAAGGCGAATCTCCCCCGCGCAAGTGCGTCCGAATCGAGGGTGCCAGCGGAGCGTCGCTCGCAGCAGAACCCTCGCACAACGTGGCTCTGCGCCCTGCTACACGGTATGTCCTCTCCGGGAAGACCCGTACCGCCGGCGTCCGGGCCTTGAGAGTCGAAGTCCTGGGCAATCGGTGGGATCTCCCCGCGAGCGGCGAATGGCAGCGTTTCGAGAGGGAATTCGCCCCAGGCGAAAACGGACGATGGCTCGGCCGGATCGTCTTCAGCCTCGTGGGCGAAGGTACGGCGTGGCTGGACAGCCTGTCGCTCCGAGAGACTGCCGGCGGGCCCGAACTGCTCTGGGAGGCAGACGTGAATCGTCCATCGCGAGGTTACTACAATCCGCTGGACTGTTTCCTGCTGGACCAGATCGTCGAGGCCGCCCAACGTAACGGCGTCCACATCATGCTCTGCGCGATCACGCGAGACCTCTACATGGACTCGCTCTCGAACGTGGATAGTCCCGAGTATCGCAAGGCAACGCATGACGCCAAGAAGTTCATGCGGTACGCCGTGGCGCGATGGGGCTGCTCCACCAGCGTGGCCGCCTGGGAGTACTTCAACGAGATGGATCCGGGCAAGCCGACCGACAGGTTCTATGCCGAGTTGGGGGACTACCTCGCGACAATCGACCCCTACCACCACCCGCGCACCACAAGCACATGGGCGCCTTCCGCGAGGGACTGTCGCCACGCGCAGCTCGACATCGCGCAGGAGCACCATTACATGCGCCCGGATGACGGCGATTTCAAAGATGAGGTCGAGTCCATCGTTCGCCAGAGCCGGTGGCTCCGTGAGCACGCGCCCGCCAAGCCCGCTTTGATCGGCGAGTTCGGCCTGGCCGACGCCAAATGGGGCCTGAGCGACTACATGAAACAGGATCGCGAGGGCGTGCACTTCCACAATTGCCTGTGGGCCTCGGCCCTGAGCGGCGTCTCCGGCACCGCGATGTTCTGGTGGTGGGAGGTGCTCGACCAGCAGGACCTCTACCGGCACTACAAGCCGCTCGCGGAGTTCCTCGCCGAGCTGCGTCCGGGAGGCCTGCGACCGGCCGCCGTGACGACGTCCGAGCCCCGCCTGCGAATCGTCGGGCAGCAAACCGACGATCGCGCCCACCTTTGGCTCGTGGACCGCCAGGCAACATGGTGGAATCTCGTCGTGGAGAAACGCCGGCCTGATCCCATTGCGTCAGCGACCGTCACCGTCGAGGGTCTCGGGCCGGGTGAATACGCCATTGTCTGGTGGGACACGCAGGAGGGAGTCGCCGCCGCCCGGCAGATCGTCTCCTCCGAGAACGGCCGACTGACAGCAACCGCTCCGCCCTTCGTGTGGGACCTCGCCTGCAAGATCGTCGCCACCCCGACCTCCGCTGCCACACCCGACGAGAATTGAGAGGTGCGCCGCACGCGTCGTCCTCACGGCGACCTTTGCAGCGCGTAGAGCTTCTTCATCGTGGTTACGTACAGGACGCCGTTGGCGGCCACGGGCGTCGCGGCCGCTGCGCTGTCCAATCGAACCTCGCTGAGCACCTTCTTCTCGCGTCCCGCCGCGAAGATCCAGAAGTCCCGCCGCTGCGTGCCCACGTACACCTTCCCGTCGGCGACCAGCGTCGAAGCCCAGATATCGCCCTTGGTCTCGTGGGACCAGCAGACTTGCCCGGTCGCCGCATCGATGCAACGGACCATCCGCCCGCAATCCGCGACGTAGACGAGCCCGTCGTGGACCGCCGGCGTCGAGCAGCAGTGGTCGCTCAACTCGCAGGACCAGACCAGCGCCGAGTCGGTGACGTCGCCCGTCTTCGTCGCGTCGATGCACTTGAGCCATGCCTGGTTCTTGCCCCACCAGATGTCACCCGCGTGGGTCACGTACAGGCGGTTCTCGAAGAACACCGGCGTGCTCTTGATGTTGCTCGGGCTCACCTCGCGATTGCCCATATACTGGCTGACGTTTTCCTTCGGCGCCGTGGGATCGGGATCGAATCGCCAGACCCGCTTGAGTACCTCGACCTGACCCTCGGGCGGCGTCGATTGCAGCGGCTCGAAGGCGTAGACCACGCCGTCGCCGCCGCAGAAAAAGACGAGCTTGCGGCCGTTGACGACCCCCATCGCAGGCGACGACCACGTCGAGTGGAAGATCCGTGGTCCGATCCCCTCGTTGTCTCTCGCCAGCAACCGGCCGGTCCTCTTGTCCAGCACGATCAGGCTGGGCCCCTCGGGTCTGCGGATCACGCGGTGCGTGTTGTCCACGCCGTTGCTCGTATTGACGTAGAGGAAGTCGCCGTCGATGAGGATCGAGCCGTGGGCGCCGTCGTGCGGCCAGGTCCCCGCCTGGTTCGGGATGTCGAACAGCCAGATGATGTCCGCGTCGATAGCGGTGACCTCCAGCGGCTCACCGTCGCTCGGGACCATGTGCCGACCTTCGTCGGTGTACGGGCCGTCGTTGCCGTTGCGCTGCCCTTCGATGTCCAGGCACACTGCCTCGCCGCGATTCGTGATGATGTACACGCGGTTCCCCTCGACCGTCGCAGGCGAGACGATCCCCGCCTTGGGCCAGTCGAGATAGGGGTCGGACCCGAGCTTGGGCACGACGAGCTGCCACAGGAGACTGCCATCCTTCTCGTCGAGGCACAGCAGAACCGAGCGGTCGCCTTTGTGTCGGGGATCGCGAGGCGGATCGTTGTTCGTCCCGATGAACACCCGCCCCTGGGAGACCGTCGGCGTAGCCCACGTTTCACTGCCGAGCGGCACGACCCACTTCACGTTCCGGCCGGTGGCCGGGTCGAAGTCCTCAACCAGCCCGGTCTCGTTGGAGACCATGTTCCGAGTCCACGCCTGGCCCCACTGCGCGTGATCGCCCGCGAAGGCACAGGCAGTGACAAGAGTGCCGCCCAGAAGAACCGCGAACAGATGTCGGCAATCGTATCGCCAGCACTGGTTCATGATGACCCTTTCGACCCGATGCCTGCGGCTCATCCAACCTCCGAGGCGGCTGCCCAGACACCCCTATCGACCAACACCGCCATTGTACCGCAGCTCCGCAGCGAACGATAGCCATTGCCCCCCTACAGAGCCGGCGTGAGGATGAGGGCATCGATTCCGGCGTAATGGCCGGTCGAGTGGGGATTTCGACCTGCCGCCTCGATGCGCAGGGTATTGGCCTGCGGCTTCATATCCACGACGCCCAGGTCAACGAACTTCGCGCCGAGCTCAGGCGAGTAGCCATCGAGCGTCTGGCCCAGCGATGTGCCGTTGAGACTCACGCGGACGATCCCGTAGTCGTCGGAGGTGACCAGGCGGAGCTTCAGCACGCATCGCCCTGCTTGGACCGACGAGGGGAGAGCCAGGTCGATCCCGTCCCCCTGTTGTCGCAGGCGAATGAAGAGCAGCTTGCCTCCCGAGAGCGGCGGAAGCGACGCCAGGCCGATCTGCTGCGGCTGCACGGTCACCTGCTCACTGGCGGTCCTGACCTCCAACTCCTCCGCTTCGAGGGCATCGCGAAGACGGAATGGGCTGGACCAATTCCCGATCCAGACAGACTGGTTTCTGCTGTTGCCGTGGACGGAATAGACGTCGAAGGCGCCGGGATTGAACCGTCCCGGGCAGTCGTAGCGGTACTGCTGGCCCCAGGGGTCGGCGGGAATCTCATCGACGTACGGCCAGTTTCCGGCCCGTACCCGGACTCCTCGGGGACGCTCGACGAGGTCCCCAAGCTCGCTCGGATAGCGTCCCACGTCCACATGGAAGCGTCTGATTGCGGCGTCCAGCTCGGAAACGACGCGCGTCGCCTGGTCCACCCTCTCTGCGAAGAGCTTCTCCTCGTCGGCCAGGTACTGCTGGAACTGGCTCGGGAGGTCGTCCCAGGGGAAACGACGCAGCGAGATCCCGTCCAGGCGGCAGTTCAGGCCGGGCTCGTCCGATTCGAGCACCTTCGTGAGCGGATTGGACCCGACGCACTCGAAGTGAAACACGTAGTCGCCGGGCGGCAGATCGTGGATGCCCACCTTCTTCTCGAACCAGGTGCCATAGAGGAAGTTCTCGGGCCGATTCTCCAGCAGAGCCAGATACGGATCGTAGAAGTCCATCGCCCGGTCCAGGAGGATCTCGCCTGCCGGCCCTTTCAATGTCACCTTCCAGATCCCTCCGGTCCTGTAGAGGCACTGGAAGACCGAGATCGAGTACTTGCCTCGCTCGGCCACGCGACACGGGACGTCGAACCAGCCGCCGAGGGCGGTGTTGTCCACGAACAGAGCGTGCTTGAGGTTGCAGACGCGGTTGCTGCGGTCCGCGACCGTCACGCCGGGCGAGGTCTTGACCTGGGAGGCCAGTTCCGCGGTCTCCAGGACGATCTCGCGGTTCACCCGCTCCTCGACGGGCGGGAACCGGTCGAAGGGCTCGGCAATCGTCTTCTGGTACCAGAACGCCACCGAAGAGCACAAGTCCGGGCGGTACTTGAAATCGTATTGCTCGCGTTTGGCACTCTGCGGGAGAGCCACTTGCACGTAGCTGCGGCGCTCGATGTCCACCTTGAGCGACTTGCGGAACGTCACCGGCGCCTGCGTGTGCCAGCGATAGGCAGTAAACCGGCAGTCCTCGCCGTTGGCCTCCTTGATGGTGACGCCCGTGTTGTCGTTGGTGAACAGCCTCAGGTTCCAGGCGTCGTTGAAGAAGTCCTCGCAGCCGGTGCCCACGATGGAGGGTTCCGCTTCCCCGTCGATGTAGAACCGGTCGTCGGACTCGCCGAACCAACTGGCGTAGCTGCACTGGATCGAGAAGACGGTCCCCACGTAGTGTCCCTCGCCCTTGCCCTCGAAAATCACATACGGCGAGAAGGGCTTGGCGGGGAACTCCTGCCGGTAGCGAGCGTGAAAGTAGAGCATGTCCGCGGGCGCCTTCGAGAACTCCATCCAGTCGAATTGCCAGTAGACGCTGAGCCGGTTCTGCCCTTCGTTCGTCAGCGTGAATCGGGCGGTCTTGCGGAACGGCATCCGCCAGTAGCAGTTCAGAGCCCGCCCGTAGGAGGTGACCTGGATCGGCAGAGAATTCACGTTGGCCTTCATCCCGTTGCCCGCAGCGAAGAAGTCGCCGATCGGGGTCTCCACCGACGGCGTCTGGGCGCCGTCCCAGTAGACGCGCAGCACAAGCGTGCGGGGATAACGCCGGTCCCGTCCCGCGATGGTGAACCACATGTGTCGAATCTCGCCCGGACCCTGGAGCGTCGTCAGTTCGACGGTCTTGCCCGGCGCGATGTGCCAGCAATCCTGGTTCGATTCGGGATCGTACAAGCCGCTCGACGCCCGGCGGGCCTGGCCCTCCACGGTCCGCGCAATCTCGCCCAGCGAGTCCGCACCGACGGCCGGCACAACGCATAGAATCAACACAAGCACAATGTACAGGATGTGTGTCCGCATGGTGACTGGCTCCTTCAATCCTATTTGCTGGGTTCCCACAGGCGGGGTAATGACCCTCTCGACGTGCGTTCCACCACCGGGGCATCGGTGAGTTTCTGCGGCGTGCTGGACACGTACCCCGGCAGCCCGTTCGCGATGTCCCCCACTTCGATCATGAAAGCGTCGGGAATCTTGCCGTACAGGGGGACCTCGTAGTGATCCCCGACCCGGCGCATCAGCAGGTGATACCACATGAGATCCCGCCAGGCGGGATCGTCGCTGTAGACGTACCACGCCTTCACGATCTGAACCTTCGCATCGCTCTCGACCTTGGCCCGAAAAACGACCCTGCCCTCCTGGCGATCGCAGCGCACCTCGCTGATCCGGCTCACCGGACGGCCGTCGTGCACGTGCGACACCCACATCGCGAAGTCCATGAACTGGATCTCGCTGAAATTCGCGTGGCAGTAGTTCGGGATCATCTCGACGGTCATGGGGGTCTTCAGACGTTCTTGCAGAAGGTTGACGTTGAACATCTTGTAGCCGTCCTCGTTCGTGGCGCCGAGATAGAAGACCGGCACGGTCACCTGGTCCTGGAAGAAGGCGTGATGGAAGGACAGGTGCCACTCGATGCGGTCCGTCGCATGGACGCCCTCGTTGCCCATGATGATGGCGGAGGCGACGCGAGGATCCATCGCCGCCGCGACCGTGGCGCTGCGACCCCGCTTCGAGTGCCCGCCAACCACCGCCTTGACGTCGTCCAGCCCGAGGAACTGCTGGAACGCGTTCATCGCCTGGATGTACACGACCGCCAGTTGGCAGTTCATGTTATAGTAGTTCTTGCCGGTCTCCTTTCGCAGGGTCGTAAGGACGCCCATATCCCGCTCGATTTCGCTGCCGTCGGGATACTGGCCGGGGTTGGACAGAACCATCGTCGGATAGCCGGTCCGCGACACGATCAGCTCGCCGTATTTGTCCACGTGGATGGGGAAGTACTCCCCGTCGGGCGAACCCACGATGACCACCTTGCCCTTGCGTTCGGGAGTCAGATTCCGGCTGTTGTCCGCGGGCGTGAAGACCACACACGGATGTCCCCACTTCTTGCCCGCCAGCTCCATGCTCCAGAAATGGGCGGTTACCTTCCGCAGCTTCTGCGACGGGTCGCTGTCGCTTGTCACGATCTCGTCCGAGCGGACGGTCCACTCCAGCGACACGGTGTCCTCTCGCACCAGCGGCCAGATCTCCCTTGGCTTGGGCACGTCGCGCGACGCTTCCTCGAAATCGAACGGCTTCGAGTCCGTCGCCTCCTGGGCACGCACGCAAGGGATCGGGTCGAGCCAGACCACGACCGCCACGCCGCACAGGAGCATCGAAACGGTCAAACGACGGCATTCCATGACAACTCCTTCCCAAAGGGCACCCGCCGACCAGCCAATCCGGATGCAATTATGACGACTCGGGGACACAGTGTCAACCGCGGCAACGATTGGGGGGGGTACGTCCGTAGTTGCGCGCACGCGACAGGGGTTCATAGGCACCCCAGGTTGTCATTCCCGCGAAGACGGGAATCCACTCTCCCGGTTACGTCCAGTCCCACGGCTCCTGGATTCCTGCTTGACGCAAGAATGACAGAGTCGGGGCAACGTCTCGTCATTCTGCGGAAGGTCGCAACTACGGTCCTGCACCCAGCGACCGGAGACCTGCGGCATCCAGGCGCTTCACTTCGTTCAGCATGACAAGTTGGATTGTCGGCGAGGCGCCTTGCTGCCTGCCACGGATAACTCACGACTGTTGGACACTATCCGGAGGAAGCTCGCTGCGCAGCATCCCCTCCTGCCGCAGATGCTCGCCCGTCAGGAACTCGATCGCGCCCATCCGGCGATTCAGTTTCTCGATGAGTTGCTTTGCTTCCACATCATTGATGAAATGCAAGACACTATCTATCGCTGTAGTTGCTCGACAACCTTGGCGTAGACCTCGTCGAAGGTGATGTTCTGGATCGCGTGGGCGGGATTGCGGCTGCGGATCGCGAGGCCCCTGGTCGCGGCGTCGCGGGCGACGACACATTCCGGCCGGCCATAGGGCCCGACTCGCAGCGGGTTCGACCAACTGAACATCATCACGAGCGGCCTGCCCAACGCGGCGGCGATGTGGCCGGGACCGGTGTCGTTACTGACGACGCATCTCGCCCGCCGGAGCACCTCGACCAGCTCGGGCAGCGAGGTCCGCCCACCGAGATTCGAGATGGGATGTCTGGCGAGGCGATGAATCTGCTCGATCATCGGGCTTTCGGACTTGCCGCCGGTGGCGACGACTGCCAAGCTGTGTTCCGCAGCGAGCCGGTCCGCCAGAGCGGCAAATCGGTCGGCAGGCCAGCACTTGCTGACTTGTGCAGAGCCTGGAATGATCACGGCGTAGCGATCCGCATCGATCCTGTGCTGGGCCAGCAGCGCCTGCACCGCGGACGCGGCGGCGGGCTTCTCGGGCAGTACGAATTCCACGCCCAGATCGCTCGCACCCATCGCCTCGATCAGCTTGCGGCAATAGTCGATCACATGGACCCATTCCGGCCGGGGGGGGATGGCTGTCGTGTAGAACCAGTGCGCGAGTTCCCGTCCCCAGACCGGGCCGAAGCGATGCGCGCAGCCGGAGAGCCAGGCCAACGAGGCGGTGCGAAAAAGCCCCTGCAAATCGAGCACCGCATCGTACCGGCCGTGACGCAAACGCGAGATGAGAGACATCAGCCCCTGGAACGCCGCGCGACTGTGCCAGGCTCCAGCCAGGAGCTTGCGGTCGAACAGGATGATCTCATCGAGGTGCGGATGGCCGTCCAGGATCGGGGCGAACTCCGGACGGACCAGCCAACTGATCTTCGCCTGCGGAAAGCTCCGCCGCAGCGACGACAGAGCCGGCAGCGCCATCACGATGTCGCCCAGCGAACTGGGTTTGACGACCAAGATGCTGCGATACGTCTCGGGCATAAGGACGGGATTCTACGCGATGACGCCAGACAAGGCAATCCGCATCCGGCCTTTGCCCTTGCGGCCAGGCACAGGCAACATACAATGGCGGGTGCGTCCCTTGAAGGGCGGAAAGGAGCCGGCGCAGGTGGCGGAAAAAGGCAGGTACGTCTACGAGTGGCCCAGGCCGATGGTGACGGCCGATGCGGCGGTATTCGCGTTCCTGGACGGCAGACCCCATCTGCTGCTGAT
Organism: Sedimentisphaerales bacterium; assembly: GCA_035342095.1. Taxonomy (GTDB): domain Bacteria; phylum Planctomycetota; class Phycisphaerae; order Sedimentisphaerales; family Anaerobacaceae; genus PLanc-01. The sequence continues at coordinate 27,953 of DAOQWL010000002.1, read as the reverse complement.
CCGGCGTAAGATCGCCCCCTACAAGGGCCGCTGGGCGCTTCCCGGCGGGTTCGTCGAGATCGATGAGGACCTGCCCGACGCGGCGGCCCGCGAGCTGGCGGAGGAGACCGGACTGGAGGGTGTCCCCCTGGAGCAGCTTCGCGCGTTCGGTCGGCCTGGCCGAGACCCGCGAGGACGGACCATCACCGTCGCCTTCTTCGGCGTCATCGAGAAGGGCTGGGACCGGATCCAGGCAGCCGACGACGCGGAGCGTGCCCAATGGTTCGACATCGAGAGCCTCCCGCCCATGGCCTTCGACCACGACGAGATCGCTCGCTGTGCCGTCGAGCGGCTCAATAGACGACCGGATCGAGCCCCGGCGTCTTCACCTGCTCGTTGAATCGCTTCAATCGGGTTTCAATCGCGCTGACCGCGTAATCGATGTAGTGAAGCTTGTGGGCCGGCTGCTGATGGCGTTCCTTCATCAGGCCGCGATGGACCGTATCCAGGAACCGCTGGATCGTCCGACCGCCGATCTCCGCCGGCTGGTGGGCCCATTTCTTCAGCTCCTGGTACCGGCGAGCCAGGCGGGGGTTCTCCTTCATCTGGTCGGCGGTGAGGTAGTCGCCCGGATTGTACTCCAGTTGGAGCCCTTTGAGGCCCATAATCAGCGGCTCGTAGTCCGTCTGTTTGTCCAGGCGGATGAACTTATACTGCTGGATGCACGTCATCGCCTGGGCGGGCGGCCTGTCCGCGACGTCATCGCCGCCGCCAAGGTACCAGTTGCGCCGGCTTGTCCTGGCGAAGACGAATTCCTCGCCGTAGGTATGTTGGATGATCTCCTCTTTGCAGATACGTGAGATCCACATCCCGCCGGGCCAGCGTTCGAGCCCCCCGCCGAGCGCGAGCAGGCACTGGACGAATCCCAGGGGCAGCGTCCGCTGGCGGCCGATCTGACACTTGCGCATCTGGAACGACAGGTGAAGGCTGTGTGGACGGATCTGGAAAAACGTGATCAGTTCGTGGATCAGCCGGCTGAGCACCCAGGGGTCGGCCGTCGCCGGCCGGGACAGCTCGCCCGCGACGCTGAGCCGGCCCGGCGCGATCTCGAAGAACCCCTGGCGACGAGGGCGGTCGTTGTATCCGCTGTGGTCGTCGATGTAGCCGCCGAGCTTCCAGCACAGGACGTCCAGGCGGAAATCGTAGAAGTACTTGAAGCCGTCGTAGACCGCGTCCTTTGCGTTCGAGGCGCTCCGCAGGGGCTCGACCGCGGCGGCGCCCAGATTGCTCAGCTCCAGCTCGCACCCCAGCGGCACCAAGCCGGGCTGAAGGTTCGATCGAATCCGGCCCAGATAGTCCTCCGCCATGCGGGGATCGAAGATGCTCTTCACCACACCGACGGCGTACTTGACGTAGTCGATCAGATCGTTCTTCTCATACGGCATGGCGTCCAGGCACTTCTGGATGATCGGCTCGACCACGCTGTTGTTAGCGTTGAGGATCTGCAGGCATGCGAACAAGCTGACGGTGCGGGCGAAATACCGCAGACTGGTCCTCATGTGCTCCAGCTCGTAGCGGAACCGGCTCTCCATCTGTTCCTCGAACTGGTTGAGCAGGACCTGGCGGATCACGAGGGCCAGGTAGTTTCGGATGTACGGCCGGGCCTGCGGCTCGTTGTGCAGGGCCTTGATGCTGGGGCGCGGCCGATCCAGCTCCCGCTCCAAGTAGTAATCGCTGACGGCGTCCCTGCGGTAGTGCGCCATTACGAGGTCGCGTTCGGTCGCCGCGAGCAGCTCGCGCTCTGCCTGGCGCTCCAACTCGGCGTCCGCGGTCCGGTCGCCCGGACGCGTATGCCTCTTGAGGAACTGTTGGATCCGCTTGCGGAGCCACAACTCGTGAATCAGGTTCACATGGAAGCGATCGCCGAACTGCTTGCGCATCGACTCCGTGGTCACGAGGTAGGCCAGGGCCTCCTCGACCCCGTGTCCGGTGTGAACCCGCACGATCTCCCGACAATAGCGTTTTCCCTCATAGCGATCGATCTCCGCGACGGCAGTCATGGGGACATCGTGGATGATGAAGCCTTCGATCCTGCCGGCTGCCGACGGCACGGCGTAGTAGTAAACATTGTCCGGGCTGACCCTCCGGTAGTGTGGCAGAAATGCCAGTTCGGCAAACAACGTCTTGTCGTCCAGCCGCGAGGGTCTGCGTGTGAACGCATAGCCGCTGACGGACTGGAAGATCCGGCTGTCCCGGAGCGAGCCGTAGACAAAGAGATTGACTTTCTGATCGTGCATGGTGGCGGTGGTCCCCAGGTGAAATCGATGGCAACGGCGCTACCCATCGGACAGGATGCGCCCGCGAAGCTTGATGACTTCCTTGAACGCCCGCAGAATGACCTTCAGATTGCCGCCCGTCGGCTTGCCGGCCGTTCGCGGGTAGTGGTGAACCCCTTTCTCCGTGATCTTGTACCCCTTCCGGGCGGCGCGAGCGAGGATCTCCGTAGCGATCAGCGCCCCCTGGCTCTCCATCCGGATGTCGTCGAAGATCGACCGCTTGAACAGCTTGAACGCGCAGTCCAGATCGCGAAGGTTCAGCGAGAACAGCAAGTCGTTCATCCGCGTCCAGAGCCAGCCGTTCAGTCTCCGCAACAGCGGGTCCTGGCGGTTCATGCGATAGCCGCTGACAATATCGTATTCCGCCATCAAAGGCAGCAGCGGCGGCAGCTCCTTCAGATCGAATTGCCCGTCGCCGTCCGTGTAGAACACCAGTTCCTTGGTCGCCGCACGAAAGCCCGATTGCAGAGCGGCGCCGTAGCCGAGGTTGCGGGGGTGATGGATCACGCGGACCCGCCGGTTGACGGCCGCGATCTGGTCCGCGACCCGGGCGGTGCCGTCGGCGCTGCCGTCATTGACGATGAGAATCTCGTAGTCCGCCCGCAGGCCATCGAGCACCTCGACCGCCTGTTGGACCACCTTGCCCACATTCTCCTGCTCATTGTAGCACGGGAAGAACACCGTGAGGGAAACAGGCGGCGTCGAATCGCTGTGCGGGCCGGGACCGGCGCCTTGCTCTGCCATGGCTCACCACCTTTTCGTCCTCAGAATCCGTTCTCGCTCGTCCTCATAGAGGTTCTTCTGACGGCCATACTCTTCGGCCGACGCCTTGTCCTGATTCGTCAGCGCGACCTGCTGCATCCGGATCATGGCCAGACGAATCGCTTCCAGGCGGAGGTTGAAGCCGTGCTGCCGGGAGTAACTGGCCATGTTCTTCTGGAAATCCTGCACGTATTGCTCGCACACGTCGTTGATCCGCGGCCTGAGATCGACAGCCATATCCCCGATCGTCAGCATCTCGTACAGGGGCGCTGGCGAGAACATCACCTTCATCGCTTCGACCAGCATCTCCAGACCTTTCTTCTTCCGCGACACATCCGAGAGCACCAGGAGATTGTGGCCGACGGTCAAGTTGCGCGAGTACTCGTCCGGATAGACCGTCTCGCCGGTGAACATGCCACGGAACAGCTTCTCGCCCTCGGGCGTCGTCGTGTCCGCGAAGAGTCGCTGCTTGTCGTCCATGTACACGGTCCGCCAGGTCTGACTGCACTCGATGCCATCCACGAACGGCTTGCCGAACTGGCCGTTGGGCATCAGGACGACCCACACGTTCTGCTTCTTGAGCTGCTCGTCGATCCAGGCGGCGATCTGGAGACACTCATTGCGGTTCGCCCGACGGCCCGCCATGAGGGCCGGATTGGCGGAGGGCCCGCCGGACATGATGTTCGTCCAGAGATCGAACGTGTTCACATCGTAGGCGGCCTGCGCCCGGCCATCCATGAACAGTTGCAGCGGAATCTTCCCCGTCTTGGGATCGGGGTCCTGGCCCCAGGCGATGAAGCCGCCTTCGGTCCAGTAATTGAACATCTTGCCGCGGAGCTTGTTGACCCGGATGAACTCGCACGCGGCAAACGGCTTGGCGTCCGACGCGGTCATTCGCATGAAGACCGACGTGTACTTGTAGTCGGCGGGCCAGGAGTCCAGGTACACGGTGTAGAACCGCAATCCCCATACGACGCCGAATGCCAGGACAGTCATCCCGCCCGCGACGAGAAGAACCCGGCGCCACTTTGTCGGGATGGAGGGCACTTCGAGCGTGCCCGTCCCGCGGGCCTGCACCATCGCGACGAGCACCCGCACCAGGCAATCGATCACAAGAGCAAGAATCGGACAGGCGGCAAAGCCCGCGATCGGGATGAACCGCCTGGATCGAATCGCCATGTAGATCGTCATGGCTGCGATGACCAACAGGGACAGATCCATCCGCGGCCATGCGTAGGCCACAGGCGTCTTGGCCTTCTTGCCCGCCGGGGCAACTCGGGCCCGGGAGACATACACATAGGCGACGACCCAGGCCACGACCACCAGCCAGGCGAGAATGTACATGGCCAGGAAAGGCGCCGCGGTGCCGACCGGATTGGCCCAGTCGAAAGCCCGATGCCATTCGTGGACGTCGCGCCACCGCTCTGCGTGCTTGCTGACCGAGATCTCGAAGGTGTGCGTGAGGTTCGTCAGATGGAAGGGATTGAAGACCACCATCGCGGCAAACGCCACGGCGCTGGCCGCGACCGCGTGGAGAACGCCCCTCCAGGACATCGTCAGCACCACCTTGTCCTTGAGGGATGCGACGACGGCGCCGACGAGCATGGCAAGCGAGAAGACAGCGAGATATGCCAGGCGCGAGCCCGCGATGTAGATCTCGAGTTCCCCCCGGTTCTGGCGGCTCAACCTCGTGTCCACCGCCGGGAAGAAGCGAGACAGCAGGATCAGGAACAGGATGCACGACGCGACGATGTGACAGACGAGGACCACGCGGTCGTCCGCCTTGCGATGGACCGCCAGCGCGATGCTGCCCCCGATCGCGAGGACAACCAGATAGAACATCGCGTCCTTGGTGGCTGCGACGGCTGTCAGACCCTCATGACCGAGGAGTCGATACGCCATGCCATAGAGCGTGATCCACAGCAGGATGCTGTAGGCCGCGACCATCCATCGTCGGGGCAGGTTCATGATCGCGTGCCAGCCGATGAACGGGACCAGGACGATGAAGGCATAGATGTAGCCGCCGTGGACGTTCGACCAGAAGACGATCAGCGGCACCAGCAGCCAGATGAACAACACGTTCCGATAGCTGGCCAGGGCCAGGACCAGCATGAAGACCGCCACGAGCAGATTCGAGAATCCCGCCGGACGGACGTCGAAGAAGGACCGTCCGATAAAGAGGGCAGAACAAACAAAGATAACGGCCAGGGCCCGGTTCACACCGTAGATTCGCGACGTGCCGTACAGCGCCGCCGCCGCGAGGATGTAGACCGCAAATTTCCACAGGACCAGGGCGTCATAGTACGGCTCGGACTCCGAACCCAGCGACGTGGTCAGCCGGTAGAAGATCACGTGCGTCAGCCAGTTCTGGTTCACCCAGCCGGTCGGGTGCCAGCGTCGAACGGTATCGAGCCCCACCTTGTCCGTAATCCACTGGGCCCATTGGGGCCACTTCTGGACTTCTTCCGCGGTAGGTCCGGCCTTGTGCGAATTGGCGCTGAAGGGCTCGACCGTATCGACGCCGTGGTGGACGAAGTGCCGTCCGCAGGCCATGGCCACCCAGGTATCCCCCGCCGCGACCATGTGCGTGCAGGCGTGAAAAGCAAAGACCAGCATGGCGGCCCAGCCGACAATCATCGGCCAGCCTGCGAACGCCTCGCGAGTCGGATTCCCGAGCGACTCGCCTGTTCCGAGAGTATCGTTCACGCTCATTCAACCGCTTTCAATGTGGTTCCGAAAACAAGACACACGCGGAGGATACGTCTTTTCCGCTATATCGTCAATAATCCGTTCCGGGTTCGGGCAACAACCGCAAGTCCACAGGATTCGTTCGTAGTGACGCCGTAAGGCGTTACCCTCTTTACCCGTGAAGATATGCCCTCACGGGCACACTACGAACAAGCTGCCCTGCGACGACCGATCATCGCAGGCTGTTGATGTCGCACAGATTCGTGTCGGATGCACCCAGGCTGTTGTGGTCGCGGGCGTATGCCTGCGTAGCGGCGCCGTTCATGTCGGCAATCGGGCATCCCTGTCGTCCCGTGGGCACGCCGAACCGAACGATGACAGACGCCGTGATGATGACCGCCGCGGCCACACCCACCCAACGTGCCCGCCGCGACCACATCGGGACGCAGCAAGCCGCCGGTTGCCCCCCGCCGGCCACGGGGATGCCTGCCATGAGCCGGTCCTTGAGCGACTGTGGCGGCTCGACCGCAGAAATCGCCTTCAGTTGCCTCTGGACCCAATCCATCGAGACCTCTTCCTGCCCGTTTCCAGGGTTCACGTTCATGGTTCCACCTTTCCGGCCAGTCTTCTTCGCAGGTTCTCCAACGCTCGGCTCGTGATCCATTTGACGGTGCCGCCGGGTCGTCCGAGAGTTCGGGCCATCTCGCGATAGCTCTGGCCGTCTACATAGTGCAGCAGCAGTGCCGTTCGTTCGTCGAGGTCAAGACCCTGCAACGCCCTCGCGATCTGCGAGACTCGCTCCTGTGCGACGATCTCGGCCAACGGGTCATCCGCAACGTCGCAATCGCAACCGGACAGCGTACTCGCAAGCGTCTTGTCCCACTCGCGCCGGCGCTGTGTATCGAGGAATGCGTTATACGCAATTCGGTGCAGCCAAGTCCGGATGGACGAGTCGCCCCGAAAGCTGTCGAGTGACTTCCAGGCCAAGGCGAACACCTCCTGCGTAAGGTCCTCGGCAAGGTGCGCATCGCCCCCCAAGAACAGCAGGAACCGATAGACAGATCGATAGTGCGCGTCGATGACATCGACGTACGCCTCGCGCCGCCCTTGGCGAAGGGCATCGAGAGTCCGTCGTTCAGATCGATCCCGCACGCAACGTCTCCACGACCAGGCCCACACAGACTGCAAACGCGGCCCATTTTCCCCCATAGACGACCCAAACGCCAGAGGTGTTGGCGCGGAGAGGAGGAAATCTGCCTCTCGTGGCAAGGGCCTTCTTCCGAAAGACAGCAGGGGCGACGCTCCTCAACTGAGCGGATCGGTCTATCAAGGCGTTCTGCTCGCCAACGAGGAAGGGATAGGATATTGACGCGGGCGGAGTCCATTTGACAGACTGTTTAATAACCTCTTTCTGGGACATCGAGACCTCAGGCCAATCCACCAGCGCTGGCGGCATTGGCAAGACGACGGCCGAGATGCAGACGGTCAGCACATTCCTCGATGCCGGCTGGGACTTTGTGGGCGAGACGGCCAACGGGACGGAGGACCTCTGGTGGATTCTCGAAGGGCTGGACTATCCGCGGCTGTGGTGGAAGGCCACAGAGGAATAGAACGGCTGCACTCCCGGCATCAAACACGCGCAGCAGGCGAGGTCACCGGCCACCTGCGATGGGCTGCCGGACTATACCTATAGGGTCGCCTACGACGAGGGCTTTCCATTGCTGGACAAGAATAGGCAATAGACCATCCCCCGAGGGGAGACGCAAGGTTTCGCGTATCTGCGAGAGGCCGTTACCCGTAGCATGGGCTTCCAGCCCATGAAGTCAGAATCATGGGCGGGACGCCCATGCTACTCACGGGCAAGATGCCCGTGCTACTTGAGCCACTTCTCCATGCGGTCGAGGCCCTTGGTGATCTGCGGCATCGAGGTCGCGAAGCTCAGACGGACGTTCTTGTCGCAGCCGAAGGGGGCTCCGGGCACGACGCCCACCGTCCCCTGCTCGAGCAGGGCCTTGGCGAAGTCCATGCTACCGGTGACTTTGACGCCGCCGAAGGTCCGGCCGTAGTGCGCGGACACGTCGGGGAAGCAGTAGAACGCGCCGGTCGGCTCGGTACACTCGACGCCCTTCATGGCCCGCAGACGCTCGGCCATGTACTTGCCGCGTTTCTCGAACTCGACGCGCATCTTCTCGATGGTCTGGGCGGACTGGGGTCCCATGGCCGCGATGGCCGCGTACTGGGCGAACGTGACCGGGTTGCTCGTCATATGGTCCTGCAGGCGGGACATGGCCTTGATGACATCGAGCGGGCCCGCGGTGTAGCCGAGACGCCAGCCGGTCATCGAGTAGGCCTTGCTCAGGCCGTTGAGGGTCAGCGTGCGGTTGTATGCATCCTCGCTCAACGCCGCGAAGCTGATGAACTTCGTGTCGCCGTAGATGAGCTTCTCGTAGATCTCGTCCGACATGACGACGACGTTCGTGCCTTCGAGCACCTTGGCCAGAGCGCGAAGCTCGTCGGGGGTATAGGTGAACCCGCCGGGATTGCTGGGCGAGTTGAGAATCAGCATGGCGGTCTTGGGTCCGATCGCCTTCTTCAACTGCTCCGGCGTAACCTTGTAGCTGTTCTTCTTGTCCGTCTCCAGGACCTTCACGGTCGCGCCGGCCAGGGCCGCCGCTTCGGGATAGGTCACCCAGTACGGCGCGGGCAGGAGCAGCTCGTCGCCCGGATCGAGGACCGCCTGCATCGCTTCATAGACCGAGTGCTTGCCGCCAATATTGACGACGATCTGATCGGCGGTATACGTGAGTCCGTTGTCCTTCTTGAGCTTGGCGGCGATGGCCTCGCGCAACTCGGGGATGCCCTTGGCAGGCGTGTACTTGGTCTTGCCTTCCTTGAGGGCCTTGATCGCGGCTTCCTTGATATAGTCCGGCGTGTCGAAATCGGGCTCGCCCGCCCCGAAACCCACCACGTCGATCCCCTGGGCCTTCAGCTCCTTGGCCCGATTCGTGACGGCGAGCGTCGCTGACGGGGCAACCGCTTTGGCTCTCTGGCTAACCTTCATCTGCGCAAACCCTTCCAATGCGTAGTCTATTGTCTGAAGATGGGACCGGCAACCGCGGGGGCACAAACCCGCAGGCGCCAGCCTTCGGACGGAACCAGCGGCATATCTAAGCACAAATCCGCCCCCGGTCAAGAGAATTTGACACCCGTCACCAGTATCGCACGGCTATGAAGCGCTTCGGTCAGTGGGGCTTCGCCGCGTCCAAACCTACAACCCGAGATACGGCGGCAACGCTCTGTGACACCAGGGGTTACGACATCGACGAGTCGGGCGCGCGCAAACCGGCGTCAAACGACGCACAAACACCGGTCAAACAGACGTCAACTAACAAGAAAGAGAAGAAGGAAAAGAAAGAGAAGAAGTATTCTCCCCACTCTGACGAGTGGAAGCTCTCTGAGTTGAGATTCCGCTACAATGGCGGTACACTGCCAGGCAAAGGCCCGGGCCGGCGCGGGGCAGCCGGGAGCAGGAGCATGTACGGATTGCGGGAGAAGCATATGATGTCGCGAATCGGTCTCGGCAGCATCGTTCTGGTGTGCTTGTTCATCAGTGTGGCGACGCAGGCGGTCGTGCCGCAGGCGGAGGAGTTCGGCCTGCGCGGACGGTGGACGGATGCGCTGCTGAATCAGCAGCAAGCGGCGCCTCCGTCGCACCTGGAGGTTCTCTATGAAGACACGGCGGACGGCGTCTCGCGAGGCCAGTCGTGGCGCGGCACCCCCTACCAGCTCGGCGACAAGACCTACACGAACGGCCTGGCGTTCAACTCGACGAAGCACCTGCTGGTCGTCCTCGACCGGCCGGCGGGTCGGTTCGTCGCCGACGTCGGATTGGAGAACAACGACGACACCCAGCGAGGCGCGACGATGGGCAACGGGTCGGTCACGTTCCACATCCTCGTCGAGGGCAAGGAGGTCCTGACGACGCCTGTGATGCGTCTGAAGGACGGGGCCCGCGCGATCGACATCCCGCTGGACGGCGCCCGCCAGTTCGAGATCCGCGTCAAAGACGGCGGCGACGGACGCGGTTGGGACCAGGCTCTCTGGGCCGATGCGAAGATCAGGCTCCAGGATGGCGGTACTATCAGACTCCAGGACCTGCCTCTCGGAGAGACCGGCGTAAAGGCGATCTCCGCCAACGAGCCCCCCTTCTCGTTCGTCTGCGACGGCAAGCCGTCGAGCGAACTGCTCAAGACCTGGCGTCTCAGCCGGGACGTGCAGAAGCTCGATGCCCAGCGGACCCGGCACACGCTCGTCTACACCGATCCCGCGACCGGGTTGCAGGTCCGCTGTGTGATGGTCGCCTACAGCGACTTCCCCACCGCAGAATGGACGCTCTACTTCAAGAACACCGGCTCGACCGACACGCCGATCATCGAGAAGATCCAGGCGCTCGACGTGCAGATCGGCCGCAGCGGCGACCGCGAGTTCCTGCTACACCACAACGTGGGCTCGCCCGCCAACGGCAACGACTACGGCCCGCTGGAGACGACGCTCGGTCCCGGCGTCAGCAAGCGTCTGGGCGGCGCCGGCGGCCGGCCGACCAACACCGACTGGTCCTACTTCAACCTCGAATGGGACGGCGAAGGCGTCATCGTCTCGGTCGGCTGGCCCGGCCAGTGGGCGGCCGAGTTCGTCCGCGACAAGGCCAAGGGCCTGCACCTGTCGGCCGGCCAGGAGCTGACTCATTTCAAGCTCCTTCCCGGCGAAGAGGTTCGCAGTCCGCTGATCGTCGTGCAGTTCTGGAAGGGCCACTGGGTGGTCGCCCAGAACGTCTGGCGCCGCTGGATGATGGCACACTCGATGCCCAAGCCCGACGGCGCCCTCCCCCCGGCCAAGCTGTTCGCCTCCAGCTCCCGCCAGTACAACGAGATGATCGACGCCAACGAGGCCCGGCAGATCCTGTTCATCGACCGCTACCTCGAAGAAGGCATCAAGCTCGACTACTGGTGGATGGACGCCGGCTGGTACGTGCATCACGGCGGCGGCTGGCCTCGCGTTGGCACCTGGGAGGTGGACAAGGCCCGGTTCCCACGCGGCCTGAGGGCGGTCTCGGACCACGCGCACAGCAAGGGTCTCAAGATCCTCGTGTGGTTCGAGCCGGAACGGGTGGCTGCGGGAACCTGGTTGGCGGACAACCACCCCGAGTGGATCCTCGGCGGCGCCAAGGGCGGCCTGCTCAATCTCGGCAACGACCAGGCCAGGCAGTGGCTCACCGAGCATGTGGACAGCCTGCTGAACTCGCAGGGAATCGACCTGTACCGCCAGGATTTCAACATGGACCCGCTAAACCACTGGCGAGGCGCGGACGCACCCGACCGCCAGGGGATCACCGAGATCCGGCACGTCACCGGCTACCTCGCCTACTGGGACGAATTGCTCCGCCGGCACCCCTCGCTGCTCATCGATTCCTGCGCCAGCGGCGGGCGGCGCAACGACGTCGAGACGATGCGCCGGGCGGTGCCCCTGTGGCGCAGCGACTACGCGTACGAGGCCACCGGTCATCAGTGCATGACCTACGGCCTGTCCCTGTGGCTGCCCTACCACGGCACCGGCACGGTCGCCACCCGCAACGCCCCCTACTACGGCAGCGGGCCGACCCCGGTCGAGCCCTACGCCTTCTGGAGCAACGCGGCGCCGGGCCTCGGTCTCGGCATCGACGTGCGTCTGAAAGACCTCGACTACCCGGCCCTGCGACGCCTGATCGGCCAGTGGCGACAGATCGCTCCGAACTACTACGGCGACTTCTACCCGCTGACGCCCTGGACCCGCGACAACGGCGCGTGGATGGCGTGGCAATTCGACCGCCCGGAGGCAGGCGAAGGGCTGGTGCAGGTATTCCGACGGCACGAAAGCGTCTACGAAGCCGCGCGCCTGCGCCTGTCGGCTCTGGACGCGGAGGCGACATACGTAGTGACCAACCTGGCCACAGGCGAACAGCAATCGCACAACGGCCGAGTCCTGCTCGACCAAGGTCTACGGATCGCGATCACCGACAGGCCGGACGCCGCGATTTGGACCTACCACAGACAGTAAGGGCGGGCGGCCCCGGAGCCAGCGGGACAATGACATGTCGGTTCGACAGAGTAGGTCTTGGTGTGCCCGTGAGGGCATCGCGTAGCACGGGCATCTTGCCCGTGGTCCGGAATCATGGGCGGGACGCCCATGCTACGAACCACCATGCGGCACCCGTCTCATCCAGCGACAAGGCACATTGACAACAGGCCCGAGTACGGCTACAATTATGGATATGGTTCGTACCCTATTTGTTGTGCTGATAGGCTTGGGGCTGGCGGTCGGCTCGACCGGATGCAAGACCAAACCCCAGGCGGAAGAGGAGATCTGGAGGCAGGTCAAGATCGGAGAGCTCGCGCCGCCGCCCGGCGAGCGGCTCTCCACGCCGCAGTTCTTCCCGACCGTCTCGATGGACGTCTACGTCCTGGAGTTGCCCGCCGACCGGGTCGATCGTCTCGACGATGTTTGGTCGCTCCTCTCCGCGGACCCCATCAAGCTCATCAGCTACAATGCCTTCACGGAGAACGCCTTCCGGATGCGGTACGGTCGAATGGACGTGTGGTCGCAGATCCAGTCGCTGCTCGCGGGAGCGGATGCCCTGAAGGTGGCGACGAACGCCATGGTCCTGCCGGTCAATGATGTGACGGATCTGCCCGTGGCCCGCTTGCCCGTCGCGAGGGAGATCGCCTTCGTGGACACCAACCTGCTCCGACAGACCGCTCGCGTCGGACCAGGCGTCCTGGCGCTGCGTCTGCGTCCCGAGCCGATTCCGTGGGCCCGCGGCGTACACAAGATCATCGGCTATCCGACGTACGCGGTCCCGACCGCCAGCACGATCCCCGAGCTGCAGGCGAAGGCACGCGAGAACGAGTATTACTTCGCCCCGGCGGCGTTCGCCGTCCAGATGGCGCCGGGCGACCTGATCGTGATCGGGCCGGACAAGTACACAGGCGAACGCCAGACCCTGGGCGGCCTGTTTTTCTCCAAGCCGGAGGGAACCCTGTTCTTCAACCCGACCAGACGGACGCCGCCCCAGGTCAAGCCCGCCGTACGCGTCTATATCCTGATCTGCACAGCCATCAACGATTGAGTCCCTATGCCGCCAGTGAAAGTCGCGCTCACCCACTGCGAGAACTATGAACCGGCCAGGGTCGCGCAGGCGGTCCGACGACAGATCAATCTCCTCGGCGGCATCGAAGCGTTCGTCAAGCCGGGCGACTTGGTGCTCATCAAGCCGAACTTCATCACGCCGCGTTCCCACCATCACGGCGCCGCCCAGACCCATCCGGCGGTGATCCTCGAGCTGGCCCGCCTGCTGAAAGACTGTGGAGCACGACCCTTCGTCGCCGACTCGCCCGCCTGGGCGGACGCACACGCCTGCGCCCGCGTGCTGGAATTGACGAAGCCCCTGGAGAAACTGGGCGTTCCGATTCGGCAGTTGAACCAGCCCAAGAAGTGCCGGCTCCCACGCGGAGGCCCACGGGTGGGCATCAGTTCCCTCGCCCTCGATGCGGACGTCATCATCAACGTCCCCAAGTTCAAGGCCCACCAGCAACTGACCGCCACCTTCGCGGTCAAGAACCTGTTCGGTTGCGTCAGCGGCAAGCACAAGGCCCTCTGGCATTTCCGCAAGGGCGACGATCCTGCCGAGTTCTGCAAGATGCTCATCGGGATCTACGAGCACCTGGCCCCCGCTCTGACAATCATCGACGGGATCGTCGCGATGGAAGGCCAAGGCCCGATCCGCGGCCCGAGCCGGCCGCTGGGCTGGCTCATCGCGGGCACGGAACCCATCGCCTGCGAATTGGTCTGCTGCAGCCTGATCGGCCTGGCGCCCGACGCCGTTCCCATCATCCGCACGGCACGTCAGATCGGCTTCGGCTGCACGGACCTCCATCAGGTCCAGGTCGTCGGCGACGCTCTCCCGGCGCCCTGCCCCGACTTCGTGATGCCGAGACCGACGCCGCTGAAGTTCTCGTTCACGCACATCTGCCGAAGCGTGGGCAAGCAGATCCTGCTTCTCGCGTGCGGATCGAAAGACAAGAAGGCCCGTTCGATCCGGGAGTAGGATTCATTCGTATGGACCAGATGAAATCGACCCGCAGGCAGATGAACTCGCTGCTCGTCTTCGCCCTTCTGATGGGCGTGAGCGGCTCTTCGTGTCGCCAGTGGCCCGTGCTGTCCCTGGGGGCGAACAACACCACCCGTCAGACGAGCAATCCGGCGTCGACGCGATGGGCCCAGCCGCTGACCCTTCCGGGCCTGCCCAACCTGCACAAGGTTTCCGACGACCTCTACCGCGGGGCGCAGCCCACCACGGAGGGCATAGAACAGCTCGATGCGCTCGGGATCAAGACGATCATCAACCTGCGATCCTCGGACACCGACCGCGACATCCTGGACAAGGCGGGCCCGACCTACGAGCGTATCCCCATGGTCGCCTGGAACGCCGAGGACGAGGACGTCGTGCGATTCCTCCAGATCATTGCCGACGAGACCCGCCTGCCGGCCTTCGTACACTGCCGGCGAGGAGCCGACCGCACCGGCCTGATGGTCGCTGTCTACCGAATCGTCGTACAGGGCTGGGGCAAGGAGCAGGCCACCGACGAGATGACCCGCGGCGGCTTTCGCTTCTACAGCGGCTGGCAGAACCTCGTCCGCTACATCCGCGACCTCGACGTTGACGCGATTCGTCGCCGTGCGGGCCTGTCGGAACGAACCACCCCAAACTGACCGCAGCCAGGGCTTCCTAACGAAAACAGCTACGATGGGCCGATAAACAGAGTGGTGCGGCCGGTCGGCATCCGTTGCCTGGATCGGCGCAACGCAGGGATGCCCAGGATGGTCGAAATCCTCAAGAGCTTCGAGCAGGTGGCGGTCCGGTTCAGTCCGGCGGTCCTGGTCATACCGGGATTGGCCGTGCTGGCGATGGGCCTTTTTGTCTGGCTGGCGGGCGTATGCCGCAAGCGGCTCTGGCTCGGACTGGTCGGCGCCCTGACCGGCGGACTGGCTGCTTTCTTCTTCGGCGGGCAGAATCCCGCAATGGCCGGTCTCGCCGCGGGAGGCAGTGCGGCGTTCGGCGCGATCGCGCCCAGGCTGTTTGCTGCCGTGCTCCTGGGAATCCTCGGGGCAACTGTCGCCTTCGGCGCCGTCGCCAGGACCTGTCTGTTCTCGCAGCAGGGCCTCCCGTTCAGCAGCCGCGACCTCGATCCGCCTGTCCGGCGGTTCACGACCCAGGAGAGTCTCGACGCGGTGCAGGCTTATGTCCTCGACGTCACGGATCGAGTCAAGGCCATCGTTCGCGGACTGGCCTCGGTGGACGTGGTTGTCATCGCGGCGGTGGGCGCAGGGTTGCTGGCCGTGGGTCTGATCTTCGGCCGTCTGGCCGGCGCGATGGCATGCTCGATGGTCGGCTCGGGGCTCGTATTCGCGGGTCTGACGCTTCTGCTGATCTTCAAGGGCGCCGCGCCCGTTGCCCGGATGGAGCAGCAGGAACCGTTTTACGGCCTGGTGCTGCTGGGGATGGTCGCTTTCGGCACGCTCGAGCAGTTGCTCCTGTGTCCGCAGGCCCGGGACGGACGGGCCCCCCGCTCCGCCAAACGGCGGACCCAGGAGGAAGAATCGAAACGGGGTTGGCGCAACCGGTGAAATACGCGATGATAGGGTGGTTGCGAAATATGGATAAAGTTCAGGAGGAGGTCTCGTCGTCGCGGAGACCCAGGAGCATGGAATGAACGGATGGATCGATACCCTGGGCGTCGCCCTCGTGGCGGCGCGAGGTACTGCCGAGCAGAGCATTGTGCCGTTGGAGGTGGTGTGGAAACACATCATCACCCTGGACCTGGTCGAGGCGCTGACGTTCATCTCGTTTGGCGTCGTGTGCCTGTTCTATGGGTGGCGGATATTCAAGATCCTCGTGACGATCTGCTTCGGCCTGGTCGGACTGGGCGTCGGCGTGTATCTCAACGACCTGCTCGTCGGCGGAAACGTGGTCTGGCTGGCGATGTTCTCGGTGGTGGTGTTCGCCATCTTCTCGATTCCGCTGATGCGCTGGGGGGTGACCGCGCTGGGCGCCCTTTCCGGCGGCATCTTGACAGCGGGTCTTTGGCTGGCCCTCGGACTGCCCGAGCAGTACGTCTGGGCCGGCGGGCTCGTCGGTCTGATCGCCGGCGGCATGATCTCGTTCATCGTCTTCAAGATCGCGGTGATCCTGTTCACCAGTCTCGGCGGCAGCACCCTCACAGCCACCGGGATTCTGGCCGTCATGTACGGCTACATGGTCGACCGCCAGAGACTCGAAAAGCTCGTCTTCGAGTACCCATGGTTCCTACCCACGATGGTCCTCGCCCCCATGGCCGTCGGCGTCTTCCTGCAGTATCGATTCGTCAAGAGCACCCAGGACTGGGGCGGTTGAGATTCCCCTTGACTTTGGCTCGGTAATCTGTTAGACTAATGCTCTATCGGGGATACGACGAGGCGGCTCCGCGTGTCAGTTTTGCGCTGCGCGGTTTCGTCAGAACCGTTGGGAGATGAGAACGAAGTTCGTGTGCAACTGGAGGAGCAAAGAGATGAATAGAATGATGTTGTGTGGATTGGTGTGTCTGTGCCTGGCCGGAGCGACGCAGGCTGCCGTGCTGGTCGATTTCGAGAGCGATACGACGGGCTACAAGCCGAACGGTTGGACGAGTGTGGATTCGTCCCTGATCAGTTTCAGCGACTCCTTGGGAGAGGATATGGAGGTCTTGGATTTCGGGGACCAGGGGGATGGGCAGTCGCTGGCGGTCAATTGGGATGATGCGAGCTACTTGATCATGGACTTCGCCGCCCTCGTGGATTCCCTGTCCCTGGACTTCGGCAACGACGACCCCTACTGGTCAGAAGCCAGCGATTTGGCGATTCTGACCGTGTATCTCAACGGCACGCAGGTGGGACAGACCACCGTCGAGATGAACCGTGACGATATCATGAACCAGTCCATTTCGATCTCGGGCGTGACCTTCGACCGCGCGACGTTCTTCTACGATGCGCATTCGAGTTACTATACCGGCCTGATCGAGATCGTGGACAACGTCCGCTTCGAGCTGGCGGGATCCACCGTCCCGGCCCCCGGCGCGATCCTCCTTGGCACCCTGGGCACGGGCCTCGTTGGCTGGCTCCGCAGGCGAAAAACGATGTAGACCATTGTTTCACAAAGCGACACACAAGGGCTGTGGCCGTCATGCCGCAGCCCTTTTCTTTTGGTTCATCACGGAATTGCGGGGACGCCTGTCGGAAGGAAGAAACGGACATCTCCGGAATCCGCCGCATTGCGGCGGGCATTTTCCGCTTTGGGCCAGCAGCAGGGAGGTGGAAGAATCGGTCGCTCGACCGGAGCTTGTCTTGCCGTCCTTTCCTCCCTATTCATGCTGCTGGCCCAATGCGCCAAATGCCGGGGGCTTGGGGGCAGCGCCCCCAAATGAAGGCACGTGGAGAACAAACGAGTGCATTGCGTGTCTCTCAGAGCCGTGCCGATTTCTCCACAATTCCGTGAAGAACCGTTTTCCTTTGGATATGCTCCCTTGGGCGAGTCCTCCGCGGACTCATGCGGATCGGCCGGAGGATTTGAACAACGCCAGGTAATAGGATGGGTCGCCTGTCTTGAAGAGCTGTTCCCAGGCAGCAAGCGTCGGTTCGCTGTATACGCCAAGCTGCCTGAAGATGTGGCACGCGAAGTCCACCGGGGCCAGACCGCTCGCTGTGATGACCAAGGCGTCCGTCACCGCAGGCTCGTCCTGGTAGAGGGCCCCACCCCGATAGCCGGTCGCTCTGAGGTAATCGCGCATGTTGCTCGTGTGGCGCCGCGTGTCGAACACGAAGACGTGAACCGTTTCCTGCCGCATGTATCCAGTACTCCCTTCCTGTCAATTCGGAGAACCTGTGTCCAACTCCGCGTGAGTCAGTCTGTCATCCTGAGCAACGTGAAGGATCTGGGCATGATCCAGGAGATATCTCAAGTTCGCAGGCCAGATTCCTTCGCCTTGCTCAGGACAGGCTCTTCACTTCGCTGCGCTGCGTTCAGGATGACAAGCACAGCGCAGCAATCAAGCCCATTCCGTATCAGGGTTTTCGCGGAGATCGTTTCGTCGATCGGGTCGGCACGAGTTCCTTGACGATGCGGTCGGCACTGTAGACCTTTCGCAGTGCTTCGAGGATTGCGGCCGAGTGGACGGAAACGGCGCGGGCCTGCTCCTCCGTATAGATGAAGTCCAGGATCAGCGACTGGATGTTCCCGTCGAAGATGATCCCAACGAGCTCGCCCTTGCGGTTGACGACGGGACTGCCCGAGTTGCCGCCGATGATGTCGGCCGTCGAGACGAAGTTGAACGGGGTGTTCAGGTCGAGCTTGGCCTTGCGTTTGAGCCATCGGGAAGGCAGCTCGAACGGGAACTGGTTGCCCTGCTCCTGGGCTCGCTCGTAGGCGCCTGCCATCGTCGTCCAAGGCGGGACCTGTCTGCCCCCTTCCTCGTAGCCCTTGACCAGGCCGAACGCCAGGCGCAGCGTGAACGTGGCGTCGGGGTAGACCGCGGTCCCGTATATCGCGAACCTCGCCTCCGCCAGCTTGGCGTAGGCCTGGCGCAGAGGTTCCTCGACCTGCTCTTCGTGCGTCTTGCGGAGCGCCCGCGCGGGGGCATCCACAAGCGCCGCCAACTGGATCATGGTGTCGTCCGATTTGCGGAGCGTCTCCGAATCCAGCTTCGCCAGTTCCTCGCGGACCTCGACGCTCTTGAGCTTCGTGCCCGCGATCAGGCGGGCCGCCTGCTCCTGAGGCGATCGGCCTTCGAGGATCTTCTGGACCAGCGGGTCCTGCATCCCTTTGCGCTCCACCAGCATGGTCAGCGAATCGGCCAGCGTCACCAGCTCCAGGTCGTCATAGATCGGTGCCTCGGAGAACAGCGCGAACTTCAGCGATTCGAGGTTCGACTCGCGATACTCGCGGAGGCGCTGGGCATTGGGCACAGCGGATTCGTCGGCCAGGCGGACGAGCGTCCGGGCGATGCGGAAGAGGTTGCTGTTGAAGGCCGCGACGTTCTCCAACAGATCCAGGTCGTCGTAGATGCCGTCCCAGACCTTCAGGACCGCGGCCACGTCGGACCACGGATCGCCAATGGGCGTCTGGAGCTTCGACGCATTCTCCTGGACGGCCTGTCGGAGCTTCCGCTCCTCGGCCAGCTTGCGTCCCATGATCGCGGGGTCCTGGAGGCCGGCCAGCATTCCCATGCGGGCCTTCCGGCTGTTCTGAACCCCGTACAAGTCGTCCCGAGCCCGCCGGGCGCTCTCGCGACTCTCGCCGCTGAAGGCGGTCAGGATCACTTCCCGGCGGAAGAGCTTGCTCATCGTGTTCGGGAACACCCTGTCGCGGAGGAACTCGATGTGGGCCATCGTGTCGAGCCGGTCGGTCCGCCCGGGGTGGCCGGAGACGAAGATCAGTTCACCGTCGCCGGCGCCCTGGGGACTCCACACGAGGTAGTGCTCGATCTTCGCGGGTTGGTCGTTCTCGTAAACGCGGAAGAAGCAGATGTCCAGGTCATAGCGAGGGAACTCGAAGTTGTCCGGATCGCCACCGAAGAAGGCGATCCCCTGCTCCGGGGCGAAGACCAGGCGGACGTCGGTGTACTTCTTGAAGCGATAGAGATGGTAGAGCCCGCCGTGATAGAGCGTGACCACGTCGCTGCGGAGCCCGGTAGCGTCGAGCGATTCCTTCTCGACGGTGTTCATCGCGGCCCGGCGGGCCTGGTTCGCCTCGCCTGCGCTCATCCCAGCCGTCACCGCCGCATTGATCCTCGCGGTCACGTCCTCGATGCTCTGCAGGACGTTCAGCTCCAGATCCACGCAGCGGACCTCGTCCGCGAGCGTCTTGGCGTAGAAACCCTCTTTGAGCAAGTCGCGGTCCTTCGTGCTGAGCTTCTGGAGGCAGTCGGCGCCGACGTGATGATTGGTCATGACCAAGCCGTCTGCGGAAACAAACGAACCCGATCCGCCGCTGTTGAAGCGGACGCTGGCGCGTTGCAGGTGCAGATACCAGTCGTCGCCCGGTGCGAAGTCGTAGCGGTCCTTGAGCAGTTGCCTGGGCGGATCGTTGAACAGCCACATCCCCTCGTCGGCCCCCGCGCCCAGGGGCAACAGACACGTCGTCGCAATCATCGAAATGACTCCATAGATCAAACCAGTCCCACGGCTCATAGTGCGTGCTCCTTTCGCAAATCAGGCAGCCCGCCACTATAACCCCAACCCGTTCCGGGAGGTACCGCCAAAATCTCCAAATACAGTCCATTCGCGAAAGCGCGCAATAACTGGGCTGTGGTGCGTCCAAAGGCCTGTACGAGACACATGACAAGCCCGAATATGGTAATATTTACACGACTTGGTGTAACTTAGCCAATACATTACGTCCTATGCACATTACATTATCTCGGTTGAATTGAATACGAGAGTGCATCCCCGAGTCTGTTAAGGAGGATCGATGGAGCATACTGTGTCGGCATACAGAGAGGTTTCGTTGTGTTCTTCGGCAAGGTGTCTGCGGACGGGATTCGAAACAGGGCTATCGGAAAGGAGACGGAGTATGAGACGGTTGCAAATGCTTTCGCTGTGCGTGGTCGTGCTTTCGGGGCAGGTTTGTCTTGGGGCAGGACAGGGAAACGCCGCGACGGTGGAACCGCCGGTCGTCGCTCACTTCCACCTCAGCGGCGCGGTGACTGAGGTCCCCATAGAGGACCCGTTCGGCCTGATGGCGGGCCAGGCTACGTCGCTCAAGAGCCTCGTGGCTCGCCTGGATCAGGCAGGCGTTGACAGCCAAGTCAAGGCTGTAATTCTGACGTTCGACAGGATGTCCTTCGGATTCGGGCAATTGGAGGAGGTCCGCGGGTCGATCCAGCGAGTGCGGGACGCCGGCAAGCGGGTCTATGTGTACGCCGAGGGCATGAGCACATTCACCTACGCGCTGCTGTGTGCGGGCGATCACCTCAGCGTCGCGCCGCAATCGGCTCTGTGGATCATGGGGTTCTACGCGGAGACGCCATACGTCAAGGACCTGCTGGACAAGATCGGCGTCGGGACGGACTTCATGCACATGGGCGCGTACAAGTCCGCCGCCGAGATCTTCACTCGCACCGGTCCCAGCGAGCCCGCCGAGGAGAACCTCAACTGGCTCTATAACGACTGGTACAACTCGCTCGTGGGCATGATCGCGCGGTCGCGAGGCAAGACGCCCGAGCAGGTTCAGGCACTCGTCGATCACGGCCCCTACATGGCCGAGCAGGCGAAGGAGAAGGGATTGATCGACGCCGTCGAGACGCGGGACCAGTTCGTCTCGCGGGTCAGGAAGGAGATCGAGGGACCCGAGAAGATCGACAACCGCTATGGCGCGAAGGCCGGTCCGCAGGTGAACTTCTCGAATCCGCTGGCCTTGTTCTCCGTCCTGGCGGAGATGTTCAAACCCGCCCAGGTCTCGCACAAGGATTCGGTGGGCGTGGTCTACGTGTCCGGCGCGATCCTGCCGGGCTATAGCCAGCCGACGTTCTTCGGAACCACGGACGCAGCCTTCAGCGGCGACATCAGCAAGGCCTTGGAGCAGGCCGCGAAAGACCCGTCAGTCAAGGCGGTAGTAATGCGTGTGGATTCGCCCGGCGGCTCCGCCGAGGCCAGCGAGGTCATCCTGAACGCCACCAGGCGGATCCTGGGCGCCAAGCCGTTCATCGTCTCCATGGGCGACGTGGCCGCCAGCGGCGGGTATTACATCTCCTGTGCGGCCGACGCCATCTTCGCCGACGAGGCGACCATCACCGCCTCCATCGGCGTCGTGGGCGGCAAGCTCGTCACAACGGGCCTCTGGGACAAACTCGGCATCAACTGGGTCGCCCACAAGCGCGGGGCCAACGCAGACCTCTTCACCAGCAGCCACCCATTCGACGACAGCCAGCGACAGGTCCTGGAGGGCTACATGGGCAAAGTGTATGAGGTTTTCAAGGGCCACGTCGCCAAGGGCCGGAGCGGCAAGCTGCGAAAACCCATCGAAGAGATGGCCGGCGGTAGGGTCTACACGGGCAAGCAGGCTGTGGAGTTGGGCCTGGTCGACGAGATCGGCGGGCTCAAGCAGGCAGTCGATTACGCCGCCGCGAAGGCATCGCTCAAGGATTACGAGGTCCGCATCATTCCAGAACCCACGGACTTCCTCACCGAACTTCTGGAGCAGTCCTCCGGCGGCGGCGAACGTCCCACGGATATCTCCCTGTCCAGCGTCGCCGGCCCGATGGCGGGCCACCCCACCGTGGCGCCGCTGCTCGATCTGCTGGGCAAGACGGAGCCGCGACGCGCTCGGGCCCTCCTGCAGGTCCTCCAGCGGATCGACCTGATCCAACGGGAAGGAGTCATCATGATGATGCCGTTCGACCTGGTGGTGTACTGACACCGATTCTCCAGGGGATCTGACTTGCGAGGGCGGCGTTGCCTCCGACGCCGCCCTCTCTCATTCCCGGGCCGGATGCTCTACTTCGTTCCGCATGACAACCACGTGTGGTTCGGCAGCGGTATCGAATCGGCTCGACGCGGGGGTCCTGCGTGACCGGCGGCCCTCGATCTGCCTTTTCCCCTGGTCTGGCGGGATTTGACTCGCGGCCCCCGGCGAGGTATGATCGACTGTCAGATACGCCGTGCCGTCCGATGTGGACGGCCGAAATCATGGGTGCGGGGGTGAAACAGGAGACGGAGATCATGAAACGCAGCGTAAACATGACGAAGGCGGGGCTGTCGATTCTTCTGATCCTCGTGGCGATGGTGCTGGCCGGTTGCATCTCCAGCCACTCGGACATCTCGTATGGCCCCAAAGGCCCGGCCGTCGGCAACGACACGCTCCGACAGATCCAGTGCGGCGAGACGACCAAGGGCTGGCTGCTGGCCGTGCTGGGCGAGCCATCCCGTGTGGCGAGATCGGCCAACGGCCCGGAGATCCTCACCTACGAATACACCAAGACGATCGATAGCGATTTCAGCTTCTTCATCTTCTTCAACGCAGATGACCGCAGAGAAGAACACACGATCTACGTCTTCGAGATCGAGAACGGCATTATCACGCGATACTGGAAGAAATAGAAGCCATCACGCCTTGTCCAAACGGAGAGCACTATGGCCCAGAAGAGGATCAACGTCGCTATCGTCGGCCTGGGATTCGGAGCAGAGTTCATTCCGATTTACCAGCGACACCCGCACGCGAACCTGTACGCGATCTGCCAGCGAACGCGGGCCAAGCTCGACGCGGTCGGCGACGCCTTCAGCGTCGAAACGCGATACGACGACTTCAACGAGCTGATCCGCGACCCGAACGTGGACGCGGTCCACATCAACTCGCCGATCCCCGACCATGCCTGGATGTCCATCGCAGCCCTCAAAGCGGGCAAGCACGTCGCCTGCACGGTCCCGATGGCCACGAGCATCGCCGACTGCAAGCGGATCGTGGACGTCGTTCGCAGGACCGGCCTGACCTACATGATGATGGAGACGGTCGTCTACGCCCGCGAGTTTCTCTACATCAAGGAGTTGTACGACACCGGCAAGCTCGGCAAGATCCAGTTCCTCCAGGCCAGCCACCAGCAGGACATGGACGGCTGGCCCAACTACTGGCCGGGACTGCCGCCAATGTGGTACGCGACGCACTGCGTCGGGCCGATGCTCGCGCTGACCAATGCAACCGCGGAGTACGTCTCGTGCTTCGGCTCGGGCACCATCCGCAGGGAGCTCATCAAGTGCTACGGCTCGCCCTTCGCCGTCGAGACCGCCCACATCAAGTTCAAGGACAGCGACCTGACGGCCAGGATCTATCGCTCGCTCTTCGACGTGGCCCGCCAGTATCGCGAGAGCATCGACGTCTACGGCTCGAAGCGGGCATTCGAGTGGACGCTCATCGAGCACGAGCCGCACGTGTTGCACACCGCCAAGCTGCCTGAGGCGAAGATCCCCAAGCGGATCACCGCCCCCGACTTCGCGAAGCGGCTGCCCGCGCCGATCCGCCGATTCACGACCAAAGGCGTGTACGACCTGGCCAAGAAGACGCATCTGAGCTTCACGCAGGGCGCCGGCCACGGCGGTTCCCATCCGCATCTGGTGCACGAATTCGTCACGGCCCTGGCCGAGGGCCGCGATACGTTCCCGAACGCCCGCCAGTCCGCGAACTGGACCTGCGTCGGACTCTGTGCACACGAGTCCGCCCTGGCCGGCGGCAAGATCGTCAAACTGCCGGCGTTCACAATCGGTTGATGATTCTCGGGAATCTGGTCTTGGAACATGGAGACATGTCGTACGCCGGCCAAGCTGATTCTGCGGGTGAACGTTGAGGAGGCCGTTTGGAGTTCCGCGTTTACGCGGGTCGAAACAGTCCGAACAGCCTCTAAAACTCCCGGAGTCACTGGAAAGGAGCCGGCTGTGCTGGGAGATGCTCGAACCCGCCTGAAGGCGGAACTCCAAACAGGTCGTGCTCCCGGCATGTCGATCACCAAATCAAGGTGGTCGAAGTGCTGCGAATTCATCGCGGGAGTATCACATGCCGGAACGTGAAAGATATTGAGGTAAGGAGA
Source organism: Sedimentisphaerales bacterium (assembly GCA_035342095.1). GTDB lineage: Bacteria > Planctomycetota > Phycisphaerae > Sedimentisphaerales > Anaerobacaceae > PLanc-01. The sequence goes on along the minus strand of DAOQWL010000002.1, from coordinate 3,511 downwards.
TTGCCGCATGAGCAAACGGGAAGCAACACCCAACAATCCGTCCCGCCGGGGTATTCTCAAGACCACGTTGGCGGCCGGGGCCGCACCGTGGTTTGTGCCTGCGAGCGTGCTGGGTTCCGCGGGACAGCCCGCCCCGTCGGCCAGGGTCACCGTCGGCGTCATCGGCGTCGGCCCCCAGGGTCAGGGCGACATGCAGAACTTCCTCTCGCAGCCCGATGTCCGCGTCACCGCGATCTGCGACGTGAACCAGCGCAACATCGCCAGCGCGAGGGACCGCATCAAGAACGCCTACGGCAGTCCCGACGCGAAGGTCTTCACGGACTTCCGCGAGTTGAACGCGGACGCTTCGATCGACGCGGTGCTCCTGGCCCTGCCGGTTCACTGGCACAGCGTGCCGGCTCAGGATTCCATCCTGCACGGCAAGCACATCTACCATGAGAAGCCGATGGGCATGTCGTTCGTCGAAGCCGTCCGCGTCCGCGACGCGGTCCGCAAGAAGGGCGTCGTCTTCCAGTTCGGCACGCAGCAGCGGTCGGACCTGAAGTTCCGCTGGGCCTGCGAGCTGGCCTTGAATGGGCGGCTGGGCAAGGTTACGGACGTCCACGTGTCCGTGCCGGGCGGCAAACATGGGGACGCCATTCCGCCACAATCCGTGCCAGACTACATCGATTGGGACCGCTGGGTAGGCCCCGCGATGATGACCAGCTTCAACGAGAAGAAGCTCGAACGCGACAACCACGAGAACATTAACAACTTCTCGCTCGGCATGATCTCCTGCTGGGGGATTCACCACCTCGACATCGCCCAGTGGGGCAACGGCACCGACGCCACCGGACCGAGCACGGTCCAGGGCACCGGCGTCTTCCCGACCGAGGGAGCGTTCAACACGATCGAGCGGTGGGACGTGCGATTCGAGTTCGCCAAGGCCGCCCCGGTGACCTTCGTCCAGGACGGCACCGAAGGGTTCCGGCACGGCATCAAGTTCATCGGCGAAACCGGCTGGGTCCACGTCGATCGCGGCACGATCACCGCGCACGACGACCAGTTCCTCCGCGATCCGCAAAACAAGTACGACACGATGCCGATCAGGCTGCCGATCAGCGCGGACCACGTCCGCAACTTCATCGATGCAATCAAGACGAAGACCCGTGCGATCTGCGACATCGAAACCGCGGTCCACTCCGACACCCTGTGCCAGATCGCGTTGATTGCCGTCAAAGAAGGACGCAAGCTCCGCTGGGATCCGCAGGCCGAGCAGTTCATCGACGATGCCTCGGCCAACGCGATGCTCCAGCCCCGCCCATTCCGCGGCCCGTGGAGACTGGCGGAGGCATGAGATCGCTGTGCCTCCCCAGCAGTGACATCAGGAACCTCAGGCCTCGTTCGTAGTGGCGCCGTAAGGCGTTATCTTCCGGGCGCCAGATGAAGCTGTTCAAGGACCGAGACAAGCTCAAGAAACACATCGGAATCATTGAGAACATCGAAGGGCGCCGGTACAATCATCTCCTGGATCTGAAACGACGACTGGCGGGCCATGTGACGCCGAGCGTAAGACTCAGGTCTGTCGAGAGGGCCAAGCATAGTGAGTAGTCACATATTTGAGGGGAGTTGCGGTATGCGGAAATCGACGGTACGCTCAATCGTTCTGGTGTTGTCGGTCGTTGTCCTGGCGGCGTGTGTCCCGTCAAGTTCGGCCCAGGACCTGGCGGGCCTGATGCAGGTCCAGCCGGGCCGGTCCAAGGCGGTGACCTCCTCCGATCCCGACCCGAACAGCAACAGCGACCGGATTCGCTACATCACGCCGGGAGAAACGAAGGTGCTCGCGGACATCAAAGGGCCGGCCATTATCAACCACATCTGGCTGACCTTTAACGAGGCCCGTCCCAACTGGCTCGAAGCAGGGGGCTCCGCACGACCCGATGAGATCGTCCTGCGGATGTACTGGGACGACGCGAAGGAGCCTGCGGTCGAGGCCCCGCTCGGCGACTTCTTCGGCGCCGGCTTCGGCGAGCGGCGGGAGATCCGCTCGGTCCCCGTCCAGGTCGAGGGCGGCGACGGATACAATTGCTACTGGTCCATGCCCTTCTACAAACGGGCGATCATCACCGCGACCAACGAAGGCGCCAAGAACGTCCGCAGCTTCTATTACCACGTCGACTACACCGAGCAGCAGAGCCTGCCCCCCCAGACCGCGTACTTCTGCGCCCAGTATCGCAACGAGTTCCCGGAGAAAATGGGCAAGGACTACCTGATCCTCGACGCCCAGGGCCAGGGCCATTACGTCGGCACGGTGATGTCCGCCCGGTCGCGAAGCCCCTTCTGGTTCGGCGAGGGCGACGTGCGGATGTACATCGACGGCGACACGAAGCCCACGATCCAGGGCACCGGCACCGAGGACTACTTCCTGATGGCCTGGGGACTCAACGAGGCCCTGTTCCCCTACTACGGCTGCACCTACATGAGCACGAGTTTCGAGAATCTCGGGACCGAATACTGCCTCTACCGCTGGCACATCGCGGACCCCGTGCGATTCACGAAGTCCCTGCGGTTCGAGATCGAGCATACCGGCTGGATCACAGGCGATGAGACCACCACGGGCGAGACCTGCGGCCACGTCGAACGCGAGGACGACATGGCGACCGTCGCCTTCTGGTACCAGGTGGGCCAGCCCAAGCGGTTCACCACCCTGCCCTCCCTGGCGCAGCGGACGTTCCCCAATCTGGACATCATCATCGAGGGCAAGACGCTCCTGCCGACCGCCAAGCACTCCGCCGGGGTCCTGGAACTTGAGAAGGGCTATGACTGGACCGGCGACGGCCAAGTCCGCTTCATGCCCGCGGACAACGAGCCCATGCTCGAAATGGAGTTCACTGTGGAAAAGGCGGGCTATCGCGGCCTGATCCTCCGCTTCACCTACGGCGAGGACTACGGAATCTATCGCGTCTTCCTCGACGGCAAGAACATCGGCGAACCCGCGGACTACATGGTCGGCCAGAAGCTCGCGGACTGCGACTTCTACTCGCCCACGCTGCAGGTCAAGGAGAACTACTTGGGCAGCTACCAGTTCACGCCGGGCAAGCACACGCTACGATTGGTCTGCGTAGGCTCCAACCCGCTCAGCAAGGGCCGGACCGTCGGCTTAGACTCGATCCGCCTCCGCGAGCGCTGGGACAAAAAGCGAAAACCGCTCCAATAGGATCCACCACGGAGACTGAGGAGGAAGGTGAGAAGGTCAGAAGGGTAGAAGGTGAGAACGCTGCACTCGCCGATGTCATCCGACATGGGTTCACCGGAATGACACGGATCTGTCCCTGTCATTCCTGTACAAGCAGGAATCCATTCTCCTTCTCACCACGAGGGAATTCAGATGCGCGATGCTCTTCTGCCATCTGCGCAATAGCTCCTGCGTCTGACTCCCCTCTACTTCTCTCCAAACGGATGATCTCTTGCCCACTCGATCTGGCTTATCCCCCGAAAGTAGTGCCATTGACGATGTTAGGATTTCCCTGTA
>DAOQWL010000001.1:0-174357 GCA_035342095.1 Sedimentisphaerales bacterium | reverse complement strand
GGTGGCGGTGGGGATCGGGACCGATGGGTTCCGCGAGATTCTGGGGGTCGCGGAACACCGTGCTGGCTTCATCAAACGAGATGCCGTGCGTTTGAAGATTCTCTTTTGCCTTGCTGGGATCCCATTCGAACAGCAGCATTCCTTGCCCCTCAGAATCAGTTCGCGGTTCTCGATGGCAACGCCTGCAGGCATTGAACCATGTTACAATACAACAGACTCCAGGTCCAGTCTCTCGGTCCAGCAATCCTGTTTCGCACAAGGAGCGGGGCTGCTTTGCTGTTTCCGCCTTTGCCAGTCGCGTCACGGGCCTTATAATCCGGACTCGTGAAAGCAGTGCGTTCTGTTTCTTTGTCAGGAATGCGACATGGATTTGTCGATCATCATACCGGCCTTCGAGGAAAGCAGGAAGATCGCGCGAGATGTGAAGGCCGCCTCGGAGTTCCTCGTGGCCAACGGCCTGGCGGGCGAAATCCTCGTCGTCGATGACGGCAGCGAGGACGACACGACACAGGCGGCCCGAGCAGTCGCAGTCCCATCGGCAGTGAAGCTGAACGTGATCCGCTACGAGCAGCATCGCGGCAAAGGCCACGGCGTCCGCACGGGAATGATTGCCTCGACCGGCCGGTTTGCCATGTTCGCCGACTGCGGGCTGTGCATCCCCTACGGCAACGCACTCCTGGGCCTGGAAATGCTCAAGAACGACCAGTGCGACATCGCCCACGGCTCTCGCCGGCACATCCAGAGCGACATCCTGCGGGATCAGCCTTTGCACCGCCGGGTTCTGTCCCGCACCTTCAAGTTCATGGTCCGCTCCATGCTGGGCGTGCCTCGCGAACTGACGGACACCCAGTGCGGATTCAAGATGTACAAAGGGGACATCGCCAGGGAACTATACGCGGAGTGCACCTCCGACGGCTTCATGTTCGACGTCGAGGTCATCCTGCGGGCCATCCACAAGGGCTACCGCATCGGCGAGTTCCCCGTCGAGTGGGTCTGCGATCCGGACAGCCGGCTCTCCGTCACGCGAACCCCCTGGCCCGTCCTCGTCGAACTGCACAAGATCAAACGGGCGATGGCCAGGGACATCCGCAAAGCGGGAAACCCGAAATCCGAAACTCGAAACAAGTTCGAATGACCCAAACGGAAGAAAATTCAAAACGGACCATCCGATAGGCGGTGGCGTTTCGGTCATTTTGGTTTTGGTATTCGTGCCTGTTTCGAATTTCGAGTTCCGTGCTTCCTCAGAAGACGAGATCCCCCGCCCCCCACGTCCCGACAGGCATGATTTGCTCGGCTCGACCCGTCCCGGCATCCTCCGGCAGAATGAGCAATCCGCGGACGTCGGAACGGTCGCGACAGTAGTCTGTCGCTTCCTCTGGCGTCATCACCATGAAAGCGGTGGACAGGGCGTCCGCCCGGGCGGCGTCGGGCGCCACGGACCACGTCGCCAGCTTGCCCTCGACGGGCCGGCCGGTGCGCGGGTCGATGATGTGCTGGCCCTTCTCGACGCCGGAGCCGCTCACGGAGACGTGCGAGAGAGAAAGCCGGGCGAGCGTTCGCCTGCGGTCCTTCGGGTGACTGAGTGTCACGGGCCAACCCTCCATGCCGACGGGAGGCTCCATGGCCAGGACCGAGCTGAACCCGCCGTGAATCAGCACACGCTCGATATCCCACTCCTTCAGCATCTCCGCCATCCGATCCACCGCGTAGCCCTTGCCCACGCCGCCCAGATCGATTCGCATGGGACTGGCCAGCAGAGCCACGGCACATGTCGGTTCGTCGAGCAGGATCAGATCCATGCCGGTGTGGTCGAGGGCGAATTGCAATTCCTCGGCCGACGGCGTTCGCGGCCTTTTCTCCTCGTCCCGCCAGCAATCGATGAGGAGCCCCACGGTGACATCGAATGCACCGCCCGTCTGCGAGTGCATCTCGGCGCTGATTCGGAGGCACTCGAAGGTGTCCAGCGCAATGTGTACGGGCGTGCCCGCGGGCAGGTGGTTGATCTGCGTCACATCGCTGGACTCCACGTACCGGCTCAGGACGCCTTCAATGCGATCGATCTCGTCGAACGCGGCCGCCGCGGCCTGCTGGGCGTAGGCACGGTCCTCGTGCTGGACTCTCACCTCGAATGTGGTCGCCATCGCCTGGTGCGAGAAGCGGTGCACGCCGGACACGGCCGCCCAGTCGCTATGGACGAACTGCATCTCCGCTGGGCGGGTCTTGTCTGTCATGGCTTGCCTCGATCAATGCCGTGGCGTCCGACTGGCGGGCCGCGTTCTCGTCCCAGAGTTCTTTGCGAACGAATCCCGTCAGCTTCACTCCCGGCCTGAACCAGATGTAGTACGGCTTGTCAAACAGGTACATCGGCAGCCACTGCTGCTCGCGGGGCGTCTCCTCGTAGATCCGGCGCTGGAGGGCGCCCTCGAGCTGGTCCGAGAGCAGAATCAGCGGCCCCACTTCGCTCGGGATCTCGGACGTATATCCGACATAGAGATCTCGAAAGTACCAGGGAAGCGGCCAGTAGTCCTTGCCCGGGACCGCCACTTGAATCGGCCGGTCCTCGGATCGGCCTACACCCGTCGTCGCGGCGTACTCCTTGACGATCTTCACCGCGGTGAAAATCTCCTCAGTGGGGTGGGCATAGACATAGGGATTGCGGCAGTCGGAAGAGAACATGAAGTTCGCGCGGTACGACAGAAACGCCAGATGCCCTACCGCGGCCACCGCCAGCATCGCCACGAAACCGCGATGGACGGGTGTTCTCGCCCAGGTCCAGAGCGTCACCATCCCGACGCCCGCCAGCAGGATCAGGCCGGTCAGGAAGCTCAACAGGCACCACGGCGTCTTGTAGGGAATCGCCGAGTAGAGGACGGTCATCGCGAGGGTGTAGATCGCGACGAATCGCACGAGCTTGGGATCGATCCGTCCGACCTGTGCCCCTCTCACCGCAGGCGACAGACCCACGACCGCCAGCAGGATGATCCAGGCTTCGGTCCAGATCGGGCCGTGGGCATATCGGGCATAGAGGAGCATCTGCAGGTAGTAGTACCACGGGTGCACGTGCGTGGTGTCCTGGCCCCCTGCCCGACCGAAATACGTCGCGTACGTGCGATAGGAATCGAGAATGCCTGCGGGACGACGGAGGAACACGGAGAACAGCAGGGCCGAAACGACCGCCGCGACCGCAACACCCAACAGGACGTGGAGCCAGTTGATGCCGGCGAGGACGCGCCGTCGGTCCGCGCCGGACTGTGCCAGCACCACGAGAGCCAGCGCCAGCACCATCGAGCCGAATGCGATAACCGCGGTTTCTTTCGTGGCGTGCATCAGTCCCGCAAATACGCCTGTCGCCAGAACCCAGACGAGCGATCTCGTCCGCACATAGCGATATCCACAGACGATGACGCCCAGCGTGAAACTGGCCAGCAGCATCTCCTGGATGTAGTACCGGCTGTAGAAGACCATCGCCGGCGAGAAGGCCGCCAGGACCGCCGCTGCGAGCGCCGCCCATCCGAGACCTCGCGACAGGCCCGCGATCAGCACAACGAGGACCGTGCCCCAGACCACAGGCACGATGCGCAGCGTGAACTCGGTGACTTCCGTGTACGTGCGTTCGCGACCCAGCCAGGCGGGGATCAGCGTGAAGTAATTGAGCGTGGGACCGTGGTACTCGTGGGGGTCGTACTCATACGCTCCACGTTCGAGGAGGGCGCCGAATTTGTCGGCGTGGACGGCCTCGTCGGTGTGCATCGGCCGCATGGAAAGACGCGGCGCTCGGAACGCCAACGCTCCGAGCGCCGCAATGAAGATCCAGAACCAGAATAGCCTGAGCCTCTGACCGTGCGAGGCTCCATCCAGGCACGTCATGGGGGTCCGGGTCGCCCCGCCCACGCCGGCTGTCGTCCCGAACGAAGCGTCAGCGAAGGGATGACAAAGCCGCGCGGCCCAAGGGCTATTCCCCAACCGTACCGTTGTCATTCCACCGGCTTGCCGAAAGCCTCGACCTCAATGTAGTGGTTCAGGTCGTTGCTCGTGTTCGTATTGCTGTACAGACGGATGTAACGTGCCTTCGGGCTGCCCTGCGAAACCAGGTCAATCAGCTTGCCCTCGTTTGTCTCGACGTAGTGCATGTCTTTGCCGATGCCCTGACCCGAGGAGTTGTCGGTGTCGTTGTTGAAGACCGTCTTGACATCTGTGATGAAGTCCTTGTCGTTCGACAGTTGGACGACCACATCGTGGTACACACGGGGCTGCTTGTGATAGTGCCACACCACGATGGCGTACAGCTCGCACTGCTTCTCGAGATCGATGGTCACGTACTGCATCAGGGGTCCGAGCTCGACGTAGCTGCCGTCGGCGGCTTCCTTGTCGCCATCGGTGATCATCTCGATCTCACCAATGATCGGCTCTTCATCGCTGGCGGAGACGGGCTTGCCCCTGGACAGCAGAACGGCGCCCGCGGGGGCCAGGAACGGCGGGCGTGCCCTTCCCAGCGGCTTCTCCAGGTTGTCCACCTTCATGTCCTGCGGCGTGCCGACGAACATCGGCTTGGGCAGCTCGAGCGCGAGGGGCGCGTAACCTGCAGGAGCCGCCGCCTGGGCGGGAGCGGGAGCAGGAGCCGGAGCCGTTTCCGCAGGTTTCGGAGCTTCCGTCACCGTCGGCTGGGCAGGGGTCTCCGCCGGTTTCACTTCCGCCGGTTTTACCTCGGCCGGCTTCGCCTGCGTGTCCTGGGCCGGAGGCTGAGTCGGCGCCGGGTCGGGCTGTTTCTTGCACGACATGCCCAGACACAGCAGGGCCGTCAAAGCCACTACAAAGACTGCTTTCATCATGGAATCGGACTTCTTTCTCATCTCACTAACCTCAATCACATGAAACCCAGTATACGACACTCTAACCTCGACGTCCCAGAGTGCAGAGCCGATTCGGATCGCGTCCCGACCGGCCAAAAGGGGTATAGTAGCCCCCTGAGTATCCCTTGTCAAGTTGCGCCCCAAGGCATTTTGTTACATGCTCTCCACGATCCATGAAAAAAAGCAGGGATCCGGGAGACCCCGAATCCCTGCCCATTTGCTCACAATTCCCGATCCGGCATCGATCTCGGACCGAGTGATCCTATTTGGACCCAGCGGTTGGCATGGGCACTGCCGGCGGCTGCAAGCCGGCCTTGGCCAGGACAAAGTACACCACCGCACCCACAATGAAGGCCATCAGAGGCGCAGCGGGGACATTGCCGATTCCCACGAGGGGCGCGATGCCGACGACAAAGCCGATAGCCCAGGAAATCCAGCCCGCCAGGTTCCAGCCCTGACGCGGACCCACCCATTTCTGGCCCGACAGGTAGTAATCCACCAGCATAGCGCCGCAGATGGGTCCGAACGAGGCGCCGATGACTGTGAAGACGCTGCCCGCCTTGCCCGCCCAGCCGGTCACGGCCAGCAGGATACTGACGGCGGCGCCGACGCCCACCGAGATGAAAGGATTCACTTTCGGCAGCACAGTCTTGAAGCTATTGGCCGCGATGAACGACGAGAAGCAGGCGGAGGGGAAAGCGGCGACAGCCAGCAGCACGCCCATCACGATGCCTGCACTGTCGGACCCCACAACGCGCCCCATGAACGCGGGCGACGCGGGATTCAGATCCGCTTGTCCGCTCTGTCCGAACGCGCCGGCTGCAATCAGGATGGCGGCTCCGGCCGACACGATCCCGGCTACCGCGATTCCGACCAGACCGCCCATCTGAACGTCCTTGGCATCCCGGCTGCCGGTCCCGAAGTCAACGCCTGCGGCCCCCGCCGTGGCGAAGAACCCGACGACGAATGAGATCGAGAGCGCCATCACACCCATGAAACCCAGTCCTGCGGGCACGGTTCCGGCGGGAGTCTGGGCCGCGATGAGTTTTTGCGGGTCGAAGCTGCCAACGCCTCCGAGGGTCTTGACCAGGAGGATTACGAGGATAAGCAACGGAATCAGGGGAAGGTATGTCGCCACTTTCGCAACGTATTGGATGCCTTTGAGACCCACGAATGCTGCGACGGCCGCCCACAAGACCGCGAGAATCTTGACGCCTACCACACTGTTGCCGACGAGCGGCCCCAGGGCCTGCGAGGAGAAATAGGCATTGACGCCGAGCCAGCCGAACTGAAGGGCGCCCATGAGAAAGCCGGGCATGAGGAACCCGCCTTGCGTGCCGTACTGGGCGCTGCCGACCACGTACAGGGGCAGACCCGTCTTGAGCCCGAGCATACCAGGGACGTAGTAGAACAGGAAGTGGCACAGCAACGCCGCGACAACCAAGCCCAGGAGGGCGACGCCGACACCCTGCGAGAGCACGCCGCCGACAATGCCGGACCCGCCGCTCGGCGCCTGGCTCCAGAACACGAACCACAGGAAAATGCCCGCGTAGGTGGGGGCAGTGTTCTTGTACCACGGCGCCCGGTTCGTGGGCGGATTGGCCTTGGCCATACTCAGGTAACTTGGCAACGTTCCATTACTCATGATCGGCTCTCCTTAATCAAATTCCCCGACTCACACATTCTCCCCATCACGCCAACAGGTCGCTGAGCGCCCCCCCCAAGGCCCGTCCCTGCGCCCTGATGTACTGATGCCGGGCCCGCAAGCGTTCAAGGCCCGGCTTCTCAACCGCACACTCGCACGATCCGGCGACGCGCCTATTCCTGGCACGCCATCCGCAGTCGTACCGCCAGGTAAGTATGGACAATCACCGCAATCGCAAAGACCAGGCTGATCCACCGATGCACCGCCAGCGTGAAGTATTGCCAATCGGTGCCCAGCAGGTGGAACATGCTGACCACGATGGACAGGACCAGGGGCAGCGCCAGGAACAGGATCGCCCAGAAGGCCAGCTTGTACACCGCCAGCGAGCAGCGCCAGGGGCGGTCATCGACCGGAACGCGGAGGCGCGTCACGCGTCGAAGCAGCCGCGTCAGCCAGGGGGCATCCGCAAAGCTGAACCGGTTGCTGCCCGCCCAGGTGATCGCCAGAATCGCCAGACACAACGCGAAGACCGGGGCGAACGTCGCGTGGATGTACATGAGAAACCCGGAGATATGCTCCCCATGGACCAGCGTCGGCCAGAACCCGGTGAAGGCCAGGACCAGAAAGCAGACCATCGCGACGAGATAGCAGAGCTTCTTGAGCGCGCCCAGCAGGCTCGACTTCTGCTCGATGAGCAGCAGACTGAAGACGTGGACCGCGCCGCTGAGCGGGCATCGCGGCCCCCCCGTCGGGGTCAGGACCCAGTGCAGAGCGATGCCGATGAATGTCACCAGGAGAGCTAGGATCGCAACCGTTTGAAACATTCCGATTACCCGTTCTTATCAATCATCAACTCATTCTTGCTCGGACAACACCCTGGCAACCGCGCCCAACGCCTTGAGCCCGTACAGCAGCAGGACGATGCCGATCACGGCGGTCGCGCCAATCGCCACGACCTTGAACCACGGGCGGAACAGGAAAGAGAAGGCGAAAAACCAGGTGCGGGCGTGCGACGCCTTCTGGAATTCGTACTGTGTCTTCGTCAGACTGCTCACCGACGCGACGGGCGAATCGACCGCCACCTGGCCGAAGAAGAACGCGGAGTTCGTCGAGTGGCAGACCGTACACTTGCCGACGCCCAGCGACTGCGCCGCAGGCCGGACGTTGTGCGCCAGCGCCCAGGCATAGGGCGCCGCAGCGGGATGATCCGCCCGGCTCGTCACGGCACCCGCGGCGTTCAGTTCGAACAACATGCCGCCGGTGATGTAGACGGGCTTCTGCTGGCCCGACTCGCCCAGGGCCTTCAGCACCTGGCCGATCTGCTCTTCTTTCAGCTCGCTCCAGTCGCCTGTCGCAACAACCGGAACATCCTTCAGCACGGTGCCGACAACCTTCGTGACCGTAGCCAAGTCGACAGGCGCGACACAGTCGTTCGCGTCCACCGTGCCCCAGAAGGCCGGCCAGACGAGCTTGTGGGGACCGATCTTGGCGGTGCCGTTCGGGTCGGCCACGGCTTCCTTGACGAACACCGGCGCCCAGACGTGCGGCAGGACACGTGGCTCCTTGGGCACGTTGATCGTTCCCAGGCGGTGCGCCCGCGACGTTTTGGCCAGCACAGGCTTGTCGGTCGGCCAGGGGCCGGAATGACACGCGGTACAGGTCAGCCGCTCGAAGTGAACGGTCGGGATGCCCTTGTGCAAAGGCACCGGCGCTCCCAGCCGACCTCCGGTTTCCCGATTGCCGTTCTCGTCGCCCAGATGGCAGCCGCGACAGGAGGTTGTCGCAGCCATCGGATTGGCGGAATCGGCCGTCTCGCCCTCGTAGCCTCGGACGATGTTGTGATCCAAGCCGTTGCGATGGCAGTCCACGCAGGTGAGCCCGGCGGTCATGTGGATGTCCTCGTCGGCACACCACTTCTCGGTCTTCTCGTCGTTCTCCCCGCAGAACAGATCGCTGTGGCAGAAATAGCACCGCTGCTTCGGCGACTCTCGCACGATCTCCATGAAGACGTTGCCCTTGGCGTCGAACGCCTTCTTGTCATACGACACGCGAGGCGCCTTCTCCTCGGTCTCATCGGGCATGAAGGGATCGTACGTCGGACCCGCGTCCGTCACCGAACCGCTGACATCCGCAAACTCGCAGGAAGCAGCCGCCGCCCAGCGGAAGTTCGTTTTGCTCACCTGGATCGCGTACCCGTCGGCGCCGCCCTGGTCCTGGCCGGGATGCGCATTGTGGCACGCCAGGCAGTTGGCCTCCAGTTTTCCCGAGACGTATTGCTCGGCACGCGCCCGGGCATCCGACGGAGTGGCTTCACCGGGACCGCCGCCCGGCATGTGCCGGGCGAAGATCTTCGTGAACTCCGCAAGGGACAGTCCGAACTGCTCCGGACGGTGTACGCCCGGCCAGGCCCGATAGGACAACGGCAGTTGAATGCCCAGCTTCGAATTGAAGTACAACCACGGCTCGCCCGGACGGCCGGCGGGGACGTTGCCGTCCAGCGAGTTGAAATGCCAGCCTTTGCTGATCGCCCCATAGGTGTGACATTCCCCGCAGGTGAATCGAGTCGAGAACGGCATCGCCAGCGGATCGTCCGGATCGATCTGCGGGCCTTTCTCGCCCTTCTCGCTCTCGGAGAACAGCGGAATCCGGTGAATCGGATGCGCCCGGCTCCCGTCGCTCTCATCCCCGAGGAGCTTCGCAGCTTTCTCGGCGGCAAGGAGACTCGCCGACAGCACCAACGACACGACAAGCGCTGCAATCAGTCTTCGTTTCAAGGCTGTATCAGTTCCTTTCTACTCTCCCGGCGTTGGGCCGGGAACTGACTTCCGATGCAAACAGGCGACCGACGAGACCGGTCTTAGACCTTGAACTCTTCCGGCTTGAACTCGAGTCTGCGTTGCGCCTCGACGGCCTCGTTGACCTTGAGAACCATGACGGCAGTTTCGTATCCGACCTCGGCCGGGCAGTTGAGCTTCTCTTTGCCTCTCATGGCATTGAAGAAGTTGGCCAGGTGCGGCTGATGGTACGGCGTGCCTTCCATCTTCACCGGGATCTCGTAGGCCGGAGGCGCGAGCGTCTCGCGGACATCCAGAGCCGCGGTCGTCGCATCCGCCTTCTTCTCTTCCTTCTTGGGCTCGTTCACGAAACCGAGCTTGACCCACTTGTCCCATTCGACCTGGGCGCTCTGCTCGCGGTAGACGGAGCCACGCGACGCGGATTCCGAGATCACCAGCGAACCCTGGTCGCCCATGAACGTCTCAAAGTACCCCTGGTTGCTGTTGGTCGTCAGCACCTGGTAGTATGCCCGGACCACGCCCTCCTTCGTCTCGAAATCAAAGATGGACATGACCGTGTCGTACCACTCGTGGGTGTTCTTGTCGTAGTAGTCCGTGCCCCCGCTGGCAATGACGCCCTTCGGCATCGCATCGAGGAACCAGGCGTAAATGTCGATCTGGTGCGAACCGAGGTCCACGATGGGACCGCCGCCCAGCTTCTTGTACCACCGCCAGTTCCGGAACTGCTCCATCGAGCTGAAGCCGTACTTGGCAAGGGTCGCGTCGTCGATCGCGTACTTCGGAGGGGAGGACAAAGGCTCCTGGACTCCGCGGTTCCACTGCCCATTGACCGTGGTGATCCGGCCGAGCATTTTGGCCTCCTTCAGGACCTTGTTGTAGCAGTGCAGGTACCGCGGGTTGCTGCGCCGCTGGTGGCCAATCTGCAGGAGCTTGCCCGTCTTTTTCTGGGCTTCGACCATTTGCCTGGCCTTGCCCAGATCGTTGGACATCTCCTTCTCGCAATACACGTCGAGCCCGGCTTCCATGCAAGTGATCGCCTGCTCGGCGTGCCAGAAATCCGGGGTCGCAATGATGACCGCGTCGATCTTGCCCTTCTCCTTGTCGAGCATGTCCTTGTAATCGACGTAGGTGTTGCACTCATGCTGATACCGACGCAGCAGGTTGGCCACGCGCTTCTGGTTGTAGCCTTCCCAGATGTCGCACACGGCCTTGAACTTGAGGTTCGGAATCTTGAGGCAGGCTTCCATGAGGATCTGCCCCTCGGCGCCGGCGCCAAGCAGGGCCACGTTGATGTCCTTTTCGCCGCCGCTGGCCGCCGCGAACATCCGCGGGGCAAAGGCCAGACCGGCGCCGACCGCTGCGGTGGAACGCAGGAAGCTGCGTCTATCGATGCCCGATTGTGCTTTCGACTCGCTCATTGTACCTCTACTTGCTCCAAAAATTGAACTGTGCAGTTCAGAACTCCAATCTTCGAGTTAGCCGGTCATTATGGAGGCGTCAGAAACCGCTGTCAAGGGAAGTTGGCCGCATTTTTCAAACCGTCCGATAACAACAGGCACGTCCATACAGTCACACGCCCGGCGCAGGGGCGTCATTTCACCAGAGGCGCCACGACGATATTGCGGTACGCGACCGGGCCGTGGTTGCCCTGGAACATCAAGGGTCCCGTGGGGGCTTCTTTGCCCGTCACGCCGCCGGGGGTCGGGCCGGGCATCTCCAGGTCCTTGTGCAGGACCTGCCCATTGAGCTCGACCTTCACGAACATGGCGTTCTTCGTCTTGCTGCCGTTGGCGTCGAACCGGGGGGCACGCCACTCGATCACGTACTGCTGCCACTCGCCCGGCTTCTTCGACGCATTGACCGGCGGAGAGAACCCGCCGTAGATCGCGCCCATGTCGCCGCTGCCCATCTGGGCCTTGCCATAACTGTCCAGAACCTGAACCTCGTACTCGCCCATCACGTAGACGCCGGAGTTCGAGCCTTGAGGCACCATGACCTCGACCTCGATCCGACAATCGCCGAACTTGGCCTTCGAGTAGAAGTCCTGGCTCTCGCCATGCGCGGGCGTCAGGTTGATCAACTCGCCTGTGCCCTCAATCTTCTCCAGCAGCTTGGGATTGCTCGCGGAGACCTTCGCCTTGCCGACAGTCCATTGGTTGGCCTTGCCCGAGTCGCCCTTGGCCTGCCACTCGCTGAGGTCCCGACCGTTGAAGATCGGCACTGCGTCGCCGTAGACAGGCGGAATCGGTCGAATCCGGATGTCCTTGAACTCGACCGCCATCGGCGGGCCCGCATGGAGCTGCAGGGCCAGCAAGCCGGTGCGAGAAGACCCCTTCTGATCCTTCGGATCGTCCGGGTTCACGGCTCGGTCGTTGTCGATCAGCTCGATGGTCTGGTAGCCGTTCAGGTAGTGGGCGATGTGGTTGCCCCGGCAGACGATCACGAACTCGTTCCAGTCCTTCGCTTTGTAAAAACCGGCCTCGGCCAGGGCCTTCTTGTCGCTGACGTTGCCGATAACCTGCTTCTCGCCCTTGCCGTCGACGACCGTGAAATCGCCGAGAGTGGCCAGGAAGCCTCGGCCGCCCTCATGATACAGGAAGCCGATCAGATTCAGGTCATCGAGGATATCCGCCTGATAGCCGGCGATTCGCCACTTGTCGAACTCCTTGCTGCGATACTGAACGCCGGAGTTGCCGCTCAGGAGGCGAGCCTTGAGAGTCAGTTCCAAGTCGTCGAACTGCCCGCCGCGATAGACGAGGAACGTGTTGCCCTGCGTTGGATTCTCCGCGGTCGTCTCGCCGCGGATGACGCCGTCTTTGACGGACCAGAGCCGCGGGTCGCCGTCCCAGCCGGTGAGGTCCTTGCCGTTGAACAGGACGGTCCAGCCGTCGGACGACGCGTTGCCCGCGAAAGCGGTTCCCGTCACGAAGCCGAAGGCCAGCACCGCCGTGACCCAGAACAGCCCGTAGCCTGCAAGAAATCTGTTGCTCATCATAGACACCTCGATACAGTCTGCATTAGTCAAGCGGTTTGATCATGAGGTTCTTGAACCACACGGGGTTGCCGTGATACTGGAACCCGAGGTGCCCTTCGCGCGGCATGTCCTTGTACGCCGTCGAGAACTTGTTCTTCGTGCCCGGCGGGTTCGGGTTCTTGCCGGCCTCCGTCCAGAGGTCGAGGTCCATGTCGATGATGTCCTCGCCGTTGAGGTTCACGTAGATCTTGTTGTCCAGGCACGTGATGACATAGTGGTTCCACTCGCCGGGGGCCTTCTGGGCGGCCTTCGAGGGCGACAGGCAGTCGTAGATCGCACCGCACTGGCCGTGCTTGGTGCCGTCATCGGTGGCGTGGATCTGCACCTCGATGGCGGTGTTGATCCAGTTCTGGAGATTGCCCGTGCGGATGAAGACGCCGCTGTTGCCTTTCTCGGGGACCTTGAAATCCAGCTCAAGGATGAAGTTGCCGTAGCGCTCCTTGGTCCAGATGTCGCCGTGGCCGCCGGTGACCGGAGCCAGGACGCCGTCGGCGTCATACGACCAGCCCTTCGGCTCCATGATCCCGTTGGACAGATCTCTCTTGAACACGTCCTTGTAGGGCGTATTGTCCAGTTGCGCGGCGGTCTTCTTGAACCACTCGACGCACAGCTTGATCTCCGGCACACTGTTGTCCCAGTTGTGCTCGTACTCGATGGAGAAGCTCCCCTCGAATCCCTGGCGCGACACTTCCGCCAGCACCTCGCCGACCTTGCTCACGCCGGTGCCCCAGGGGACGTCATAGGCATCTCGACCGAACTTGTTCAGATCCTTGAAGTGGAAGCTGCGAATCCGCCCTCTCTTGCCGAGTTCCTTGACTGCCACGACCGGATCGACGTTCGAACGCGTCCAGTGCCCGGTGTCGGCGCAGGCGCCGATCCAGTTGCTGCGCCCTTCGCAGACTTTCAGCACCGTCTCGTAGTTCCAGTAGTGCGACGGCTGCGGATGGTTGTGGATCGCGACGCCGATCTTGTACTCCTGGCAGAGCTTGTCGATCAGATCGAACGCGTCTTCCGGCGGCTCGGACGTGATGTTCTCGAGGCCCATCTCCTTCGCGAAATCGAACACCTTGCGGCATTCCGCTTCGTCATTCGGAAGACCCACGACGCCGTAGTTGGTCAGTGTGACGCCCGCATCGGCGAGGATCTTCTTGACCGCCTGCTTCTGCTCGGCAGTCATGTTGTGGCTGACCTGGCCGTCAATGCCGCCGCCGATCCGCTGTCCCGGATAGATCTCCATGTACTTGAGGTTCAGCAGCTTCGCCTTGGCCACCGCCTCGGCAAAAGTGAACCGGTTGAAGCTGTACGCCTGGGGTCCCAGCCGCCACTTGTCCTTGGCTTGGGCGACACCCGCGCCACCGACGCAAACACAAGCCGCCGCAAGCAGCAGCACCATTCTCGACTTCATCCTTCTATCCATATGTCCTTCTCCTCAAGATCAAGCGGTGCGTAATACGCACCTCACATCTGCCTCGATACACCGACCCATCGCAGGATCGCGACAATCATCAATCAACAATCATCCTTCATCAATGGCTACAGGCTCCACCCTTCGCGGTAGGTCCGGCGGAGGAGCTTGTTCGCCTCGGGCAGGTTCGTCACCTTCATGTTCGGGCCGTCCCATTCGAGCTTCTGGCCCGCGAAGGCCGCGACGTTGCCGAGCAGAATCGCCTCAGTCAGAGGACCTGCGTAGTCGAAGTTCGACAGTGGCTTGGGCCCGCCCTTGCAGCCGCGAATCCAGTCCTGGTAGTGGTTCGCGGTGCGGTCGAAGGTCGGCTCGGGCCCCTTGAATCCCTTCATCGCCGTCTCCGGGATCAGACGCGGGCTGCCGCAGTGTGGATACAGGATGGTGCCCTTGTCGCCGTAGTAGACGCCGCCCTGATCGGGGAGCTTCCGATTCGACTCCAGTTGCGGCGGTCGCGGCGGAGCATTCTCGCCGTCATACCAGCTCACCGTCAGCGCCGGCCTGTCGCCGCTGGCCTTGAACTCCCAGGTAATGATCGTTTTCTGGGGATATGTCTCCTTGCTGAACGGTCCCGGCGTGGCGGAGATGCTCGTCGGGTGCCCCAGGTCCAGCGCCCACCAGGCGGGGTCGATGATGTGGCAGCCCATGTCGCCCAGCGTGCCCGTCCCGAAGTCGAGCCATCGTCGCCACTGGCCCGGCAGATAGCACGGATGATAGGGACGGTACGGCGCGGGTCCGAGCCACAGATCCCAGTCGAGCGTCTCGGGCACTGGCGGCGTATCCGTCGGGCGCTCACCGCCACCCCAGTTCTTGCCGCTCCATAGATCCACCCTGTGAACCTTGCCGATCACGCCGGAACGCACGATCTCCACGAACAGCTTCATCTCCGCGGTGCCGTGGATCTGCGTGCCCATCTGCGTGACGACTTTGTACTTGCGGGCGGCTTCCGTGAGCTGGCGGACTTCATACACGTCGTGGCACAGAGGTTTCTCGCAATACACGTGCTTGCCATGCTTCATCGCGGCCATGGCTGCTACGGCGTGGATGTTGTCCGGCGTCGCAACCGTCACCGCGTCGATGTTCTTGTCCTCCGCATCGAGCATTTTGCGGAAGTCCTTGTACTTCCTGGCATTAGGAAATCTGTTGAAGGTCCCCGCGGTGTGATTGCTCCAGTCGACATCGCACAGAGCGACGATGTTCTCGCTGCTGACGTCGTTGATGTCGCTGGCGCCCTGGCCGCCGATGCCGATGCAGGCAATGTTGAGTTTCTCGCTGGGCGGGGTCTGCCCGGACCCGGCCAGCACATGTCGCGGCACGATCGTGAACGCCGCCGCGGCAGCCGCACTACCCAGGAACTGTCTTCGATTCATTCGCGTTTCTTTCACTGTACAGCCCTCTCAATCAGAAGCATGTCTTGCCCACTCGGTCGAGCCTGTCCTCGCGAGCGTGCACACAGCACCCACAAATGGTCAATTGTAGATCGTAAACAGCAAATCCCTACAGGCTCCATCCGTCGCGGAACGGCGGGTGGATATACTTCTCTGCCTCGGGCAGATTCGTCACTTTCAGATTCACCGGGTCCCACTCGAGCGGCGTGTCCTTGAACCGCATCGCGAGCACGCCCAGCAGGACCATCTCCGTGAGCGGGCCGCCGTACTCGAAGCTGGAACTGGCGGGTTTGCTGTCTTTGCAGGCGCGAATCCAATCCTGCTCGTGGCCGCTCTGGCCGCCTCGGACTCGCGGGAGAGTCCTCTCGGGCCGCTTGTAGGCCTTCATTTTCGTCTCGGGGATGATCCGCACGCCGCCGGCGCCGTGCGAGCCGTGCATGATGGTGCCCTTCTCCCCGATGAACAGCGCGCCGCTGCCATCAAGCTTCCGGCCCGGCTCCAGCTCTCTGGGCCGCGGCGGCATCAGCCGGCCGTCGGTCCATGTGAGTTTCACAGGCGGCATGTCGCCGCGCGCGGGGAATTCGTATCGAATGATCGCGGCTCTCGGATAGGTCTCGGACGCCACCTCCGGCTGATAGTGCGTCGTGGTCGCTTCCACCCGCGTGGGCTGGCCGAGATTGAGCACCCAGAACGCCGGATCGACGATGTGGCAGCCCATGTCGCCCAGAGGGCCAGTGCCGAAATCCCAGAATCCCCGCCAGGACATGGGGTGGTAAATCGGATGATACGGACGATACTGGGCGGGACCGAGCCACAAGTCCCAGTCGAGCGTCTTGGGCACTTCCGGCGTCTCTTTCGGCCGGGCCATAATCGGGAAGTCCGACCACGGATCGCCGCCGACCGGTCGATCGGTCCACGCGTGAACCTCGTGGACCGGACCAATCGCTCCATCCTGAATCCACTCATAGAGCATCCGGATCTCGTCGGAAGAGTGCCCCTGGTTGCCCATCTGCGTCTGCACCTTGGCCTCGCGGGCGGCCTCGGTGAGCTTGCGCACCTCGTAGATGGAATGCGCCAACGGCTTCTGCAGGTAGACGTGCTTGCCGCGCCGGATGCAGGCCATCGCGACCACACCGTGCGTATGATCGGGCGTCGCGATGATCACGCCGTCGATGTTCTTGTCTTCCTTGTCCAGCATGACGCGGAAATCTTTGTACTTCTTCGCAGCCGGGAACTTGTCGAACACCTTCCCGGCGTGTCCGTCGTCCACGTCGCACAGAGCAACGAAGTTCTCGCTGCGGCACTGGCTGATGTTGGACGACCCCATGCCGCCGATGCCGACGGCCGCCAGGTTGAGCTTCTCGCTCGGGGGTTGGTTGCCCGCCCCGCCCAGCACGTGCCTGGGCACCACGGAGAAGGCCGCGACCGCCCCCGCCGCTCCGCTCAGGAATCTGCGTCTGTCGATGGAATCAATCATCCGTCAGTCCTCGTCAATCAGATGGCCCAGCCTGCCCGGTATTCCTTGGTCAGGTACTGATTCGCCTCGGGCACATTCGTGAATTCGAACTTGTCGCCGTCCCAGAGGAGCTTCGTCCCCAGGTACTTGTCCGCCTTCAGCGCCGGACGCAGGGCGACGTTGCCCAGCAGAACCACCTGAGCCAGCAGGCCGGCATGGTCGGGGAAGTTCGACCCGGCGGGCTTGCCCCCCTTGCAGGCAATGACCCATTCGATGTAGTGGCCGGGCGAACGGTCCAGCTTCTGCGGCGGCTTGCCATAGTCTCTCTGTCGCGACTCCGGCAGCAGGCGGCCGCCGTACATCTTGCCCTTGTCGCCGATGAAGAGTGCGCCGTTCGTATCCCATCGGCGCCCCTCTCCCAGTTCCGCCGGCCGGGGCGGCTTCATCCCGCCGTCATACCAGTGCAGCGTCACCGGCGCCAGATCCCCCCGGGCGGGAAACTCGTATGTCACGCGCGACGCCACCGGGTACGTCTCATTGTTGACCAGCGTGCAGCAGGCTTCCACACTCGTGGGGTGGCCGAGCTTCAGCGCCCGGAATATGGACGAAAGGCTGTGGCAGCCGATGTCCCCCAACGCGCCGGTGCCAAAATCCCACCAGCCACGCCAGACAAACGGATGATAGACCCTGTTGCCCACGTACGGACGCATCGGCGCCGGGCCGATCCAGAGGTCCCAGTCGAGAGCCTCGGGAACCGGATCTTGTCCGCCCGGCCGGCCCACCCCCTGCGGCCAGTACCAGTTGTTCGTCCCGTTGAGCGGGCGGTCCGTCCAGACGTGTACCTCGCGAACCTGACCGATGGCCCCGTCCCAGATGGTCTCGCACAACAGGCGGACCTCTTCGCTGGCCTGGCCCTGGTTGCCCATCTGCGTGGCGACCTTGGCTTCGCGGGCGGCCTCGGCCAGGAGCCTGGCTTCGCGGACGGTGTGCGTCAGAGGCTTCTCGCAATAGACGTGCTTGCCGCGTTTGATGGCGGCCATGGAGACGATCGCGTGCATGTGGTCCGGCGTCCCGACGACCACCCCGTCGATGTTCTTGTCCTCCTTGTCGAGCATCTCGCGGAAATCCTTGTACTGCTTGGCGTTCGGGTACCGCTTGAAGCACCCGGCCGCGTGACGCCAGTCCACGTCGCACAAGGCGACGATGTTTTGGCTGTTGAGCTGGTCGATGTCATGTCCGCCCTGCCCGCCGACGCCCACGCCGGCGATGTTGATCTTCTCACTGGGGGCCGCGCCGCCTGAGCCGGCAACCACATGGCGAGGAACCACGGCAAAGGCCGCCACGCCCGCGGCGGCGCCCATGAAGTCACGTCGTGTCATGTTCTTCTTCTGTTCCACGATACTACTCCTCATATCAGTCATTGCGCCACGGACCCTTTTGTTACATACAACGCATGTCGTAGCATGGGCGAGACGCCCATGATACTCACGGGCAAGATGCCCGTGCTACTAGAGGCTCCACCCTTCGCGGTACTCGTCGCGAATGTGCTTGTTGGCCTCGGGCAGATTCGTCACTTCCATCTTCGGCCCATCGTAGCGGAGCTTGAGGCCCTTCTCGTAGAGCTGTCTTTCCATCTTCAGGGCGACGTTGCCGAGCAGGACGACCTCGGTCAGCGGTCCCGCCCAGTCGAAGTTGGCCCGCGCGGGCTTGCCGCCTTTGCAGGCGTCGAGCCACTCCTTATGGTGGCCCGGCGAACGCTCGATCCTCTGCGGCGGCTTGACGTATTCCTTCATCCGGGCCTCCGGGATCAGGCGGTAGCCCAGCATCTTGCCCTTGTCGCCGATGAACAGGTTGTCGTCGGCCTCGCCGAACCTCAGGCCTTCCGCCAACTCCGCCGGGCGCTGGGGCATCAGGCCGCCGTCGTACCAGGTCAGCAGCAAGGGCGGGAACCCCTCGCGGGCGGGGAATTCGAAACGGACGATGGACGACTTCGGAGCCGTCTCCTCCTTCACGGCGGCCGGCTCGTCCATGCTGCTCGAGCTGGCTTCGACCGAGAGGGGATAGCCCAGCTTGAGCGCCCGGAAGACGGGGTCGAGCTGGTGGCAGCCGATGTCGCCGAGGACGCCCGTGCCGAAGTCCCACCAGCTTCGCCAACTGAAGGGCAGATAGACAGGATGATAGGGCCGGTACTTCGCGGGTCCGAGCCAGAGATCCCAGTTCAGCGTCGCCGGCACGTCCGGCGTCTCCGTCGGCCGGCCGATCCCTCGCTGGGAAATGGGCCGATTGCACCATGCGTGAACCTCGCGGACCGGCCCGATCGCGCCGTCCCAGATGAACTCCGAGACCAGGCGGTTGCCCTCGGTCGCCTGCCCCTGATTGCCCAACTGGGTCGCGACCTTCGCCTCGCGGGCCGCCAGCGTCAGTTGTCGGGCCTCCCAGATGCAGTGCGTCAGGGGCTTCTCGCAATAGACGTGCTTTCCGCGTTTGATCGCAGCCATCGCAACCACAGCGTGCAGATGGTCCGGCGTCGCGATCACCACTGCGTCGATGTCCTTCTGCTCGTCGAGCATCTTGCGGAAGTCCGTCCACTTCCTCGCATCCGGGTACTTCTGGAACACCCGGCCCGCATAACGCTCGTCCACGTCGCACAACGCGACGATGTTCTCGGTCCGGCACTCGTCGAGGTCCCCTTCGCCCCGCCCGCCGATCCCGATGCCTGCGATGTTGAGCTTCTCGCTCGGCGCCACATGTCGCGCCCCGCCCAGGACGTGGCGAGGGACCACGGTGAATGCCACCACAGCCGCCGCGGCGCCAACGAACTTCCGGCGTGACAGGCCCAAATCATCCGATTTCTGCGTCTGCGAATTCGTCATGATCCCCCTGCCTCTTCTCTTGTGGTTGGTCATCGAGAACGAAGCCGGGCGCCATGCGCGGGCATGGCGCCCCGGCTTGGAAACCTTCTGAACCACCTCGTTGCGAGGTTGGCCTAGACCTTCATCTCCAGCGGACCCCAACCGGTGCGAGGCTCGCGCCAGGCCAGATCATTGATCTTCGAATCGTTGGTGATCTTCCCGGATTCGTCCAGTTCGAGCTTCTTTCCGGCGCGGGCGCACAGATTGCCAAGCTGGATGTTGGCGGCCATCGGGCCCGAATAGCTGAAGTTGGACTGGCTGAACTCACGCGGCTTCTCGCCCCGACAGGCCATGAAGAACTCCTCATGATGGCCCGGCGAGCGCTCGAGCAGTTGCGGCGCCTGGCCGAACTCCTTGCGTCTGGCCTCGGGGATGATCATCGGGGTTTCCCAGTAGTCACCGATGACGAGCATCTTGCCCTTGGTGCCGATGATCAGGTTCCCGGTTCTGGGCAGCTTGCGGTTATCGATCTCCAGCTCCTCCGGCGTATCCGGCATGAGCGGCTTGCCGTTGCCGTCGTTGCCCTCATACCAGAAGGTCTTGAACCCCGGGCGGCCGTCTTTGGCGCGGTAGGTGCTCTTGACGATCATACCGGCCGGCCATTGATCCTTGACGGGTCCGGTCATGATGTACGGCTCGGCCGTCGCGGCGTAGCCCGGATTCATGATCGAGTAGATCCCGTCGGTCGTGTGGCAGGCCATGTCGCCCAGGGCGCCGGAACCGAAATCCACGAAGCCGCGCCAGGCGAAATCGTGATACGTCCTGTTGCCCTTGTAGGGACGCATCGGAGCCGGGCCAATCCAGGCTTCCCAGTCCAGGGTGTCGGGCACCGGATCGGACCCTTCCGGACGGTCGCCGCCCTGCGGCCAGATCGGACGATTTGTCCAGGTGTGGAACTCCTTGATATCGCCGACCGCGCCGGCCTTGACCAGCTCGTATGCCTTCCGCCAGCCGTCGCCGGCATGGCCCTGGTTGCCCTGCTGCGTGACAACCTTCGGATTCTTGGCGTAGGCGGCCGCCAGCAGTTGCGCCTCGCGGACCGACCAGGTCAGCGGCTTCTCCGTGTAGCAGTGGATGCCCATCGAGATCGCGGTCATCGTCGGGGCAAAATGGGTATGATCCGGAGTCGCCACGAAGACCACATCCAGTTCCTTGCCGTGGTTCTGGAACACCTTCCGCCAATCCGTGTACCCTTTCGCCTGTTCCCAGCCCTGCCGGCCTGTGACGCCGTTCCAGCGAGTCTTGTCCACTTCTGCAAAAGCGATGCACTGGAGACCCGCCTTGTGGGAGGCTTCCGTGTGGGCGCCGGCGCGGCCCCCTACAGCGACGAATCCCACCTGGAGCTTCTCGTTGAGTCCCTGGCCCCGGACGAGATTCGGGAATCCGATGGTGCTGACCGCCCCGACGGCAGCAGCGCCTCCGATGAACTGACGACGTGTGATGTTTGCCATGAGCTTGGCTCCTTTACTTCCAATGAGTGATAAAAACGTTTCGTTCCTATAGAGACCACCCTGCACGGTAGTCTGGTTTGACGAAGGCGTTGGCCGCGTCGTCGTTGGTCATCCGCATGTTCTCGCCGTCCCACTCCAGGACCTTGTCCGGATTCAGAACGGCCAGGTTGCCCATGACCACCGTCTCGGTGAACGGGCCGGAGTAGTCGAAATTGGAGCTGGCGGCCGGCCCGCCCTTGCACGCGTTGATCCAGTCCTGCTCGTGACCGCCCACGCCGCCCGCGACCCGGCGCAGAGTTTTCGGAGGCCTCTTCTTGGTGAATTCCTTCATCTTGACCTCCGGGAAGATCCGGGGATTCTCGCTGTAGGTGTCGCAGATGAGCTTGCCCTTGTCCCCAATGAAGATCGTGCCGCTTTCCGGGACGCTCCGACCCTTTTCGAGATCGTCGGGCCGCTCCGGCAGGAGACCCCCATCATACCAGTGCAGCTTCACCGGCGGCATCTTCCCGCGAGCGGGGAACTGGTAGTGCACCACCTCGGCGTCGGGGTACGTCTCCTTGTTCTCCCACCGCTTCCACATCTCTTTGACCTCCCAGGAGTGGCTGGCCTGAACACTCACCGGGTACTTCAGCTTCAGAGCGAAGAACGCCGCGTCCATCACGTGGCATCCCATGTCGCCCAGGGCGCCTGCGCCGAAGTCGATCCAGGCGCGCCAGTTGAACGGCAGGTACGCCGGATTATACGGCCGCATCGGCGACGGACCGATCCAGAGATCCCAATCCAGGCCTTCGGGCACCGGGGGAGTATCGGTGGGTCGGCCGATCCCCTGCGGCCACACCGGACGGTTCGTCCAGCAGTGCACCTCGCGAACGTCGCCGATCGCGCCGTCCTGGATCCATTCGGCGACCAGACGGACCTCCTCGCTGGAGTGGCCCTGGTTGCCCATCTGGGTCTGCACCTTGTACTTTCGCGCCGCCTCGGTCAGCATGCGGGCCTCCCACACGGTCCGTGTGAGCGGCTTCTGGACGTAGACGTGCTTGCCCCTCTGCATGGCGGCCATCGCGACCACGGCGTGCAGATGGTCCGGCGTGGCGACGACCACCGCGTCGATATCCTTCTGCTCGTCGAGCATCTTGCGGAAGTCCGTCCACATGCGGGCGTTCGGGTACTTCTTGAACACCGCAGCCGCGTACTTGGCGTCCACGTCGCACAGCGCGACGATGTTCTCGCCCGCTTCGGCGCACTTGCCGACGTTGCTCTGTCCCATGCCGCCGACGCCGACGCCGGCGATGTTCAGCTTCCCGCTCGGGGGCGTGTTGCCCGCGCCGCCCAGGACGTGCCGGGGCACGACAGTGAACGCGGCAACGGCAGCCGCCGCGCCCATGAAATCACGACGGGAGAGCTTTCCCTCTCGTCCTTGTCTGTTCGTCTTGTCTTCCATGGATGTCAGTCCTCAAAAAAAACGCTGATTCAAGCCACCGTTTCCGTGGCGAACCCTCATTGGTTTTCCACGAGCCATATGTTGCGGAACTGCACGGGATTGCCGTGATCCTGGAGGTAGATCCCGCCCGGCTCGGAAAGGTTGCCATCGATCGCTCCGCCCGTCGGGACCGGGAGCTTGCGACGGTCGTGGATCGTCACGCCATTGTGAACCACGGTGACGACCGCGTCTTCGGTCTTGTTGCCGCCGGCGTCGAACCGCGGGGCCTGGAACGTGATGTCGTACGTCTGCCACTGCCCCGGCGGCAGGCACATGTTCACCATGGGGGCGCCGATCTTGTAGATGCCGCCGCACTCGTTGTCCAGACCCTCCAGGCCGTAGCTGTCCAGCACCTGAACCTCGTAGCGTCCCTGGACGTACACGCCGCTGTTGCCACGACCCTGACCCCGAGCGTTGGGCATGAACGGTGTGCGGAACTCGATGTGCAGCTTGAAGCTCTGGAATTTGTCCTTGGTTATGATGTTGCCCGTGCCGGCCTTGACCTCCATGGCGCCGTCCACGATGGGCCACTTCACTCGGTCGCCGGCCGGATCGTTCACGTTGATCCATTTCCACTTCACCTTGGAGCCAGGGGCATTCTCGGGCGCGAAGGCGACGTCGAAGATCGCGCCGGCGTCTTTGCCCGTCTCCTGGTACGGCCCGGCGATCTGCCACTGCGTGAGGAAGCCGTTGTTGGCTCGCAGGTACTCGTTGGAGCCCTTCTCGCCCTGGAATTGCGGGGAAATCTCGTTGAGATTCACCAGCGGTTTCCCGTCCTGGCCCACGAACCGGACGATCGCTCCCCAGTCGCCCGCGCCGTTGGTCACCTTCAGCAGCAGCTCATTCATGCCTTCCTGAAGCGAGACTTCGACCTTGTCCTGATCGACCACGACGCCGCGAGCGGCGTTGTTCGCATGAATCAGCTTGCCGTTGAGCCAGGCTTTGACGCCGTCGTCGGTGCCAAGCTGCAAGGTGGCCTTCTCCGACTTCGGCGACCAGAGACCCGCCTTTAGGTAGGCGGCCGCATCCTGTGCGTTGCCGATGGCGTCGATGATGTTGATCACACCCCTGGAGTAACCGAAACGAACCCATTTGTCGAAGTTCGTGCCGTCGAAGAGCACGATCGCGCCGGCGGGCGGCTTGGCCCCCAGCGTGGGCGACTTCCGAAAGGTCTTCTCCAGCGAGAAAGTGCCCTTGATCGGCTCGCCGCCGCCGGTCTGACCCTGGAACCGACCCGTGAACTTGTCCCGCTCGACGGTCATCTCCACGGTCCCCTCGATGGGCGAACTGTTCGGATTCAAACGCCCGGAGAGGGTGAGCTTGCCGTCCCGGACCTGGCCATCGAGCACGGCGTAGGGCGCCGTCGTAACCGCCAGGCCTTCCAGCAGCTTCACCTGGTACTGACCGTCGCCCAAGGCGATTACCTGGGCCGCCGCGGAACCGGAGTCATACCCGTCCGTAACCTCCCACTGCCCTTCCCAGTCCCCCATGAAGGGGTCCACCTCGGCCGCACCGGCACTCGCGAC
Source organism: Sedimentisphaerales bacterium (assembly GCA_035342095.1). Taxonomy (GTDB): domain Bacteria; phylum Planctomycetota; class Phycisphaerae; order Sedimentisphaerales; family Anaerobacaceae; genus PLanc-01. The sequence continues at coordinate 150,358 of DAOQWL010000001.1, read as the reverse complement.
GGAAAGCAACGCGACGACACACGCAGCAACCCACACTTCTACTCTCATGCGATTCTCGACAGCGTAACCGCTTCTCATGACCGTCTCTCCGATCCAATTCAATCAGGGTTCAACCTTCAGGCCTTCCAGCTTGCCGCCGTCGGGCGCGCGGAACCGCAGACACATCGCCCACTGGCCCGCGTTCTGCACGAGCTTGACCAGCACCGAGTTGGCGCCTTCTTTCAACGTCACATCGACCTTGTCCTCGCCCGGCTGGACCGCGCGTTCCGCGTTGTTCGCGTGCACGACCTGGCCGTTGAGCCAGATCTTGACACCGTCGTCGCTGCCCACCTCCAGGCGGGCCTTCTGCTCCTTCGGCGACGAGATTGTCGTTCGCAGATATGCGACGCGCTTGTCTCCGGCCAGAGTCGCGACCTTGTCCGGCTCGACCAGCCAGGGACTTGCCGGCGTCGTCCCGGCGGGCATCGCCTGCCACTGCGCCTGCTGCCCTTCCTGCTCCGGCGGGAACACGGTATCGATCAGCTCGTTCGCCTGCGCGTCCTTCGTGTAGGGACCGCTGACCTGCCAGGCGACGATGTAGTCATCGAACCGCTCGATCATGCCGATGACCTCCTGGGCCTGCTGGCGAACCGCATCCTGCTTGGTGGCCGCGACCACCTTCGCCAGGATTTCCTTCGTCCGGGCCGGATCGGCGCCGTAGACGGACCGGGCGATTTGAACGGTCGCCGACTCCGCCTCCAGGTGCAGGGGCAAATCATCCAGGTACTGCGCCGCCATGTTCATCGCGCCCAGCGACTTCGCGGAAGCCAGGCCGGAGAGCACCCGCTTCTTCTCCTGGGCGTCGCCCGCCAGTTCCATCGCCTTCTTGTACAGTTCGATCGTCTCCTCGGCGGATCGATCGCTCGCCAGACCGAGCAGTCGCACGAAGCCGCGGAGCGCCAGGACCTTGTACTTGGCGCTCTCCGAAGTCTGCGCCACCTTGAGCAGATCGGGCACCGGTTCCGCGGTCGGCCAGTCGGACAGGGCGCGGATCGCCGCATCCTGAATCTCCGCCTCCCGCGCGGTCAGAGCGGTCCGCAACGTCGGCAGCGCGCTGCTGTCGCCGATGCGGCCGAGCACCCGCAGCAGCGAGGCGCGATTCGGGTTGTCCTTCACATTCGGCAGCACCTGCAACACCGCGGCCGCCTGGCGGGTCGCGTCTTCGATCTTGTGCGCCACGATGGCGACCGTCTTCTCCGCTTCGGTGCGGTCGGAGTCCGTCTTGACCTCCAGCAGGAGGTTCACCAAGGCGGGCATGTCCTCGGGCTTGCCCACCCCTCGGAGCACCTTGAGCGATTCGGTCCGGACCTTGCGGTCCTCGTCCTTCGCGGCCTTGAGCAGTGTCTCGACGGAGCCTGCGATGTTGCGCTCGCCCACTGCGCTGACCAGCTCGACCTTGACCTCCGACTTGGCGGCGGCCAGGTTCTGCAGGACCGCGGCATCGACCTCGGCGCCGCGAAGCCGGTACAGACTCTCGCGGGCGGCCTTCTGCTCGACCCCCTTGCTCGACGCTGCCCGTTCCGCCAGCAGCGGGACGCTCGATGCGTTTCCGAGCTGGCCGACGGCCTTCAACGCCGCGACGCGGACCGATTCATCCTTCGACTTGCCGGCCTCGATCACCGCCGGCAGGGCCAGGGCGTCGCCCCGATCCGCCAGAGCCGAGAGCAGTTGCACCTGGGCGGTCGGGCCCAGGTTCGGCAGCTCCTGCGCCAGCGCCTTGGTGACTTCCGCGCCGCCGATCTCCCGCACGATGGCGATGGCGCCCGTCTGCATTTCCGCGTCCGGGCTCTTCAACGCGTCGATCACCATCTTCATGATCTCCTGGTTGCCCTCCTGGGCCCCGGCGGTCACAACCACCGGTCCCAGCATGGCAACGGCAATCGCCGCGATCCACAACGATACAACGCTCTTCTGCTTCAATCGCATTTCTACGGTCCTGTTTCTATGTCAACGTACGGTTATCTGCTGCTCTGCGTGGACTTCACCATGCCCTTCATGGCCGCCGAGCGGACCAGTTGGGGCACCCCGTCCTTGTTCAGGCTGATGTAAATCTTCTGCGCCCCGAGCTTGTCCCCCGCGGCCACCATCTTCTCCGCAACCTTCAGATAGGCGTCGTAGACCGACATCTTCTGGGCATCCGCGGCTGTCTGGAGTGCCTTGTCCAATCCCTTGAGGGCTTCGGGTCCGCCGATCTTGCCCAACGCGCTGATCGCAGCGCCGGCCAGCACCTTGTCCGAGTTGTCGACGAGCTGCGCGATGGCGGGAGCCGCCGCGACGCACTCCCGCTCGCCGAGACTGTTGACGATCCCGGTCTTGGCCTTGCCCTGGGCCTTCGGGAGGGCCTCCAGGAACGCCTTGTCCGCCGCTTCGCCTGGAATCCGCTCCAGGGCATAGCGGGCCATATCCGAGTACTCCTCGCTGGTCAGCATCCCCGCCAGCACGGGCGCCGACTGGCTCGTCCCGATGATGCTCAGCTCGCGGCAGGCGTACTGCTTGCCGGCGTACTTGGCGTCCGACTTGAGGACTTCGATCAGCGACGCTTCGAACTTCTTCAACGCGTCGGGCTGGCCGTACGCCTTGCGGATCTCCTCGCTGATCTGCGTCAGGGCCTCCCGGCTCTGGCCGAAATCATAGGCTTTCACCGTCTCGACCAGCGCGTTGGCGGTCTGTCCCTGCGTCGTATCCGCGATCGGCTGGGTCGGCACCTTCAGATCGCCCATCGCGAACTGAATACCGAGCAGGTAGTGCTCGAGCAGCGTCGGATTCATGAAGATCGCGTGATTGTGTCCGAAGGAGCAGTAGAACAAGCGCCCCTTGCCCACCTCTTTGATCCACGTGATGCCTGTGTCGACGTCGGTCGCTTTGAAGTCCCGAACGTTGCGGGTCGTCGGATCGCTGGTGTCAAGGCTCATCAGGACGAACTGCTTATCGCGGGAATACAGCGGCGGGTCCGTCCGGTAGATTTCGTCGCTGAGCTTGAAGCCTTGGCCCTTGAACGGCGCCATGAGCGGATGATCGGGCACATCGATCTTGTAGGCCCAGGTGCCGCCGGCGCCCCAGGGATGACCGGTGAACTTGTTGCCCATCATCTCCTGGCCTTCCGGCCACTGGTAGAAATTATCCGCCGCGGCGTGGATGCCGATCAGGCCTTTGCCGCTCTTGACGAAGTCCATCAGGGCCTTGCACCGCTCCGGCGTCGCAGCCGGGTCGAACTTCAGGCTCGTCGTGTTGTTCAGGCAGACCGCGTCGAACTGCTTGAGCGTCTCCGCCGTGAACACGCTGTAATCATCTGTGACGACCGTCACCTGGAAGGCCCCGGTCTTCTCGCCCATGATCCGCAGCGCCTCGTTCGCCACCGGGATCACATCATGGTAGAACGTCTCGCACTTCCAGAAGACGAGCATCTTGCGAGGTTGCGCCGGAGCGACCGCCGCCTTGGCCGGCATGGCCTGCGTGATCCTGGCGATTTCCTCCGCACTCAACTGCCGCAGTTCCTTCGGCGACTGCGCCCACAGCGCCGTGGACAAGCACAAACCACCCAGCAGCACGGCACCAACGACTCTCGACCTCACCATATCGGCTCCTTTCTACTCACAGATGCCACGGGGCCCGCATCGGACGCGACAGCATCCGATTGGCCTCGGGATCGTTCACGAATTCTTCTTTCTCGGGGTTCCAGTGCAGCTTGCGCTCCAGCAGCATGGCGATCTCGCCCAGCAGGCCCACGCTGATTGAGCGATGCGCCACCTCGATGGGCGTGATCGTCTTTCTGCGGGACTTCACGCAATCGAGGAAGTTCTGCTGATGGTCGCGGCTCTCGTACAGACGGATCTCGTTGGGACCGATCACATCGCTCCACAGGTTCGCCGGCTCGGTCGCCTGGCGACCGCGATCGACGTGGACCCAGCCCTTCTCGCCATACCAGACGGTGCCCATGCCCTTCGGCACCTGCCGGTCGTTCGCGACGACCATCTCGACGCCGTTGGCGTACTTGCAGGTGAACTTGTACTCGGTGGGCACGTTGAACAGGCCATCCTTCGGATAGACGCCTTTGCCTTCGATTTCGACCGGGCCAGTCTCTTCGAGGCCCAGGCCCCAGTGGGCAATGTCGATATGGTGGCCCGCCCAATCGGTGAGCTGGCCGCCGGAGTAGTCCATGATCCACCGCCAATCCCAGTGGGAGACGCCTCGGTATGGCACCCAGGGAGCCGGGCCGAGCCAGAAATCCCAGTCGAGGTTCTCCGGCACCGGCTGCACCGGCCTGTTGTCGGTCCCGCCGCCGGTCGGCAGGCCGACCTCCACGCGAGCGATCTTGCCGATCCGCCCGTTGCGGACCAGCTCGCAGGCATGGTGGAAACTCTCCTGCGAGCGCTGCCAGCTTCCGGTCTGCCAGATCCGCCCGTACTGGTTCATCGCGTCGCGCATCACCCTGCCTTCGTGGATAGTGCGCGCAAGGGGCTTCTCGCCGTACATGTCCTTGCCCGCCCGGGCGCCCAGGACGACCGGGATCGAGTGCCAGTGGTCCGGCATGGCCAGCGACAGCGCGTCGATATCAGCCCGCGCGATCACCTCGCGAAAGTCGTGGTATGTCGCACAACCGGTGTTCTCGTACTTCTTGTCAACGAGCGACTTCGCCCGATCGAGGTTCCTTTTGTCCACGTCGCAGACTGCGACGACCTGGGCGTCCCTCTTGCTGAGGAAGCCCTGCATGTTGCCTGTGCCCTGGCCACCAACGCCGATGCAGCCGAGGGTGATCCGCTCGCTCGGCGCCGACGATCCGAACACCGTCGAAGGAACGATGTGCGGGAAGCCCACGACACCCGCCGTGATCCCTGCGATATGCCGCAGGAATCGCCGACGTGACTGATAGACCCGATTCATATCCCGTTCTCCTCACTCGAACCGAATGAGCCCCAGAGGACGCAGAGATCACAGAGAGAAGAAAAGGCGGTGAGAAGGCAAGAAGGTCCGCAGTCTTCACCCTCTCTGGCTCTGTCCTTCCTACCCATTTCCGTTCCCGTCTTCATTCTTCTCTGTGTCCTCTGTGCCCTCTGTGGCAAAAAATCTGAAGCTCTCCTTCGATTACAGACACCACGGGCTGCGATACGGGCGGGACAGGAGGCGGTTGGCCTCGTCGTCGCCGACGAAGACTTCTCGCTTCGGGTCCCACTTGAGCGGCCGTTGCAGCCTGTAGGCGATGTTGCCGAGGTGACACACAGTCACCGAGCTGGCGCCGATCTCGATACTGCAGATGGGATCGGTGCGTTTGCGGATCGCGTCGAGCCAGTCGGCATAATGGTCTTTGCTGTTGTACAGATGCACCTGATTGGGCCCGATCACCTGGTCCTTGAGATTCTCCGGCCAGGTCTTCAGGTAGCCGCGATTGACTTCGACCTTGCCCGTGGTCCCATCGAAGAGGACGCCGTTGGCCTGGTCCCGCGTCATGGGGATGCCGTTGGCGTACTGGTACGTCAGGACCTTGCAGTCCTTGCCGTCGGGGGGGATGATCTCGACGGGCCCGGAGCCGTCCATGCCGAGGCCCCATTGGGCGATGTCGAAATGGTGGGCGCCCCAGTCGGTCATGCCGCCGCCGCCATAGTAACTATGATAACGCCAGTTCGGGAAACCATCGAAGCTGATGTGCGGGGCCAGATCGTTGTTGTACGGTCGCCACATGGCGGGCCCGACCCACATATCCCAGTCCAGGTAGTCCGGCACGGGCTCGGCCGGCAGGGGTTTGTCTTCCGGCGGGCCGCCCACACCGACCGTCACGTGCGTGACGTCGCCGATGTAGCCGTTGCGAACCAGCTCGCAGGCGAAACGAAACTCCCACGAGGAACGCTGCATGCTGCCCACCTGGAAGATGCGATTGTACGTGCGGACCGCGTTGATCAGGGCCCTGGCCTCGGCAATCGTCTGGGTCAGGGGCTTCTCGCAGTAGATATCCTTGCCCGCCCGGCAGGCCGCGATCGAGATGGCGGTATGCCAGTGGTCCGGCGTCGAAATCACGACCGCGTCGATATCCGGCCGGGCCAGCACATCGCGGAAATCATGGTAGGTCGCACAGCCCTTATGGGACCCATCTTTCCTGTCTGCGTAATGCTTGTCGACGATGCCCTTGCTGCTGCGTTCGAGCTTGAGCTTGTCCACGTCGCAGGCGGCCACGACCTGCGTCCCCGGCTGGTTCAGGAACGCCCGCATCAAGTGCTGGCTCTGCTTGCCGCAGGCGATGAAACCGAGCGTAATCCGCTCGCTCGGCGCCCCGGCTCCGAAGACCGACGACGGCACGACACCGGGCAATCCCGTCACCGCCGCGACGCCGGCCGCCGCCTTGAGAAAGTCACGACGATCGATGCTCTTCCTTGCCATCACACCATCCCATCATCAGATGCTTCTCTGCCACACAGAGCACAGAGAACACAGAGCTGAGATGACGGAGATGAACGGAAAGGAAGCCCCTCTTTGCCGGTCCCCTTCTTGTTTTCCTTCTTCTCTGTGATCTCTGTGCCCTCTGTGGCAGGTTTCGTGAAAAACCCTGAGGCCCGGACGCTTTCGCGGCATCCGGGCCTCAGTCTGATTGTCATCATTTCTTCTCGAACGCCGAGTCGAAGGCGATCTGAGAGGGCTTGAAGTCGGCCTTTTTGATCAACTGGACAGCCTCGGCCGCCCCATGCTCGCGATCCATTCGCCCGTCTTCCCACTCGACGGAGAGCGGGCCCTGGTAACCGATATCGTTGAGCGCCACGATGATTTCCTCGAAGTTGATGTCGCCGTGGCCGATGGAGCGGAAATCCCAGTACCGACGCGGATCGGTGAAGTCGGTGTGGCCGCCGAAAACGCCGACAGTGCCGTCCCCGTGGCCCCACCAGACGTCCTTCATGTGGCAGTGGAAGATCCGCTTGGGGAACGTGCGGATGAATTTCACGTAGTCCACGTGTTGGTAGCCGAAGTGGCTCGGGTCATAATTGAAACCGAAGCACTCATGGCCCTTGACCGCATCAACTGCCCGCTGGGCGGAGGCGATATCGAACGCAATCTCCGTCGGGTGGACTTCCAGGGCGAACTTGATCCCTTCCTTCTTGAACGCGTCGAGGATCGGAATGAACCGTTTGGCGAAGTCCGCGTAGCCGGCGTCGATCATTTCCTTCGAGGCCGGCGGGAACGAGTACAGCAGATGCCAGATCGAGCTGCCGGTGAAGCCGTTGACGACGCCGACGCCGAGCTTCTTGGCGGCCTTGGCGGCATCGATCATACCCTGCGCCGCTCGCTCCCTGACGCCTTCCGGCTTGCCGTCGCCCCAAATCTCCGGGCCGATGATCGCCTTGTGGCGCGCGTCGATGTTGTCGCAGATGCACTGCCCGACCAAGTGGTTCGAGATGGCAAACACCTCCAGGCCGTGCTTCTTGAGCATGTCCCGCTTGGCTTTGCAGTAATTGTCGTCTTTGAGGGCCTTGTCGACCTCGAAGTGGTCGCCCCAGCAGGCCAGCTCCAGCCCATCATACCCCCAACTCTTCGCTTTCTTCGCCAAGGTCTCCAGCGGCAGGTCCGCCCATTGACCGGTGCAAAGCGTTACAGGTCTAGCCATCTCGTAACCTCCTTATTCAAGACTCGAAGACACGTCAGGTGTTTGGCACACCGTTCCTGCAAAGCGTCTCTTCTCGTATGGAGAGAACGCTTACGATCCCCTCTTTATTGCGACCACGCCGTTGGGCGGGCCCATCAAGCCAGCGACCTCCTTACATCCAACCACCGTCCCCCACCCCTCGGGACGCCTGCAACGGCCCCACCGCCCCCGCATTCGGGGCCCCCAAAGTTGTTCAATTATACCGGTCTCGGATACGCAGGCAATTCTATTTCCCGCCAATTTGCCCCTCTGCCGACGACCGCTCGAACGGCCGGATGCCCCCCTTCGCAGCGGTGACGCAGGGCTTCCGCCTGACAACCGGCCACCATGTCACGAGGTTCCCCTGCCTCGGGCACAGCCCGCGGAACCTACCTAACTCCTGTGATCTTAAACACATATGCATCGCGACAAGGCGCCTCGTCCACCGACATCGCCGGCACATGGATCGTGAGGGCAGACCCCGACCGGTCCCAGCGGATGGATTGCGCCACGCCGAGCATCGTTACAGTCGTCCCCGGCGAAACCTCAACATCCCGCACGACGAGCTTCTCGCCGGGCCAGCGAGGCGTGATAACGTACAGCGTGTCGCCCTTTGTCGTGAAGAACGCCTCAATAACCGCTTTGTCGGGCGTGGGTTTGCCCGTCAGCTCGTTGATGTCGTACTTGGCCATGAACTCCTTGCCGTAGCCGACTTCGGGTCGCGTGCCCTCGGTCCACTGGTTCGTCCGCTTCCAGTTGCGCGTGCCGTAGATGGCCTCGCCGTTGACCTGGAGCCAGTCGCCGATTTGGGTCAGCCGCTCCTCCATGATGACCGGGATGGTGCCGTCGGCCGCCGGACCGATGTCAAGCAGCAGGTTGCCGCCGCGACTGACGATATCGACCAGCATCAGGACCAGTTCCCTCGCGGATCGGTAGTCTGCGAGCGGTTCGGTCCGGCTGTACCCGTAGGAGAACCCCATGCCGCGGTTCTCCTCCCAGGGGTGCGCCCCGCTGGCGAGACCCGCGCCGTACTCCGTGGTGAAATAGCCGCCGTGCTTGTGCCGGCAGTCCTTGCCCCAGCGGTCGTTGACCACGACGCTGTCCTTGACCGGCGACTCGTTGAACAGCCACGCGAGCAGTTCTTCGCTGTGCCAGTCCTCGCTGGGCATGTCCCACTCGCCGTCGGAGAAGATCACCTCCGGCTGGTATCGTGTCACCACGTCCTGGAACTGCGGAAACGTGTGCTTCTCGACGAACAACTCCCGATCCGTCGCCCAGAGCGGGTTGTACCACTCATAGAGCGAATAGTAGATGCCCATGCGGAGTCCCTTGGCGCGGACCGCGCCGGTCAACTCGCCCAGGAGGTCCCGCCGGGGCCCGATGTCCATCGAGTTCCACGGCCGGCCCCAACTGCGATTGGCCTCCTTGCTGGGCCACATGCAGTAGCCGTCGTGGTGCTTCGAGGTCGCGACGACGTACTTGGCCCCCGAGCGAAGAAAGACCTCCGCCCACTGGTTCGGGTCGTAGAGTTCCGCTTTGAACATGGGCGCGAAACCGGCATAGGGAAACTCCTCGCCGTAGGTCTTTTTGTGGTACTGCCACCAGGGCCCGTTCTTGGCCTTGTCGTTCGTGATGTTGTGCCAGTACCACTCCGAGTATTGTCCTCGCACGGACCAGGCGGGCACCGAGTACGCGCCCCAATGTATGAAGATGCCGAACTTGGCGTCGACCCACCACGAAGGCGTAGGCCGGGAGTCCAGCGAGTCCCACTTGGCGTCATACGCCTGACCCGCCCCGCAAATCCCCACCCACAGGAACATCGCCACAAAGCAGGCCACGCCCACCAGACCAATTCCTCTCTTCATCGGATCAACTCCTTTCCAGCCAATTCCACAAACCGCAGGCCGCAACGCAATCCACATCGCCCTGCGACCCAAATCATAAGGCCAAGGCAAAGCCGAATCCAACAAAAGGAGGTGGAAATCGGAAACACCGTTGTTCCGCCGATGTCATTGACTTATCCGGCGTATCGTGCTACGATTGTGTTGTCTGTTTTTGCAGAAATCGCAGAGCAAGGAGTTGAGTCCGGTGCCTCCTGTCTCACATCCGTTCAAGAGGGGTGCGATGGTGGTTCTCATGAACTACAGCGATCATGCCCCGCCGCACGTTCATGTGAAGTACCAGGGGGATTTCGGTGGCTATCGCATCGAAATCGAGACGAGAGCCTGGATGAGACCGGGCAAGGAGTTGCCACCCACCTTGGCAAGGCTGGTCGAAACGTGGGTCGAGGCGCACGAGCTGGAACTCCTCGAACAATGGGAAAACGCACGACATCATCGTCCCGTTACGATCGTGGGGTAATATCATGAAATGGTGCGAATGGGCCGCCGCGGCAGATGATCCATCCCTCTGGGAGAATCGAGAGGAAAAAGGGCTGCTCAAGGCGGAATACGTTGGTGACTACGTGCTGCGCTTGTGGTTCCAGGACGCGACGGGTGTTTCGACCTATGAGTTGGACTTCCACCCGCTGCTCGTGGAGGACAATCCTGGCGGTGTCTTCGAGGCATTGAGGGACAAGCGGCGGTTCCAGCACGTTCGCGGGGACTACGCGTTGATCTGGCCCAATCCGGAGACAGACGCCTACGACGAGCAGAGCATCGACATAGCGCCGGAGTGCGTGCGGTTCTTCTGCGAGAAATATGGCAAACAAGCAAAGCCCTCCACCAAGAACAGGACTGCTGCGAACATTTGACGATCTCATGCGGAGACGCCAAGACGCAGAGCAAGAGCAGAATCGCAGAACCCGGAAAGCCCGAGAGCTTCCCACCTTCTTATTCTTGCCCTCTGCGACCCCCAGTGCGGAATTGAGTATGCTGTCCCCAGATTAGCGAGACGGATAGGCGAATTAACATGGTAAGCGTAACAAGCGGATGTGCGACAAATCAGCGTGATCCTTCCCCTGGACCATGTTCCTGGCCCAAAGCGGTAAATCCCAGGGGTCTGGGGACAGCGTCCCCAGGTTATCACGATGGAGTTATGCGGGCCTACAGCCCCGAAACCAGCGTTTCTGGCGTGTTGCACTTCGCATGTTAATGCGCCATAAGCTGCTCCCGGGATCTGGCGAGGCACGGCCGCCGACTCTCCAGTCGGGGGCGTCTATTTGCTGCTCGCGTTCGTGATCGTCAAACCCACGATCTCCGCGCCGTCCTTGCGGACGAGGATATCGTCGTCCAACTCGACGGTTTCGGTGGCTCTTTGGGGCTTGCGAAAGCTCACGTAGAGCACATCGGCCTCCTTGTCATAATCCAGCCACATGTGCTGCGCGGGCAGCTTGAGCATCTTCTGAGCAGTCCGCCCTGGGGGCAGCCTGTGAGGCACGTCAGGTGTGCCGCCGTTGTCGCGCTTTCTTCCTCTGCTTGAGTCTGCGGAGGAACTTCAGGTCTTCCTTGTCCTTGGGACGGCCCGCGGCCTCTTTCATCTGGATGAGATCGTCGAGGGATGCAAACCAGACGAAGGTCTGGCCGAACTTCGACTTGACCTTGTTCGCCCAGACGCGATCGAAGGCGGTCCCTTTCACAAAGGGATGAACATCCGTCTCGACGAGGTACTGACGGATGAGCAGTTTCTTGGTGAGCAGATCATCGATGGTCACATCCGACATGTCGTACCCGAACGCCCGGAGTGCATCTCGCGTTCGCTCAGCGTTTCGAGGGGCCGGCTCAATGAAGATATCGATGTCCAGGGTTGCGCGGGAGTACCCGTGAACGGGAAAGGCGGTCGCGCCAATGATGACGAACCGGACCTTATGTTCTTTTAGTGATTTGAGTAGCCCTTCGGTTTCCATTTCGTCTGCGCAGGGCGGCCATCTCGCGGCTCTTGCGGAACATCATCTCGAAACGCTCCTGAGTCGTGAGCGACAGCAGATAATCCAGTTCGAACTCCATTTCCGCACGTTCGTTGCAGGTGCGCATCTTCAAAACAGCCATTGAAATCACCTTACCCGCCGTCAAGACACCTTCCCCAATCGCTCGGCGATCCAGACCTTCACGATGGACTGACGCGGCACGCCCAGGCGTCTGGCTTCTTTGTCCAGCAGGCGAACCATCCAGAGGGGAAAATCAACGTTGACCCTTTTGCACTCCTGCTCCGGCCTTCTGGCGTTGGCCACGTCCAGATGCGCAGAGATATCCTCACCGGCATCGAATCGCTTGTCAAATTCACGAGCCTTCATATACCTCGACGAAGTCGATTCCATGTTTGTTCTTGTTGCTGACGCTCCTGTCGGCGTCGAATTCAGAGTCTATATATAGAGTATATATCGTTATTATACCGGCGTCAAGTCCTTCTTGTTCGTGACACACAGACCACCGCTGCTGGCATGATAGCCCATTCGTGGTGGGATTGGCTTGAAATCTCCCTGTTTCCCGGACCTCAAGCGTCGTCTCGTTCTTGCCGATAGATGGATACTGTGTCGGTCGCAGGCCGGATGTCTGTCAGTGAGGATTCGGGCACACGGCCGGCCTTCTGGGAGGAGGTGGTGGATGAATACCGGCTCGATCAAGAAGCGACTGCGCCCCTGCAAGCGATGTGAATACCTCTGCACCGGCTGCCCGCACGCCCTCTACTGCGCCGTGCAGGGACAGCGGGTGCGACCCACCGAATGCTACATCTGCTGGCACAACGAGGGAACGCTCCTGCCGAAGGACTGCCGCGTCAGGAACCGCAATCCGGCGCCGGCTGCACGCGCGGATCGTGCATCCCGCGCAATGCACTTCTGAGAACGTGTACGAAAGTGGCACGGGCATCTTGCCCGTGAGTATCACGGGCGTCTCGCCCGCACGATAGGATAGTCTTGGCAGAGCTACGATGGCCCTGCGACTCGTGGGCAAGATGTCTATGGTACGAGGACTTGCCTTTTCATACACGTTCCGACATCCGCCCGCCTCTGGCGGCGCCGAATCGGGGAACCGCAACGCGAGGGCGGATCGGTCGCGCTGACTACCCACGCGTCTGGGATTACGCCAGTTCCTTGCCCGGATCGCCGCCCGTCAGACGGTCGTGCAATTCCACGACCACGCCGATCGCGTCGTCGGCCGCGACAGAGGCGCAAGTCTCCACGAGTTCGCAAACTCGGTACCGTCGCGACGCCAGTTCGTACCGCTGTTCCCAATCACGATACACCCGCTCCGCCTGCGGGTCCTTCCAGGGGTACGTGGTCGGCGGGCCCTTCGAGCCACACCGCCAGGGCTTGGGCGTCAGACGCGCCCGGAAGCATTCCTGTTTCAGCGTAAGCGTTCGGTAGAGCGGATCGCTGCCCAGTTCCGTCAGAATGCGGCCTGTCTCCTCGGACTTCGGCTCGTAGAGCTTGTCCACGAAGAGCAGACGCAGGCCGGCGCGCGTGCGATAGACGCGAAACGCCTGGCCGGGATTCTCCTGGGACCATTCCCGCACGGCCTCCAGCGTGGCCTCCTGAAGGGCGGCGGCCCGGCGCTGCTTGTGCGCCCTGGAGATGACCAGAAGGACCGCGTCCCACGCTCCGGTTGCCTTGACGCGGGGATAATCCACATCGACGAACAGGACCGACGCCGTGTTCAGGACCAAGGCGCCGTACCGGTTGCGAGTGACGACGGCGACCTCCTTCCCGCCGTGCTGGAGAGTCTGCACGATTTCCTCTCGCATCGGGCGGTCGAAGTACGCATAGGCATCGAGCTGTTTGCCGTTGACGAGGTGGTCGAAGATCCGTTTGGCCCGCGCGATGGCATCTTCCTTCGCCGCGGCCAGACTGTCGAGAGACCAGCCCCAGGCGCTATATGTGACTTCCTTGCCTTTGTCGTCCTGCCCTGTATAGGAGCCTTTCGTCCAATGCCTCGGGATTCTCATCGTAGCACCTCGATGCGTCACAGCCTGCCCGCCGCGATTCCAACTCCACCATCGGTCGTTGGCGTCCGTGCGATTCCTTGCCGCCCGCCGACGCGCATTGTACCGTCCCGCAGTCACCCTGTGGAAGCCCTCAGATGGAGGGCACCGAGCGAAGGCGACGCGTCGCCATTTCCCAACTCGCCTTCCCAACTCGCCCAGGCAGGGTATCATAGACGAGAATCGCTGAATGGAATACGACGTACGAAACTCGAAGGGAGAAGTATGAACACGACGAATCCAAGGGACGCCCGAAGAACCGTGAAGTTCGAGGTCTTCAGAGGAGTATTCACGACCTGGCCCGCGCTGTTTCAACAGGCCGCGGACTTCGCGTCCGGGCTCGGGCCCGACCGGGTCATCGGCATCTCCCACAGCGACGATCACAGCGACGGCGTGGTCACCGTCTGGTACTGGGAGTAGCAACTCCGTCTCAGTCAATGATCGCCTGGTGAACGAGGGCCTCGAACTGGTCGTTGAGGGTGGCCTTGCCGCTTGGACTGATCTGGGCCATGCAGACGCCGATCAGCTTCTCCGCGGGGTCGATGAAGAATGTCGTGTACCAGTAGCCGCCCCAGCGGTAGGCGCCGACGCTGGTGGATTCGCCGGCCTCGCGGAGGTTTCGCGTGATGCCGAAACCCAGGCCGAAGCCGGAGCCCTGGTTCAGTTCGCCGACGTGGTCCGTGGTCATCAATTCGACGGTCTTGCGGCTGAGGAGACGAACGCCGTCCAGCTCGCCGCCGTTGAGCAGCATCTGGATGAATCGTGCGTAGTCGGGAACGGTCGAGCACAGCCCGCCGCCGCCGGAGCGGTAGCGATGCGTACCTTCATAGGGATAGGTCACCGTGGCCTTCATGTTGCCTTCGCCGAGGATGCCGTCGGGCAATCGCGTCAGGCCGCCGCTCGGGTCGGGGGCATAGACCGCCGCGAGGCGGGAGACCTTGCCCTCGGGCAGGCGGAAACCGGTGTCGTTCATCTTGAGCGGCCCGAAGATCCGCTTCTGGAGGAACTCGTCGAAGGGCATGCCCGAGGCGACCTCGACCACCCGGCCGAGCACGTCGGTGGAAAGACCGTACGTGAACGCCTCGCCCGGCTGGTGTACCAGCGGGAGCTGGGCCAGTTTCCGCATGTCGTCGGCGAGCAGGTCCTCGTCCTGGATCAAGCCGTGCGTGATCCCCGCGTCCGCGTAGAGCTTGCCCACCCGGTCGTCCCACTGGTAGGTCAGGCCGGAGGTGTGCGTCAGGAGGTGGCGGATCGTAATCGGACGCTTCGCAGGGACGAGCCCGTCCTGGGCGGAGGCGTCCCCCTCGTTCGCGAGGACCTTGACGTTCGCGAATTCCGGAATGAACTTCGAGACCGGGTCCTTGAGCTGGAACTTCCCTTCCTCGTAGAGCATCATCGCGGCGACGCTGGTGATGGCCTTGGACATCGAAGCGATGCGGAAAATCGTCTGCGGGTTCATCTCGACGCCCTTCTCGCGGTCCTGCTTGCCGACGCACTGGATGTAGGCGACCTTGCCCTCGCGAGCGACCATCGCGACCGCGCCGGCGAGCAGGCCTTCGTCCACATGCCTCTGCATCACCGCGGTGATTCGGTCCAGTCGGTCTTGGGACAGGCCGACGGACTTGGGTGACGCCTTGGGCAGTCCCTGCGCCGACGCCAACGGCGCCAGGACAGTCAGAACCGCCAGGGCACACAGAACGGCACATCGCGATCTCGTCATGATGTCATACCTCCAAGAGACTGAATCGTTTCGGCCAATGGTATGCGACCGAGCCGACGCCAGTCAATGCGCATGTCGCATGGGATGTGCGATCAACGGCTTGTAGTGTGCCCGTGAGGGCATATCTTCCAAGACGTAGAAGATAACGTCTCACGGCGTCACTACGAACTATCACGCTGCCATGTGGCCACGCACTGTTCATATTCACATGCCATTGCCCCATCAGCCGGCGTCGCCTGCTTGCCCCGGGAATAATCAGCGGGTAGAATCCGTCTTTGGGTAGCGGAGGGATCGGTGCGTAAGGGTGGGGTCCCAAGGGACCCGGGTCGCTCGTTCAGAAAGGAGCATTGCGATGCAGTCACGCTTGTCCGCAGTTACCGTCGGCATATTCCTGATGACCCTCCCTCTTGCGACGATGGCCGCCGAGCCGTTGGCGACGATCACCGTCGAGGCCGGGGCGCACGCCCGGACCGACACGCCCGTTTCGACCTCGCTGGCGACGGTGCCCCAGGCGGCGAAGGGTCTGCCCCTGTCGCTGCAGGAGGTCCGCGGTTCGGATCGCGTGACGATCCCCTCGCAGATCGAGCAAGGCCCGACGCCCAAGCTCCACTGGATCGTCGCGGGAACGCTGCCGGCCGGCCAGACACGGACCTACGAGCTGGTTTCCGGAACCGCGACGGCCGAACGGGCGGTCAAGGTCTGCCAGGACGACAAAGTCCTTCAGGTCAGCGTCGGCGACGACAAGGTGCTCCAATACCATCACGCGATGGTCCCGCCGCCAGAGAATATGGGCAGAATACCGGAGGCCCGTCGGCCCCTGTACTACCACAACGCGTTCATCCATCCCCTGTGGTCGCCCAAAGGCAACGTGCTGACGGACATCCACCCGCCGGACCATATCCACCATCTCGGCATCTGGATGCCCTGGACCCACACGACCTTCGAGGGCAAGATGGTCGATTTCTGGAACGTCGGCGACGGGACGGGCACCGTTCGCTTCTCGAAGTTCGTCTCCACGACCGGCGGCGCCATCTACGGCGGCTTCCAATCGGAGCAGGACCACGTCGCCCTCAAGACCTCCAAGGGCGAGCAGACGATCCTGAAAGAGGTCTGGGACGTCCGCGTCTACAACGTGGGCGGGCCCAAGAAGGGCTACTGGCTGGTGGATTTCCAGTCCACGCAGCGCTGCGTCGCGGATCAGCCGCTGATTCAGGACGAATATCGCTACGGCGGGCTCGGCTTCCGCGCGACCCGCCAGTGGAAGGGCCCGAACGCCGCCAATCTGACCAGCGAGGGCAAGACCCGCACCGACGGCCACAGCACGCGCGCCCGCTGGTGCGACAGCGCCGGCTGCATCGACGGCCAATGGGAGGGCGTGACGTTCTTCAGCAATCCGAAGAATTTCCAACACCCCGAGCCGATGCGCCTGTGGCCCGAGCCCGACAACTACATCTTCTTCAACTTCTGCCCGTCGCAGGCGGGCGCCTGGGAGATGAAACCGGGCGAGGACCACGTCTTCCGCTATCGCTGGTATGTGCACGAGGGCAAGCCCGACGTGGACGAGATCGAGCGGATCTGGCGGGACTATGCGGAGCCGCCGCAGGTGAAGGTCGAGTTCGCCAAACCCGCGGGGGCAATCACTCTGTTCGATGGCCAGGATTTCTCCCAGTGGCAAAAGCAGGACGGCGGCGAGATCGGCTGGACCATCGCCGACGGCGCGATGCAGATCGTACCGGGCGCCGGCAGCATCATGACGAAGCGAGACGTGAAGGACTTCATGCTGCACGCGGAGTTCAAGACCCCGGTCCTGCCGGCGGACGTGAAGGGCCAGGGACGAGGCAACAGCGGGATCTACATCCAGCGCCGCTACGAACTGCAGATCCTCGACTCGTTCGGCCTGGAGCCGAAGAACAACGAGTGCGGGAGCATCTACACATTCAAGGCGCCGGACCGGAACGTCTGCAAGCAGCCGGGCGAATGGCAGACGTATGACATTCTCTTCCATGCGGCCCGCTACGCCGGCGAGGGCGAGAACGCACAGAAGGTCCAGAACGCACGGATCACGGTCTTCCAGAACGGCGTATTGATCCACGACGACGTCGAGGTCCCGCGCAAGACCGGCGCAGGCCAGCCGGAAGGCCCGAACCCCGCCCCCATCCTGCTCCAGGACCACGGCAACGCGGTCAGCTTCCGGAACCTCTGGATGGTGCCTCTGGATTGATGATCGATGATTGATTATTGATGATTGGGTCGAGGGCCATGTCGGGAATGCGTGTCCTCATCGAGGAGTTTGCCATGCAGCAATACAGCAGGGTCTCAGTGGTGGCGGCAGTCGTGTGGAGTTGCTTGTGCGTGCCTGTTTTGCAGGCACAGGGTGCTTCGTGGCGAGCGGAGGCGGACGCTCGCATCAAAGAGATCCGCCGGCGCCCCGTGCAGATTCGCGTCGTCGATAGCCAGGGCAAGCCTCTGGCGGGCGCGGCGGTCGAGGTTCACCAGACCCGCAAGGCCTTCCCCTTCGGCGCCGCAGTGAGCACCGCCCTGGTGCGGAACGCCCAGTACTGCGACTTCTTCAAGTCGCATTTCAACTGGGCGGTCTTCGAGAACGAATCGAAGTGGTACTACAATGGCCGAGGTCCCAGCCAAGAAGACTACGCCGCAGCCGACGCCATCGTCCAGTGGTGCCGCGAGAACAGCATCCCCATGCGCGGTCACTGCATCTTCTGGGAACCCGAGAAGTGGCAACCCCGCTGGCTCACGAAGCTCGATGGCGAGCCGCTGAAGGCCGCGGTCGAGTACCGTATGGACAGCGCCGTCAGCCACTTCCGTGGCGCCTTCGTCCACTGGGACGTGGACAACGAGATGCTGCACGGCTCGTTCTTCAAGGACCGCCTCGGCGCGGACATCCACGTCTGGATGTACAAGCGGGCGCGGGAGCTCGATCCGAACGCGAAGCTCTTCGTGAACGAGTTCAATATCCTGTCGGTGGACAAGGACTTCACCGCGGTCCAGACCGACGAGTACGTCGCGGACATCCGACGACTGATCGAGCAGGGCGCCCCCATCGACGGCGTCGGCATCCAGGGCCACATCTGGTCCGAAGACATCCTCGCGCATCCGCAGGTCGTCAAGCAGCGACTCGACAAGGTGGCGACGCTGGGTTTGCCGATCTGGATCAGCGAGTTCGACACCGCCGACGCAGACGAGAAAGTCAACGCGGACAGGCTGGAGCTGGTCTACCGCACCGCCTACAGCCATCCGGCCGTCGAGGGAATCATGGCCTGGGTCTTCTGGGCGGGCAACTCCTGGCGCGGACCCACCGGCGGCCTGGCCCACAGGGATTGGACTCTGAACGAGGCAGGCAAACGCTTCGAGTCGCTCATGGCCGAGTGGTCCACGAACGTCTCGGGCAGCACCGACTCCACAGGCGTCTTCGCCTTCCATGGCTTCCACGGCGACTACAGCGTGACGCGAAAGAACGCGGATAGCTCCCTTTCCCACGACACATTCACCCTGACCGCGGGCCAAGGCCCCCAGGTCGTGACACTAGGCAACTGAAATCGAGAGGATCATATGATGCGTCAGAAGGAGGTTCGAATGGATCGTTGGAGTCGTCGCGAGCTTCTCCAGTCCGCTGCGATGGCGGCGGCCGGCGTGTCGTTGCCGGCAATCGTGCCGTCTTCGGTCTTCGGGGCCCAGGCGCCGAGCAATCGGATCGCCCTGGCCTGCATCGGACTGGGCATCCAGGGCACCGGCAACATGCGGGCCTTCCTGGGCAACCCGGAAGTCCGCGTGGCCGCGGTCTGCGACGTCCACCAGACCCAACTCCAGAAGGGCAAGCAGGTCGTGGACACCTGGTATGAGAACTCGGACTGCGCCGCGTTCAAGGATTTCCGCGAGATCACCGCACGCAAGGACATCGACGCCGTGCAGATCACGGCGCCCGACCACTGGCATCCGCTGATCGCAATCGAGGCCGCCAGGCAGGGCAAGCACATGTACTGCGAGAAGCCGATGGGCTGGAGTTTCCAGGCCGCGAAGGCCGTTCAGAAGGCCGTGCATGACAGCGGCGTCGTGTTTCAGTTCGGCACCCAGCAGCGTTCCGGCGGCTTCTTCCGCCAGGCGTGCGAACTGGTCCGCAACGGCAAGATCGGCCAACTGAAGACGATTCTCGTGGGCGTACCCGGCAGTTGGACCTGCCCGAAGCAGCCCACCGAGCCGGTCCCGCCGGAACTGGATTACGAAATGTGGCTGGGCCCGGCGCCCATGGCGCCCTACTGCTACGAGCGATGCCGGCCCTACACCGATACGCCGCGGACCCCAGGCGGCTGGGGAGGCTGGAGCATCTGGTACTGCATCTCGGATTACTGCATCGGGATGATCGGCAACTGGGGCGTTCACCATCTCGACATCGCCCAGTGGGGCAACGGCACGGAACTGTCCGGCCCGACGGAGATCGAAGGCGCCGGCGCGTTCCCCGAGGATATGCTCACCGACTGCGCCACGAGCTGGCAGGTCGAGAACCGCTATGCCAACGGCGTGACGCTCGTCCACATGGATGACGCCACCGCCAAGAAGCATCCTCTGCAGGCGGGCGGCCATGGCCACGGCATCCTGTTCCTCGGCAGCGAGGGCTGGGTCCACGTGGACCGCGAGCGGATCGACGCCAATCCCAAGTCGCTGCTGAAGGTCAAGCTGGGCCCGAACGACACCCATCTGTTCAAGAGCGACAACCACCACGTGAACTTCGTCGACGCGGTCAAAGGCCGAACGCAGCCGGCCGCGCCGATCGACATTGCCGTCCGCACCGACACGCTCTGCTGGCTGGAGCAGATCGCAATCAAGCTCCGTCGCCCGCTCCGCTGGGACCCTGCGAAAGAGGAGTTCCCCAACGACGACCAGGCCAACGGCCTCCTGTCCCGCCCGATGCGAAGCCCTTGGCACGTGTGAATCGGTCGACGAATCGAGCGACCGAAGCGCCGGACCGGACGAGTCCCGCGGCGTCGCCTGCGCCCAGGGGCTCCGTGGTTTCCTGTTGCGCAACTGCAGTCATGCCACATGGCTGACATCTCATGAGCACTGTGCTATACTGCTCGGCGCACGCTGGCGCTGTGTCGGCGACTGATGGGCTGCCTGCCTGGGTGGGGCCGGACCGTGCTGGGAATCGCAGCAAAGATGCCAATACACTACCTGATCCTGGGAACCGCGCTGCTGTTGCTGGCCAGCGTCCTGGCGAGCAAGGCCTCGGAGCGCCTGGGCGTCCCGGCGCTGCTGATGTTCCTGCTCGTCGGCATGTTGGCGGGTTCCGAAGGGCCGGGCGGCATCCATTTCGACGATCCGCACCTCGTTCGTCTTCTCGGTACCTTCGCGCTGGCGTATATCCTGTTCGCCGGCGGCCTGGACACCGAGTGGAAGAGCGTTCGCCCGGTCTTCCGCAGCGGCGTGATCCTCGCCACCGCGGGAGTCCTCCTGACCGCGGTCCTGGTGGGTCTCTTCGCGGTCTGGGTCCTGGGATTCACCTGGCTGGAGGGATTGCTGCTGGGCTCGGTCATGTCTTCCACGGATGCGGCGGCCATCTTCGCCGCACTGCGGTCCCGCCATGTCAGTCTGAAGGGACAGCTCAAGCCGCTCCTCGAACTGGAATCCGCCAGCAACGACCCGATGGCCATGATCCAACGCAACGGCGAGTACCTCGTGCCCAACGGGGGGACCGAGTTCCAACCGGGCGATGTGGTGCTCGTCCTGGGGGAGAAGGGAGTCCTGGAGACCACGAGGCAGTTGCTGACGGTCCGGCGGCAGTCCGCCTGATCGCCCGGTCAGACCGTGCCACAGACCCGAGTGAGCTCGTTGGACGCGTTGGACGGGGACAGGCAAACCCCGGAAAAAACTGTCGTATCACTGTGGCAGAAGGATAGAATGGAATCAACAGGAACTTGATTTGAAAGGAATCGGGTATGGCACTGAGCAAGCGGTTGACAGCCGAGATCCTCGGCACATTCTGGCTCGTCTTCGGCGGGTGCGGCAGCGCCGTGCTGGCGGCCGCGTTCCCCAACGTGGGAATCGGCCTGCTTGGCGTATCCCTGGCGTTCGGGCTGACCGTTCTGACCATGGCCTTCGCCATCGGGCACATCTCCGGGTGTCATCTCAATCCCGCGGTGACGGTCGGCCTGGCCACCGGCCGGCGGTTCCCCTGGACCGAGGTGGTTCCCTACGTGATCGCCCAGGTCATCGGCGCGGTCGCGGCGGCCTTCATCCTGTACGTGATCGCCAGCGGCAAGGAGGGATTCAGTCTGAGCGGCGGGTTCGCCTCCAACGGGTACGCCGAACACTCCCCCGGCGGCTATTCTCTGACCGCCGCCTTCGTCGCGGAGGTCGTCCTGACGTTCGTGTTCCTGATGGTCATCCTCGGCGCGACGGATTCCCGGGCGCCCGCGGGCTTCGCGCCGATCGCCATCGGCCTGGCGTTGACGCTGATCCACCTGATCAGCATCCCGGTGACGAACACATCGGTGAATCCCGCCCGCAGCACGGGACCGGCGCTCTTCGTCGGGGGCTGGGCGCTTTCGCAACTGTGGCTCTTCTGGCTGGCCCCCCTGCTCGGCGGACTCCTCGCGGGACTGGCGTATCCCGCCATGGCCGGCAGACCGCCGAGCCCCACGAAGTGAGCAGCCTGTCCGCTGAGTCGTTGAATCCGAAAAAGGCCGCAACCGCGTGATGTGCGATTTGCGGCCTTTTGCATGCGCCGTTCGTGCCGTGTGTGTGAAGATATTCTGGCAGTGGGTGCCACCGCCAAACTCGTTTGACGGTGCTGTTTCGGCAGCGTCGGCTCCTTCGAGACTCCACGGGCAAACGAGTTTGCCCGTGCCACCCAGCGATGTGCCCGGAAATCTGCCCAGACACTTCGCGCCGGCGAATTCGTTCTTTGTATTCACTTTCCGCGGTCCCTTCGTACATACTATTGGAATGACCCGACACGATTCGAATTCGGACGAGGCCTTGATCGAGGCGATTGAGCGGGGCGACCGGGACGCCGCGGCGTGCCTGTACCACCGTCACATCGACCGCGTTCATCGCATCTGCCATCGGATCGTATTGGACTCGTCCCAGACGCCTGACTGCGTCCAGGAGGTGTGGATGAAGGTGTTCCGCAGTCTCGGCCGGTTCCGATGCGAGCAATCCTTCGCCGCGTGGTTGAACACCGTCGCGGCCAATACCGCCATCGACTTCTATCGTCGGTCGAAAAGGCAGGGCCGTCCCGTCGATCTTGAGGAGGCCTGCGTGGAATCTCTCGTGGCCGAACCTGATGAGCCGGATCGGCACTTCGACGACGCGGCCGCTCGACAGGAGATCCAAGCTGCCTTGGAACAAATCAGTGTCCACCAGCGGACCGCGTTCGTCCTGCGGTACTTCGAGCAAATGCCGCTGGAGGAGATCGCCAGGACACTGCGGTGTCGCGAGGGCACCGTGCGGACCCACATTCGATGGTGCCTGCTGTCGCTGCGGGCCAGACTCGCCGCCAAGCTCAATCGAGAGGTGTAGGACTATGGACAACAAGCATTTTTCGCTGGAAGAGTTTGCGGCGCTGTTCCCCGGCCGATTCCAGTCGCAGGAGCAGTTGCTGCGAGAGTACCGGTCCTTCCTGGCGGTATTCGAGCAATTGGATCAGGCGCCTGTTCCCGAGCTGTCCGACCGTCAGAAGGCGGAGATCTTCCGTCGCTCCTGGCAGGACCGCCGATACGACGGGTCCTGGACCTGGGAATGGCTGGGTCTCTTGCGACGACCTGCGGTGACATTCGCGGCGGGGATCGCTCTGGGGTGCGCCGTGATGTTCCTCGCCCTGAACAGCCGCCCGAGTCCCGTCGAGGTGCAGGTCGATGGCCCGCTGGCGAAGTCGGAGTCCCCGCTGACCATCGAGCACATCCAGCGGACGCAGGTCTACAAGGGCAAAGCGGTCGAGCGGATGTACCCGGGGATCGAGAACCCCCAGATCGTGGTGGAGAAGACCGGGGAGTCCGCCAAGCCGCAACGGGTCCTCTACGGCACACTGGATGACGGTGAAATCTACGTGGTATGGAACCTTTGACAAAAGGAGATCGAACAATGAGAAGGCAAGCACTGATGATTGCGGGTCTGGGGCTCCTGTTGATGCAGGGCGCACTATGGTCCCAGGAAGCGACTGTGCACCAGGAAATGACGGTTCAGATCATGAACCTCAAATACTACCCTGTTCAGGAGATGAGCCGCATCCTGGAGACCATCTGCGGAGGCGATGGGACCCAGATCGTCGTCGACGAGAACACAAACTGTCTGATCGTGCGTGCGACACTGGATCGCATGGCGGAGATTTCGGGTCTGGTCGCACAGTTGGACAGACCAACCGAGTCTGCGCCTCAGAGCGAGCCCCTGTTGTGCCGTGTCTACATGGTGGAAGTGCCGTCCAAGCAGTCGGATCTCAAGACATTCCGGGTTGCGCTGCAGCTTCCTTCTTCGGTCGTGACTCTGCCGGATCTGCTGAAGGCCAGCGAAGGAAAGAAGGTCGTGATCGACGCCTTCAGCGACGATGTACCCGGTTTGGACGTTTCGCATAGAATCGAGATCGAAGGTCGGGCAGCCTCCATCGAAACCATCATGCAGGTGCTCGACATGGTTCCGCCCGGCGGAATCGCGAACATGGAGTTCGATGAGCAGGCCTCCGAGCTCGTAGTCCCCGCCGCACAAGTCGGTCAGTTGCCGGAGCAGTTGCGTCAGCACATCCACAAGTTCCTGGGCGCTGACGTGCAGACGGTCGGCTATTGGTTTGGAAGCACGTCCTCGCCAGGCGAGATCAAGGCCCCCATCGGTCCCTGGTCGATTGAGTTGGAAGTGAAGCCGACTCAGACGACCGCCCTCTCCGTCGATGTCGGGGTACGAGAACCGCGGGATGACATGCCTTTTGAGATCCTGAGGAACTCCATTCAGGGCAAGGTTGGCAAGCCGATCATTATCGGATACAATCGCGAGGTGGACAAAGTGCGAACCATGGGTGCAATGATCATCCTCCTGGAAACCGATACGACTTCAGGAGAATGATCCACAGGGCCAAACTCGCAGGGTGCGCATCACGCGCCATCTTCCGCCGCATCCGATGGTGGAACGGCGCGTGATACGCGCCCTGCTACGTTGTCCACGTCAATTCGGTGGGCAGCCTATCGGCGTATGGCCTGTTCGGAGTTCCGCGTTTACGCGGTCTTCACCCGCCTGAAGGCGGAACTCCAAACGGTGTCCGCGGCTTCTTGCCCGCCACTTCTGGATGGACGGCGCACTACCTTGAAGGCATGGAACCACACCAGATACAGGAGACCATGCGTGTTCGAGAAGCACGATCCGCAAGGGTACAAGACGCCGCTGCCGGGGATTCGGATGAAGACCCTCTGCTACGGCCAACGAACGCTCATGACCGAATTCCTCCTGGAGCGGGCCAGCGTCCTGCCCAGGCACTCCCACCCCTACGAACAGACCGGTTACCTCGTCAAAGGCCACATCCGACTCACGATCAGCGGCCAAATGTACGACGTCTCCCCCGGCGACAGTTGGTGCATCCCGCCCGACGCGGAACATGGAGCCCAGATCCTGGAGGACTCCGTCGCTATCGAGGTCTTTTCACCCGTCCGCGAGGACTATCTGCCGAAATGAGCCCTGCACAGGGGTTCTGAGTGAACCCGGCCGGCTTTTGGGTCGATCCTACCGAAGGATGAGCCGGCAATCGGTCTGCGGAGCCATTGTCCCCAGTGGCCTTCGATGAGTCTCATAATACCGATGGAATCCCGGTTCCTGCCCGTTGGATTTCGATTGAGTTCAACAGTAAAAATAGGTATAATGGGGCCTTGGTAAATCTTAGAATACCGGGGGTCTATATGGATAGGCGTGTCGCGATACTGATTGCATGTGCCCTGATTATGCCCTGCTCGGCCGACGTCTTCACGGTCGACGACGACGGCGTCGCGGATTTCCAGACCATCCAGGATGCCATCGACAACTCCTGGCACGGCGACACGATCATCGTCATGCCGGGGACCTACGAGGAGCAAATCGCCTTCGGCGGGCGGAAGATCACCGTCCGCAGCGAAGATCCCGACGACCCCAACATCGTGGCGAACACCGTGATCGCCGGGGACTCCGATGCCAGTGTCCTCTTCGAGTTCGGCGAGGATGAAGACTCCGTGCTGATAGGCCTGACCATCACAGGGGCCGGAATCCTCTGCAACGGCGCCTCGCCCACCCTCTTCGGCAACGTCATCCGCGACTGCGCCGGGGTCGGCATCCTGGGCCAGAGCGGCGCCCACCCGACAATCGTCGCCAACCAGATCCTCGACAACGCACAGGAAGGTATCCTCGCCTGCGACGGCCTCATTCAAGGCAACCTCCTCTCCGGCAACAGCGCCGGCATCGCCTCCTGCATCGGCTCGATCCTCGACAACACCATCGCGCACAGCACCGCAGGCGGCGGCCTGTACTCCTGCACCGGCGAGATCGCCCGCAATCTGATCGTGGGCAACTACGTTCCCACCCTGGGCGGCGGACTCTACCAGTGCACCGGCAAGATCCACCACAACGTCATCGCAGGCAACCGGGCCGACCAACAAGGCGGCGGCCTCTACGGCTGCACGTCCCCCATCTACAACAACACCATCGTCGGCAACCGCGCCGGCGAGGCCGGCGGCGCCCTCAGCGAGTGTCCGACTGCCGTGTACAACAACATCATCGCCTTCAACAAGGCGCCGGTCGGCGCCGGCTTGTACGGCCAGTACACCAACACATACAACGCCTTCTGGAGCAACAGCGGCGGCAATTTCGCCGGCGGGGCCGCCGCCGGGACCGGCGACATGTCCGTCAATCCGCGATTCGCTTCGAACGGCTCCTGGGACGACAACGGCACCACGGACACAGGCGACGATTTCTGGGTGAGCGGCGACTATCATCTGCAATCCGAGATCGGCCGCTGGGACGCCGACGAGCGATCCTGGGTGGTCGATAGCGAGACCAGCCGGTGCATCGACGCGGGCGACCCGAGCTCGACGTGGACCGCGGAACTGTGGCCCCACGGCCGGCGCATCAATCTCGGCGCTTACGGCGGGACCGCCCAGGCGAGCATGTCCTCCTCCGACGCGGGCCTGGCAACGGATCTGGATTCCGACGGGAGTGTCGGCGAGCTCGACCTGATGCTGCTCGCGGAGAGCTGGCTGACCGACGAGGCGCCGGTAGCCGCAGATCTCGACCGCGATGGCGACGTGGACTCGTCCGATCTGGCAATCCTGGCACTGGACTGGGGAACCGGGCCCGCCGGCCCGCCGACCCCGAGTCCGATGACGTTCGCCACCGCGCCGAAGGCGACGGGACCCTACTCGATCGCGATGGTCGCGACGAAGGCAACATCCACGGATGAGACCGCGGTGGAATACTGCTTCGAGGACTACTACTCGCCCACGTACAACAGCGGATGGCTGTCCTACAAGACAAACGAGGAGCCTCGATGGGAGGACACCGGCCTGTCGCCGCTGACGCGCTACACCTATCGCGTCAAGGCCCGCAACCAGGGGAACCTGCTGGAGACCGAGTGGTCCGAGCCGTTCAGTGCGGTCACGACGCAGGAGGATTTCACCGCTCCGACGCCGAACCCGATGACCTGGCAGACGGAGCCCTACGCCGTCTCCGCGACGCGGGTCCGCATGATCGCAACGACCGCCGCCGACATCAGCGGCGTCGAGTACCGGTTCGAGTGTACCTCGGACCCCAACTACAGCAGCGAATGGCAGGATAGTGCGACCTGCGACATAGCCAATGTGCCCGACGGATACTACACGTTCCGCGTCTGGGCGAGGGACAAGTCGCCCTACCAGAACACGACGTCCGCATCGAACGAGGTGTCCGTGGATCTGCTGCCGCCGACGCCCGACCCGATGGAGTGGGCGTCCGAGCCCGACGAGATCAATGGCGGCGGAGGCACCTTCGACTATTACGCCGTCATGACCGCGGTCGCAGCGAGCGACGACACCGGCGTCGAGTACTTCTTCCAGTGTACGACCGAGTCCGCCTTCAGCAGCGGCTGGCAGTCCTCTCCCGCGTATAAGGTCAAGGTCGGGCGCTCCGGCCAGCAACATCGGTTCCGAGTCAAGGCCCGCGACACCTCGCCCAGTCACAACGAGACCGGCTGGTCCTCCCTCGTGGTGGCTAGGTAGAACAGACTGGTTCGTAGTGACGCCGTGAGGCGTTATCTTCTGTGCCCTGGAAGATATGCCCTGACGGGCACACTACAAGCCGTCCAGTCAGGCCCACATGCAATGGCCCGAGCAATCGGGGGAAGTTGGTTCCCTTCGCAGTTCTCCTCTGCTACCATGGAACACGTCTCGTTGACATGGAGCATCAGGCGTTATGGCCACACAGCACTGGGAGCATTTTTCGCATCCGGCGGACATCGGCATTCGCGGCGTGGGACCGACCCGCGAGGACGCCTTCGCCCAGGCGGCGACCGCACTGACCGCGGTCCTCGTCGATCCCGCGAAGGTCGAGCCCCGCGAGCCGGTCGAGATCGTCTGCCACGAGCAGGACGACGAGATGCTCTTCATGAATTGGCTGGCGTCGCTGCTCTACGAGATGGACACGCAAAGGATGCTGTTCAGCCGATTCGAGATCGAGCCGATCAAGGGCGGCATTCGCGCCATGGCCTGGGGCGAGCCCGTCGATATCGCCAGGCACGAGCCCGCGGTCGAAGTGAAGGCAGCCACGTACGCCGGCCTCAAAGTCGAAAGGGATGCCACTGGCGTGTGGCTCGCCCAGTGCATCGTGGATGTGTAGGGAGAAAACACGAAATTCGAATTTCGAAATCCGAGACAAATCCAAAAGAACCAAACCGAAATGACCGAAACGCTGTCGCCGATCGAACGATCCATTTTGAATTTGTGATTTCGGTCATTCGTGCTTGTTTCGGATTTCGAGTTTCGAATTTCGGATTTCTCTGCAAGGAGTACAAGGGATGTTCGCCAAGAGACTGCAGAGACAGGGAGAAGCCCGTTGGGTGATCGAGCCCTTCGACAGGATGCGGGCTCCGGTGGTCGTCTTCGCCGATGAAGAACTGGTCCGTGAGATGGATGAGCAGGTCTACCAGCAGGCGGCCAATGTCGCCTCCCTGCCGGGGATCGTGACGGCCTCCTACGCGATGGCCGACGCTCATTGGGGTTACGGCTTCCCCATCGGAGGCGTGGCCGCCTTCGATCCGAATGAAGGCGGGATCATCTCCGCCGGCGGCGTCGGCTTCGACATCTCCTGCGGCGTCCGCGCCCTCCGCACCGGCCTGACCTACGACCAGATCGAAGGCAAGGGGAAGGACCTGGCCGATGTCCTGGCGAGGCACATCCCCGCCGGCGTCGGCAGCGAGGGCCGGATCAAGCTCTCCGCATCGCAGATGGACGACATGCTCCTGGGCGGCGCCGTCTGGGCGGTCGAAGAAGGTTACGGCACGCGGAACGACCTCAAGTACATCGAGGAGGGAGGCCGGGTGAGCGACGCCGAACCCCGATATGTCTCCGATCACGCCAAGCAGCGACAGGAGAAGGAGGTCGGCACACTCGGCTCGGGCAACCACTATCTGGAGGTCCAGCGCGTCACAGCGATCTACGATGCCGAAGTCGCCAAGGTCTACGGCCTGGCCCTCAACGACATCATGGTGATGATCCACTGCGGCTCGCGGGGTCTGGGCCACCAGATCGCCACGGACTACGCGCCGCGGATGATCAAAGCGGCCGCCGAGCACGGCCTGGAGCTGGCGGACCGGGAGCTGGCCTGCGCCCCGATCCAGTCCGACGTGGGCCGGCGATACTACGGTGCGATGTGCGCCGGGATCAACTGCGCCCTGGCCAACCGCGAGGTCCTCACGCACTTGACGCGGGAGGCCTTCGCCAGGCTCTTTCCGCAGGCGGACCTGACGCTGCTCTACGATGTCTCGCACAACACGTGCAAGGTCGAGGAGCACGAGATCGACGGCAAGCCCAGGAGACTCTACGTCCATCGCAAGGGCGCGACGCGGGCCTTCGGGCCGGGACATCCGTCGCTGCCGGAGGACCTGCGAGCGGTCGGCCAGCCCGTCCTCATCGGCGGCACGATGGGCACCGCATCCTACATCTTGGCGGGCACGAACGAGGGCATGAGCCTGTCCTTCGGCTCCTGCTGCCACGGAGCGGGACGGGCCATGAGCCGCAGTCAGGCCACCAAACGCTGGCATGGCAAGGACATCGTCATGCACCTGGCCCAGAAAGGCATCGTCATCCGCGGCTCGTCCATGCGAGGGATCGCGGAGGAGGCGCCGGGAGCCTACAAAGACGTGAGCGTCGTCGTCGACGCCACGGAGAAGGCGGGCCTGACCCGCAAAGTCGCCCGCCTGGAGCCGCTGGCCTGCGTCAAGGGCTGAAACGACTGTGCTTGCATACGATGGCGGTTCGTGAGTACCCCCGGCTTGTCATTCCCGCGAAGCCGTTCATGGGCCTTTGGCCCACCCGAAGGGGATGGAAGTAGTGGCGGTTCGCCAGGTTACACATAAGTCTTGTTCAGTACACGACTTGGCGTGTTTGATTCCGTTGTCCGTCCGTCTATTTCCAGAGGAGCGGGAATCCACTGTCCAGGATGGGCCGGGTCCCACGGTTCCTGGATTCCTGCTTGGCGCAGGAATGACAGGGTCGATTCCCAAGGGTTGGGAGAATCTACCTGCAAACACGAATCACACCCCGGCGCAAGGTGTGTCTGAAGATGTTCTGGCAGTGGGTGCCACCCCCAAACTCGTTTGACGGTGCTGTTTCGGCAGCGTTGGCTCCTACGAGACTCCACGGGCAAACGAGTTTGCCCGTGCCACCCAGCGATGTGCCCGGAAATCTGCCCAGACACGGCGCAAGTGGAGGCGGACTTTGCGCAGGCGATGGCGGGCGTGACAGGCAGCGAGCGAGCCGGACGCGCCGGGCAGCTCACGTCTTCATCGAGTCCAGCTCGATGATCGCGATGGGCAGGAAGATCAGGACGGGCAGCCAGGCCCAGAATTCCGGCATCACGCGATTGCCGAGGACGACCTCCGTCGCGAGCATCTTGCAGACGAAGCTCGTGACGAAACAGGAGGCGGTCAGGACGAAGCTGACCAGAATGGCGGACTTCATCGTCCGCGGATCGCGGCAGATCAGCACGGGCAGGCTCACCATGAGCATCGTCAGGTTGATGATCGGGTCCGTGATCCGGAAGTGCTTCTGGCTCAGGAGCTGGGCCATGTCGCGGACCTTGGTCTTCTGCGCCGCCAGGGCCGCCAGTTGGCGGGAGCTGAGCAGGGAATCGAAGCCGACGTTGCGCCGCAGGTCGATGTCCTTCGGGAGCAGATCGGGGGCGGTGTAGACCGCGACGGCGCGGGCGCTCTCGTTGGGGTCCGTGCTGACGTACCGACCGTTGACCAGGTCCCAGTTCCCCGTCTGCGGATTGTAGGTGGCAGAGTCGGCGGAGATTCGTCCGGTGACCTCCCAGACGCCGAGCATGTCCTTCGTCTCCCGGCGGGTGATGATCGTCGGATGGAGCAGCGTCGCGGTGGCGATGTCGAACTTCGGGGAGCACAGGAGCGAGCCCTTCCCGTCAACCAGGAACCACACGCCGTAAGCCTTCTGCCCGGCGATGTCGTCCTCGTCCCGAACGAGATAATCGCTGATCGACGGAATCAGCAACTCCTGATCGACCACGGACAGGCCCGTGAAGAAGATCGCCAGAAGGAGGATAGGACCGACGATCCGCTTGGCGCTGACGCCCGAGGCGATCATGGCGACCAGCTCGTTGTTTCGCACCATCCGTCCCAGCGAAAAGGCCGCGGCCACTACGGTGATGACGCCCGCAATGTCGCGGAAGTAGACCGTCAGGTTCATCCCGTAGAACGTCACGATGTTCGCCATGACGCCCCAGGCGCCGACGTCCTCGGCGCTCTCGGCGAACTCGTCGAGGTTCACGAACAAGTCGACGAGCACACGCAGCCCGATCAAGACGCCGAAGGAGATGACGTAGCCGATCAGGAAGTTCTTCGCGATGTACCGATCCAGGATCTTCATATATTGATTGAGGATAATGGATGATGGATCATGGGGACTCGTCCGGCGATCATTTCAATCATCGATTTTCAGTTTCCTCAGCTCCGTCGCAGTTTTCCGTAGATGCCCGCGGCCAGCAGGAGCAGAAACGCCAGCCCGACCCACATGATGAGGACCCCGGTGAAGCTCTCGGCGCCGAGGTTGACCGTGAGGTTCTTGCCGCTGACGATTGCGACGATGAGCACCGCGGCGGGCAGGCAGCTCGCCCCAAAGGCGCTGAGCAGATGCCCGCCTCGGTGGAGGATGCCCAGGCCGATCCCGATCAAGATCATCGGGACGCACCCGATCCCGAACACCAGGCGGGAGTGGACCTCCGCCCGAATGTCCGTCAGCGTCTCGCTGATCGTATCGAGCAGATCCTCCTGCCGTCGGGCCAGGATGGGGCTCGGCGCCCCCTTCAGTGCCGCCGCGAGGTCGCCTCGGGCCACATCGAGCCTGGAGGGACCGATCAATCCGCGCCGCACCTTCTCCGGCGCCGCCAGGTCCCCCACCACGTACTGCACGAGCGACTGGCCCGTCTCCGTCACCTGCGGATTGTAGAGACAGACGGTCAGCACGGGATCTGCCCCATCCGTCTGGACCAGGATCTCCGCGGTCTTCTCGCACCGCAGTCGACGGAGGCGCCCGGAATGGTCCCGTTCCTCCACCATCACCGGCGGCGTCAACGCGATCATCGCCGGCTCCCGCAGCTCGCATCCTTTCGCGGACAATCGAATGGACTGGGTCGGACCGCGAAGCTCATACGCCCGACCGGCGGCAAACGCATCGTTGACGTCCCGCGCCAGAAGCTCCGTCGCATACTGCACGTAGACCGCCTGCACGTCCCGAGCCACCGGATCGAAACGCATCAGATCGGCCGCGATCCGTTTCATCTCTTCGATCTTCTTGAACTTGATCTCGTCGCCCAGCAGCGGACCAATCTCCCTCCGCACCGAGAACGACCCCACCCGGCTCCGCCAGTAGTCGTCCCCCGATCCCATCTGCCGACAGCCGTACACCGCCAGGCGGACCGCATTCGCCTGACCCTGCGAATCGAACGTCACCACGGTCTTGGACGACGTGAACAGGTTCTGCGTTCCCTCTCGCGAGGCCTCGACGACGACGATCCCGTACAGCGTGTCGTTCTTGAGGTCCGGATAGTCTGCGTAGATCAGGTAGCTGTCCGATCCCCCGGTCGGGACCTTGTAGAACCCCCGGCGCTGGATATTGCGAAAGAGAATCTGCTTGGCGTCGGCTTTGAGGGATTTCTCCGCCAGGTGTACGAAGTACGGCATGACATGGAAGCTGAGCATGAGGTTGGCGATCGCCACGAGGATCGCCAGGGTCAGGCCGGGATAGATCAGCGTCATCATGCCGATTCCGCTGGCCCGGCAGGCGTCCAGCTCGTTGTCGCTCGCGAACCGCCCGTACGCCAGCGCCGAGGAGAACAGCGCCGCCATGGGCAGGACGAACGTCAACGTGATGGGCATAACATAGACCAGGATGTGGAGGGTCTGGCGCGGACCGACGCCGTATTCCTGCGACATGCTCAATCCGAGGCCCAGGCTCAGGATCAACGTCAATCCGACCGCGGCCAGGATGAAGATCCGCAGCAACTCGCGAAATATGTACCGTTGCAGCGTGAAAACCATCGTCCCAATCGCCTGCGTGCCCGTCGGTTCCCGGTACTCAGCCCGCCGGATCGTCCGGGCGGGCGAATGTCACATCCCTGCTCCCGCCCGCGGATCGTCCGGCTGCTTCGCCGCGATCTCCAGCGCGTCCAGATCCCGGATCTGGTCGAAGAAGACCTCGTGGGGGTACTTCGCGAGCATCTCCTGCTCGAAGTCCTTCAGGGCCTGCTGTCGCCACTCGGCAAAGAGCGCCCACTTGACGGAGTTCCCAAGCTGCTCGGAGAACGGTTTCACCTGGGCCGGCGTCTTCTCCAGGACCTTCACGATCCGCCACTTGACGCCGGCACCGTAGAAGCCCCGCATCGGGCCGACGATCTGATTCGGCTCGTTCTTCCACAAATCGGCCCAGAAGGGACCTTCCGTCCCCGCCGACAGGCTGTAGAACTCGGTGTCCTTCTGAAGGGACTGCTCCTTCTTGACCGTCTGGAAGTCGGCGCCTCCGCTCAGCAGTTCCTTGACCTTCCTGGCGGTCTCCTCGTCCGGGCACCAGATCTGATCGGCCTTCAGGACCGCAGGGGACGAGAATCGCTGCGGGTCCTTCTCGTAGTACTCCTTCACCTGCTCGGGCGTCGGCTGCTGAATGTGCCGGGTCTTCATTTCCTGCGTCTTGCCCAGCAACCGCTGGTCCTCGAGCCTCCGGACGTCGCGGCGGACCTCGGCGATTTTGTCGTATCCACGGGCCTGGGCCTCGGCGGCCAGAATGGGCAGGCGCAACGAGCCGTCCAGCAGCTTCTCCACCCCCTCGGGGGTCCCCAGATCCTTCGGCCGGCGAGGCGGCGCCGCGTTGCACAGGTATATGAACCAGTCCTTCAGGGTGACCTGCCCGCCCTCATAGACCGCCAGGGGCAGATTCCGCTCCTCGTCCGACAGGTCGGTCGCGATCTGGCTGTTCGCGATCCAGTATTGCCCCTGCGACCGCGGCTGGAGGGGCTTCGTGAGGAGCCGCTCGTGGATCTCGGCCGCCCGGGCGAGGTTCTCGGTCATCTTCTTGAGGCCCCGCTTCTCGCTCACCTGGGCGTAAAACTGCTCGCGGAGATGGATCACCTTGTTGCGTTCCGCCGCGGCCTTCGCCTGCTCGCGCGTCGCCTTCGGGTTCTCCTTCATCAGACGCTCGATCTCGGCATCTTCGACCGTCAGCTTGCTGCCCAGCTCGGCCTGCAGCATCCGCCCGACGATCTGCTGCTGCTCGAACTGCGAGACGCTGGTGTGGATCTGGTCGTCCTGCAGGTAGCCGAGCCTGCGACCTTCCATGCTGGTCGCCTTCTCCGCCAGCAGCGCGCGGACCACCTCTTGCGCGGTCGGCGGCTGGAACTCCCGCTGGAACTCCTCCTCGTGGGGCCGCAGTCCCTGGAGGAGCCGGCGCGCCACGTCATCCCTCGTGATCGCGAAGTCGCCGATCCTCGCCACGACGGAGCCGCTCTGGGGAACGATCTCCGGAGCCGGTCTCGATCGGGACGCCGCCATGCCGACGGCCGTCACACACAGAACGCCCAGTCCCGCGACGAGGCGGGACACACCCATCCGCACATCAGTCCTGTTCATCAGTGAATCACCTTGTTCAAAGGATACGTAATGATGCCCGAGGCGCCGGCGCGCTTCAGCGCGGGGACCAGGGACCGTTCCACCGTCTCGTCGATGATGACCTCGATAGCCACGTAGTCCGAATTGGCCAGGCTGGACACCGTCGGACTCTTCACCGCAGGCAGCACCTGGAGCACGGAGTCCAGATCCGCCTTGCGGACGTTCATCTTCAGACCGACCATCCCCCGCGCGGCGATCGCCGCCCGCAGCAGGATACTGATATTCTCGATCTTTTCCCGCTTGAAGGAATCCTGCCAGGCGGCCTTGTTGGCGATGAACCGGGTCGTCGAGACGATCACCGTGTCGACGATCCGCAGGTTGTTCGCCCGCAGCGAGGTCCCGGTCTCGGTCAACTCGACGATCGCGTCGACGAGGCGGGCCTTGACTTCCGTCGCCCCCCAACTGAACTCGACCCGGACGCGAACGCCCTTGTCCTCGAAGTACCGCTTCGTGACCCCGACCAGCTCCGTCGCGACGATCCCGCCGTCGAGGTCTTCCGCCCGGGACACCTTGGATTCACTCGGCACCGCGAGGACCCATCGGGCGGGGTTGCTGGTCGCCTTGCTGTAGGGCAGCTCGCAGACCTCTGTGACGTCGCAGGCGTTCTCCTGGATCCAGTCGAAGCCGGTGATGCCCGCGTCCAGAACGCCGTCCCCGACGTAGCGACCGATCTCCTGGGCGCGAAGATAGACGAGCTGGATTTCCTCGTCGTCCACGGCGGGGAAATAGCTTCGTTTGGAATCGGAAATATGGAGACCCGCCTTGTCGAACAGGTCCACCGTGGCCTTCTGCAGACTGCCCGCAGGGAGGCCGAGCTTCAGAATTCGTTCGGATGCCACATTCACTCCGTATACAACCCACTGTCATCGTCCGACGGTCCTCGCCCCGCGGGAGAGAGACCGTCATTTGCGCTTCGCCTTGCCGTTCTTGCGGGCCGCCTGCCGAGGCTTCTTTCCCAGCTTCGGGGATTCGCTCTCCCGGCGCAGAAGGGCGTAGAACTCGTAGGCGTCCTTGGCGGCGATCTGACGAGTCAGAAAACCTTCTATATCCTCTTCATCCGCATCGACGGAGATCGCCCCGTGGCGGCGAAGGTACTCGATCATGTTCTGCGTCAGCGGCACGGCATGGGCCTCCATCGACGTCAACATGCAGTAGTTGATCACGAACCGGCTGACCCCCCGGATCTTTTCGAGCCCCTCCCGGGCGGGCCGTTTCCCAAGTTTCTTGAGGATCGCGAGACTGATCTTGTGGTGCTCGTCGAAAATCGCCCGCAGCGCCGCGGTGAGCGACATCGCGGCGTCGCGCCCCGCGGGCGCGTTCGAGCCCAGCGCCTCGGCGATCTCCTCGACCCGCGCGACGCGCAGATCGTTCCAGTCCACGAAGGACGTCCGAATCTCCCTCAGGGCCCTGCTGGTCGCCGCTTCGCTCAGTCTCTCGCTGATGATCCCCCAAATCAAAGCCTCGGCCGGATCCTCATACGTCGGCCGCTCGATCTTCGGGTGCACGCGCTTCAATTCCCGGTACAACTTGTGAAGCCGTTGAGCGTATTCCTTGCTATTCTTCATGGCCCTTCCAGATACCCCAGCAGGTCGGCAACGTCACCAATCCGGAATGCGGGCGTCGCCGAACGTCGGCCGGGGCGGCAGCAGAGGCGCCCCGTCACTCCTGCGGCTCGGCGTCTTCCAGCTTTCGGCGTTCACCCGCCACTTCATCGATCAACCTCATCACATCCAACGTCTTGCGAAACTGCTCGTCCACGTGAAAACGCAGCACGGGACAGAACTTCATATCGAGCGACTCCGCCAGGAACGACTGAATCCGCGTCCGCGCGTGCGTGATCGCGGCGAACGTCTTGTCCTGGGCGGACGCATCCGAAGCGAAGACGCTCAAGTACACATCCGCACTGCGCAGGTCCGCCATGACGGCCACCCGTGTGACACTGACGAAACCGGTGATCCGCGGGTCGTTCAGGTGATTCGCGATCGCGTCGCTGACCACCTCCCGGATTACGCGGGCCACCTTCTCCTGCCTTCGCGTCGGCATAGGGTATCTTCCTTAGGGCCGGCGACCCCACGGATCTCACGATCCCAGCGTTCTGGCCACCTTGACGATCTCATAAAAGTCCAGGACGTCGTCCACTTTGATATCATCAAACCCGGCCAGCTTCACGCCACACTCCAACCCGGTTTTGACTTCTCGGGCGTCGTCCTTGAAATGCTTGAGGGACTCGATGGCCACATTGTCGCGCACCACGATGTTGTTGCGAATCAGGCGAACCTTGGCGTGCTTTGCCGCCACTCCGTTCGTGACAAAGCAGCCGGCTACCGTCCCGATTCGGGAGACCTTGAACGTGGCCCGGACCATCGCGCGACCCAGGGCCCGCTCCTGCTCTTCCGGCTCCAGCAGACCGGCCATCGACTTCCTCAGATCGTCCGTGATGCGGTAGATGATGTTGTATAGCCGGATATCGACCCCCTCGGCCTCGGCCACCCGCTGCGCTCGCTCGTCGGCCACAACGTTGAAGCCGATGATGATCGCGTTGGAGGCCTCCGCCAGAAGGACATCGCCTTCCGTAATCCCGCCCGGCATCGCCTGCAGGATGTTCAAACGCACCTCGCTGGTGCTCAGCTCGGACAGGTACTTCTTCAGCACGTCGACCGAGCCCTGCACGTCGGCGCGGATGATGAGGTTCAATTCCTTGACGTTGCCCGCCTCGATCTGGCTGAACAGGTTCTCCATGGTGACCTGCGTCCGCTCGGCCAGCGACTTCTCTCGGGCTCGCAGCTTGTTCTCTTCCGCCGCGGCCTTGGCCCGGTTGATGTCCTTGAGACAATAGAACCGGTCGCCCGCCAGAGGGACGTCGCTCAGACCGGCCACCGCAACGGGCATGGATGTCGTCGCCACCTTGAGCTTCTTGCCATAGCTGTCGGTCATCGTTCGGACGCGCCCGTAGGCCTTGCCCGCCAGGATGATGTCGCCCTTTTCGAGCCGGCCTTCCTTGATCAGGAGCGTCGCGGTGGGTCCTTCCGTGCTCGACATCCTGGCCTCGACGACCCAGCCGGTGGCGGGGATCGTATCATCGGCCTTCAGTCCAAGCAGCTCGGACACGTAATCGAGCGCCTCGAGCAGATCGGACACGCCCTGGCCGGTCGTGGCGCTGGTCTTGACGACTTCGGTCTGGCCGCCCCACTCGGTGGGAGCCAGGCCGTGTTCCGATAGTTGCGCGTAAATGCGATTGATGTCGTAGCCCGGCAGGTCGATCTTGTTGAGCGCCACGATGATGGCGACGCCCGCGGCCTTGCTGTGGGCGATCGCCTCGATCGTCTGGGGCATGACCCCGTCGTCGGCCGCGACCACGAGCACGACGATGTCCGTCATGTTGGCGCCGCGGGCCCGCATGGCAGTGAACGCCTCGTGGCCCGGCGTGTCCAGGAACGCCACCGTCTTGTCGTCCCAGCTCACCGAGTAGGCGCCCGTGTGCTGCGTGATGCCGCCGGCCTCGCCTGCCGCCACGTGCGTCTTGCGGATGCGGTCCAGCAGGCTCGTCTTGCCGTGGTCCACGTGTCCCAGCATGGCCGCCACAATGGGCCGTTTTTTGAGGTTCTTGCGCTCTCGCTGATCGAACTCCTTCTGGATTTCCTCTTCCAGCGTCGCCTTTCGCTGGACGATCAGCTCCGTTTCGAACTCCAGCGCCACCAGTTCCGCCACTTCGCTGCTGATCGCCTGATTGGCCGTAGCCATGACCCCCTGCTGCATCAGCTTGCTGATGATGTCCGTGGCCTTGACCGCCAGGGCGGCGGACAGGTCCTTCACGATGATCGGCTCGCTGACCGTGACGCTTCTGGGCCGCGAGGGAGCGGCGCTCTCGTGAGAGGCCTTGGAGGCGATCCGACGCGTGGGTCGCAGGCGCAAACCCTCCCCGCCTGCAGCAGTCAGACGCGCCTGCCTCTCCTCGATATCCCGCTGACGCCAGTTCTTGTGGAGCTTGCTCTTCTTGGCTTCGTCGTCCACTTCTTCTTTTCGCCGGCCGTGCGTGCGGTCCTTGCTGCCTCGCGGCTTCAAGCCTTTCTTGTCGGACGCCTCGGAGGTCGCCGCAGGGGCGGGTCTGCCCCTGCTGTACATCAGAGGCTCGGTCACCGGGGCGTCGTAACGCGGTTTGAAGCGGGATCGCGGACGATCCAGCGGCTCCGGCGCCTCGACGCGGACGACCTTGGGCCCGCTGAGCTTGGCAGGTCTGGGTTTGTCCAGCATCGGACCGGCCGGCAGGACCACGAGGGGCTCCTTCGGCTTCACCACGGGCTTGGGCGGCTCGACGGGTTTCTCCGGCGCCGCGACCAGGGGCACCTCCTGCGGCGCAGGCGCCGCCATCGGCGCCGGGGCGACCACCGGAGCCGGCACCGCGGGATGCGCGACCTCGACGGGTTGCGGCTCGACGACCTCAATCGACGGCGTCTCGACCACTGCGGGTTCGACAGGAGCCGTCGCCTCCACTGCCAGGGACTCCGCCGGCTCCAGCACGGACACGTCGGTCTCCCCGTAGTCCTCGGATTCGCCCAGGGCTTCGTCCGCCTCCGCATGCTTGGGCTTCCTTCGCACGCGGACCTCCTCCAAATCGACCCGATCGGCCGTTTCCACCGTCGTGAGATTCTCGCCCTCGCTGAACCATTCCCGAATCGTCGCAGCCAGCCCCGCGGAGATCGTGGCCATGTGGTTCCGGACGTCCAGGCCTTCATCCTGGCATTTCTTCACAATCGCAGAACTCTTGACCCCAAGTTCCCGAGCTAAGATATAGACCCTTGTAGTAGCCAAAAAGCCTCCACGTATTACTCCGCATCCTCTCGGTACGTCGTCTCCGACGTCTTCGCTTGCTGAGCCAGTTGTTTCTGCGCCTGCTTCTGATCCGCCTCCGCGGTCAATGCCTTGGCTTCACGATCCGCTTTCTCGACCAGCCTCTCGGCCAGTCCCCGGTCCAGTTTGAGTTCCGCCACGAGCGGGTCGGGACCCACGTCGTCCAGATCGAGCACCGAGATGATCCCCAGGGCGATGAGCTTGTCCACGAGGACATCCTCAGCCCCCTCGATCCCCTTGACACATCCGGCCAGCCGCTCGATTCCCTGATTGTACTCGTCCGGGGTCAGGATATCGATGTCCCAGCCCGTCAGCCGGGCCGCAAGACGGACGTTCTGCCCGTGCTTGCCGATGGCCAGGCTCAACTGATCCTCCTCCACGACGACCGTCGCGCGACCCAGCTCGAAACACAGCGCGATCTCGCTGACCTTCGCCGGCATCAGGGCATTCGCCACGAGAACCTGCGAAGAGTCGTTCCAGCGGACGATGTCGATCTTCTCGCCTCCCAACTCGTCGACGATGTTCTTGATCCGGCTGCCTCGGACGCCCACGCAGGCGCCGACCGGGTCCACCTTGTCGTCGAAGGACATCACGGCCACCTTGCTGCGATACCCCGCCTCGCGAGCCAGGGCGCGGACCTCGATGATCCCCTCGGCGATCTCGGGCACCTCCGACTCGAACAGCCGGCGGATGAAATCCGGGTGCGTCCGCGACAGGATGATCTTCACCTGGCTGGCCGACTCCTTCACGTCGAGAATCAGGCAGCGGACCCGCTCGCCGGCTCGGTGGGTCTGGCCCATGATCTGCTCGCCCTTCGGCATGATGCCTTCCGTCCAATGGTCCAGGTTGACCACCAGGGCCCCTCCCTCATACCGAACCACCGACCCGCTGACGAGCTGCCCTTTGCGCTGAACGAATTCGCTGAAGATGCTGTCCCGCTCGTCGGCGCGAAGCTTCTGGATCATGACTTGCTTGGCGGTCTGCGCGGGGATCCGCCCCAGACGCTTGATATCGATGGGCTGATTGTCCTTGAACGCGGTCACCGCACCACTGGCCCGGTCGATCTGAACGACAATCGCGCTCTCCGCGTCGGCGAAGTGCTTGCGAACCGCAGAGACCATAGCCTCCTCCAGATCGGCAAAGATCGACTCTTTGTCGATGTTCTTGTCCCTCGCGATGTTGTCCACGATTCTCAGCAGTTCCTGGTTCATGATCCCCTTTTTCCACAAGCCAAAAAAAAGAGTGGGACGCCGTTGCCTGTTCCCACTTTCCAATGCCGCTGCCCGACTGAGGTTGTCATCTTCCCTTCGCCTACATCAGTTGCCTCCGAGAGCGGCTTGACCCTTCAGCGAGCCCAAAAAGCCAAACCCCATCTTCAACCTCACCGGCACGCGGACATTGAAGCAGAAACTCCGATTCCACAGTCGCCGTGTGTGCAAGAATGCAGCGCACCCTATGCCTCATATGCCCATGCCGCCGCACTATTCACACACCCACTCAAGAGCCATTCCTTGCACCTCTTCACTGTGCTAGACGCTGTGGTAGCCATCAATTCTACTACCGAACACGTCATCATAATCGTCAACCCCTTTGCTGGCAATAACTTTTTCGGAGATTTTGCCCTTTTTGGCCGGAAGTCCACCAGTTCGGACCAGACAAACACGGATCGACTGGCGAGTCCCATAATACCACAGACATCGACGGGCATCTTCCAGATCCAGCCGGGACAGAGACCGCAGGACTCACAGATTCGGCCAGGACGAAACACTACACATTGACCATTTGTACGCCATACCACAACATATAGGGGTCATGGCCTCCTGGCGTGCTCGACACCGGTTCGACGTCGCCTTCCCCCTTGCCAAAAGGCCGCCGCGTCGCTATATTCCCTCCACGAGAGTCAGTACCGTGAAACCCTGGAGCAACAGATGGCTACAAAACTGGTCGTGGTCGGAGCAGGCGGTCGGATGGGCCGGCGGATCGTCGCCCTCGCCGTGGAGTCAAAACGTTTTGATATAGTCGGTGCAATCGACAAAGCCGATCACCCCGACATCGGCAGGGACGCCGGCGCCCTGGCGGGCATCGAAAAGCTGAACCTGCCCCTCTGTGCCGCCTGGCCGGGGTCGGCCCAGGTCGCCATCGATTTCTCTCTGCCCGAGGCCACCGAGGAGACCGCCGGGCACTGTGCCGCCGCGGGCATACCCCTGGTCATGGGCACGACCGGACTGACGCCCGCCCAGCAGGAGCCCCTCAGGACGGCTGCCCACAAGGTACCCGTCGTCTACAGCACGAACATGAGCATCGGGATGAACGCCCTGTTCGTCCTAGTCGCCAAGGCCGCCGCCATGCTGGGCGAAGACTACGATATCGAGATCGTCGAGGAGCACCACCGGTTCAAGAAGGACGCCCCCAGTGGCAGCGCCATGACGCTGGCCCAGAGCATCTGCAAGGCGACCGGCCGGCCCTTCCCCGACTGCCTCGTCCACGGCCGAAGCGGAAAGGAGGCCCTCCGCAAAAAGGGCGAAATCGGCATGCACGCGGTCCGCGCCGGCGACATAACCGGAGTCCACTCCGTGATTTACGGTTCGCTGGGCGAGACGATCACCCTGAACCACACCGCCCACAGTCGGGACGTCTTCGTCCGCGGCGCCCTGCGGGCCGCAGAATGGCTGCAAGGCAAACCCCCGGCCCTCTACTCCATGGCCGACGTCCTGGGAATCCAGTAGCCCCGCGGAGCGGGCAGACTCAGGGCGTGCCGAGTTCCCGGCGACTGCAGTTCGCCGCTACAGCCCAGGCTCGACAATTGCGTGGGACTCCAGCTCCTGTCGAACCTGCGCAACCGTGGCGGCCACTTCGGCCGCGTAGTCGCCCTTCACGGCGTCGACCGCCGCGGTCAGGATCTGCTTCATCAGATCCACCGGCACATCGACGACAACCCCCTGAGCGCCCGCCAGGAGCTGCTTGCACAACTCCACTCCCTGTTCCGCCAACGCTTCGATCGGATCGGCCTGGCAGAACGCGCCTCCGTACACTTCCATCTGCACCCGGAACTCGTTCTCCGCAGCAACGATCAGCGGCGAGGCCACGGACTCGGTGGTCCCTGCGGTCGCAGCGAGGTCGGCCGCATAGGCCTTGCACAACAGGATGGGAGCGGACCAGCCGCGGGTCTGGGCTGCCAACACCAGACGCTGACCGAGGTCGGGGTCCTCGCTCTGGCACAGCAGCAGGTCGACGGCCGTCTCGATGGCGGTGTGCGCCACCGTGGGCAGCGCCGCGTCGAGGACCGCGTCGGGATTGGACACGCCGTTGGCGAGCAGAAACAGACGCACCGAAGGTCGGAGAGCCGCCGACAGCAGCGCGCTCTTGCGAATGACGTAGCCGCTCTCCGGGAGACCCGCCGAGCTGATATGCGCGGTCTCATCGGCGCCCCAGGACTCATTGTGGCTTGCGAATCCGTAGGCGAGGGCCTGATCGCTCTGCGATTGGGCCTGGTCGACGAGTTTCTGGAAGTCGTAATGGGTCAGCGTCCACAACGGGTCCCGGTACGGGTCGCTGACCATCGTGTTGAACACGTCCGCCAGGACGGAGCCGTAGATCGCCTGCATGTCGGCCGATCCCTGCCCGACGAGCTGGTGCGCGATGTAGGCATGGGTCGCCGAGCCCCAGCCGTAAACCGACGAGGGAACGCCCCACACAAGAACAGAGACAGCGATGACGAGAAGTGCAAATCGTTTCATGTTCCACCTCCATTGGTCAGATCCCCTGCTCCGCCGCGGCCACACGGGTGGTATTAGACCAGATCGGCCCACCCGCGTCAATCGCAACAGCCCCTCGTCGTCGTGAAACATCGTCGAAAAATGTGCCTGACACATTCCATCCTCTCGGATACACTATGCTGTCTTTGAGAGGTAATCGCATGAGGTTACACAGCATTCGCCAAGTTCTGTTCGCCGGGAT
The DNA here is from genome assembly GCA_035342095.1 of Sedimentisphaerales bacterium. Taxonomy (GTDB): domain Bacteria; phylum Planctomycetota; class Phycisphaerae; order Sedimentisphaerales; family Anaerobacaceae; genus PLanc-01. Next base: position 106,891 of record DAOQWL010000001.1, on the reverse strand, counting down.
CTTGCTGGCGACGGCAGGTTGCCACACACAGTTCAGCCCCCAGTGGAGCCGTCACGAGATCGAGCGTCAGACCGGCACAACACCCGAGGACTCCTTCGAGTTCAAGCTGGATGGGACCACGATGAAGCTCGCCAAGGTCGCGGCCTCGCGAGTCGCAGGCGAGCCGGTCAACGTCGCGGGCCTCTCGCGGATTCATCTGGCGATCTACGAACTACCCTCCGGCGGGCGTCTGGATTTCGACAGGATGCGGGTCCGAGGGTGGGACAAGGTCATCCAAACGCAGGAAGGCAGGTTCGGCCTGCTCGTCCTCGTGCGGACCAAGGGAGACACGCTCGACGATCTGGTCGTCTTTGCGCAAGGCGAGGGCCGGCTCCTCTACGGCCACCAGAAGGGCAAGCTCGACCCCAACCTGCCCTCCGCTCTCCAGGGGGTCCTGCGGACAACCGGCTTCCAGGGCCTCAAGCAGCATTTCCTCGCCGCAGCCGAAGGCAACGCCACCTCCCCGTAGCGCCAAACCACGAAGACCACACGGACGCAGACGAATGCCCTCGCGCGGAACGGCAGGGGCGCAGCGACGCTCTGGGGTGTCATTCCCGCGGAAGCGGGAATCCAGGCCTCTTCACCACGAAGAGCACGAAGCGACACGAAGGGGTTCAATCGACGACGCACAGCGGGTCATCTTCCACGGATTCCGAAAATTCCGAGCGGGGGAATCTGCGTCAATCGGCGAAATCGGCGGATGCACCCTCCGGAATCCTCGTGGACTTGTCGGCTCTGGTATTTGCGATATCCGTCAAAGCTTGGAGCGATGTCTGACCTTCAAAGCCACTGCCCGGCAACGAGCGATTCGGTCGTTCTACGGCTTGACCGCACAATCATAGATAAGGACATCGTCAATCAGGCCACGCCAGAAGGTCCCGACCTGCAGTGTCTTGGCCACACCGAAACAGAGACTGGACCATGCCCCCGTTACATTGCTGGCACCGGTGCTGTCGTTGGCACACTCTATGCCATCGACGAACAGATACCTGCGAGATCCATCCCACACCAATCCAACATGATGCCAAGCCTGGCTGCTGAGAATGTGCGTTGAAACCAATGGCCCAGTGGTCTTCCTGCCCGTGCTCGACAGTGTCGTCATGAGATGGCCGGCCGCGTCACAGCCGAGCCAGACTGCACCGACACCGCCCTCGTCGTCGTCGGTTTGTGCGACGATGATCTGCGCCGCCCCGCCACCTTGTACCCAGCAGAAGACGCTGAATGCTCCTTCTGCGGGATTGATTATCGGATCGGTACTGATGTAATCATCTACACCATCGAAATGCAGTGCACCGCCGACCCGGCCTCCTGCAGGCTGCCACGTTGGATCGCCGTGAAGATATGCGAAATAGGGTCCGTCATCCTGCACCAGAGTGCCCTCCACTTCATCCAACCTCCAGTGGGCAAGCGGAGACGCCTCAATCCGCGTGGGTTCTGCAGTGACGCGCACGTTCACATCCAGGGGGGTTGTTGACTGCGCGTACCGCGCGCCGCCGATTGCAGGGGTTTGCCAAGGTCCTTCATAGTACACTGTCCGCCCTATGGTCAGGTTCTTGTGCGGTGGCGTCGCCGGGTCGGTATTGACGAGATGCGAGGGGGAATGGAACCCGCTCAGGCCATACTCATACGCATCGCCTGTGCATTGGGTCTGGTTTGGGCTTGTGTCATCAGAGTAGTGGTTGTGCCAGACAAAATCCTTCATATCGCTCTCGATAGAGAAAACGACAACGAGAGTCCCCTGATCTCCTGTAACCATCTGCCATTTGATCGGGCCGATCCCAATGGCGTCGGGCTCGCCATCCACGAGAACGCCGTCGAGATTCAGATCATCGTAGTATCGCATCCCTGCTGCGTCCGGGCTGTAGTCGTAGAGGTCCATGATGCCGTACCCAAGGGCATGCACACGAATGTAGAACGTGACATCATGGCGTTTCTCATAGAACAGGTGTTCGCGCTGCATCCGCGGGCCACTGTTGCACCCCATGTATGAGCGAATTGCGCGGACCGGGCCATCCTTGTTCGTGAAAAATGCGCCTTTATCGTAGTCGAACGTATCCTCGGACCGCTCGCAGCCACCCGTGTCCGTGATAGATCGATGACGATCCAATATGTCCACTGGCGTCGCGCCGCCCACGAGGATGTTCAACCCGTCTCGCGCAAAACGGTCAGAGAAGTGGGTCCGGTAGGCGGTCGTGTATACATACGAGTCCTCGGGGTTTGGTCCTTGTCTCAGTCCATATGTCGCGAGGTAGCTGCCCGAGAGCAGGCGGAAGCGGTAGTTCACATAGTCCACTCCGGCATCCGGCGTCAGGGAGCCGTCTGTTTCAAACAGATAGAGATATGCCAGATGGTCCGTGAGGGGATCACGGGCGGTGATTTCAACGATCCTTGTGGCAACCACTCCGTCAGGTATGCCAGCATACCACACGACCTGTTGCCCCATATCTCTCGCCATGAACACCAACTCGTCATCGCTGTCAAAAGCTGGATCGCTGTCCGCCCCTACGTACGTAGTCGAGTCTGCATAGGCCATGGTCCCGCACCCGTGTGGGGACTCGTTGTAGACGGTCCCGAAGTCGACGTATTTCCTCTCATCGATCTGCACAGGGATCTGCTTCCAGTACCCAGTGTACCGAAAGCCTACGATCTTATCCGGCGCCAATCCGATGAGTTCCGGGACTTCGGTTCCCCGGACAACGACTGGATCGGCGTCGCGCCCGGGCAGAAGTGAAAGGCGATTGTCCTGTGCGAGGACCCGTTGCGACATCAAACACAGAGGCGCCAGGACAACAAGAACCATCTGATGGCCGTGTCTCATCATTCGATCCTCCGAAAGACTATGTGCCTCGTGTATTCCGCCCTGCCTCCCTATACGACCGCCCGCATTTCTATTGTACGAGCGCTGCCTCCTGATGTCAACTCCGAGAACTGAACCTGCCAAGTATGCTCTTGACGGCGCGCTCAATCTCACGCCAGGCATTCGTGTCAGGCGTCTGGCGGTTCTCGATTTCCTTGAACTGGCTGATGACCACGTCGCCCTGGGGAAAGCGGGCAACGATCTGGAGTTCTCCGCCCGTGGCAGCGGTCAACCGGCGGAGCGTGCTGACCTACATATCTGACTGATCGGGTCGAGGGCAGGCTCTGCGCGGGAAGGACAACCCACAGAGTCTCTGGGGCCCTGCGCCTCCGCGTGAGGCGGTTCATTTCCTTACGGGACCGTGAGACCGAGGCCTGCGAGTTCTCTCGCGACGAGATCTCTATCCACAGCGACATCCATAATCCTCTGAAGTTCACGTGTCATGGGGGGCGTTGAACCGGTGTCACCCCATCCGATTCCGGCCAGGACCGATTTCGCCAGCTCGTAGTCGCTTCGGAGGACCGCCAGGCCAAACTGATGCCGCAGGCGGAAGAGTTTCAGGATAGCCGGGGGCCATAGATTCCGACCCTTTTCCACATCTCCTTTCAGCCGGGCCACGCCGCTGAGCCAGTTGGCCAATGCCTGATGATGTCCGTACATACGCCCGGCGGCGTCGAGTCCCATCAGGAGTATCTCAGGAGCCGTCTGGCTGATCGACATCCGTCCGCCAAGCCAATCGAATGAGACGCCACGGATCAACGTCCCGCGTTCCTTCAGTCGGCGCGGCCCCAGATAGGCCAACTCCATCCCCTCGAATGCGGCCGGACGCCGGTAGTTCCGGATCCGCTCGGCGGTCGTGCCCAACTCGCGGGCCAGCCTTTCCAGGATCGAGTCCGCCTGCTGAACCATGGCAGGCGTGGCCTGGGTCAAGTTGCTTTCCGAAGGCCCCATCTCCAGCGGGCTCATGTGGATCGCGACGGTGAAGTCAAAATCGTGAACTCGACCACCTGTCAGGGCATCGCGGACCGCCCCGCCCGTCAGGATAATGTCCTCGAATCCCTTCTCTGCGAGGAAGCCCAGGAAGCGTCGCAGGCGGGCATCGGCGATCCGGGAGACATCGATCCAGCCCCGGTCCAGGGCTTCCTGCAGGCGGCCGGCGTCCACTGTATCGAAGGGCGGTATGCGTTCCAGGAGAATATCGTGATCTGCCATGAACGATGACTCATCCAGCGTTTCCCGAACTCGGCGGAGCGGCATTGCCGGCGGCTCGCTCCCTGGGAACGGGCCCTTCCCAGTACGCCGGATGATCTACCACATGTTCCTGCGTGTAGAGCGGACCCGTATAGCCATCGTAAACCTCTGATTCATGGCTGACTTCTTCGCCATGTCCTTCTTCCGGGTGGAATACGTAGATCATGTCGCCTCGTGGATCGCCCAGATTGTGCAGAAGGTCGGAGATCGTATTGTAGCGGGCCTCGGTCACCCGTGACAGGTCCTGTGCCAGTTTGTCTCTTTGCTCTTGTGTCAGGCCGAACACGGTCAGAGCCTCGGCACACCACGGATGGCCCGGCAACAACCCCTTGAGGTATGCGTCGACCAATTGCTCTTTCGTTGCTCCGAGCACATCGAGTGCCTCTCTGACCTCCTTGGCGCCGTAAGAGTCGGTGCTCGACAGGGCCTTGAGATACCCGTCGGTCAGTTGCTCTCTGGTCGCTCCGAGCGTATTCAGGGCTTCCCTGGCCGCGAGGCGGACGTCGCGAGAATGGCTCGCCAACAGTCCCAGGAGCGGCTCGATCGCCTGCGGGGCGCCCAGGCGACCCAATATCCTGGCTATCGCCTCTTGGACTCTCGAATCATACAGGCCACACTTCCGCAACCGCTTCAAGAGAATTGGGACTGCCCGCTCGTCACACAACGCATCCAGTGCCCGCGTTGCCGCAGCAGTGGTCTTGGAGGACCAATTCGTCGCCAGCCGCCAGAGATTCCCGCGGATGGTGTGCCGGCTCCAGTAATAGGATATGCCTCCGCCGATTCCGGCGACCGCCGCGATGACGCCGACGAGGATACCTGCGGTCGCCAACCCATGCTCCTGTGTCATTGTCCAAAGCAAATGGAAAACTGACGAGCCGGCCAGCGGAATGGTCATTGTCTGTCTCCTACGGCGGAAACTGAAGGGTTCAGGCACACTTCTCGGGTCTCCTCGATACCATAACGGTTCCCTGCATCGTTCTGGTCTCTCGCATTACGACTGCAGGCCCGCCAAGCTGGATTGGATTGTGATCGCACAGGGAGGAGATGTCAAGGCCCGTTTCGCGGCCTTGACCGTCGCTGAGTTGGTCTGCCTTTCTTCGTGCGCCTTCGCGAGCTTCGTGGTTTCCCATATTGGACAAGCGGCGGGCGAAGCCCGCCCTACCGCTGCCGCGTTCATCGGCGTTCATCCGCGGTTGAGAAATGTGTCTCCTTCGCGATTCTCAGCGGCCTCTGTGTCTCGGCGGTGAGCGGTTCGCGGAGCGAGAAGCGTCGCGCCGCATGGGTGGCCGTCCGACCTTCTCACCTTCTGACCTTCTCACCTTCGTCTTCGCTCTGGGTCCTCTCTGTGGTGAAGACGTCGGATGGGCAGTCACTTGTCCGTCCGGCGGGAGAGGGCCGGGACGATCTTATAGACCTCGCCGTCGGAGGAATCGAGGATATACAGCTCGCCGTCCTCGTCCTCGCCGAACGAGGAGACCTGGCCGATCCGGCGCGGGGCGGGGTCCAGTTCCTCGGTGCGGTCGGTCAGCTCGGTCACCCGTCGGCCGTCGTAGCGGAACGACCCGATGCGGGCCCAGCCGCGATCCGCGAAGAAGTAGGTCCCCTGGAGTCCCTTGATGGCCGATCCGCGATAGACGTAGCCGCCCGTCACCGCGGCGCCGGGCTCGTACTCGTACTCGTAGATCGGCGGGACGGGGCGGGTTCGACTGCCCAACACGTCTGTCCCGACCCAGAGGTTGCCCGTGCGATAGGTCCCCTCGAGGACGGGCCAGCCGTAATCCTCGCCGCCCCGACTGGAGGCAAACTGAATGCTGATCTCCTCTCTGCGGTCGTAGCCGATGTCGCCGATGTAGAGGTTTCCCGTCCCGCGGTCGAAGCTGCAGCGCCAGGGATCGCGCAGGCCGCAGACCCAGACCTCCGGGCGGGCCGGTCCATTGCCCACGAACGGATTGGTCGCAGGGACGCTGTACAGACGGCTGGGGTCGGTCGGGTGTACATCGATGCGCAGGAGCTTGCCCAGGGGGGACGCAACGTCCTGGGCGTGGTTGGCCCGATCGAGCGGGTCGCCGTCGCCGGTGGCGATGTAGAGATAGCCGTCGGGTCCGAAGCCGAGCCAGCCGCCGCCGTAGTTGTCACGCGATTGGGCGTAGGAGAAGACGACTGCCATGCCCCGCGGATCGGCGAGATTCGGATTGTGTTCCGAGGCGGTGTACCGCCGGATTTGGACTACGCCGTCGAAGGTGGTCACGTTGACGTAGACCCTGCGGTTCTGCGCGTAGTTCGGATCGATGGCAATGCCGCGGAGGCCGTGCTCGTCGGCGGTCCACAGTCCCGTAATGGTCACGAACGGGACCGGCAGGAGCGTGCCCGTCGCCATGTCGAGGATTCGGATGCGCGACGAGTACTGCTCGATGAGGAACAGCCGTCGGGAGCCGTCGGGCGGGTATGCCATTCCCACGGGCCGGCTCAAGCCGGAGGCCACCCGCTCCAGACCCAGAGAATAGGCCGTCCGCGCCTCCGCTCGCGAGCACGCAATCGCCGCAGCGATTGCCACGTTCAGAACGATCGGTCGGAACACCTTCATAACCCCACAAGACTACCCTGCGGCGCCGGGGAACGCCACCACCATCCTGCACTATCCTACGCGAAATCGCGAGGGCGGTTTCGCATCTTGCTTTCCTGACAAGCATCTCGGACCGGACACGCACATCGCCCCCGATATATGGGAATCGGGCCGTCCACTCCAATCGATCGCAGGCACGCCCGAAGCGGTCGTGCGAGGGGAGCTTCTCGCATTGCAGCCTCCGGCGTGAACGCGAGCGAAGCGCTCGCTTGCAGGTTTGGCGCAGCACGCAGGACGTTGCAGTCCCCCTTTACTGCTGGTGGCTCCAACGCGCCAAACTCCCGCCGCACCGCGGAGGATTCCGGATCGGTCCGTCCCTTCCTCTATATCCAGCACTTGGGTTGCGGCCGAAGGCCGCTCCAAGAACACAGGAATCCAGGAACCGCGGGAGGAGGCGCGACCGGGAGAGTGGATTCCCGCTTCCGCGGGAATGACAGTCCAGGGTCTCCGTGAACTCCTATCGTATGTCGGCAGATACGGTCATGCACCCCCGACGGCTCGCTTGAGCTATCGAGTCCAAACGGCTATCATGGTGTTCCGAGTCGGCGGGCATGGGCTCCGTCGCGGCCAGGACCGATGGCATCGGCGGAGAGATTCGTGCCGGCCGGCTCTGTGGAGAAGCAGACATGAATCGAAGGGACTTCCTGATCCGGTCCGGCGTCGCGGGCCTCGGGCTCGGCGCCCTGTCGGGCTGTACATCCACCGCAGAGCGACGGAGGGCACCGCGACGGCCCAACATCGTCTACCTGCTCGCGGACCAGCTCCGCTACCAATCCTGCGGCTACGCCGGCGACGGCACAGCCTGCACGCCCAACCTCGACCGGCTCGCTCGCGAAGGCGTCAGCTTCCGCCAGGCGGTTTCTTCGATGCCCGTCTGCTCGGCCTATCGCGCATCGCTGTTCACCGGCAAGTACACCACCGGCACCGGCATGGTCATCAACGAACTGCGGATGAATCCCAATCAGACCTGCCTCGGCCACGTCCTGACCGGCGCAGGCTATGAGACCGGATACATCGGCAAGTGGCACCTGTACGCCAACGAGCTGGGCAACCACATCGAGCCGAGGAACTCGTTCGTCCCGCGCGGCCCGCACCGCCTGGGCTTCGACGGCTACTGGGCCGCCTTCAACTTTCATCACGATTACTACGGCGCCTACTACCACACCGAGTCGCCCGAGAAGATCTTCTACGGCGAAGGCGTCTTCGAGCCCGACGCCCAGACCGATATGGCGATAGACTTCCTCTCGCAAAAGGCCTCCGACGAGGCGCCCTTCTTCCTCATGGTCTCGTACGGCACGCCGCACGACCCCTGGGCCAGCAACAACGTCCCTGCACAGTACTATCGTCTGTTCAAGGACGTGACATTCCCGCCCGCGCCCAACTACAGCAGCGAGATGGACCCGTACGGCGACGAGTGGTCCAACATCGAGAAGAGCCCCCGTCAGATCGACGAGTGGATGCGGAACTACTACGCAATGACCGCCAATCTCGACTGGAACATCGGGCGCATCCTCGACGCGGTGGACAAAGCGGGTCTGGCCGACGACACGCTCATCGTCTTCACCTCCGACCACGGCGAGATGTTCGGCGGGCACGGGCGGATGAAGAAGAACATCTTCTACGAAGAGGCAGCGCGGATTCCGTTCCTGATGCGCTGGAAGGGCCAGATCCCCGCCGGCAGCGTGTCCGACGCCTGCCTGAACACGCCGGACATCATGCCGACCCTGCTCGGCCTGGCGGGCCTGCACTCGCGAATCCCCGAGGCGGTCGAAGGCATGGACCTGAGCCACCTGGCCAGGGGTCGCTCCGGCCCAGAGCCCCAGGCGGCGCTGCTCGTGAACACCGGCGCCTGCGCCCTCTGGCAGGACGGTCACGAATGGCGGGCCCTCCGCGACAAGCGATTCACCTACGCGGTCTTCCGCGGCGGCGGCTCGAAGAATCTGCCCCGCAAGGAGGTCCTGTTCGACCACGTCGCCGATCCACTCCAGAGGAAGGACCTCGCAGGCGATCCGGCCTATCGCACCCGCATGGAGAAGTATCGAGACATGCTGAAAGCCAGGATGGCGGAATTGAACGACAGATTCCCCGCCTCAACCTGGTACCGGGACCACTGGACCGACGGCCACCGCCGGATCACGGCGAGTGCGACAGGACCCTTTGGAGCCGGCTGACCGAGATCCCCCAAGGGGCCCCAGATGGGGCGACAGCGGTAGGGTGGGCTTCGCCCACCGTTCCTCGGGTGACCCTCTGGCCGCGCAAGACTCGTGTCACAGAGAGGCCACCAAAATCGTGGAGATCATTCACTCGTTTTCGTACCAGGCGATCTTGTCGTCTTCCGCAGAAGCCGAGAGGACGTCCATGTCCCCGTCGCCATCCAGGTCGGCCGCATGTACACAACGTGCCCCAATGGCCGCTGTGGTAATCACACCCTGGCTACCAAACTGGCCCGAACCGTCGTTTGCATACCAGGCGATCTTGTTGTCTGCAGAAGAAGCTGAGAGCACGTCCAAGTCCCCATCGCCGTCTAAGTCCGCTACGTCAAAGCAGTAACGCCCCTTGGCCCGGATGCCCCCGATGGTGATCGTCTGCTGACTGCCGAAGTGCCCCGAGCCGTCGTTCGCATGGCAGGCAATGCCCGCTGAACCGCTACCGGTGGCCCAGTTGCCAATCGACTCGAAGGCCCTCAACACATCCAGGTCACTATCGCCGTCCAGGTCCGCCGCGTACACCGACACGCTCGGCCCCGCTATCCTCTGCTCCGGGCCGAAGAGCCCCGAGCCGTCGTTCGCATACCAGACGGTCTTGTTGTTGGCCCCATGACCAGGGGCAATAGAACCGGACAGCACGTCAAGGTCTCCATCACCGTCCAGGTCCGCTGCGTGCACAGACATTGCGTACCCGGCCATGCTTATCGCTTGCTGGGGTCCGAACTGGGCGGAGCCATCATTTGCATACCAGGCGATCTTGACGTCACCAGAAGACGCCGAGAGGACGTCCAGGTCGCCATCGCCGTCCAAGTCCGCCGCATAGACGCGCCTCGCTATATCAGCGTCTATGGTAATCACCTGCTGGGGTCCGAACTGGCCCGTCCCGTCATTCTGATACCAGGCAGTCTTGTCGTCCCCAGAGGAGGCCGACAAGACATCCATGTCCGCGTCGCCATCCAGGTCTGCGGCGTACACGCAGGCTGCCCCATCGGCATCTGTGGTGATCACCTGCTGGGGTCCGAATCGGCCCGTCCCGTCGTTGGCATACCAGGCAATCGTGGACCCGAAAGCCGAGAGGACGTCCAGGTCGCCATCGCCGTCGAGGTCCGCCGAATACACGCAGGTTGCCCCGTCAGCCTCTGCCGTAATGACCTGCTCGTCGCTGAATTCAGGCGCTGTGTCATTCTCGTACCAGGCAATCTTGTCGTCGCCCGACGAAGCCGAGAGGACGTCCAGGTCGCCATCGCCGTCGAGGTCCGCCGCATAGACGCATTCTGCCCCACCGGCCTCTGTGGTGATCACCTGCTGGGGTCCGAAGTGGCCCATCCCGTCGTTGGCATACCAGGCGATCTTGTCGTCGCCATAAGAAGCCGAGAGGACGTCGAGGTCGCCATCGCCGTCTAAGTCCGCCGCATAGACGCAGCTCGCCCCTTTGGCCTCTGTACTGATCACCTGCTGAGGTCCGAACTGGCCCGACCCATCATTGGCATACCAAGCAATCTTGTCGTCCTCGGAAGAAGCCGAGAGCACATCCAGGTCGCCATCGCCGTCCAAGTCCGCCGCATAGACGCATCTCGCCGCATAGGCCGCGGTGGTGATCACCTGCTGGGCTCCGAACTGGCCCGTCCCGTCGTTGGCATACCAGGCTATCTTGCTGTCGCCGAAAGAAGCCGAGAGGACATCCAGGTCGCCGTCGCCGTCCAAGTCCGCCGCATAGACGCAACTTGCCCAAACGGCCTCGGTGGTGATCACCCGCTGGGGTCCGAACTGGCCCGTCCCGTCGTTGGCATACCAAGCGATCTTGTCGTCCCCATTAGAAGCCGAGAGGACATCCAGGTCGCCATCGCCATCCAGGTCCGCCACATAGACGCAGTTCGCCCCAGAGGCCTCGGTGGTGATCAACTGCTGGGGTCCGAACTGGCCCGTCCCGTCGTTGGCATACCAGGCAATCTTGGAGCCTGTCCAGCCACGCCGATTGCTCCAATCACCCCGAGAAGCCGAGAGGACGTCGAGGTCGCCATCGCCGTCCAAGTCCGCCGCATAGACGCAGTCCGCCCCATAGGCGTCTGTGGTGATCACCTGCTGGCGTCCGAACTGACCTGTCCCGTCGTTGGCATACCAGGCGATCTTGCCGTCGTCGTAGGAAGCCGAGAGCGCGTCCAAGTCGCCATCGCCGTCCAAGTCCGCCGCATAGACGCAGGTCGGCTCCCGGGCCTGTGTGGTGATTGCCTGCTGGGGTCCGAACTGGCCCATCCCGTCGTTGGCATACCAGGCAATCTTGCTGTCATGCCCGGAAGCCGAGAGGACGTCCAGACCGCCATCGCCGTCCAGGTCCGCCGCATAAACGCAGTTCGCCCCCAGGGCCTCGGTGGTGATCACCTGCTGCGGTCCGAAGTGGCCCGTCCCGTCGTTGGCGTACCAACCAATGTTGTCCCACGAATAAGCCGAGAGGACATCCAGGTCGCCATCGCCGTCCAAGTCCGCCGCATAGACGCAGTTCGCCCCCAGGGCCTCGGTGGTGATCACCTGCTGGGGTCCGAACTGGCCCATCCCGTCGTTGGCATACCAGGCGATCGTGTCGCCTCCAGCCGATAGGACATCCAGGTCGCCATCGCCGTCCAGGTCCGCCGCATAGACGCAGGTCGCCCCCCAGGCCTGTGTGGTAATCATCTGCTGAGGTCCGAAGTGGCCCGTCCCGTCGTTGGCATACCAGGCTATCTTGCTGTCGCCCAAAGAGGCCGAGAGGACGTCCAGGTCGCCATCGCCGTCTAAGTCCGCCGCATAGACGGATGCCGCCCCACGGGTTTCAGTCTGCACGATGACATGCTGCTGGGGCTTGAAACCGGCGTAGAGCACCGGACATGATGTGGAGACAACCACCAGCAAAACGAGTCCTCTTTGCGTGATGCATGATCGGTTCATCGAAGCACCCTACCCTTTCTTCAAAGGTCCTGATGCCAACCGCCCGCCGTAGCTTCCCTGGGGCCGCCGATAGAAGATGTGTCCGGCCTGACCGGCCCGCGCGACGAGGCTCCGTATGAACCTCTATGATACCGCAGCAGTGCGGCATGATGCAAGGCCGATCTTGAAGCGAAGCCCCTTCGTGTCTGTGCGAGTTTCCGGCCGTCGAGGAGGCTGGACTGAGTGCGATCTCTCCAGCAGCCGCGAGAACCGGATTTTGATGTTCGCATGGTGGGCTTTTGTCGGGGTGCGCCGCCCGACACGAAACCCAATGCCGGCTTGTTTTCACAGACAGGCCCCTTCCCCGCCGCGACATCGAACCAGGGTCGGTTCCTGAGCACAAGCCATGGCTTCAAACGGACCCCCGATAATTGTTGCAACTTGACGGAGCCCGATGGTATCATAAGCCCTACAAGGTGCGGGAGCAACCATGGACGAAGGCAAACGGGCAAATCGCGATCGCGTCCGGCGCGACCATCAGGCAACCCTTTTGAAGGAGGACTACGATGTTCAAGAAAACGACGTGTCTGGTTCCTCTTGTCCTACTGCTGGTTCAAGTCCACAGCGCCTCGGCGCTCATCTCCTGGGACGACGGCGGCGGTGACCATCTCTGGAGCACGGCCGCCAACTGGAATCCCAATACGGTCCCAGGCCGCATGGACGCCGCGTCCATCGATCAGCCGGCGAACACCCATTGCGTGATCCAGGACGGCATCGCCGCCGAATGCGAGACCTTGAGGGTCGGCAACGGCAGCGTCACGACGAACCTGGACATCACCGGCGGATCGCTCTGGGCCGCGGGCGCCTACATCGGCGTGGACAACCCCTCCGGCCACGGCATCCTCAACCTCAGCGGCGGCAAATTCGCCACCGGGTCCCTGCAGATCGGGCTGGAGGGCACCGGCACGCTGAACATGACCGGCGGCGTCATCGAACTCACCGACAACCTGGTCGTCCCCGGCGGGGCCGGCGCCGGCACGGTGAACCTCCGGGGCGGCACGATCCGCGCGTCCGATCTGTACCTGACCAGCGACTCCGGCTCGATCGACATCACCGCAGGCAAACTGATCCTCGACGGCGACGACACCGAGGCCGTCCAGGCCTGGATCGACAGCGGCCGGATCACCGCCTACAAGCGCCAGGGCAGGCTGAACCTGAACTATGACGTGACGAACGAGGGCCGGACGACGCTGACGGCCACCGCGTTTCTCGATCCTCGCCCGGTCGATGGCGGTTTGGTGTCGCCCGGGGAAGTGACGCTGAGCTGGACGTTGCCCGACCCGTGCGTGCCGGGCGAGCCGGTGCTCGCGGACGTCTACTTCACCGACAAACTCGAGTTGCTCGAGCAGTTCACCGACCCGGCCGCCATCCGGATCGTCAACAAGCAGAACGTGACGTCCGTAGTCGTGCAGACGCAGGTCAAGAAGCGGTACTATTGGGCCGTCGACACCTACGTCGGCAGTCCCAACGATCCGGTCTTCGGCCCGATCTTCAGCTTCTATGTCGACAACAGGCCTCCCCAGGTGGATGCCGGCGCCGACGTCGTGACCTGGCTGGAGGGAGGACCCAGGGCAGGAACGCTCGCCGCAACGATCACAGACGACGGTCTGGTCAGCGCCTGCACGTTGCAGTGGACCGTGGTGAGCGAGCCGAACGAAGGCAGCGCGGTGATCGGAGCACCGACCGCTGCGGACACCAGCGTCACGCTGGCGGCCGTGGGCCAGTATGTCTTCCAGGCACAGGCCTTCGATGGCGAATACTCCGGCTCGGACACGGTCACGATCAACGTGTACAGCGACAAGAGCCAGGCCACGAGGTCTGTGCCGGGCTATGTACCCCTCGTCGGAGACCTGAACGGCGACTGCCGGGTCGATGACCTGGACCTGGCCATGCTGCAGGAGAACTGGCTGAAGGACAACTCGCTCACGGATACCTGGCACCTGCTCGATTGACCGAAATCACAATAGACGCTCCCCTGCCGAGGCGTCTGGCGCCCCAACCAGGCGCCTCGGCCGATATTCTCGCGGAACAGCGATTACACAGGCACCGCGGATATGCCTGGGGATTTGTCCAATTCCGCGCGGAGCCTCGGCAATGCGTGCGGGTAGTTCTTTCGCACGAAGCTGACCAGCTTCTCCCGCACGTGACAGCGCAGCGTCCAGGCCAAGGACGCGTCCTGCGCGCTCACGAGGGCGCGAAGCTCGACCGCACGCTCGGACGTGTTGGTGACCTCGAGCGCGCAGACTTTGCGATCCCACCACTCGGCCCCCTCCACAATCCGACGCAACTCCGCTCGGATCGCATCGACCGGCACCGTATGATCCACATACAGGAACACCGTCCCCAGAATGTCGGCGGACACCCTCGTCCAGTTCTGGAACGGCTTCTCAATGAAGTACGTGATCGGGACAATAAGACGACGCAGATCCCAAATCCGCACCACGACGTAGGTCAGCGTGATCTCCTCGATCCGTCCCCACTCGCCCTCGACGATGACCACGTCGTCCAAACGGATCGGCTGCGTGAAGGCAATTTGCAGACCTGCGATGAACGTCGCGAGCGTCTTCTGGGCCGCCAGGCCGACCACGATGCCGATGATGCCCGCCGAAGCCAGCAGCGCAGTTCCAAACTGCCTGATCTTGGGAAATGTCATGAGGATACAGGCCGACGCGATGAGGACGATCACAATGACGATGAGCCGGCGCAGGACCTGCAATTGCGTATGGAGTTTTCTCGCCATCAGGTTGTCTTTGACATCGATCTTGAAATGGAGGAGGATCACGTCGTTGACGACGGACGTCGCCCGGATCAGGAGCGAGGAGATCATCACGATCACGGCAATCCCCAGGATGGTCTTGGCGAAGTTCTCCGACCCGTCGGGCAGGTCCAGGGTGTCCAGGCTCAGCCGCACCGCGAACACCGCCATGATGCCCCGGATCGGACGACGAAGATGCTGGATGACCAGCTCACTGATCCTCGAAGACGTGCGTCTGGCAAAGGCCGCCCATACTCGGAAGATCACGTAGTGGCCGGTCACGGCCGCTGCCACGGCGCCGACCACCGCCCCTAAAGACAGCAGCCAGGCCTGCCAGTTCTGTGCGTTCAGGAAACCCCACATCGTGTTGTCCTCCACGAGAAAACCACATTCTCTGCCGGCGACGTCGCCGCTTTGACCTCGGCCTCGCCCGCGCCTCCGCTTCTTCTTATGCTACAAGAACCTGCACGACCTGCAAGAGGAATCCGGCGCCATCCCCAGCCCACACTCCCACGCAACCTGTTTTTTAACAGATTTCTGTTGCCACATATCTAACTTACTAGTATCATGAATGTTGAGTCGAGTGAAGCACCGCCGATGGTTCTTCTTTCCGCCGGCGGCAACCGGACAACTGAAAATGGAAGGGAGCGAACGATGGCGACGCCGACGTGCCGCAATTGCCTGTACTCGCACTGGGACCCGTGTGCCTGGCTGGTGAGCGTGGGGATGGGATGGCCGCAGGGTCCGACCTGCGCCAATCACCCCGATTCGCTCGGCCGGATGCGTCGGACGCCCGCGGGCGGGGTCTGCCGCAACTACCGACCCAGGCCCCCCGAGCCCGCCGAGGGAGCCAAGCAGATCCCCCTCTCCGACGGCCTCTACACCTACGTGGACGCCGCCGACTACGAATGGCTCAGCCGATGGACCTGGCACCTGCAGGATGGGTACGCGATCCGCTGGGAGAAGGGCAAGAGGATCTACATGCACCGCGAGATCGCCCGGCCGCCGGACGGGATGATCGTGGACCACGCCAATCGCAACAGGCTGGACAACACGCGGATCAACCTGAGAGTCTGCACGCACCGACAGAACATGTACAACCGCGTCAAGCGTGCCGGCTCGGTCTCCCGATTCAAGGGCGTCGGCTTCCGCAAGCGGGACCAGAAATGGTACGCGGAGGTCGGCGGGGCTCGAAAACCCGTCTGGCTCGGCTTCTTCGACACGGAGATCGAGGCCGCCCGCGCCTACGACTACAAAGCGGTCGAGCACTTCGGCGAGTTCGCGAATGTGAACTTCCCCGACGAATGGCCGCCGGAGCGCCGCGCGCAAGTCCACGCGCAGCGAGACGCTGCGAAGAGAGGAGAAGAGAAGGTCAGAAGGTGAGAAGGTCAGAGGGGCGGACACTGCGCGGTCAAGAGATACCTGTTATGCGACGAATGGCAGAAACGAAATTGGCGAAACTGCGAGATCGCCCGTTGTTCAGATCCAGGTACGGACCGATAGCTCTTGATCCACCGATCTTCTGATACTGGGAGACGATCCGCGTCAGGATGCGAGAAGGCGACACAGCACCATCCGGTGCCCGGTACACGCGCCTCCCTTGCAGGCGTTGAATCCCGCTCACTCCCAATCCCCGTTCGACCGCGGCAAGATCGGCCAGATACCAACTCTCCAGTTCCCTGCATGCGATGCGTACTACGGCATCGGGGCGTCCCGCATCCTCACATTTTCGCGTGAGTGAGGCTTTGATGGCCAAGCAGTCCCCGGCGTCCTGATCGCGCAGAACCACGAATCTCGCCCCAGGGGCTCGATATCCTCGCATACGTCGGACCATCTGTCTCTCAAGATCCTGTTTGCCCTCAAAGACCACACACCGATACCCAATCTCCGACGGCAACAGGCGAGGCAGAAGCCCCTCAAGCATCGCCTCGGCGGAACGCTCTTCAAGGAGAAATACGATCTCGCTCATTGTGGATGAGCTCCCTCGAAGAACCCTTGCTTCCATAGGTATCCCATCTGGTCTCCTTCAGCCATATACGCGGCAATCTGCTTGTCTTCACGAGCCCGGCGGATGGCTGTGTAGCCCTTTTCCTTCACGAGCCAGAAGACCTCGTCCAACCTGGTGGCATTGAGAAAGTCCGGCGAATGGGTGGAAACGAAGACCTGACCTCCCCGGTTCGCATAATCGCGGAACTCTTCGGCCAATTCACCCAAGAGCTTTGGGTAGAGCTGATTCTCGGGCTCCTCGACACACAATAGGGGATGCGGCTTGGGATCGTACAACAAGACCAAGTATGCGAACATCTTGATCGTCCCGTCAGAGACGTGACGTGCGAGGAAAGGGTCCTCGAAAGCCCCGTCTTGAAAACGCAGCAGGACCCGCCCTTCTTCCGTCGTCTTGGCATCGACACTCTTCATGCCTGGCACACGGTGCGTGAGCTTCTCAATAATACGGTTGAAGACGTCCCTGTGCCTCTTGTACAGATACTCCGTCACAAGGGCAAGGTTCTCGCCCTCTTTGGCCAAGTGCTCGGCGTAGCCTGCCTCCTGTTCCGGCCGAACACGTTGAATGTGAAAATCCGAGATATGCCAGTTCTCGATCAGCTCACCTAGAGCTTTGCTGGCCGGAAACTTCTCGAACTGTGCTAAGCCTTTAACCGCCAGGATATCGGGAGACTTGAGCGTATGGTCCTCCCGTCGCAGTTCCATTTCATCCACAACCTTGTCGGGCTCATTTGTGACAGCCTTTCCAGAGCCTCTCGAGAAATCAAGAAAACGCCAAGGCCGTCCCTTGCTTCCTCGGCGGTATTGGAGAATCTCATGCTCGATCACCGGGCGCCCGTTTTCCTCGGAGATGGTCAGGGAATACGTGATCAGGGGAGACGAAGCCTTCTCGCGAAACTTGAGTTCGATTTCGATAGGTCCTTCCGTATCGCGGCTGCGGACTTCCTGGAAGCCGCGGCTTCCCCCCAGCTTCGTCAGTGCGACGTGAACATTCTCGGTCAGAGCATCCTTGAGAAAACCGAAAACGCTGAACAGTGTAGACTTGCCTGCCCCATTGGCCCCTACCAACACACACATCCCGGGAACATCTCGCATCTCAGCATCTTTGAAAGCCTTGAAGTTCCTCAGACGAATGGATTCGATCTTCATATCTCATGCCTCCGGTGAATGACCGTGAATCTCGGCCATTGCTGGGCATTGCCGCACACGCTCATCATGGAACGCTCCAAAAACCACTAACGCCACCTACATCGAACAAGGGACAAGATAACAGTCAGGAGACCGACTCGTCAAGCGTGGAGAGAGCTGGAGAAACAGAGGATGTGCTCCACACACCAATCCTCGAATGGATAAGCAGGGCAGAGGGTGTGCCGAATTACCGGCGGACGTTCCTGGCGGGTGGGACGTTCTTCTTCACGCTGGTGACCCAGCGGCGACGGCGTCTGTTCTCGGATGACGCCGCGTGCCGTCTTCTGGGCGAGGCCATCCGCGTCGTGCAGGCTGAACAACCGTTCGAGACGGTCGCCGTCGTTCTGCTGCCCGATCACCTGCATTGCATCTGGACCTTGCCTGACGATGAGGACGATTACTCATCCCGCTGGGCGGGAATCAAGAGGCAGTTTGTGGAATCGTGGACCGCTGTTGGTGGGCGGGAGGCTGCGATCTCTCATGCCCGCCGGGAGCAATACGAGCGAGGCATCTGGCAGAAGCGGTTCTGGGAGTATCGCATCCGCAATCAGGCGGACCTGGCACGTCACGTCAACTACATCCACTACAATCCCGTCAAGCACGGGCTGGCGCGCTGCCCCCATGCATGGACACATTCGAGCTTTCACCGCTGGGTCGAACAAGGATACTTCAAGGTGGACTGGCTGTGTGATCGCGAGAATCCGCGGGTCGTGCCGCCGGGGCTGCTGGATTTGCCTGGCGCCGGGGAATGACATGTATCACCTTGTGAGCAAGACGGTGGGCACAGCCCACCCTACCGCTGTCGCCTTGCCCAGGTGTCGTCCAAGTACGGCGGCACGCAGGCATCATCGCTCCCTGAGACAATCCGCGTTCATCTGCGGTTCTACTCTCTCTGTGGCCTCTGGGCCTCTGTGGTGAGAGGTTTGTTCAGAGGTCCTTCTGCATCCAGATCGCGTCGAAGGGGGTGCCGCGTTTGATGACGACGTCACTCCTCGGCCGCGCCCTGGCGGGGCATGGCGATCGTGCCGGTCCGGGCGACGTTCTTGACCCCGTAGGGCCGGCAGACGTCGATGAAAGCCTCGATCTTCGTCTCGGGACCGCTGACCTCGATCATGAGGGATCGGGAGCTGATATCGACGACGTGGCCTCGGAACATCTCGATGAGCGAGAAGACCTCGGGCCTCTTCTCCGGCGGGACCGCGACCGTGACGAGCATCAGGTCGCGGGCGACCACCGGCTTGTCGACGAAGTCCTGGACCTTGACGACCGGGACGATCCGCGCGAGCTGCTTGCGGACCTGCTCGACGATGCGGTCGTCGCCGACGACCACGATGGTCATTCGGCTGAGCTTCGGGTCCTCGGTCCGACCGACGACCAGCGAGTCGATGTTGAATCCGCGGGCGGCGAACATGCCCGCAACGTGGGCGAGAACGCCCGGCTTGTTTTCGACCAGTGCACTGATGATATGCTTCATGGGAGACCCCGCTTTCTATTCATTCCGGTCCAGTTAGATCAGTCGCTCGAGGATGTCCAGGCCGTCCATCTCGTTGAGGCTCTTGCCGGCAGGGACCATGGGCCAGACATTTTCTTCGCGCTCGACGTGGAAATCGACCACGCAGGGCTTCTTCTCGGCGAGCATTTGCGTGACGGCCTTCGGGACGTCCTGTTTCTTCTCGACGGTGATCCCGACGGCCCCGAGGGCGCGGGCGACGCTCGCGTAGTCGGGGTTCTTGAGGTAGCTGCACGCGTAGCGACGGCCGTAGAACAGCTCCTGCCACTGGCGGACCATGCCCATGTAGCCGTTGTTCATGATGCAGACCTTGATCGGCAGCTCGTACTGGACCGCGGTGGCCAGCTCGGTCATGGTCATGTTGAAGCTGTGGTCGCCGTCGAAGTCCACGACGGTGGCGTCGGGCCGGGCGATCTGGGCCCCGATGGCGGCGGGCAATCCGAAACCCATCGTGCCGAGACCGCCGGAGGTGATGAACTGGCGGGGCCTGGAGAATTTGTAGAACTGGGCCGTCCACATCTGGTGCTGGCCGACGCCGGTGACGACGGTCGCGCCGCCCTGGGTCTGCCGCCACACTTCCTCGATCACGCATTGCGGCTTGATGGCCCCGGCGTTCGCGTCGTACCGGAACGGATACTTCTTCTTCCACTGGGCGATCTTCGCGAACCATTCGGTCCGGTCCCGGTGCTCGACCTCCTTGATCAACTCGGTCAGGATGAACCGGGCGTCGCCGACGACGGGGATATCGACGTGCACGTTCTTCGAGATGCTCGCGGGATCGATATCGATATGGATCGTCTTGGCGTTCGGCGCGAAGGTCGCCAGCTTGCCGGTGACGCGGTCGTCGAACCGGGCGCCGACCGCAATGAGCAGGTCGCACTCCTGGACCGCGAAGTTGGCATAGGCGGAGCCGTGCATGCCGAGCATGTCGAGCGACTCGGGTCTGCCCTGGTCGTAACTGCCCAGGCCCATCAGGGTCATCGTCACGGGCACATGCGCCTTCTCCGCCAGCGTGCGAAGTTCCTGAGCGGCATTGGCGATGATGACCCCGCCTCCGACGTAGAGGACGGGCCGTTCGGACCGGTTGATCGCCTCCGCGGCCATCGAGATCTGGCGGGCGTGGCCCTTCGTACGGAGGCGGTACCCGGGCAGGTCCATCTCCGCCTTGCCGTTGCAGGGGTGCTTGCCGACCGAGATGTCCACGGGCAAATCGACCAGGACCGGTCCCGGCCGGCCCGTCGAGGCGATGTGGAAGGCCTCGCGGACGGTCCGCTCCAGGTCCTTGATGTTCTTGACAATCGAGTTGAATTTCGTCACCGGACGCGTGATACCCGTCGTGTCGGCCTCCTGGAAGGCGTCGTTGCCGATCAGGTCGGTGCGGACCTGGCCGGTGAACGCGACCATCGGGGTCGAGTCCATCATCGCGGTCGCAAGGCCGGTCACGAGATTGCACGCGCCGGGACCGCTCGTCGCGAGGATCACGCCGGTCTTGCCGCTGGCCCGGGCGTAGGCGTCGGCCATGTGGCAGCCGCCCTGCTCGTGCCGCGGGATGATGAACCGGATCGGAGCGTCGAACAGCTTGTCGAACAGGGGCAAGACGACCCCTCCCGTATATCCGAACATCGTATCGACGCCGAGATCGACGAGGGTATCGACGACGATCTGAGCGCCGGTTTTCACCGTGGCGGTTTCGGCTGCAGGGGCCGATGTTTCTGGTTTCGCTGGCATTGGTTATCCTTTCTTGAACAATCGAGGGTCACGAATCTTATCCCGCCGACTGCCTGTCTGTCAATCGTTCGGGGCCGAGCGGATAGGACACATGGGACCTGTTCAAACCCGCTCTACATCGCGTTCTGCAGGACTCGCAGGCCCTCCATTTCATTCAGGCTCTTTCCCGAGGGGACCATGGGGAAGACGTTCTCCGTCGGATCGACGTGGAAATCGACGACGCACAGCCTGTCCGCCGCGAGCATCTGCTCGATAGCCGGCCCGACTTGGTCCTTCGACTCGACCGTGATACCGACGGCGCCGACCGCCCTCGCGTACTCCGCGTAGTCCGGATTCCGCAAGTGGCTGTAGTGATACCGTCTGGCGTAAAACAGCTCCTGCCACTGCCGGATCATGCCCATGTACCCGTTGTTGAAGATGCAGACCTTGATCGGCAGCTCCTGCTGCACCGCGGTACTCAGCTCGGCCATCGTCATGTTGAAGCTGTGGTCGCCGTCGATGTCGATGACCGTCGCGTCCGGGCGGGCGATCTGGGTCCCGATGGCGGCGGGCAGGCCGAAACCCATCGTGCCCAGGCCGCCGGAAGTGATTAACTGCCTTGGGCGACTGAACTTATAGAACTGCGCGGTGAACATCTGATGCTGCCCGACGCCGGTCGTGATGAGGGTATTGCCGGTCGCCCGCCGGGACAGTTCCTCGACGACGTACTGCGGCTTGACCGTCGTCGCATTGCGGTCGTAGTCCGTCCTGCAGCGGGTCTTGAGGTCCGCGATCCTCGCGAACCACGCGGACCGGTCGCGGTGCTCCGCGCACTCGCCCAACGCGGCCAGGACGGTCTTGACATCGCCCACGATTGGGATATCCGCATGCACGGTCTTCGAGATGTTCGACGGGTCGATATCGATGTGGACGATCTTCGCTTTGGGGGCGAAGGCCGAGAGCTTGCCGGTGACGCGGTCGTCGAATCGGGCCCCCGCCGTGATGAGAAGATCGCACTCCTGCACCGCAAAATTGGCATAAGCCTGCCCGTGCATGCCGAGCATGTCGAGCGATTCCGGCCTGTTCTGGTCGAAGCTGCCCAAACCCATCAGGGTCATTGCGACGGGAAGATTCGCCTTGCCCGCCAAATTGCGAAGCTCCTCGGAGGCATTCGCGATGATGATGCCCCCGCCCGCCAGCAGGATCGGCCGTTCCGACCGGTTGATCGCCTCCGCGGCCTCAGCGATCTGCCCAGCGTGGCCGTTCTTGGGAATCCTGTGTCCCGGCAGATTCACCGCGATCGGGCCATCGCTCGCATATTTCTGGAACTCGAGATCGGACGGGATATCGATCAGGACCGGTCCCGGCCGACCCGTCGAAGCGATGTGGAACGCTTCATAAATCGTTTTGCCCAAATCCTTTATGTCCATGACGATCGAATTGTGTTTTGTCACGGACCGTGTGATCCCGGTCGTCGGCGCCTCCTGGAATGCGTCGTCGCCGATCAGGTCGGTTCGGACCTGGCCGGTGATCGCGACCAGCGGGACGGAGTCCATCATCGCGGTCGCCAGGCCGGTGACGAGGTTGCACGCGCCGGGACCGCTGGTGGCGACGACCACGCCGACCTTGCCGCTGGCGCGGGCGTAGGCGTCCGCCATGTGGCAGCCACCCTGCTCGTGACAGGGCACGATGAATCGGATGGGCGAGTCGTAAATCCTGTCGAACAAAGGAAGTACCGATGCGCCGATGTAGCCGAAGACGGTGTCTACGCCGTGCGCGAGCAGCGCATCGACGATGATCTGCGCACCGGTTCTGGGGGCTGATTCTGATGTGGGTTTGCCGGCCGAACTCATCTGGCCGGGGTCGCCTTGCGAGCCGGGCTGAGCAGCGTGGACCTGCGTCCGACGGCGCCGCCCCGTCGCAGGGGTAGGCTGGATCTGCATGCACCTTATCCTTTCCTGATCGAGCGTTTCGGGTCCTACCCTAGCACGAGCATCTTGCCCGTGATCCGGCACACATGGGCGAGACGCCCATGCTACTCGGGACCCTCTTGTCATTCCGGCGGATTGCAGCTTTATGGGTCCTTCCGGGCAGCCAGCCGCACCTGCAACGAGGAGCGACCCGCTGACCCGGAGATGCGCACCCTGCCGCAACTCCGTAACCATCCCACACGGGATGGACCAGGTTCGTGCCGCGGCGTCAGCCGCGAACACAGCCAAAGTATCGTCTATCCGCCGCCAATTGTCAACTGATTTCCGCATAGACCGACTGGACGGGGATGCCCCCCCCAGGACCGACAGCAGAAAACGAACGGCTGCACATTGCCCGGTGCTTACGGCGATGGTATCATAGCCTCGTTCGGAGGCTCAGGAACTCCGTCACTATGGGTCAGGGAAGGACTGTACTGTGGCTTCTCAGAAAGCTGCAATCCACGAAATCGACTTCTGCGGGCAGATCGCCGCCGCGACCTACGCCCTGATAAGCCAGAACCCAGAGGCCTATGTTCCCCTACATGAGGCACGTCTGGAGGGGTTCGGCACAGGCACGGGACGCAGCAAACGCAAGGACTTGCGCTTTTTCGACCGCTACGGCAAACTGGTCTTGTGCGGCGAAGTGAAGTTGCCCGGGACTCGGGAAGGCAGTTCACCCTACAGCGAAAAGCTCATGCAGGACGCCTTCGCCAAGGCAGAGAATGCGAACATCCAGTTCTTCTTCACCTGGAACGTTAACGAATTTGTGCTATTCGACCGCAGTCTTTGGGACCGCCCGCTGATCGAGCGCCGAGTCCGACCGTGGCGACTGGGGCGAACTCTGGCCGATCCTGAAGATGTCGCGAGAGAAGAGAATCTCCAGTTCATCAAGACGCGTTTTCTGCCGGATCTTCTCCACAATTTGGCAGACCTGATCTCCGGTCGTCGTGTCGAATGGCTGCCACCAGATGACGTTTTCATCCATTCCCTTCAGGGCCACCTCAACTGGCCGGTGCAACTGATGGGTTCGTACCTTATCGAGCACACGAACAAGAGCAAGCCATTTGATCTGCGCATTCAGCAATGGCTGGAAGGCCAGGATCGCACGTTCGTCCGCACTCCGCAGGAGGAATGGATCAAGGCCATGGACAACATGGCCAAGACCCTCGTGTACGTCTGGGCAAACCGCTTTATCTTCTATAAAGCCCTGCGTGCCAGATTCAGCGACCTGCCTCGCCTCGAACTGCGGCGTTCGATCAAGACCCCCGAAGAGGCTGTGACTGCCTTCAACCGCTTTTTCCGGCGAGCCGTAGATCGAAGTGGCGATTACGAGCCGTTGTTGATGCCCGATGCGAAAGACTGGGCAACTCGCCTTGTCTTTGACCCACCCACGGCCTTGGATACTTGGCGTGGGGTGTTGCGCAATATCGAATCGGTGGATTTCCGCGAAGTCGCCTCCGATGTCGTCGGGCGCATCTTTCAGAAACTCATTGGTCCGGACGAACGCCACCGCTACGGCCAACATTTCACAGGCGACGATGTCGTAGACCTGATCAACGGTTTCTGTGTCCGAAGCGGCGATGATGCCGTCCTTGATCCGGCCTGTGGGTCGGGCAGCTTCCTCGTCCGTGCCTACTACCGCAAGCGTCACCTGGACCCGTTGCGCCCGCATCTGGACCTGATCAGCGAATTGTTCGGTTGCGATATTGCCCTCTATCCGGCCCATCTGGCGACGCTGAATCTTGCGGCCCGTGAAATCAACGACGAGGCCAATTATCCGCGCATCGCGCGATGCAACTTCTTCGATGTTACGCCCGAGAAAGCGTTCTGCGAGATTCCTGTACCGAGCGAGTCCTCAGATCGGACGTCGGTACTGCTGCCGGAGTTGGATGCCGTCGTTGGCAATCCTCCGTACGTTCGTCAGGAGAAGGTCGAGAAGAAAGACAAGGTTCGTTTTGCCGGAATGGCCAGCGAGGCATGGCCTGATTTACGTTTGAGCGGCCGAAGCGATCTGCACTGTTACTTCTGGCCGGCCGCAACACGTCTGCTGAAACCCGACGGCTACTTTGGTTTTCTCACCAGCTCTTCATGGCTGGACGTCGAGTACGGCTTTGCCCTCCAGGGGTGGGTGCTCCGTCACTTCAAGGTTCTGACGATCATGGAAAGTGCGGCCGAACCCTGGTTCGAAGACGCACGTGTCAAGACCTGCGTCACCATCCTCCAACGTTGTGACGATGAGACGGAGCGGATGGAGAACTCCATTCGTTTTGTGCGTTTCTCTCGCAGGCTGGCCGACATCATCGCAATTCCACCGGGCAAGAATGAGGACGCCCGCCAAGCCTCCGTGGAGGCAATGCGATACCGAATCCTCGGCACGCAGACCGATCACCAGGACCACGACATGCGGATCATCGTCAAGACGCAGCGGGACCTCTGGAATGATGGCGTTCGCGCCGGCCTGATTCTGGGCGATGTGGAACTGGAGCCGCTCGCCGAGGAATATGAAAATGGCTCCGGAGATCAATCAGAGGAGAATACAACCACGATCCCCAAGCCGGTGAAGGGTTCCAAAGAGAACGGCGATTATCACGCAGGCAAGTGGGGACGATACCTCCGTGCCCCGGACATGTATTTCGAAATCATGCGCCGCTTCGGCGGTCGATTCGTTCACCTTGGAGAGGTGGCTACAATCCGCCGGGGGATAACAAGTGGATGTGACGCTTTCTTCATGCCTAAGGATGTTACGGCTGATGTCCTGGCAAAACACGAGACTGACCGCCTGTTCCCTCGGTATGCGGGCGGTGCACCTCGGAAAGAGGTCGAGGCAGGCAAGCTCAAGATCATTGAAGCGGGCGACGGAAGCATCCACCCCGTCGAAGCAAAATACCTGGCGCCCGAAGTCCACAGTCTTATGAAGCTGGATCGGCCCATAGTTCACACCGGTGATCTGGGTCGTTTCGTTCTGCTCGTTCGTGACCCGATGGACAAACTGAAGACGAAATCACCCTGGGTCTGGCGATATCTGCGTTACGGCATGACAGCTACCTTCGCATCCGAAAAGTCGAAGGGCAAACCCATTCCGAAACGCTCGACCTGCGCGGCGAGAGATCCGTGGTATGATCTGACAAGACTCGTAAAACCAGGTTTTGCATTGTGGCCCAAGGCGCAGCAATACCGCCACATTGTTCCGGCCAATCCCTCGGCGACTATCTGCAACTGCAATCTTTACGACGTATCCTCGGATGATCTCACAGGAACTGAGCGAACGTCCCTGGTGGCTATTCTGAACTCAACCCTGGTTGGCCTGTTCAAGACTTTCTATGGACGCTTCGCGGGCACGGAAGGCAACCTCAAGACCGAAGTGGTAGATGTGAATCTCCTGGAGGTACCCGACCCTCGCGGCATACCGGCGAGTCTGGCCCAACGCCTGAGCGATGCCCTGGACCGCATGGGCGAACGTGAGGTAGGCCGGCTGGTGGAAGAACAGTTGATGGACTGTCACACGCCCGAGCGTGCGCGGAGAATTGCCGCCGGGCAGCTCGTGTTATCCGCCGAGTTGCACCAGCGAGACCGACAAGACCTGGATGATGCGGTCTTTGAACTGCTGGGTGTGACTGATCCGCAGGAGCGGGCTGACCTTGTTGGCCGGCTGTATGAGGCCACGGCACGGCACTTCCGCGATATTCGCGTCGTCGAAATCGAGAAGATGCAGCAGCGGGCGAAATCGAACAACCAGCGTTTCAGTGTCCATGATCTGGCCGCCGACATCTGGGACGCTGGCGAGCTTGAAGATGCCACGCCGCTGGCCGAATGGGTCGGGCAGTGGTCTGAATCCGCCATGCTCGTGGATATTCCGGAAGAGCGACCGGCGATCCTGTCCCCCTCGCCCATGTTCGATCCAAACACGGTTTACTTTGGAAAGACACGACGAACACACGTTGACTGCCCATCCCGTGGACAGGCCGAATTGGTCGTGCGCCTGGCCAACTTCGGGGTGAGCGGGAAAGTGAAACTGCCCGGCGATCTGGACCCATGCTTGAAACTGCTGGACCGCATGGAAGTCCGGATCGACAAGGCGATGGCCCGATTCGCAGAGCTGGCCGAGAGTCGCACCGGGGATGAACGTGTCCGACAGCAGGTGCTGGAAGCTCTTGAGCGATGGTTTGTGCTTGGCCGCGAGGAGGGCAAAGCCGACACTCCGCCGGAGGACCACGACCCTGCGTCCGACGACACCTGACGGCCGGGGGCCTCGCGCGCACCTTGGCTCTCGTTTCAACCACCCGGACTATAGCGGCGAGGAGGTTCTGCCTTTCACGTTAGCGGCCCCTCGAAATTCGAGTTCATAGTGACGCCGCGAGGCGATATCTACGGAGTCTGAGGTTCAGAACGCGGACTTTGAAGTGCGAGACGCCCTACGGTTTCCGCGTCGTCAGGACAGCACCGACAGCACTGCCGCGTACACGTGATCGGCAAACGACTCGAATCTGGCGGTATCTTGTTCCGTCGGTTTGCCGGAGGGGAGCAGTCCGAGATCGCCGGGGTAGCGACAATCCGTGTAGATGTCCGTCAACTCACGAAGCACGTCGATATCCAGCGATTGGGGGAACTGGTCGGCGACAACTTCCCAGAGCCTTCTCAGGTCGTGAACGCGCGGCACAGTCCCCAGTCGCTCTTCCGCAACGGCCTTCAGGCACTTCTCCACACACTGCTGAGCGTGAAACGCAACCACTCCAGTCAACTGCGGGTTTCCGCGCAGCATTCGGATGGCATCGAGATCGTCGCCAGCCTTGATGAGCCATGCCTCAGTAACGGGTCTCACAGTTCTACCCCCTCACGGACAACCTCTCGGGAGAACGCACTGCCCATTTCCCGAAAGCGCTTCCACTCCGCCGACGTATACACCAGCACGTCCAGTGCGTAGTCCCGGTTCAACGCATCCAGAGCCCGCCGGACGACAAGTCGATTCTGCATCCGTTCCCGGTAGTTCTGCGGCACATTCTCGCTGTCCAGCACAACGATCAGGTCGATGTCGCTGTCCTGACCGGTCCCGCCTCGGGCACGAGAGCCGTACACGATCACCTTCTCGGGCTGCAGCGGCATCAGGGATTTCCTGATCCGATCCCTCAACTCATCCGAAAGCTCTGTGGTACACCTTCGCATGGAGGTATTCTACGGATGGCGTCGAACCCGGTCAACCGTCGTCTCACCTGGGTTCGATGCGGAAGAGTGGTCCTGACACCGTCTCGTTCCACCTGGGCACCGTTCAATTCAGCACGTCGAGCGAATCGACGACCAGACGGCCTTCCGTCGAGCGGAGGATGACGGCGTGGTAGCCGTCGCCGGCGTCGTCCACCCGGTATACGACTCGGGAGGGCTGTTCACTCTCGGCGTAAAAGTCCAAATCGGCCAGCTTCCGTCCGTCCAGCAGCAACTCGCAGCGGCCGAACATCGGTCCTCGCGGCGACCAGAGCTGGAATCCCCGCCCGCGGAAATTCCACTTGGCGCGATCGCCCGGCGTCTTTCGCAACGCGCCCACGGCGAACCGGAAGATAGGCGACTCGATCATGTTCCAGTCTCTCATCGTCACACCTGCCCCGGTCAGGGCTTCGACATACAGCCAAGGCATCACGGCGGGCTCGAAAGGCCCCTCGATCTCGAATCGCGACACGCGGAGATTCGTGAACGGCTCGACCAGCAATCCGAGTTGGCCGGCTGCGACGGGCAGAGCGCCTTCCCAGCGAGCCTTCTGATCGATCTTCAGGCAAAATCGCCCGTCTTGCGACGCGCTCATCTCAATCGAGCGAGCGACGCCGGTTTCCAGGGGGCCTTCGGCCTGCACGGAGATCTCGCCCGACGCATCAACAGAAACGATCCTCCATGCGCTGACCGAGATCTCCAGTCCCTGATGGCGAGTCATGCTCAGCGGGTGAATCGTGGAATCGCTCTGATGACGATTGGCGCTCAGCGGAGCCTGGTAGGCCCAGAGAATGCGCGCCGCGCCGCCGTGCAGCGTCAGCTCAGCCTTCAAGCTGAAGTGCTTCCATGCATAGCGCAACACCGTCAGGCTTCGGCCCGCGTGTCCGCTGAGCACGAACGTCCGCTCGCGAAGCGGCTGGCTCCAGGGCCGGACCGCCAGGTTGATCGTCCCGACATTGGCCTGGCGCTCGCGCGACGGGAACAGAACCTGGAACTGCCCGTCGCGATCCACGAAGCCGGAATACGTTTGCCCCCAGAGCCCCATCTCTTCATTCACGACGAACTCGCTGTGCCAGGTGGAGCCGTGCTGGTAGAGCCGCCAGGCTTCGGGCCGATGCGCTTCCTCGATCTTCGCCCGGTAGATCGCCTGGAAATTCCGATTCCGCGAGACCGACGTGCTCTGAGAGTAGACGTATCCGTCGTGGACCATCGCGGGGAACGCCTCGACGGTGGGCGGGAAATAGCCGTCGCCTTCCACGCCCATCACCATCACCGGATCGGTCCATTCGCCGGCGGGATCGGAAGCCGTCATGGCCAATACGCCCCAACTGAAGTAATCGCTCGAGTCGGACAATAGCAGCGCGAGCCAATCCTTCTGCCGGCGGATGATCGACGTGGCGTACGCCCGGTGGTACTTGCGCGCCATTGCGAATCGCAAGGGCAACTCCCTCGCGCGGAGGATCGGACGCTCGGCACGATGAAACGGTCCTTCCGGCCGTTCCGACCAGGCGTAGGCGCAGCCGCTCTCGGCGTCCGGGCGGGGATTCAACGCGTCCGACCAAGCCCAGTTGTCGCTCGCCCAGTCGTAGGCGATGTGATAGCGATCCCCGTCGAGGACGAGGGTGATATCCGGCGCCGTATTCGACGGATGGGAATCGCCCTGGAAGCGGAACTGCGGATCGTCGAAGATCGGCCCCAGATCCTCCCAGGTTGCCCCGCGATCCTTTGAGCGATGCACGCGGCAGTGCGTCTTCGGCAACTCAGGCCCGATGTCGTATCCGGTCAGGTAATGGCCGACGTAGGCGTACCAATTCCCGCTCTTGGGATCCTCGAACAAGAACCCGTTGACGGGCCAGTTGAACGGGGGCTTGCCGCGAACGATCGGATTGCCCGGACGGCGCTCGAAGCTGTCGAAGCTCGGATCGCCCAGCACCCCATGCCGCAACCAGGCGTCCGCCTGCACCGACAACGCGAAATCGATCGCGCCGCGGCGCTCGGGCGGAGGAGTCCAGCGTTCGGGAAAGACGGCCGTAACCGGCTGTCCAGGGACTGGCCCGGCGTGCTCGCCGCCGCGAACTGTCGCCGCGCCGGCAAGCAGGAGCGTGCACAACAAGAACAAACGCATCTTGAAACCACCTCTCAAAAGCCCATGACCTTGGGTTCCTCGTCAAACTGCGGCGGCGGATCGGGTGCTACTCTTTCGGCTGCCAGTTGCGGGAGCGGGAGCCCTGCGATGTGCGGCGGCGCGTCTCCTTGCCTGTGACGTTCTGCGGCAGGCTGGTGACGTAGCCTGCGAATCCGCCGGCGGTGTCCTTCACCTCGACCAGCCAGGCGTCGGGCAGCTTGCCTTTGACGTAGCCGGCCCACGTGCCGTCGGGCTGAGGCACCATGAACTCCGGATACCACATCAGGTCGCGCCAGTAAGGGACGTCGTCGCAGTAGACGTACCAGACCTTGGCCTGGATGATCTTGTTCGGCGTGTTCAGCTTGCAGCGGAACAGCGTCCCGCCTCCGGCGCCGTAGTTGCGGCCGCCCCACTCGAAGTCGGGACCCTTCTCCTCGAACGCCAGATCGGTGATCGTCGTGACGGGACGTCCCTCGAAACAATGGGCCACCCACATCTGCCAGTCGAGGAAGTGCTTCTCGGACATCGATGCGTGGCGGTAGTTCGGGACCATTTCGACGGTCCACTTGCCCTGCATTCGCTCCTGCATCCGATTGATGTTGAACATCTCGTAGCCGTCCTCGTTGGCGCCGCCGATGTACAGCACGTCGGCCTTGACCCACTTTTGCAGGTACGGCGGCTCCAAGGCTCGAAACGGGCTGGTCCCGTCGGAACGGTTCCAGAGCGACTCGTTGCCCATGTAGACGACGCCGACGACCCGATTCGGATCCATGGCCGCGGCGGTGTAGGCCGTCACCCGCTTGCTGTGTCCGCCGAGGACGGCGCGAATTTCCTTCTTGTCGATCTCCAGAATACTCGCCATCACGTCCATCGCCCACAGATAGGGAATCGCCAGGCGGACGTAGGCGGTGTCCGCCAGGTTCTTCGTCTGCTGATACCGCGCGCCGAGGAACCCGATGCTGATCTCGCGTCCGTCTTGTCCGTCATACTCGCCGGGGATGGGGCAGATCATCGTGGGATAGCCGGTCCGCGAGGCGATCGGCTCGCCGTAATTGCCCAGGAACGCGCTTCGCCAGGGCCCGGTGGCCAGGCCGTCCCAACTCCGCTGCGCCACGACCACGACCTTGCCGCGACGGTCCTTGGCCTCGTAGACCTGCCGGTCGGCGGGCAGGAAGATGACCGACGGGTGACCCCACTTGCGCCCGTCGATCTGCTGGCTGTAGAACTTCACCTCGATACGCCGGAGCTTCCTGGCCGGGTCGGTGTCGGACGTGACGATCTCGTCCTTCTCGATGGTGTATTCGACCGGCAGCAGCGTGTCGCCGCAAAGGCCAAGCAGTTGTTGCGGCGAGGGGAAATCCTGGTCGGTTGCTCCCGGATTGCCGGGGGACGCCGCCGCACCGGACGCGGTCGGAAGGCAGAAGAGGACGACGGCGATCAGAAACAGACAGGGTCGAAGCATGGCAGTGGTCCTTGTGACAGTCTTTGATTCTGCGGCTCGGGCGAATCCTCACCTGTACAGCATCGGGCGTGCTTTCCAGTCCTTGTCTTTGTCGTGGCCCATCGTGGTCACGCGCGGGCGGCGCTCGCGGAGACGCACGGATTCGAGGCCCAGAAGGCGACCACTGGAGGCTACATTCTTGCCCACGCATTCGAGCCGGAGCACGTAGTCGCCCGGTTCGGGCCAGAAGTCGAGCAGGTGGAATTCGTTGCTGTCGATCTTCTCGGCGTAGAAGTCCAGCGGCTCGCCCAGCTTGACGCCGTTCAACGTCGCCTGATATTGCCCGTAGTCCGGCGCGCAGGTCGCGTGAATCAGCAGCCGGCGCGGCTCTTTGGCGGTGACCTTGAAGGGGATCTCGATCCAGGCGGCTTCTGCGCTCGCGGGCCGATAGAGCAATTGCGGCTCGCGGTACAGACTGGGCAACGATTGGGGGCGGGCTTCGCCGGGGCTGTGGTACTTCTCGTCGGCGAAATCCTTCGCGTACACGATGGTTCGATCCAGGCTCGGCAAGGTCCGCTCGCGGGCATCGGGCGCGCGGGCGGTGAAGGTGGGCGTGCCGGCCTGGTACCAGTAGGCGACGCTGGCGTAGTCGTCCTGGCGCTCGTTCCAGCTCATGGCTTTGTAGTCGGGGTTCTCATCCTGGGACATCCAGCCCCAATGCTCGAGGGTGACCTTGATCCCGGTGTTAAAGACGATTGGATCGGCCAGATGCCAACGGTAGGAGCTGGTGTACGTGCCGACGCCGCGTTGCTTGAAATACGGCACGCCGAAGTACGGCGTCTTGCACGGCTTCAGGCCCCAGGCCGAGCAGAAGTAATCTTCCGTGCCGGTGCCCCAGATCGAGGGCTTCGCCTCGCCGTCGATGTAGATCTTCTCGTCGCCTTCACCGAACCAGGCGGGGCTTCGCATCCGAACGGCCAGGACGGTGCCCACGTAGTGGCCTTTGCCCTGGGTTTCGAGCAGCACGTAGTCCTTGCCCTTCTCGACCGGGTACTCCTGGCGGTACTGGGCGTAGAAATACGGCGTGTCCTCGGGCAGCGAATCGAGCTGGACCCAGTCGATGTTGTGGTAGAGCCCGCGGAGCGGTTTGTCGCTCTGATTGATGACCTCGATCCTCGCCGACTTGCGGAACGGCATCCGCCAGTAGCAGTTGTAGGAATCAGCGTCCTCCACCACCACCGGCAGGCTGATGACCTCGCTGCGGAAGCCGAAGGCGTTGGCGAAGAAGTCCCCCATCGGCGCCTCGACCGCGGGTTTCTCCTGATCGTCCCAGTACATCCGCAGCAGCATCTCCTGGTGGTTGGCGGCGCCGTTGGGGGCGCTCGCCGCGGGTTCGGGTCCGCGGAACGTGAACCAGATGTGCGTGATGACGCCGGGACCTTTCACGTCGAGCACGGTCTGCGTTTGGCCCGCCGGCACTTCGCGAGCGTCCCGGTTGCTGATGGGTTCGGTCGTGCCGAGCGGGTCCGCGTGCGGATCGTAGTTGCCGTCGGCGCCCTTGCGGAACGCCGAGGACGACCGCATGCTGCGACCGGGAATGGGCCGGGCCAGACCGTCGAGCAATTCCTGCGCGAGGACGGGACCCTCCAGAGCGAGGATCAGCAGGCCGGCAAGGATCGGCCGTGCGATGATTCGCGGTTGGAGACGTAGTCTGCGATTTGCGTTCATGACGGTTCTCCCTGAAACGAAGTCTAACGATACAACCTGGGATTCGTTCACCAGGTCTTGTTCACATCTGTCATCCGCGGGATCCGTTCCGGCTGAAGACAGGAGCCTCAGCGTTCCGGCCCTCGCCAGATGCTGCCGCCGAAGGTGGTGACGTAGATCCGCTCGTCGTCAGCCGGGTCGAAGGTCACTCTCTGGAGGTTCGAGAAGGGCAGGTCGTCGAAGGCCCGCCAGGAGCGACCGTTGTCCTGCGAGAGCCACAGACCCGCGCCGGGCGCGCCCTCGGTGAGCGTCATGTAGATCCATCCCTCGTGCCTGGGGTGAAAGTAGCCGCCGAAGGTCTGCCGGGCCTGGCGGCCGATGCGTTGCCAGGTCCGCCCGGCGTCTTCGGTCCGCCACAGACCGCCGGACTGATCGCCTCCGCCTGCATCGCAGACGCCTGCCAGAATGATATCGCTGTTCTGCGGATGGACCGAGAAGTCCTTGGGGTACAGGAACCGTTGCGAGGCATTGACCTTCTCCCAGGTCTGTGCTCCATCCTTGGATCGGTACAGGCCGACCCCTTCGCTGCTAAGCGGCTTTCCCTGCGCCGGACGCATGGCGCAGATCATCGCAAAGAGCGTTCCGTCCTGGTGCAGGATCACGCGGGAGACCCGCATGTTTTTCGGATGGCCCAGGCCGTTCTTCATGAGCGTCCAGGTCCTGCCGTCGTCGGTGGATTTGTACACGCCTTCCATGAAGACCCCGGCGTAGAGCGTGCGGGCGTTCTTCGGACTGCGAGGGTCCAGCACGATGGAGGTCACCGGTCGCAGGGGCAAACCCTGCGCCTCCGGCTTCCATGAGGCGCCGAAGTCACGGGAAATGCACACCCCGCCGGGCCCGTTGTGCCCGTGACGTTCGGAGATGATGTTGTCGTTCGGGATGTCGTGGACGTTGGAGAAGGCGCCCCACATCTTGCCTGCGATCTCGGGATCCAACGCGATCTCGTAGCAGGTGTTTCGCCAGGGGGCCCACGTGTCCTTGTCCCACCAGATCCACGTCCTGCCGCGATCGACGGATCGGGAGAAACCGATGTCCGTGTAGGCGATGTAGTGACGATTCGCGTCGAACGGATCGATATAATAGTTCCAGGTCGTCGTGACGACGAGACCGGTGCAGGCCCACGCGGAGCCCGGCCTGGGCTGCTGGCCGGGAGCGGGATAGGTATCGCCATTGAACCACGTGTCACCTCCATTGTCGGTGACGTAGGATTGGCTCCAGACCAGGATCAACCGGTTGGGATCGCTGTTGCAGATGGCAGCGCCGAAAGGGGTGTCGCCTCCTTTGTAAGACTGGCCCGTCGAGGCGGTGACGTAGTTCGGAGCCACGTTATACTGCTCAAAACGAGGGTCCTGGAAGAACGTGGCGCGCCACGTCCGGCCGGCGTCGTCGCTGCGATAGACGGTCTCATGGTGCGGCGGATGGAAACCCGTGCTCGTATTCGTGACGTATACCGTCGATGGCCTGGCATCCGTGGTCAGGACCTGTCGGTACTGTGCGATCGGGCCGTAGGACCACTGGTCGGCCGTCGTCGTATCCACGTTGATGCCGGGCCCCATCGCCGATTGCCAGCTTCGCCCGCGGTCGCGGGAGCGGTAGACGCCGCCGTGCAGAACGCTGTTCTCCAGTCTGCTGGTCAGCGTGCAGTAGAGCATCGTGCAGGTCGAATCGGAGCCGCCGTCGAAACCCTGGATCTCCTTCGAAGGCAGTCCATCGGTGCTCTCGACCCAGGTTCGACCGTGATCGTCGCTGCGCCAAATCCCCCGGTCCGTCGCGGCCAACATCGTGCGTCCCTCGTTCGTGCGGTCGAAGTGGAACCCGATCACCTGGCCCTCTGGGCCCAGGCAGGGAGTCCATGTCGCACCTGCGTCGCGTGAGAGTTGACACCTGCCCTCGCGAGTGCCTGCGAGCAGGGTGTTGGGATCGGAGGGATTGACTGCAATTTCGCCAAAGAGCGAGTCCTTCAGGTCGCCGATGGGCATGAAGGTCCGCCCACGGTCCCGGCTGATTCTCAATCGGCCCTCGGAGGACGCGTAGATCACGTTGGCATCGTGAGGATGAAAGCCCGGCCGGCACTGGGTGTCGGTCCGCAACTGGGCCTGGTGAATCATCCGCCAGTGGTGGCCGCCGTCGTCGGAGATGTAGGCGGCGCTCATGTCGCAATTGAGCATCATCAGGTTGGGGTCCGCGGGTGAAATCGCAGGGGTGAACATGCCGCCTCCGCCGGACAGGCCGATCGGTTCCCAATCGCCGGCGAGCGGACCGCACAATCCGCAAGGGGACACAGGCAACAGCACCAGTGACATGCCGGCGCGGATTGCAGATGAGATGCATACTGAATTCATGACGACTCCTGTACTGCCCGAGGGATGGTCACTTCGAGACAACTGCCGATATCATAACGGGCTTCGGCAGGACTGCAATGCTTGGGATTTCAAAGCGGGATTCCCCGCTCTTCTGTTGCTTCGCTCAATCTAATTGGTTCATCACGGAATTGCGGGGACGCCTGTCGGAAGGAAGAAACGGACATCTCCGGAATCCGCCGCATTGCGGCGGGCATTTCCCGCTTTGGGCCAGCGGCATGGAGGTGGAAGAATCGGTCGCTCGACCCACGCCTGTCTTGGCGTCTCTTCCTCCATTTTCATGCTGCTGGCCCAATGCGCCAAATGCCGGGGGCTTGGGGGCAGGGCCCCCAAATGAAGGCACGTGGAGAACAAACGAGTGCATTGCGTGTCTCTCCGAGCCGTGCCGATTTCCCCGCAATTCCGTGAAGAACCATTTGTTTCGGGATAATGGGTGAAGAGACCACACAGTGGATGGCGGCTCCGGCTTGTCGAACGAGTCTGCTCCTCAGAAAAACGCGGCATCGACACATAGGGCGGCCCCAAGGACCATGAACGGCTTCGCGGGAATGACCCTCGCAGGAACGGAAGTCACCGAGAACATCCCCTCGCGTCGCGACGTAGAATGGTTGAAGCGCGTGCGTGCGACGCTTCGTTTCCAGTCTTGAGCGGGATCGTTGTGGTGAGCGAAGAGAGGACAACATCCATGCGCATTCTGCTGGTCAACCCGCCGCATCCCTCCATCGGCAGCCGCATCCCGCACGAGCACTTGCCGCCCCTGGGTCTGCTGTCCATCGGGGGGCCGCTGATCGACGCCGGACATGAGCTGCGACTGCTGGACGCGGAATTCGGGCCCCTGTCCACACGAGAAATCGTGGAACAGGTCGTGACATTCGCGCCGCAGGTCGTCCTGCTGGGCCACTCCGGCTCGACCTCGGGGCATCCCATCGCCGCGATGGTGGCGCGCGCCATCCACGAGGCGATTCCCGCGGCCTGGATCGTCTACGGCGGCGTCTTCCCCACCTTTCACTGGCGCCGGATTCTGGCCGACGAGCCGCAGTTCGACGTCATCGTCCGCGGCGAAGGCGAAGAGACGATTCTCCGCGTGATCGACGCGATCGAGACCGATGTCCCGCTCGAGGAGGTGCCTGGGATCGCTTACCGCGAGGCGGGCCTGCCGCGAGCGACCGCGCCGGCGCGGATCCTCGACGATCTCGACGCCTTTCGCGTCGGCTGGCAACTCATCGACCCAAGTCGCTACACGTACTGGGGAGATCGTCGGGCCGTCGTCGTGCAGTTCTCTCGGGGTTGTCCCCATCAGTGCAACTATTGCGGCCAGCACCCTTTCTGGAGACGTTGGAGGCACCGCGACCCGCAGAAGCTCGCGGCCGAACTCGCCTGGCTGCACCGGACCCACGGGGTAGAAGTCATCGATTTCGCGGATGAGAATCCGAACGCGTCCCGACCGGCCTGGCGGGCCTTCCTCGAGGCGCTCATCACCGAGAACGTCCCGCTGACGCTGGTCGGCTCCACGCGGGCGGACGACATCGTCCGCGACGCGGACATCCTGCACCTCTACAAGCAGGCCGGCTTCGCCCGACTGCTCCTGGGCATCGAGAGCTACAACGAAGAGACGCTCCGCAAGATCCGCAAAGGCGGCACCACCGCCAAGGACCGCGAGGCGATCCGCCTGCTGCGCCGGCACAACATCCTCTCGATGGCGACCTACGTCGTCGGGTTCGACGACGAGACGGATCGCGACTACTGGCGGGGTTTGCGACAGTTGGTCTCCTACGACCCGGACCAGATCCAAATGCTGTATGCCACGCCGCACCACTGGACGCCCTATTTCCACATGGCCTCCGACAGGCGGGTCGTGCAAACGGACCTTTCCAAGTGGGACTACAAGCACCAGGTGCTCGCCAGCCGGCATATGTCGCCTTGGCGGGTCTTGATATGGGTGAAGTTTATCGAGGCGGTCATGCAATTCCGGCCGAGGTCTCTGCGACGGCTCTTCGCACACCCCGACCTGCCCATCCGCGACGCGATGAAATGGTACTACCGCATCGGCCGGCAGGTCTGGCCCTACGAAATCCGCCAGTTCCTCTTCCACGACCACTGCCGCCAGGACGGCCCCACCCTGGCCGAGTTCTGGGGCCCGACCGAGGAGGCAGGCGAGTTGGGCTCCGCCGAACAGATCGTGTCGCAATGCCTCCAGGATTGACGAGGACTGCCGACACAAGCATGTTGACTTGAACCAATGTATCCGTTTCAATGATCTTATGCTTCGCAGGATTTGGCCTTGACTTTTTCGTGAACCAAACCGATAATTAAGGTGTACGGATGATAGTGGATTTGATCTACTCCCCGTCGGACACGCCGAAAGGCCTCTGGCGGGGTTTTGCTTTTATAGGGCTTATCCAAGCGGGGAGATATGCCTCTCGAACCATCCGCCAAACGCGTCATCGCTTTCTTTGACGGCCAGAACCTCTTCTACGCCGCGAAGAATGCCTTCGGCTACTCGTGGCCGAACTACGACCCGCTCAGGCTGGCAAGGGCTATATGTCAGGCTCAAACCTGGCAACTGCTGAAGATCTGCTTCTACACGGGTATGCCAAGTCCGGACGACGACCCCTTCTGGAATCATTTCTGGACAGCCAAACTCGCCCAAATGGGGCGAGTCGGCATCCAGACCTTCTTCCGCCTCCTGAAGTACCGCAACCAGACTGTCAGACTTCCCGGCGGGTCGCTCACCACGGTTCTTGTCGGCAACGAGAAGGGAATCGATGTCCGCCTTGCTCTGGATGTCGTGGCCGCTGCAAGAAACGGCGAGTGCGACGTTGCTCTGATCTTCAGTCAGGATCAGGACCTCTCCGAGGTTGCTGACGAAGTCCGTGCAATCTCCATGGGCGAGAACCGGTGGATCAAGGTCGCCTGCGCCTTTCCCATCAGCCCGACCTGCGTCAACACCCGCGGTATCAACAGGACCGACTGGATACGCATCGACCGCGCAACCTACGATGCCTGCCTCGACCCGCGCGACTACCGACCGCGAGAAGACCGACGACCGACGCCTCCACGATGACAGTTGAGGGGAAGAGGAGGATCAGGCTTTGGATGTAGGCATCGTTACGCCCATCCGTCCTCGCGAGTACCTGCTCCCCTTTGTTCTTCACCGACCGAGGCCACGCACGAAGCATAGGCTACTCAGCGAGGAGACCATAGACTCGTCCCGCGTTGTTGTGGAGGATGTCTTCGGCCATGGCGAATAGTGCGGGCGTTTCGGCGATGCCTTGTCGGTGGCGTGCGGCCAGCGCACGACTCAGCGTCTCGCGCACCAGCAGCGACGCGCCCGCGGCCATCTCCACGCTGGTGGCATCCTGCGAGCACATGATCTTCGTGATGGGCACATAGCCCAGCCAGGCGTCCAGGGACTGCTCCAGAAAGGCCGGATTCAGGATGACCTGCCAACAGGCGTCCAGGTACACCTGAGGTCTCAGCTTGGCGAGATAGGCGGATTCCTCGATGTACGGCCAGCAGTGCAGCAGCACCAGCCGCATGTTCGGGTAGCGAGACGCCAGCGCGCCGAGCGGCAGCGGGGACGAGCGAGGCAGGTTGTGCGTGCCCACGTGGATCTGGTGCGGCCAGTGTCGCTCGTGGGCCTGCTTGCAGCACTCGTGCATCACCCAATCCTCGAAGCAGCGTCGTTCCGTCGGCGTCAGGTCCCCCGAGAACCGCGTTTCCGCGTCGGAACGCGGCACGTAATCCAAGTCCCGGCTGTAGGCCTGCAACTGCTTGATGCCCAGATTGCCCTTCCTGGCGGCGTGATCGAACAGAGCGGTAATGAACGCGCGCCAGGACACGGCGTCTCGCGGCTCCACGCCCGTCAACTCCGCGAGCCTGTCGCGACGGGGGCACTGGGCGGGCCACAACGTCAGTAGCGGGTCCACACGCAGGAGGGTTTTGGTGAAGGACTCCTCGTCGTCGGCCTTCGCCTCCCGGTCGTAGAAGAACTCCGGATGGATGGGACGGATCAGGTCGCTGAAATGCACACGCGTCATGGCCTCGCGGTACCATTCGAAGATGTCCGCGTAGGCGGCGGCTATGCCGGCGTCTGCTTTCTTCCACGCCTGGAGATCGTCCGTGCCGAGATCCGCCTGGTGCAGGGCCAGAATACCGCGTCGCAAGCACTGGAATCCCCCGGTCAACCGCTGCTCGCGGATGACAGGCAACATGCGATCCAGCATCGCCTGCGGGGCATTGCGCCACCACTGGAACGGATCGCTGCATCCCGCTTTTCGGGCGAAGGCGGCGACATCGTGTCCCGCAGTCGAGATCCACCCGCCGAAATAGGGATCCAGCACGAGGTCCCACACCGACACCTCGCGCCGGGGCACGGCCCCCGCCTCGCAATCGGTGCGGAACCCGTACGCACTCATGCCCATCGCGTCGATGCTGCCCCAGTGTTCGTGGGCACAGAACAGGGGGATGGTCGCGATCGCCTCGGAGATGTCCTTCTCCAGAAGTTGCGATTCCTTGTCATTGGCGCGGGCCGAAGCGGCCATACCGGCTGCCGTCGTCCCGACGAGCGCACTGCCAAAGAAATGCCGACGATTCATGAGATGTTTCTGCATGGTGGCACACTCCCAACTGTCCTTGACCTACAGGCGCCAGGGGCTTCGCATCGGGCGGGACAGGAGCTTGTTCGCCTCTTCGTTGCCGACGAAACGCTCTCGGACCGGGTCCCAGGTCAACTCCTGCCGGAGCTGGTAGGCGATATTGCCCAGGTGACAGATCGTCGCCGAGCGGGCGCCGATCTCCACATCCGCAATGCACTTGCGGCGACTGCGAATGCAATCCAGCCAGTTGCCGTGGTGGTCGTTGCTCTCGTCGAGCTGGGCGTCGTTCGATCCCATCGGCGATTGGGCGATGGACTCGGGCTTCGTCCAGAGCCCGTCCCGGCCGACGTAGAGGGTGCCCTCGGAGCCGTAGAAGGTCAGGCCGAGACAGTTGCCGCCGACGTGGTTCATGACGACGCCGTTGGCGTACTCGAAACTCACGCGAGGGCGCTTGTCCCCATCGGGCGGGTACACCTTGACCGGGCCGCTGTCGTCCATGCCGAGGGCCCACTGCGCGATGTCGAAGTGGTGGGCGCCCATGTCGGCGAATCCGCCGCCGCAGTACTCGCGGTAGGGTCGCCAGTTGATCGACGCCAGCTTCGAATGGTAAGGCCGCGAGGGGGTTTGGCCGAGCCACATGTCCCAGTCGAAATCCGCGGGTTGCGGCTCGGCCGGCAGATCGCAGGGGATCGGCGGATCGCCCGTCGAGACGTCGATCGAGCGCACCGTTCCGATCCGCCCGTTGCGGACGAGCTCGGCGCCGCGTCGGAAGGGACCGAACACGTTGGAACGCTGCTGACTGCCCGTCTGGAACACGCGATTGTAGCGTCGGACCGCGTCAACGACCGCCCTCGCCTCTCGGATCGTCAACGTCATCGGCTTTTCGCAGTAGATGTCCTTGCCCGCCTTCGCCGCGTAGATCGAGATCAGCGCGTGCCAATGGTCGGGCGTCGCGATCACGACCGCGTCCAGATCGTCGCGGGCCAGCATCTCGCGGAAGTCGCGGCAGGCGGCGCAATCCGGATTGCCGGCCTTGGCCGGGTCCTCGGCGTGCTTGGCGACGATTCTCTTGTGGACCTCCGCAAGCTTCTGGCCGTTGACGTCGCAGGCCGCGACGTACCGAACGTCCGTGCGATTCAGGAGCGTGTCCAGGTGGCTGCCGCCGATCCAGCCGAACCCGATCTGGGCGATGTGGATTCGATCGCTGGGTGCGACGGCGCCATCGGCGCCAAGCACTGAAGACGGAATGATCGCAGGAAGACCCAAGGCGGCCAGCCCGGTCGCCCCGGAGCGCAACAACGCACGACGAGTCAGTCTCTTCATAGATACAATCTCTTCTCGATGCACATCAATTCGTCTGCATGACGACGAGGTGTCACCTCTTTGAGTTCAGGCCGAGCGCTCACCAGATCGGTCGGGGCTCCGGACCGCCTGCAGACTATAGCCGGGCCCCAGAGGATAGACAATCCGAAAATCGCCTCTCCGCCTGCGGCGCCCCACTGCTTCCTCGACCCCGCTCCATGTGATAAGATGTCGGGAAAGCGACATCGCGATTTGGTGTGGACAACGCGTTCTGAACCGAACATGATAGGGAGATGAACCATGAGTAGAACCGTGTTCTGCGGCATCGTACTCCTCTTCTGGCTCAGCGAGGCAGATATGGCGTATGCGGCCAATTCAGTGCCGACGGAAACGCCGAAGGGACCACGGATCACGGTCACGGTCGATCCTCGCGTGGAGCTGATGTCCATCATCTTCCGCCTGGCGGGCAATCCGGAATACAACCAGGGCAAGGTCGCCTCCTACGTCCGCGACGTGGACAGTCATTTCGGCCCGTTCCGCAACCACGCGGTCGTGCGTCTGGCCAAGAGGCTCCGAGAGACGCAGGGGGTCAGCTACGACGCGGTGATGTGCATGGCGGTACACGTGACGGACGCGGTCACCCTCCAGGAGAGGATCCCCTTCTCTCCGCCGCCGCGATCCCTGGACTCACGATGGACCCCTGAGACCGCAAGGGAGTTCCTGAATCTGGCCCGCAGGTTCGTTCTGGAAGCCCAGGTGAAGGGCTTTTTGGACCAGCACGAGCCTCTGTACCGGATCGGGGTCCATCGCATGCAGGAGCTGCTGGACCAACACGCCCATCTCGAGTGGTTCGACAGCTTCTTCGGCCCCCGCGAAGGCGCCGAATTCCATCTGGTCCTGGGCATGCTCAATGGCGGCGGATGCTACGGTCCGCATTACACGAAGCCGGACGGCCAGGAAGAGTTGTATTCCATCATTGGCGTCTGGAGCACGAATCTTCTGGGGCACCCGAAGTTCCCGCCGGACGTCGTACCCACCATCATCCACGAGTTCACCCATTCCTACACGAACCCGCTGATGGATCGGTTTGCCGGCCAGTTGCAGGGGCCGGGTGAGACCATCGAGCGGTACGTCCGCGACGAGATGCGCAGGCAAGCGTATTCCGGCTGGAGGACGATCATGTACGAATCCCTCGTCCGGGCCTGCGGACTGCGCTATGTCATGGCAACCGAGGGGCCGGCCGCGATGCAGAAGGCCATTGAGTACGAGAAATCGAGGAGCTTCTTCTGGGTGGGCGAACTGACGGAGGTTCTCGCGGAGTACGACCAACAGCCCCGCGAATACGAGGACTTGGCCCAGTTCTTCCCCAGGATCATCGCCTTCTTCGACAACTACGCCAGGAATGCCGACGCAAAGCTGGGAGCCATCCAGGCCGACAAGGCCAAGCAGATGCAGGAATGGCGACAGAAGAGTCCCCAGATCGTCGGCATGATCCCGCCCAACGGCGACGAGGATGTGGATCCGAGTCTCCAGGCAATTATCGTCACGTTCGACCGCCCGATGAGGAGCCCGGGCTGGGCCGTCGTTACCCTCGGTTCTCCGAGCGAGGTGCCCAGGAGCACCGGATCGGTCGGATATGACGCACAGCGCCGGGTGTTCACCATGCCGGTCGAGCTGGAGGCAGGAAGGGAGTACCGCTTCGGCCTGAACGCCGAGGGGTACCTTGGATTCAGCAGCGAGGAAGGCGTCCCGCTGGCCCCCGTCGTGGTCCGCTTCAAGACCAAAGGGGCGGGTCGGTAATGGCGATTGCCTCGGGAAAAAGTGCAGAGGCAGTTGTGTTTCCTGTCGTTTGCGGTATAATGAGATTCCGGTCTGGCCGACGCAGCCGATGTTATGAGACGTAACGATTGTCGCGTGGGCGTGAGGGGCTGCTCCCGGAGCAACCGGGTGTGATCGGAGTCAGGACAGCAGTGGATAGTAACGACTGGGCCATTGAGCGGGCTGCTGCCATTTTCGCCCGATATGGCGATTTCATTCGCCGCGTCATCTCGTTTCAGGCGAGCGGAAGGCTCGACGGCGAGGATTTGTACCAGGAGTTCTACCTCGTCCTGATCGAGAAGCCGATCCCGACGGACGTGCAGAACATCGGCAGAACATCGAAGGATACCTGTACCGAGCCGTCGTGCATCATGTGATCAATATGGCCCGAATCGAGCAGGTGTACGCCCGGGCGATAGAAAAATACTTGGAGGAAGGCAGGATTTCCATCAACACGAGCGGGTCGGAAAGCGCCTTTACCGGGGACGAGAAGAATGCGGCGGTCTCCCGTTTGGCTCATCTTCTGCCCGAGCGGGAGGGTCAGGCTTTTGCGTTGAGGTATCGTGACGACTGCAGCATCCTGGAAATCGCGACGCGAATGGGAATCAACAAGCGGACCGTCAGCCGGTACCTGTCGGCGGGCTTGCGCAGACTTCAGCAGCTCCGCAGGAGGTTGGCGGCGGAATGAGGGGTTGCTATGACAATGTCGGGAGACGGCGAGAGCCTCTGTCAAAGGGCAAGGGAGTATTACTATGAGCTTCTGCGGAGAAACGACGATGTGGTGCCGGAGGCCATAGGCCGCCACGTCAAAACCTGCCCAGTCTGTCAGGAACAACTAGCCCGGCTGCACGAGGTCCTGTCTCAGACCGGGAAAAAGTCCGATTCATCCGATGCGTCGGCGAGCGAGGAGGCCATTGAGGCGTTGAGCCGGCAATTCGCGTTTCTCGGCAAGCCGGTCCGCTGTTCCCAGGTCAAGCCGTTCCTGCCCGATCTGCTGATCCCCTCGCGGCGGATCAGGGTCCTCACGCCTATTATCCTCCACGTGGGGAGCTGCCCTCAGTGCATCGAAGACTTGGCATCGATCCGCAAGCTGGGCCTTCGAGCGGATCAACTGAGCCGGCTGGCGGGGTTCTACGGGCGGATTCCCGCCCAAGACCCTTCATGCTGCGAACCGGGAGGCTCGACGACGCTGGCGGCTGATCTGTCCCATCGAGCC
This sequence comes from Sedimentisphaerales bacterium, assembly GCA_035342095.1. Lineage (GTDB taxonomy): Bacteria > Planctomycetota > Phycisphaerae > Sedimentisphaerales > Anaerobacaceae > PLanc-01. The sequence continues at coordinate 61,996 of DAOQWL010000001.1, read as the reverse complement.
GGGCCGACCGGCATCCTGACGTGCGACGAGGTCACACCCGCCGACCTCTTCGACCTCGCGATGCCTCCGGGCCCGGACGCGCCCGCGACGGTCGGAATGGACGGACGGACAGACGCCGTCGCCGTGCATGCACAGACCTGCCCTCGCTGCCTGGCGAGGGTTCAGCAGATGCGTCGGACGATTCAAGCCATCGCCGAGCGGCCCGATTCGACGGTATGCACGGTGTTCCGATCCGAGGAGAACCTGCAGGACCTCGACGGAAAGACGCAAGGGCTCGCGTATCCCTATCCTCTCGACAGGTCAATCATCCGGCCGGACCCCTCGTCGGCGGCTGTCGGCCGCGGACCCGACGGGCTCGATGAACCTGCGCCGGCGGCGCCGACCGGTCACAGGGCCGGTTCCCCTGTCAAGACGGCCCTCCGGACCGCCGTGGCCTTGGTGATCGTACTCTTGCTCCTGCTCCTGCTGCACCAGCCCACGGCGACCGGCATGAACGCCGGCCAGATCCGCAAGGCCGTCTCGGGAATGACCAACGTCTACATCGCCAGGTTCGCCCATAACGGTTCGGAGCCGGACGACGAAACATGGGTCGCGGGAGATCGGCAGATCGTCGCAATCAGGATCGGCGACCAGCGGACCCTCTATCGGCTGGCCCTCCGGCAGAAGACCATGATCGACGCGGGACACGCCCCGCGTACAGTCAACCTGGAGCCGGCGGAGGTGGCCAACTGCACGGAATATCTCAATCGGACGCTGCGGGAGCTGCTGCCCGGCGTGCTGGCCGACGCCCCCCTCTCGGAGGCGGACCCGGTCGCTTCCGACCGGCCGGGTGAGTCCTGGTCGGTGTATGAACTGACCCGGGTCGGACGCAGCAGTACCGGCGCCGCGGTATCGCGTCACTGGAAGATCTTCATGGACCCCCGGCGGCAACTGCCCGTGAAGATCGAGTACACGCAGCACCGCTCGCTGCAATCGTCCCAGATGTGCGCCCGCACCACGAGATTCGAATACCCCAGCCCGTCGGAGATGGACCGGGCCCTCACGGCGCTGTCTGCGCCCCAGTGACCGTATCGCCGTGGGGGTGCCAGAGGGGACTGTTGTTCCAGCGGCCTTCCGCGGTTCGCTCGACCAGCAGATCATCCGCCTTCCTCAACGCAGTGCTGCCGTCGGCGAATCCGACGTTCACCGTCTTGTGCGGGTGGCGACCGCCTTTGGCGTCGTCGTGCTGTCCGGGCAAAAGGGCCTCTTTCTCCGCGTTGATCGCCATGCCCGGCACGTAGGCCGCGTGCTGGACTCCGCCCAGCAACAGAGAGGCCGGCGGAAGCGAAACAGGCGACCGTTCGCTCGCGTGCCACCAACTGATCAGAGCATAGCCGCTGTCCACCAGCAAGAGCGTTTCCGCCGGCCGGGGGATCTGCCCACAGGACAGTGCCGGGCCCCCGAAGCTGCTCACATAGGGAGAGGTGTACCCCTCCACCCGACACAGGGAGAGATTGGCGCCGTAGTTTCCACAGAGCACGTCGGCCGCCAGCGAGACGTGATCCTGGCGTTTCGAGGGGCAGACGAGCACCTCCTCGCCCGCGCCGGTGGCATGATCGACCGTCAGGAAACTGTCAAACCACCACCATCCCGGCAGATCGACCGCGCCGGCGCTCCCGGCATACTGGTCGCGAGACCGCACCGGTGAGGAACGCATTCGAAAACCGTAGGGAAATGTGCCGTTCTCGGTTTGGTAGCTCACCAGCCCCTGAGCCAACCGCCTGATCCGACTGGCGCACACGACCGTCCGGGCATGCTCGCGAGTGTGTCCCAGGACCCCCGCCGACACGCCCATCAATAACGTGACAACCGCCATCGCCACGACCAACTCGATCAGCGTGGATCCACGGAACTTCATGCCTCCATTATAGACTCGAGCCGGCCCCCGGTCAATGGGGGCTCTCGGCCGGGCGCCGGGATGAAGCAGGTTCCCTCGGTCTGTAATCACGGCACACAGCATCGGCCCAGGTGAACCGGGTCGCGTCTTCCCGATCCGCGTGTCCGCCTTTGCCGCCGATTCCTCTCGTGCAATAGCCCCAGGTGGGCTTCTCGATGCACGTGTGAGCCGGTGAGAAATGCTCACAGGTTCCGCATACTCGATCCATCGACTGCCGACCTCCCTTGAACCGCCGGCCCTTCGTTTCGAAACGAAACGCGAGCCGATCTCCGAATGCGACCGTCCCTCGAACCCATTCCGGGCTCCCATAAGAGGCGCTTGACGCCCCCCCGATGTTGATGCCCAAAACACGCCGAACGAGAAAAAAATAACAGAGTCGGTGACATTCTCCCCGGAGCGGCCCCTGCGGGAGACCCTGCAACTCTGTCGTCCGGTAAATATGCCCCCCTGCACCCAGCAGACGGAGGAGTTAAAGCTCCCGTGCGGCGTAACCGAAAAGAAAGAGAGCTATGACATGCAGCGCCCCATACACGCGCACCACCAGCGCGGCAACGACCCTTCGCGATTTCGCGATCCAGGGGGCCGCCGAGATCGGCGCCTGCGCCAGGGCGCAGTCGTTCCGCGCGACCCGCCGCGAAGACGGAACACCGGTTCTCCTGCACAAGTTCCGACCCGCCGCCTCGCTGACCGCGCTGGGACCGATCATCGTGGATCGGGAGCCGCCCGACTTCCGAAAGCCCTTCGTGACGCGATTCACGGACTTCTTCGCCGTGGCCGGCAGCGCCTACCTGGTCGAGCCGCTGCCGGTCTGCTCGACCCTGAGCGACACATGGAGGCACGTCCTGCAGAAACGGCCTCACGACACCCTCCCGGTCATGACGATCCTGCTCAGGCAGACGATCGCGATCACGCATCAGCTTGCCTCCCAGGGCAGGTGCCATGGCGCGCTCGACCTGCCCAACGTCGTCCTTGCCCCGACGGGCTGCTTCGGCCTGTTGGCCGCCCACATCGAGTGCCGGGCGGGCACTCTGTGGGTCCGCAGAAACTCGGAACACCTCCCCCAGCCTGACATTCATGGCCTCGTGAGCCTGCTGGTCTCGCTCCTGGACCTCGACGCCCAGACCGCCCTGCTGCAGCAGAGGCCCCTGCGGGTCCCCACGGACATCCATCGAACGATCCGCAGCCTGCTGGCCGCGGTGCAACGAGCGTCGCGGCGCTCCTGGCAGACCCCCCGATCCTGACCGCCCTTGGCGCGAACCCCAACCGGCAAATCGGCGTCAGGCCCTTTCGCCCTGCCCGTCGGCACAGTAGAATAGCAGCTTTGCGTATAAGCAGCAGAACAGACAGAATCCTGCACAAGGAGAATACGAATGAAGACCACTCGACAGAGGACGACCGTACTGACGGCCTTGGTGGTTCTGGCGGGGATCGGCCAGGCGACGTTCGGGGCCGACTGGCCCTGCTACCGCGGGCCGGACCACAACGGAATCAGCCAGGAGACCAACTGGAACTCCACGTGGGGCAACGCCGGGCCGAAGGTCCTCTGGAAAAAGTCGGTGGGCATGGGCTACTCCACGACCGCCGTCGCCGACGGGCGAGTCTATGCCATGGGCAACAGCGGCAAGCAGACCAATATCGACACCGTCTACTGCTTCGACGCCCAAACCGGCCAGGAACTCTGGAAGCACTCGTACTCCTGTCCGCTCGAAGCGAAGTACTACCCAGGCGGCACCCTCTCGACGCCGACCGTGGACGCAGGCAAGGTCTACACGCTCAGCAAGATGGGCGATTTCTTCTGCCTCGACGCCAAGACCGGCAAGGTCCTCTGGCAAAAGCAGTTGAACAAGGGCCTGGGCTTCGAGCTGCCGACGTGGCATCTTTCGAGTTCACCCCTGATCGTGGACGACAAGGTGGTTCTGAACGTCGGCGTCGCGGGCCTGGCGATGAACAAGAACACAGGCGACCTCGTCTGGCAGAGCGACAAGGGCAAGTGCGGATATGCGACGCCGGTGCCGTTCACGATGGACGGCAAGGCCGGCTTGGCCCTGTTCGGCGAGGTGACGCTGGTGGCGGTCAATCCCGCCGACGGCAAACTGCTCTGGCAGTACCCCTGGAAGACGAAATACGAGGTGAACGCCCCCGACCCGATCGTCGTCGGCAACCAGATCTTCATATCGAGCGGCTACAACAGGGGTTGCAGCCTGCTGGAGGTCTCCGGCGGCAACGTCAAGAAGGTCTGGGAGAACAAGGTCATGGCCATGCAGATCAACTCCCCGATCCTGCGGGACGGCTTCATCTACGGCTTCGACGAGGACGTCTTCAAGTGCCTCAAGCTCCAAGACGGCAGCCAGCAGTGGCAGGACAAGAGCCTCGGCAAGGGTTCGCTCATGATGACCGCCGACGGCCGCCTGATCCTCACGAGCGACAAGGGCGAGCTGGTCGTCGCAAAGGCCGATTCGCAGAAGTTCGACGTCCTGGCCCGCGCCCAGATCCTGTCGAAGGAGCAGTGCTGGACGACGCCCGTCCTGGCGAACGGGCGGATCTACGTCCGCAATACGCCGGGCGAGTTCGCCTGCGTCGATGTCCAATAGGGTAAACGCTGCCAATGAAAACCTACGAACAGATCAATGACCGGATCGAGTCGGGCAAGGCCGTCGTGCTGACCGCCGACGAGATCATGGATTACGTCGATAAGAAGGGCCTGGAGGCCGCCGCCCGGGAGGTGGACGTGGTCACGACCGCCACCTTCGGGCCGATGTGCTCCTCCGGCTGCTTCCTCAACTTCGGGCACTCCAAGCCCAAGATCCGCATGTCCGAGGCCTGGATCGAGGACGTCCTGGTCTACACCGGCATCGCAGCGGTGGACGTCTACCTCGGCGCCACGCAACTGCGCCACGGGGACCCCGCCAACATGTACCCGCCGGGCGAGTTCCGCTACGGCGGCGGACACGTCATCGAGGACCTCGTCGCAGGCAAGTCGCTGCAGCTCTTCGCTTTGTCCTACGGGACGGACGACTACCCGCGTCGCGAGATCCGAACGTACTTCACCCTGGCCGACGTGAACCAGGCAACCATGGTCAACCCGCGCAACTGCTACCAGAACTACAACGTCGCGATCAACGACTCGGATCGGACGATCTACACGTATCTGGGCGTGCTCGAGCCGCGTCGGGGTAATGCGAGCTACTGCTCCGCGGGCCAGTTGTCCCCCCTGCTGAACGATCCGTACTACGAGACCATCGGAGTGGGCACGCGGGTCTGGCTGGCGGGCGCCCAGGGTCACGTCTACTCGGAGGGCACGCAGCACGCCGGCAACTGCGAGCGGACTTCGGACGGCGTGCCCAAGGAAGGGGCCGGAACGCTCGCTTTGACCGCGGACATGAAACGGATGAAGCCGGAGTTCGTTCGCGGCGTGAGCCTCCGCGGTTACGGCGTCTCCCTCGCCCTGGGCGTCGGAATCCCCATCCCCGTCCTCAACGAAAAGGTCCTCCAGCGAACGTGCGTCCGCGACCGGGACATCCTGGCGCCGGTCATCGACTACGGCACCGACTACCCCCAGAAGACCGGACGCGTGATCTGCCACGTCAGCTACGAACAACTGCGCAGCGGGGAGATCGACATCGACGGCAAGAAGATCATCGTCGGCTCGATGTCCTCCTATCACAAGGCCCTGGAGATCGCCCACCTGCTGGCCGACGAGATCCGACGGGGCGACTTCCTCGTCTCCCGTCCGATCCAGACGCTGCCCAAGGACACCGCGATGAAATCCCTCGTGATCAGAAGGAAGCCGTCATGAGCCAGATCCTCACGAAGAAGCTGGTCCTGTTCTTCCCGCGGTACGACTGCGAGAAGCCGATCATCTACCATTTGGTGAAAGACCACAATCTCGTGGTGAACGTGTACCGCGCCAAGGTGACGCCCGAAGAGGAAGGCTATCTCGTCCTCGACGTCCGCGGGACCGAACAGGACATCCAGAAGGCCATGGATTTCATCAAGAGCTGCAACGTCACCGTCAACAACAGCGGCAAGGGCGTCACCTGGGACGAACACCGGTGTACCCACTGCGGCCAGTGCGTCACGCACTGCCCCACCGACGCGCTGCACATCGCGGACCCTGCAACCCGGCGGATCGCGTTCGACGAGGACGCCTGCATCGAGTGCCTGGCCTGCATCCGCATCTGTCCATTCGAGGCCTGCGCGTCGGCGTTCTGACATTTACTATTTACGATTGACGATTTGGGCTCTCACTGTGCGTGTGCTCCAATCGTAAATAGTAAATCATAAGTCGAAAATGCTATGTCTCATAGCCGGGTCTATCGCACGTTCACCTACCGCGAGGCGGTCCTGCGGATCTGCTGCGACCGGTTCGACGCGGCGACTGCCGAGATCGTCCGCCAGCGCCATATCCTCGAAGACTACATCCGCCGGCATCCCGAGTTCCAGGAATCGCTCGTGCCGCTCGGACTCCATGAGGACGCCCCCGAAATCGCAAGGCACATGGCGTGGGCCGCGGAACTCGTGGGCGTCGGGCCGATGGCCGCGGTCGCGGGCGCGATGGCCCAGTGGTCGGCCAAGGCCGCCCTGGCCGCGGGAGCTGACGAGGCCATCGTGGACAACGGCGGCGATATCTACCTCCAGGCAGTCGAACCGGTGATCGTCTCGCTCGGCACGGGCACGATCCCGCTGGCCAACCGGCTCGCCTTCCGCATCGAGCCCGACCAGACGCCGCTGGCCGTCTGTTCGTCGTCGGGCAAGATGGGTCCTTCCATGAGCCTGGGCCGGTGCGACTTAGCCACCATCATCGCCAAGGACGCCGCCTTGGCCGACGCAGCAGCCACGCAGGCCGCGAACCTCGTCCGAACCGTTGCCGACGTGGATGCCGCACTGGAGCGGATCATGACAATCCAAGGCATCGCCGGCGTGCTCATCGTCCAGGACGACCGCATCGGCCTGGCAGGCCGCCTGCCCGCCCTGGTCAAGTCGCCTCAATGATTCGCGTCGCGTTTGTAGTGTGCCCGTAAGGGCATCCATCATCAATGCCTAGAGCGTCCAGCCCTTGCGGTACTCGCGGCGGAGGAACGCATCGGCCTTGGCGCAGCCGACGGCCTTGAGGTTCTTGGCATCCCACGTGAGCTTCTCGCCCGTGCGGAGGGCGACGTTGCACAGCAAAGCCGCCTCCGTCAGGGCACCGGAGTAGTCGAAATTGCACGTGGTCGGGCCGCCCTTCTTGCAGGCCGCGATCCACTCCTCGTGGTGCCCGATGGAGTCGGGAATGAACGGCGCGGGCCGCTGGAAATTGGCGAACTGCGCCTCGGGCAGCAGGAGATGTCTGTTGTAGTCGGAGATGAGCGTGCCCTTGGAGCCGATGAACAGGACCGCGCTGTTCCAGGCGGGGATGTTCCGCTCCTTCATGAAGGCCGGATAGGGCCCGCCATTGTACCAGGTCAGCGCCACCGGCGGCAGCTCCCCACGAGCGGGGTACTGCTGCTTCGCGATGGTCCACTTCGCAGTGCTCTCGGGATGCAGCGGACCTTCCGCTTCGACCGTCAGCGGGTGACGCAGCTTGAGCGCCCAGAACGCCAGGTCGCAGAAGTGGCAGAAGAAATCGCCGAGCTGGCCGTTCGCGAAGTTCCACCAGTACCGCCACTGGAACGGCGCGTAGGACGGACTGTAAGGCCGATACGGCGCGGGTCCGAGCCACAGATCCCAATCCAGCGAGGCCGGCACTTCCGGCCGATCCGTCGGCGCGTCGGGCTGCGACCGGTCCGTCGGGACCGCCGGCCCTTCGAGGTTGGCGCCCATCCAGACGTGGACCTCGCCGATCGTGCCGATGGCTCCCGTCTGGACGAGTTCCACGACGCGACGGTAGTTCGTGCCCGCGTGGATCTGCGTGCCCATCTGCGTGACGAGCTTCTTCTCGTTCGCGAGCGTCCCCAGCACGCGGGCCTCGTAGACGCTGTGCGTGAGCGGCTTCTCGCAGTAGCAGTGCTTGCCAAGCCTCATGGCCATCGCCGCCGCGGGGGCGTGCGTGTGGTCTGGTGTCCCGACCACCACCGCGTCGATCTGCCCGTGGATCTCGTCGAGCATCTTGCGGAAGTCCTTGTACTTCTTCGCCGACGGGAACCGCTCGAAGGTCTTGGCGGCATGAGAGTCATCGACGTCGCACAGCGCGACGAGGTTCTCGCTCGCGACGCCGTTGACGTCGTCGCCGCCCCGACCGGCGACGCCGATAGCCGCGATGTTCAGCTTGCTGTTGGCCTGCGTTCCGCGCAGCAATCTCGCGTTGGACAGAATGACCAGTCCCGATCCCGCCACCGCCGCCCTACGAAGAAACGCCCGACGTGTCACATCTCGACGCATAGATCACTGCTCCTTTCCAAGCACCATGTCAACCATGCCGATGGGCCCACCGTACCACAGGCGACCGGCCGGGTCAACGACCACCTCCGCGATTGGGCGAGAAGCCGGCGAGACGCGAGGCGGCGACGACTCCCGCCACCCACAAGGGGACAACACGGAGGAACCGTCAGAACGTGAACTGCTCGCGAAAGGCGGCCTGGAAGTCGTACACGTCGTTGAAGTCGTCGATGGAATCCGTGGGCTGGGCGCTCATCCACTCGCTGTCGATGAGGATGTAGACGATCTCGCCGAAGTCGCGTGTGGTTCGCAGACCCCACGACCCGAGGACCAACAAGGCCAGACGCCCATACCGCTCAAGGGCCATCCGTCGCAGCCCCTCGCAGAGCGTCTGGCCGCTCACGTGACGGGGCTCCTTCGTGACGTTCTGGATCGTATAGGCGAGACCCTCGTAGACGAACCGGAATGCAGCCGGACTGTACCGCCCGGCCTGGCGGGCAATCTCTTCGATGCTCTTCTTCATATCTGCTATTTACCATTGACTATCTGCTATCGGGCTGTCGCGACACCCGAAAATCGCAGATAGTGAATCGTAAATCGACAATCCTAATGGATCTGCTGTCCGGGCACGGCGCCCGCGTCGGGCGACAGGACAAAGATCTCCTTGCCGCCGGAACCGGAAGCGAGAATCATGCCCTCGGACAAGCCGAATTTCATCTTGCGAGGCTTCAGGTTGGCAAAGTAGACCACGTGCCTGCCGACGAGGCTCTCGGGCTCGTAGGCGGTGGCGATGCCGGCCATGACGTTCCTCTGGCCAAGCCCCGTTTCCAGGACCAGGTGAATCAGCTTGTCGGCGCCCGCGACCCGCTCGGCGCTGAGGACCTTCGCGACACGCAGGTCGATCTTGGCGAAATCATCGATCGTGCATTCCGGTTTGATCGGCTCGACGCCGCCGACGTGCGGCGGCACAGAGGCCGCAGCAGCCGTGGGTGCCGCGGGGACCGCAGCGGACGGAGCCTGGCCTTCTTTGCTTTCTTCTACCATGGCGGTTACCTTGTCCTCGTCAATTCTCTCGAATAATCGCTCGAACGCACCGATCTGGTGGTTCTCCAATGTCTTTTCCACGTCCGCGAACTGCAGCGGACCCACGCCAAGGAATTTCTCCACCTTCTGCGCGAACACCGGCAGAATCGGTTTGAGGTAGATCGTCAGGACCCGCACCGCGTTGAGCACCGCGGTCAGCGTGGTCAGCGCCCTGGCGGGGTCCGTCTTGGCGGTCGCCCAAGGCTGATTCTGCTCGACGTAGCGGTTCGCGTCGTCGGCCAACGCGCTGATCGTGCGAACGACAGTCGCGTAGTTCAGACCCTCGTAGCCCGCGACGATCTGTTCCTGGACCGCGGTCAGACACGCGACGAGTTCCCGACCTTCCGCGTCCAGCACGCCGAGCCGGCCTCCGAACTGTCGCGTCAGCATGGGACCCGAACGGGACGCCAGGTTGGCGTATTTGCCGACGAGGTCCGAATTCGTCTTGCCGACGAAGTCCTGGAACGACAGGTCGATGTCCTCGACCGCGTCCGTCAGCTTGCTGGCGTAGTAGTATCGCAGGCACTCGGGGTCCAGGTGCTTCGCGTAGGTGCCGGCCTTGATGAACGTCCCGCGGGACTTGCTCATCTTCTCCCCGTTGACGGTGAGGAACCCGTGAACGAAGAGCTTGTTGGCGGTCTTGAAGCGAGAGCCCATGAGCATGGCCGGCCAGAACAACGCGTGAAAGTACATGATGTCCTTGCCGATGAAGTGGTACAGCTCGTTGGCGGGACTGTTCCACAGCTCGTCGAAGTTCAGGCCGTGCCGCTCGCAGTAATTCCGCGCCGAGGCCATGTAGCCGATAGGCGCGTCAAGCCAGACGTAGAAGTATTTGTTGTCCTCGCCGGGGATCTTGAACCCGAAGTAGGGTCCGTCCCGCGAGATGTCCCAGTCCTTCAGGCCCGCGGTGAACCACTCGTCGAGCTTGTTCGCGACGGATTTCTGCGTGTATCCCGCTGCGAACAGGTCCTTGAGCTGCTTCTCGTAGTCCGCCAGCTTGAAGAAGTAGTGTTCCGACTCCTGGAAGACGGGCGGATTCCCGCACAACGAGCAGCGGGGCTGCACCAGGTCGACGGTCCGGTACGTCGCGCCGCAGACCTCGCAGGAATCGCCATACTGATCGACGGCGCCGCAGCGGGGACAGGTCCCTCGCACGTACCGGTCCGGCAGCGACATCTTGTCCGTCTCGCAGTAGGTCTGGCCCACCGGGCGCTTCGCGATCGAGCCGGCTTGGTCAAGCCGCGTGAAGATCAGCTCGCTGAGCGCCTTGTTCTCCGGCGAGTGCGTCGTGTAGTAGTTGTCGAAGGCCACGTGGAAGCTGGCGAAGTCGGCGGTATGCTCCTTGTGAATTCCCGCGATGAGCTGTTCCGGCGTGATCCCTGCGTTGCGGGCGCTGATCATGATCGGCGTCCCGTGCGTGTCGTCCGCGCAGAAGTAGAAGCAGCGGTTCCCGCACATCCTCTGGAAGCGAATCCAGATGTCCGTTTGCACGTATTCGACGAGGTGTCCGATGTGGATGGGCCCGTTGGCATAGGGCAAAGCAGAGGTGACGACGATCGTTCGGGGCATTGTTCTCCTTGTCTCTCAGTGCGGCGTGTCGCCGGAAGGGTCGGGAGCCCGCTCGGGGGCCGGGGTCGGCTCGCTGCGAAGTTGTGGCTTCTCGTTGCGGGTCGGCGCCGGCTCCTGGCCGGCCGGAGGCCTCTGCTCCGCGCCCTGCTGCTGGATACGGGGCTTGTCATTGCCGCCGGATGGACGCGAATCGCGCGGGGGTCGATCCCGGCCCGGCCGGTCTCGACCCGATCGGCGAGACTCACGCGACGACGGATCGCGCGGGCCGCCCTCTCGACGGTTCCTGTCGGCCGGTCGCTCCCCTTGTCTCGCCGCGGGCTCATCGCGATCCGGCCGCTCGACGACACAGGGCTCCAGCGGTTCCTCGTTGCCATCGAGGGGCTCTTGCGGGACGCGAGGACGCCCGTTGTGAACGGGTGGACGCGGGTCTCGTCCCGGGCGATCCCGACCCGGTCGTCGCGCATCGCGGCCGGGCGGGCCGCTGGAGGCTCCCTCCCGAGGGTTCGCGTTGGCGGGCCCTTCCCCCTGCTGCGGCGGCCTTCTTCGGACCGCCGACGGCGGCAGAATCGTGACCTCGTCCAGGCGGTAGGACGCCTTGTCGCCGTTCTCGAACTCAACCACGACGAGCTGCGTGAGGATCTGCCCGTCGATGACCTTGGCCTCGCCCTTGTCCGTCTGGACGAAGACCCCTCTCTTGGGGAGGCTCTGCTTGAGTTCCGTGTACGTCTGGTCCTCGTACCGCAGGCAGCACTTGAGCCGCCCGCAGTATCCCGAGATCTTGGACGGGTCCAGCGTCGCCTTCTGCATCTTGGCCATCCGCATGTTCACCGGCTTGAGCAGTTGAAGGAACTGCAGGCAGCAGCATTCCCGCCCGCAGCTCTCGACGTCGCCGAGCAGCTTGGCCTCGTCGCGCGACCCGATCTGGCGCATCTCGATCCGCGTCTGGTACTCCTGGGCCAGCTTGCGGACCAGATCGCGGAAATCCACGCGGCCCTCGGCCATGAAGTAGAAGACGATGCGTTCGCCGCCGAAGATGTGCTCGGCGTCGATGATCTTCATCCGCAGGCCCAGCTCGTGAGCGATCCGTTCGCAGCTCTCGATCTCCTCACCGGTCGTCTGCTGGAGGTGCTGCTCCTCGCTGATGTCGTCCGGCGTCGCGAACCGCACCACCTTGCCCACCGGCTCCGTGTTGAATTGGATCTCGCTGGTCACGTAGTAGCTGGCGAGCTGCTCCTCGCTCAGGCGGAAACGGCCGTCCTTGTAGTGGCTCAACTGGCCCACGAGGTCGCCCATTTCCAGTCCCTTGTCCGTCTTGACGACGACGCGGGTGGGCGTGCGAGGCACTTCGGTTTCGCTGTGCTCGAACACCCCGAGTATCTTCATGCGGCCATATCGAACCAGCAGGAACTTCCTGCTCTTCGCCGGCTTAGTCCTGACCGGTGTTTCGTCTGTCATCTGTGACCATCCTATCTTAACACGGTCCGGCCATTATAGCGGCGCGAGACAGGCGGAACAATAGCCGCTCCAGAATTAGACGCTCGTTGGTGTTGTCCTCGAGCCAGCGGAGCATCTCGCAACCCTCGCGGACGCCCTCGATGGCCTGCTCGGGTCCCAGGCGCCGGGCCAGCGAGGCGATCTGCGCCCCCTGGTCCGCGTTGACCAGCGCCCGCTGCGGCGCGACGTGGTGGATCGTCACGTCGTACAGCGCGGCGATAAGCATGCGGATCATCGTCCTCTGGGCCCGTCGGGTGAGGTCGCTCTTGCTCGTCGCCTTGTCGAGGCTCCCCCAGGCCGCAGCCAGTTCCTTCGTCGCCTCCTGGATTCGCTCGACGATCGCAGGCACGTCCGCCAGGTTCAGGTCCGTCAACGAGACGACGAGTTGTCGCTTGCTCGCGAAGAGCCCCGCGCCGTCGCGTTCGAGGCGGGACCATTGGCACGCCAGTCCCAGACTGCCCTGCGCCAGGCGGGCGAAGAACGTCGCCTCCGTGGAGCCGAGCCCTTCTGCCTTCAACCGCTCGATGATCCGCCTTTCCTCGACCGGCCCGAACCGGATGAGCTGGCATCGCGACCGAATCGTCGGCAAAAGCTGCTCCAGACGAGTACACAACAGGATGATGGTGCAGTACGAAGGCGGCTCCTCCAGCACCTTGAGCAAGGCGTTCTGCGAGTTCGCGTTGAGCTTCTCCGCTTCGCTGACGACGAAGACTCTCCGCGTCGAGAGCGTCGGCCTGCCTGCGACCTGCTCGATCAGGAACTCGCGGATCACGTCGATCGCCAGGTCCACAGGCGTCTTCTTGTCCTTGTTGCCTTCGGTGTACTGGAGCAGTTCCTTGTACACGTGGGCGTAGTCGGGATGGGAGCCCGCGTCCATCAGGGTGCAGGACTGGCACGAACCGCAACTGTCGGCAAAGGGCCCTTCCGCTTCGTGTTGAGATCCCTCAATGTAGCCCGGCCGCCCCCGGCTGGGGCCACCCCCGGGGGCGGGGGTGCCACACGTCGGTTTATGGCACAGCAAGAGCCGGGCCCATTCGCAGGCGGTCTTGTACTTGCCCACGCCGTCCGGCCCGGCGAACAGGTACGCATGGGCCGCACGGTCCGCCGCGAGACCCCGCTGCAAGAGCCCGACGGCCCGGTCCTGGCAAAAAACGTCTTTCAACGACATATCTCAGGTCTTCAACTGGAGATTGCTGATTTCAGATTCTCATCGATAGCGGCTCATCATAACACGCCGGAGGCGTCATGCACACGGTCTTTTCCCGGGCCGGTTCGTGGTGACGCCGTAGGGCGTTGTCTTCCTCTGACAGGGGACAGATGGTGCGTGGTGCGCACCCTACTGCGCCGTCCAGCTTGAAATACTGGGCAACCGTCACGGACACCGTTGGGAGTTCCGCCTTCAGGCGGGTGAAGACCGCGTAAACGCGGAACTCCGAACAAGCCATACGCCGATAGGCTGCCCACCGAACCAACGTGGACGGCGCACTGCTGCTACGAGCGATGCGATCCCGCTCCCAACACCTTCTCGACGATCGCAACGACCGATTTGTGCACCGTCTCGGGACTGGCGGTCGCGTCGATTACCGCGAATCCCGGCCTGCCCTTCGCCAGGCTCAGGAATCCCTCCCGGACGCGGGCGTGGTAGTCGTCGCCCTTTCGTTCCATACGATCCAACTCGCGATTGAGACGCTGGGCCGCGGTCTTGAGATCCACGTCCAGGATGATCGTCAGGTCCGGCCAGACCCGCTCCAGCGCGTCGTTCGCGATGTCGATCACCTTCTCGACGCCGAAGCCGCCTGCATAACCCTGGTAGGCACACGTGCTGGAGAGCCAGCGGTCCATGACCACACACTGGCCCGCCTGAAGGGCCGGCGAGATCCGCTCCGACCACAGTTGCACCCGTGCAGCCATGTACAGCAAGACCTCGGCGGGCGTCGTCATCGCGTCGTGCGCCGGGCTCAGCAGGATGTCGCGGATCTTCTCGCCGATGGTCGTGGTCCCGGGGTCGCGGAAACCCACCGCCTCCACGCCGCGGCTCGCCAGCCAGTCCATCAGCATCCGGGACTGGCTGCTCTTGCCGCAACCGTCCGGACCGTCCAGGACGAGGAAAAGACCCCTCGGATTTTCGATTTGCGATTTTCGATTTGCGATTTCGTCACGGCTCACGGTCGCACTGCTCACTCTCTGCCTCGGCCTGCTCCAGCACTTCGATCAACTCGTCGCGAACACCCAGCTCTCCAGCCCACTTCTGGAGGTACTCCAGGTCAAGGCTTCCCCATTGTGCGGCGGCCACGCCGACCGCATCGGAATACTGCACGTCGGACTCGCGTCCTTTCATCCATTCCAGCTTGCTGAGAATCACATCTTCCGGAGAAACCACCCATAGTACCTGGCCCATCGCATCGACCTGACAACGACGCTCGAACTCCTGCCGGCTGAAGGGCCTGTCTTTGCGAATGATGAAGTCCGCCTTCCAGCCTCCGTTCAAATCCACGACATTGAACATCGTCCGGCGGCACAATGCCTCGCGTGCCGCATCCCGACTGACGTAGTTGCCCCCTTCCAGAAGATCGAGGAGAGACTCGATTTGCCCAGGCGTGGGGTCAATCACGACATCCGCATCGTGAGTTGCCCGGGGACGCCCGTGAACGCTGCTGCCGACGGAGCCGACCACCATGTAAGGGATCTCTGCCTCGTCGAGAAGCTGGATCAACCGCCCGAGGAACTCCTTCTGAGTCGTCATGGCGCAGTTAGCCCATTCCCATAGGCCCGTCGAAAGAGGGTGTCGCCGATCATCAAGCGAATCGTCTCCCGCTCGACGGTCTGATCATCCCACTGCGGATGTCGATGTCGAACGCCCGCCGCAACGAGGGAGCGAAGGTTGTCGCTCAGTTCGAATGCCATCGCCAGCCTCCCGGCAGGCCCTATCCGCCGCAGCACTTGAAGCTGCGCCGCCATGGCCTCTGCGGTGGTGTCATCCAGCATCCGATCTCTGCGACTCACAGGTTCTACTCCTCGGCCGGCGACGGCTTGAAGTACAGCACCAGGCGGGCCTTTTTCATCTCCACTCCCGTAATCCGCTCGAACACTTGCACCACCTCGTCATCCGAAAGGTCCACATCGAAATCGAGCGTCTCGTCTTCGTCAAGAGACCGCGTCTCGATGATCTTGCCCGACGTCTCTTCGACGAGGTAGGCCGTCCCGGCCGTGGGTGCCTCCCAGTCGATGGCAAAACCCCCGCCGACGACCTTCGCGCCTCGCGGCACGCCGGCTCTGCCCAAGAATGCCGTCGTGCTGCACCCCGCGATCATCAAAAGGCCGACAACTCCGGCCGCCACCATTCCCGTGCTCACAACCCGCCTGCTCCAAACCATCATCTTGAACCTTTCTGTCTCTGAGAGTGCACTGCGCAGCCGGACGGCCTTTCGCAACGCGAGGTCTGGCTCGATCCGCAGCGACTTCACGGATGCCCCGGCAGCAGGAGTGAGTATATCGTGCGTCCCGCTCCGCAGTCAACCCGCCGACGACACACGCAAGGTGGTCACTTCGCCAGGGAGAAGTTCTCGTCGCCGACGAGCTGTCGCATCTTGCGGCAGAACTCGATGTCCGGATTGACGCACAGGGTCCGGTCGGCGGTGGCGTGGACCCGGCCGCGGTCCGTCACGATGACCATGGACAAGGGCCGGCTGCCCCGGTGCGACTGGCAGACGCTGCGGATCTCCATCACTCTTTCCTTCGTCACCTCGCGGGCATCCAGCCGGATCCGAACCCCCTTGGCAAGCTTCTCGCGGGCCTTCTCCAGCGGGATCAGTTCGGAGGCCAGGATGTTCGCCCGCTCCCGACGGTAGTCGGTCTTGCCCTTGACGAAGACGACGGAGTCCTCGACGAGCAGCGAGCCATACTCCGCGAGCGCGTCGGGGAACAGGACGACCTCGACCTGGCCCTGCAGGTCTTCGAGCGTAAAGACCGCCATCTTGGCGCCGGCGTTGCGTCCGTTCTTGGTGATGTTGTAGCGGACCTTCGTGACCATGCCGCCGATGGTGACTTGCTTCTCGCCGCCGTTGCCGCCATTGCCATTGCCGGTCCCCTCACCCGGCGTGTGCGTCTGGGCCAGACGGGCGGTATTGATCGTCGAGTAGTCGTTGATCGCCTCCGCGTGCTGGCTGAGCGGATTGCTCGTGACGTAGAAACCGAGGACCTGCTTTTCGAAGGCGAGCATCTGCAATTCCGGCCAGGGCGCCACGTCCGGGAGCGCCTTGCTGTCTTCGGCGTATTGGCTCTCATCCGCGATCTGGCCGAAGAAATTCATCTGGCCGCGAACCTTGTCCGATTGCAGACTGGACCCGATCTGCATGGCCTTTTCCAGGCCCTGCATCATCTGGTTGCGGTTGCCGCCGAGACGGTCGAAGGCGCCGCCCTTGATGAGGGCCTCGATCACTTGCTTGTTCACCGCCCGCAGATCGACGTTCTCGCAGAAGTGGAACAGGCTGCGGAACCGCCCCACCTTGTCGCGGGCGACGATCATCTGCTCGACCGCCCGCTCGCCGACGCCCTTGACCGCGGCCAAGCCGAAGCGAATGACGCCCTTGCCGCCCTCCGCACCCTCGCGATAGAGCGGCGTGAAATCGACGTCGCTCTCGTTGATGTCCGGCGCCATGACTTCGACGCCCATCTCCCGGCACTCGCCGATGTACTCGACGACCTTCTCCGTGTCGCCCATTTCGTAGGTCAGCAGGGCCGCCATGAACTCCACGGGATAGTGGGCCTTGAGATACGCGGTCTGATAGGCGACGAACGCATAGCGGGTCGAGTGGCTCTTGTTGAAGCCGTACCCAGCGAACCGCTCGATCAGCGAGAAGATCTCCTCCGCCTCGCCCTTTTTGAGTCCCTTTGAGACGCAGCCCGCGACGAACCGCTCCTTCTCTTTCGCGATAATTTCAATCTTCTTCTTACTGATCGCCTTGATGAGGGCATAGGCCTCGCGCAGCGGGATGTCGCCCATGCGGTTGCAGATCCGCATGACCTGCTCTTGGTAGCAGTTCTTCACAACGATGCCGTTGGCGACCAGGTTGTGATGGTCGGCCACGGACATCCCGTAGAACTGTTGATCGTACACGCGTTCGATCTTCGCAATGCGATAGTAGCGAACGCCGCCGAGATCGATCCCCGCCTTGCGAGCGGTGATCGACTTGACGAATGGGAAGTCGTGGTTCATCCCGGCGCGCATGATCCCGGTGCGTTCGGAAAACGCCCGCAGGGATTCGCCGGCGGGAACCGCCTCCAGCAGGCGAGATCGCGGAATCCACCCGACGGACTGCCCTCGGGTCAACCGCCCGGTGAACCGGCGCACCAGCAGGTAGGGTTCCGTGAGACGCGACAACGTCACCAGGTCCCAGAACTGAATTCGCTGCGGCCGAATCGTCGTGGGGATGCCCTCCATCTGACAGAGACGACGAACGTCCTCCAGCAGCGTTCGCGAGCAGGAAGAGAGAAAGCAGACCCCGGCGTTCCGAGTCCCCGTCGCGGTGCACCCATCCGCGTCCAGCAGTCCCGCCAGAAACGCGGCCCGCACCCGGCTGCTGCAACGGAAGATCACCGGCGGAACGCCCTTGCGCCGGGCCGGGACCTTCATCCCCAGCGTCTCCAGCAGGTGATGCAGACGCGTCTTGCGGTTGCCGTGCGCCGCGTCGTTCAACAGGTGGGGGTCCGACAGACTCAGGTACCAGCTTCGACCGTGGAAAAACTCGTGAGCGCGCAACGAGGGCAATCGCTCGTGGATCCAGGCAAGAAGCTTGCGATGATCTTCCTCCCGGCCCGTTGCCAACGACACGCCTTTCCCGGTCATCGCACCGTCGCCGACGAGCGAACCAAGCAGGTAGGCCACGTCCTCATCTGCGCCAAGCCACGGCGCCAGATGCCTGGCGGTCGTCCGCGACTGCGGCAGATGCCGCCCGACCGCCACGAGGTCCTCCGCAACATCGAGTTGGCCGGCCTGCTTCATCCCTGCGAACGTGTAGACCCTGTGGTCGTCGGTGAGCGTGACGGAGAAGCCGTTCTCCAGCGTGATCTTCACGCCCTCGCCGCGGCGCGTGGGGCCACAGCCGTGACACGGCTTCGCCTCGAACTGCGACGTCGCCCGGTTCAGCGAGTGAACCCAGTCGCCCGCCCGCACGTCCCGAATCGGCTTCTCGCTGCCGTCGGCCATCGCGATCCGAGCGTCCTCGTGGATGCACATGATCCCGTAGGTCTCCTCGAGCACCTCGGTCATGATCGGATGGGGACAGGTCCACTTTGCGCCGTGCTTGCGGTCGATGTAGTCGGGGATCAGGGTCATCGGGCCGGGTCGGTACAGCGCGTTGGCCGCGATCAGATCCTCGATCCGGTCCGGACGCATCTTCATCAGCATGTCCTGCATGCCGCCCGATTCGAACTGGAAAATGCCCTTGGTCCGACCCTTCGTGAAGACCTCGAAGACCTTCGGGTCCGTGATGTCGATCTTCTCCAGATCGAGGTCGATCCCGTGCTTGGCCTTGATGAGCTGGCGGGCCCGCTCCAGGACGCTGAGCGTCTTGAGGCCAAGAAAGTCCATCTTCAGCAGACCCACCTTCTCGACCATGGGCCCTTCGTACTGCGTAATGACGTCGTCGGAGTCCGGGGCCTTGTACAGCGGAACGAAGTTCGTCAGCGGCTCGTCGGCGATCACGACGCCCGCCGCATGGACCGACGCGTGGCGCGTGAGGCCCTCGAGCTTGCGCCCGATGTCAATCACCTTGCGGATCACGTCGTTCGTATCGTATGCCTGCTTGAGCTCGGGCTCCGTCTCCAGCGCCTTGTCCAGCGTCATGTCGAGCGAGAACGGAACCAGCTTGGCGAGCCGGTCCGCCTCCGCCACCGCCACGCCCAGCACCCGGCACACGTCGCGAATGACCAGCTTGGCCTTCATCGTGCCGAACGTGATGATCTGGGCGACCTGGCCGTACTTCTTGTGCACGTACTCGATCACCTCCGGCCGGTGGACCTGACACATGTCGATGTCGATATCGGGCATCTCGTTTCGCGCCGGGTCCATGAACCGCTCGAACAGCAGGTCGTACTTGAGGGGATCGACATTGCACAGGCCCAGGCAGTAGCCGACGAGGGTGCCGACGCCGCTGCCCCTGGCCCCTACCGGGATGTTCCGCGAGCGAGAGTAGTTGCAGAAGTCCCAGACGATCAAGAAATAGCTGGAGAAGCCCTTCGATTGAATGACCTGGAGCTCGCGTTCCATCCGCTCCTCGATGCGGTCGGTGATCTCGCCGTAACGTTCCTTGGCCCCATCGTAGCAGAGCCGGCGGAGATAGTCCTCAGGGGTCGAGCCGTCCGGCGGGCTGAACCGCGGCGCATGGCGGGTCTTGAGGTCCAACTCGACGTTGCAGCGGGCCGCGATCGCCAGCGTGTTGTCGCACGCCTCAGGCGCCTCCGGGAACATCGCCCGCATCTCGTCGGCGTCCTTGAGGTACACGCCCGGCGGGTAGACCATCCGCTCGGGGTCGGTGGCGAGCTTGCCCGTGCTGATGCAGGTCAGGCAGTTGTGCGCCTCGTAATCGTCCGCTTCGAGGAAGTGTACGTCGTTCGTCGCGACCAGGCCGACGCCCAGCTTGTGGGCCAGCTCGATGCAGCCGGCGCGGACCTGGGGATTCTCGTCCTTGTGACACTGGATCTCGATGAAGAACCGCTCGGGCCCGAAGATCTTCAGGAAGCTCTCAGCCGCAGCCTGGGCGGCCTTCATGTCCCCCCGCGCGACGGCCGCGGTGACCTCGCCCTTGATGCAGGCGGTCGAGCAGATCAGGCCCTCGTGGCACTGGGCGAGGATTTCCTTGTCGATGCGGGGTCGGTAGTAGAAGCCGTCGACGTAGCCGGTGCTGGCCAGCTTCAGCAGGTTCTGGTAGCCGGTGAGGTTCTCCGCCAGCAGGACGAGGTGATGCGCCGCGTCCGAGATGGACGTCTTGGACTTGTCGAACCGGCTGCCCGGCGCAATGTAGGCCTCGATCCCGAGGATCGGCTTGATCCCGGCGGCCTTGGCCTTCATGTAGAACTCCACGGCTCCGAACATGTTGCCGTGATCCGTCACCGCCACCGAATCCATGCCCAGCTTCTTGCACCGCTTGAACAAGGGCTCAAACTGAATCGCCCCGTCGAGCAGTGAGTACTGGCTGTGCAGATGGAGGTGTGTAAATCCTTTACCTGGCATAGCTTATGAATCCCATGACAACCCATCCTTCAGGGAGCATGATAGGCTGGGACCGAAGCACTTGTCAAGACGGTTCCAGCGAGCGATGGCAAACACCGCCCAAAGGGGTATAATGCAAGGGTGTCGGTGCGGAAGTCGTGACCTTCTCGAGGCCGGGCAATCACGCATGCTGGGCGAAGAGGAACAAAATGGCGAACGAGTCGGGGCGAAGAAGCCTTTCTTCTCCGGAGGCAGGGGTGAGACTACGGCTGCATACGGCGAGGGGAGAATTGGCCCTGGCGCCGAGATCGGGCCGTTCAAGGTGCTCACGGTCCTGGGCGAAGGCGGTTACGGCGTCGTCTATCTCGCCGATCAGGAGCACCCGATCCGACGGCGGGTAGCCCTCAAGATCGTCAAGCCGGGCATGGACTCCTTGCAGGTCATCGCCCGCTTCGAAGCGGAGAGGCAGGCATTGGCGTTGCTCGACCATCCGAATATCGCCCAGATCCACGACGCCGGTACCACGCCGCAGGGCCGACCGTACTTTGCCATGGAGTACATCGAAGGCCTGCCCATCACGGAGTACTGCGACCGCGAGAAGCTCGACCTCAAGGAAAGACTTGGGCTGTTCCTCCAGGTCTGCCACGCGATCCGGCACGCCCATCAGAAGGGAATCATCCACCGCGACCTCAAACCCTCGAACATCCTCGTGACCGCTGTGGACGACAGACCGCTGGTCAAAGTGATCGACTTCGGGATCGCCAAGGCCCTCAGTCAGCCTTTGACGGAACAGACACTCTACACCGAACGAGGCCAATTCATCGGCACGCCCGACTACATGAGTCCCGAGCAGGCGGAGATGGACACTCGCGGCGTGGACACCCGCTCCGATGTCTACTCGCTGGGCGTGGTCCTCTACGAGCTGCTTACGGGCGTACTGCCCTTCGACCCCGCCGACCTGCGCTCCCGCGGCGTGGACCACATCCGGGCCGTGATCCGCGAGCAGGAGCCGCGAACACCAAGTACGCGTCTGAGCAGCCTAGGCGAAACTACAGAGAGGATCGCCGAGCAGCGACGGACCGATCCCCAGACTCTTGCCAGACTATTGCGGAGAGAATTGGAATGGATTCCACTCAAGGCGATGCGCAAAGAGCCAGCTCGTCGCTATCACTCGGCGGCCGAGTTGGCTGACGACATCCAGAATTATCTTCTGGGCAGACCTCTGCTGGCCGGCCCTGAGTCGGTCCCCTACCGAGTCAGGAAGTTCGTGCGGAGGCATGCCGTTATTGTCGGAGCGGCAACGGCGATGCTGCTCACTCTGCTGGTGGGGCTGGTGGTAAGCATGGCGATGTACTCGCGGGCGGAAGCGGCACGTGGGAAGGAGGTTACCCTACGCCGGCAGATCCAGGCCCAGGTCTACGCGTCTAATATGAGCCTGGCGCAGCAGGCGCTCGCGATGAACGACCTGGGCCGCGCGCGGCGACTCATGGAGACCTCCCGGCCCGCGTCCGGCGAAGCTGATCTGCGGAACTGGGAGTGGCGCTACCTGCACCAAGAGTGCCAGAGCGACGCGATCGGTGAACTGTGCCGTTATCCGGCGATAACCCGCTCGGTGGCGTATTCGCCCGATGGCAGGCTGCTCGCGGTGGCCGGGGCATTCGTCGAGATTTGGGATGTGCCCAATCACAGGCGTACTGCGAGCCTTCAGACGAACGATGGCCGCCTCGTAGCGTTCTCACCTCGTGGTGATCTGCTGGCAAGCGACGCTGGCAACTATATTCGACTCTGGCGGACCGGCATGTGGGATCTGGTGGGCCAGCTTCCCCTTGCTGACAACGTCCAGGCACTCAAGTTCTCGCCGGATGGAACCCGGCTCGCCATCCTGAGCTACTCGCATGAGGTCGCCGTCTGGGAAGTTGACGGGCGGACTGTTGTTCATCGAGTCCCTGGCATAAGTAGCTTGGATTGGCAAGGCGTGTTGGACTTCTCGCCGGACGGAAACGTCCTACTCATGGGGGAGTCCAATCATCATGTTCAGGCGGTGGACATCACCAGCGGGGACACGATTCTCGACATCCCGCAGGCCCACCCGGAACCCATCACGTGCGTGGCCTGGTCGCCGAACGGCTTCGTCATCGCCAGTGGCAGCGGATTTGCCGGCGGTCCCATCAGGCTTTGGGATGCCGCCTCCGGCAAACCTCTCGGGGCATTGGAAGGGCATACCTCCTGGATTTCCAGGCTGGTTTTCTCTGTGGATGGTCGCCGGTTGTATTCGGCCAGCGCCGACCAAACCGTCCGGATATGGGATGTGGGGCAGCGACGGTGCTCGGCCACTCTCCGGGGCAGCAGTGACGAGGTCTGGGGATTGGCGCTTTCGCCGGACGGCGCCACGTTGGCCAGTTCCGGCAGGGACGGCATCGTTGCGTTCTGGGATGCGCACCCGCGGGCGGAAGAGGCGCAACCCAAACTCATCACTCTGGGTGAATTCGCGCAGCCGGCTTTTGCTCCAGGCGGGCGGATCTTGGCGATACCGCGCGCCGGCATCGTCAGCTTGCTCGATACGGACACGTGGGCGGAAACCGAGCAGATACACGCGGTAGGCATCGACATCTCGGCAGTGGCGTATTCACCGGATGGGACTCTGCTGGTCAGTGGAAGTCGAAGCGGAATAATCCGCGTGTGGTCCTGCGCCGAGCACCGCCTGCTGTGCAATCTGAGCGACGCGAATGCTCCCGGCCGTTTGCTTCGCTTCCGAGGGGATGGCAGGCGGTTGCTCTCGGTTGACGCCCAGGGAAAGGCGATCTGGTGGGATACATACACGTGGGAAGTCGTCCGAACCTTCACGCTGAGTCCCTTTCTGTCAGCAGCGGTTTCGCCCGACGGTTGCCGCCTGATAGTCGGCGACGCGGAGGCTGTGCGCTGGCTAAATGCCGAAACGGGGGAGTCGTTGGCGACAGCGAGCGCCAACCATCGACATAGAGTCATGAGTGTCGCGTTCTCCGACGATGGCTCGCAGGCTGCCAGTACCGCGTTGGATGGAACCGTGGCGATCTGGAATCCATCCTCGTTCCAACCAATTGCCGCTTTCAACGGTCACATGCAGGGCATTCACGCGGTGGCGTTCTCCCCTGATGGGCGTCGCCTTGCCACCGGTGGCAACGGCCGGGATGCCGTCAAGCTCTGGGATTTGTCAACTGACCGTGAGCTTATGACACTTGCGGGCCAGGGTTTCATGTTTGGATTTCTGGAGTTTTCCCCGGACGGCCGGTGGCTGGCGGCTTGTGGCATTGAGGGCGAGTTACACCTCTGGCGGGCCCCGTCGTGGGAGGAAATCGAGGCCGCAGAGAAGAGACAGCCGAGTGGTCTATCACGATGACTGGGGCGGGGTTTCGTCTATGTCCCCAGTTCAGATGCCTGACTGCCAGCGAGGGCACGTGGGACATCATCAGAGTCATCAAAGCGCCAGTATCCGGCGAGGTCCCGTTGCACGGCTTATGAGATCAGCCATGTCTCTCGGCATCCAGGACACACGAGCAAAGAAGTCAAGAAACCGGACGAGGTCTGTGTCGGAGTGCTCTGTGATCCGGTCGGAGTGTAAGAGCCCCGCGGCGGCGATGGCCGCGAGATAAACGGCGAGGAATGCGTCCTTCTCTGTTTCCGTCCCGGCATTCTGCCCCATCGTTTTGGCGTACTCCTTGATCTTTCTCAGTACTGCAATGTCGGTCTTGGGGTTCAGGAGCAGCTCCCGTAGGGGCGGGCCCGCGACCAACCGGAAGACCGGGTGCGATTGGGCGACTGTTGCGGCGGGCTCTCCTCGTCCATCCGTCGGGAGCGGGCGCCGCAGGATGTCGCAGAGCAGATCGCCCCGCTGCTCATCCCCGTCGGGCATCGCGCCCGGCCGGTCCGGCTCAAGACCCAGGCTCAGCAGGCGGGTCTTCTGTCCGTCATTCAATTCCATGTTGTCGTCTTGTCCATCCATCGGTCTTCAGCCGAAACCAAGAGGTTCCCACCACGAAGTGCCCGAAGGGCACACGAAGACCGGAAATGGTCTCGCCGATGCAACAGGCAACTCTCTTTCTGCTTCGTGCTCTTCGTGCCCTTCGTGGTTTCGATCTTCACACGCCTTTCCAATGCGCCTTCGTGGTCCGGCCACATGATATACGCTTGGATGGTCACTTTCTCGCCGGACCGTGGGAGAAGATTTCGATGAACCTGCGGATTTCCTCCTCCACGTCGCCTCCAGGACCGACCAGTGGGCTCAGGCGATCCCGCAGGATCGCGCGGAACCGCCGCTTGAGGTTCTCCACCATGTGGTACGCGGTCGACACGTCCGGCACGCCGTGCCTGGCACAAATTGCGTCCATTCGTTGCCTGCCCTCGTCGCCGCCCGGCTCCAGAAACCAATCGCGGAACAGGCGCCAGTGTGCCGCCTTGCCTCGTGCGGAGCATTCCAGTTCCAGCTCCCTGAGGACCTCCTGAAGGAGCTGATCCGCCCAGGCGCGATCGAACGCGGTCTCCGGGTCGCTATCCAGGCTCGCGGGTTCCTGGTCCTCGTCGAGGGATCGGCAGGGTTTCTCGGCCCTTTGCACACTGATCGCGTAATTATGCACGGCTCGCAGGAGGAGACTGCGGAACCGGCCTCGCTCGGGGTCCGCCTTGCGAAGGAGTTCCTCGCCCAGCACCTTTTCGCTGAAAAAGCCCTGCACGAGGTCCTTCGCCTGCTCGTTGCCGAACCCTTTGGCGCGAAGATAGCAGTAGATGGGCTTCCAGTACGCCTGGCACAGTTCCGCCAGGAGGGCCTCCCGCCGCTCGCCACTGAGAATCCGGGTCCACTGCGTGGGCGGAAACTCCCGGCCTGCGCCGCCCATAGACGTATGATCGTATGGCCTGGCCATCCTTCTGGTCCCTCTCGTCTTGGACCTTCTCGGAAGGTATCCGAGAAGTCGGTTCGTCGTAGCATGGGCATCCTGCCCATGAATCGCAGGGCCATCCCCGACGCGCAGCGGCGCTGCAGGGCTTGGCCCTGCCCGCCAGAAGCCCTTGCCCAGGGCGCGATGCCCAGGGGGACTCACGGGCAGGATGCCCGTGCTACCTTCTCGGTCTCCCGACTCATCGGCATCCCTGCTGCTCCATCGTTCCGATCATTCTAACCGGAGACAACGACCTGTTGAAGAGATTCGACGAGTTTTCAAGATTCTTCATCGTTCGCGGCGAGATTTCCGTCCTCATCGCGTAATACGGGCAGCAGACGAGGCTGGGGCAGCATCTTTGGGACAGTCCCGAAGAGGGGCAATCAGCCGGTTCAGCATCAACTTGCCCAAAGGAGGATAGGACTATGGGACGCGTGCGAAGAAGAGGAACAAAGACGGTCGTGGTTTTGGCCGTTGTCTTGGCCGCCTTGGTAGGTCAGGCAACAGGCCAGAATCCAGAGATACTGTATCTAGACGAACTGGAAGATCTGGACCTATCAGGCAGTATTCTGTATGCCGTCAATTTTGGCAACAACGGAAATCCCACGATAGGTGGAATCACTTTCTCTCAGGATCAAGATCATCCCAACATAACACTTGATGTCCTCGGTGAGGGACCAGCAACGTGGTGGGGTCCGTCTCCGAGCACAAATGATGCAGGTCTTAATCAGTTGCTGGATGGCTTCGCTTACCGCTACGGTACAGCTCCCCTCGGAATCTCGATAGATGTAGCGGGATTAGGTGTGGGTCAGTCCTATCTTCTGCAAGTTCTGAGTTACGAACCGCAGGCCAGCCGCAGTTTCGATTTCATTGTTGAGGACGAGGTGATTGTCTCAAATTTCGACCCCTTCGCACAACAAGGATACACTAGCGGCCGAGGCGGCTACTTGATCAAGTATGAGTTTGTTGCCAACGATCCCATTCTCAACATCAGTGTACTGTCCCACCTGAATGCTTGTGGTCTCAGCGGATTCATCCTGACTGTTCTTCCTTCTGGGTTCGTTGACTACGGATCCGGAACTACGACCCAATTGTTCGCCGGGGGGGCTACTTGGCAACTCAACTGGGGTCAAGGTCCCTGGACATGGTGTGATAGTACTGGCCAGTCTTTGCTGGACTCCAATGTATCTGCTGTCCTGGACCTTCGCACCACGGCGTCAGCCGATATCAGTGCCGATTTGGTGGCGACCCTTCCGATTGGTGGTACACTCACCTTGTCGGCACATGACCCGTACAACAAAAACGTGGTCACCGGAACGATGACTCTTACCGGCACAGGCGTAAATGTGATTGACATCAACGCCTCACGGGTCCTTGTGGACGAGGGCTCCGGGATGTTCCTCGCCCCATTCCATGCACCCGGCCCTAAACTGACGATGACGGTCAAAAAGACAACCGGAGTATTTGCCTATGTAGAACCGACCGGAGACTGGGAGATGGCCTTCGCCGGTTCATATGCCATTCCCCTTATTGAGGGCCAAAGCCTCCAGGGCAACATCTTCACCGCCTTGGGTGGAAACGTGGCACTGATTGGCGGACTGGGTGAATTTGAGCTTATGGAAAGGTATGTTCCTGACGAAGGCAAAAAGCCACGGTATTTCTGCGAGTACGGAACGGGCGTCGCGACGAGCTTCGGCGCCGCCGGGGGCCTGTGGGAGCAGACCTGGACGGGCGGTCCCTGGTCCTGGCACACTTGTCCCGCAACGGTCAACGCGACATTCCTTGGGGACAGCGTCACCGGCCAACTGGAGACCACGACCACCGGCGCACCCAGCATCGGCGCGGACATGGTCCTGCGGTCCCCGTTTGGCGGCCACATCACCCTCACTGGCTACAACGATGCCACCGAGACCGAGATTACAGGCCAGATCAAGGGCGACGTCACAGGCACCTTCGTCGGCGATGTCAACGCGGCCAATGCGACCTTCGACGCGGACGGCAACATCGTGTGTTCCTTTGGGGTCGCGGTGAACGACGGTCCCGATGCCTTGATTACCGTGACCGCGGCGACCGGGAAGTACGCCGACATCCGCCAGGCAGGCCAATGGGGTTGGTATGTCAACGGGACGATGACCATCGCCAGGGTTCCGGATCTGCCGATCCAGCAGAACATCCTGGCCGCCCTGCAGAAGCCCGAACTGCTGCTCGGCGCACACGAGGAATTCGTCCTGACCGGCTGGTACTATCGACAGAGCCAGTAGCCGGCAGGCAACGCTCTTGCTGCCTGTTGGGGTGCAGGCAGAAACACACACAGGAAGGACTGCAAGCCACGCGCTTGCAGTCCTTTCTTATGGGTCAGTCGCCCTGTGCGGATTGATAGTAGCCGAGATCGGGCAGATTGCTGTCCGGACTGGCTGTGCCGAGACAGGGCGAGTTCGCGTCGAGCCGGTAGTCGTTGTGCGCGGGATCGACGAACAGCGGGTCGTCTGCGAGGTTGCCCACGCCGGGCCACTCAGCGCCGACGACGTCGCAATAGCTGATGTGGATGTCGGACACGCGGTAGGGAGCCTGCACGTAGACAGGCTCCGTGGCGTCGATGATCGAATTCGTCACGTTGTAGCGGATCGTCCCGGTTTCGACGCCGTACTTGTTGTGCGACTGAATCGCGACGTCCAGAAAGCCCGGCGTCCTCGTCGTCACGAGCGTCGTGTGATCGATGTTGACCACCGCGGTCGAGCCCTCGAAGGCCTTGGCCGCGATGCTCGCGTTGGTCGTGTCCTCGGGGGCCAGGTTGTTCTGCACGAGGAGGCACCGACGGATCGTCGTTTCGCCGCCGTAAACGCTGACCGCCTTGTCCTTGCAGGACCGCACGATGCAGTCCTCGATCTCGACGTCGGAGCCGAGGGTGTCGATCCCGTCGTCGTCCACGCCCGCGATCACACTGCGAGCCAGGCGGCACAACTGCCCTGCGCGCTGGCTGTGGATATAGATGCCGTCGGCGTCGTCCTTGGCCCGCATGTCCATGATCCAGCCGTCGTCGAACGACAGTGACGTGCCCGAGATCTCCGGCCCCATCACCGAGCGGGCGAACAGCGTGCTGCGGAACACCAGTTCCGCGCCGTCCGACGCCTGCATGATCTTGCCCGCGTTGTCTGTCAGGGAGGCCTGGTCGAACGTAAGGATGGAATTCGACGCCCGGACCGCGGGTCCGGAATTGGAGTGGCCTACCTTGGGCGAGCGTCCAGCCTGCATGATCTCCGTGAAGCGATACGTGGAGGGTTGTGCGTTGGCGTGATGCAACTCGCCCCAGTGGGAGCCGGGCGTGAAGGCCGTGAACGTGACCGGGGAGGCCGCGACGCCGAGCGACTCGATGGCCCCCTGCACGTCGATGTCCGTACCGTCCGTTCCGGAAGCCGCACCGTCGATCAGGACGAGCGTGCCGGGCGACAGCGTAAGCGTGACGCCCGCGGGGATTGTGAGGTCGCCGGCCGTGACATGATAGACGCCGCTCCACGTTTGCGACTCGGCCAGCGTGCCCGAGACAACCTGCACCGGCTCATCGGTCCAGTCCACGAGCCGGACGGTCTTGGCCAGACTTCCCACCGAGACAGTCAGATCGAAATCCCCGCCGCCGGTGAATGTGACAAGCTCGCTGCCCAGGCCGTTGCACAAGGTCACGCGATCCACCGCAGGCTCGACAACCATCTCGCCCGACACGGACAGGACCGCATTGGCGTCCCAGACATCCCGGTCCACGACGCCGTTCGCATCAACGACCTGGACCCGCACCAGCACCGGGACGCCGGGCAGGTAGCTGTCCCGAACGATCAGATCGATCCTCGGCGTGTTTGCCTCTGCGGGCGGCACATCCGCAAGGGTATGGTGCGGCAGGGACAGGCCCGACGAAACGATCCCGAATACGACGATGACACCCGCGCGAATACTCAACCGCATCCTCCGGACTCTTCTCTGATGACGCCGCCTTGAGCGACTTTCACAACGACCGCGAAGCTCACATACTGATCCAATCATAGCGAAAATCGCCTCCTGAGTCAACCACCGCAGGGCACTACGCCGTCCATGGGATACATGTCAATTGGGTGGGTAGCGTACCGGCGCATGGCCTGTTTGGAGTTCCGCGTTTACGCGGTCCTGAGCCGCCTGAAGGCGGAACTCCAAACGGTGTCCGCGACCTTCATCCACTGTTCTGAGATGGACGGCGTACTACGGGCTGCACCTGTCATGCGCCATTCGTAGGGTGCGCACCACGCACCGCGTAATCGCAGGACGTCGTCGCATGCTTGTGACTGCCCTGAGACAATCGGGCCAGGCACAAGCCGGTAATGAGAAATCGTTGCCACGGGAGGACCGGTGTGATACGCTGCGGCTGCCGTTCAGGCCGCCTGCCTGGGTGCGGGCGAGTGCGTCGAGTTTCGGGACTGGGCAAAGGGGTCGAACGATGAAGATTGGATTCCACACGGATGCGTTCAACAGCTCCTATTTCAGCTTCGAGAAGTGCCTGGAATGGGCCCAGAAGAACCAGGTCCACTACATCGAGTGCGGCTTGATCGACGGCGTAAGCTGGATTCACGGCCTGGGCTACCAGCCGCACGTGGCGCTCTACGAGGACCCGGTCCTGCTGCGCCGCAAGATGAACTCTTACGGCGTGACGGGTTTCTCCCAGGTGGACGCCGCCTACCCCCTCTCGGGCAAGGACGGCCCGATCCGCGGCGTGCCCTACGTGATGAAGTCGATCCAGTGGGCGCACCTGATCGGCTGCCCGAACGTGGACACCACCGACGGGATGCACCAGCCGGAAGGGCTCACCGACGAGGAAGCCATGGAGCTGATGAAACGCAGTTACGGCCAGATCATCGAGGTCGCAGACGCCCACGAGATCATCGTGAACATCGAGCCTCACGGCTATTTCACCACCAAGCCCGACATGATGTCGCGAATGCTCGACTTCTGCGACAGCAAGTACCTGCGAATGAACATGGACACAGGCAACACCTTCATCGCAGGCCAGGACCCGGTCGCATTCCTGAAGCGGTTCATCGACCGAGTCAGCCACGTACACATCAAGGACGTCTCGCAGTCGCTGGCAGCCGCGGTCCGGGGCAATCAGACGGGCATCGCAGTCAGCCAGTGCGCCATCGGCGACGGCGTCAACGCCGACAACATCAAGAAGTGCATCGAGCTGCTCCGCGACCACGGCTACAAAGGCGTCCTGAGCATGGAATGCGAAGGCCAGGGCGGCCCCATGATCGAAAAGTCCCTCGCCTGGCTGCGAAAGACGCTCGCAGAGTTGAAGGTGCCGATTGAAGGATAGACGTGAAACCGCTGATGAACGCCCATAAACGCTGATATTCCTCTCGCCAAGACGCCAAGAACGCAAAGAAGAAAGAGAAGACAACGAGAACAGGAATATAGTCTTCCCTTGGCGGTCTTTGCGTCTTTGCGAGATCCATTACTCCTGTCTGCCTCTCGCCAAGAACGCCAAGGTCCTACTGACCTTCGGCGAGGCCGTTGACGGTTCGCGTGATGCCGTCCTTCATTAGCGCCGCGCCGAAGTTCAGCAGGAATCCGAGCTTCATGCCGGTGAGTCTCAGGTAGGTCAGAAGCTGCTTCTTGTGGGCGTTGTTGACGGACTCAACGGACTTCAATTCCACAATCACCTTGCCCTCGGCTATGATATCGGCGCGGAATCCTTCATCGAATCTCATCCCACGCCACACGATGGGTACGGAAATCTGGCGTTCAATCTTGAGACCGCGGTCCGTCAACTCCCGGGCGAGGATCGACTCGTAGACGCTCTCCAGCAACCCGGGTCCCAACTCCCGGTGCATTGCGATCGCCGTATCAACGATGATTCTACCTATCTCGTTCTCGTCCATTTCCCACCCCATTCTGGTGTAGTTCTTGGCGATCTCCGCGTCTTTGCGAGATACCAAGGTCTGGATCATCGGCGTTCATCAGCGTTCATCTGCGGTTCCCTCTCTTTCCTCATCCTCGTTGAAAGTTGAAAGTCCTAAACGCTGTCGGCAGACACCCACCTTCGCATAAACCACCTGCCACCTGGTCACATACCGTGGCGATCATAGTTCGGGAACATCTCTTTGAGCCGCTCGACAGTGGATCGCCACTTTGGTGTGGTTGGCTTGCAGACTGTGTTTTGATTCCCGAACATCCCAATCTCCTGGAACGCTCTTTCGAGTGGCACCGTTTGAAGCCACCGAACGGGTACAAAATACTCGCAGCGCTCTGGGTCGTCTGACGATTCCCTGTGGTAACTGCCTCGCGTTGCGACCTCCAGAACCGGGCGTTCACCTTCTGGCGTGTTGACCCTAAAGGTTGAGGCGGGCTGAGCGGGGCCGGTCACACGTCCCACGCCAACAAAACCGCTACCGGGGACCTTTACCCAGACACGGTCATCAGGACCGAGCAGTTGCAGAGTCTTGCTGTACCAAGAACCACCTCCGCCACATATGAATCCAAAATCCAGCGCATCTGACCACGAGCGAGTGTTTCCGTGACCGAACGAACAGTAAAACTCTCCATTCCATGGCTCCCTCGTGCCGCTGGCGGTGGTTGCGGCGCTGATTTGCGTGCGTACCGGATCAAACATCCATGTGCGAGCCAGCAATTGTTCGGAGCCATCTGAAAAGACCTGAAAACACAGGACGTTGATCGGGATATCGCGATCACTCAAATAGTGTACTATGCGTTCAGTACTGTCATCGAGTGCAGCCGCGACAATAATGATTTGGTGATTCTGGTTCAATTCATCTTCGTCGAGAGGGTACCCAAACCGCTGACGGAAATCGTCTGCCAGGTTTCTGTCCGGCGCGAAGCGCCCGTAGATAGCCGCTATGCCTTCAGGCTCCAGTTTCTCAACCCAATGGGCATAGTCCAACGCTTGTGCAACAACGTCTCGAGGCGTCCGGTCTCGCTTCAACTCAATGAGGACGAGTGAGCCATCCGGTGCGACCGCGAGTAGGTCAATGCGGCCACTATAGCCAGTGTCCTCCTGCCTCCCGATAAGCATCCACTCGTCGGAAAGCAATCCAGGCGCCTTGACGATCATCTCTTCAAGCAGTTGTTCTTTAGCCAAGGTTGACTCTGCAAGCGGTACAGGCTGACTGCCAACCTTCCATAACACAGTTCGAATTGGCATGATGTGAACCCCTTCTTTCACATGTCCACAGTAATCATGTTGACCCGCATAAGATGCGGGAATCATCGTTTCATTCGCTATAAGACCCGCGACAGTCCTTTCTCGAAGGCGTGACATCAATCGGCGTTGTCTCTTGCACTCCCAACATCCGATTTTCCTTCGCCTGCAGCCGTGATGATAACGCGCCACATCGGGCAAGGCAAGAATAACAGCATCCGATTCCCCGTCTTCTTCCGTGTCTTGGGAATTCCTTGCCTGGGCTCGACCTGGGGCTATCCTTCCGTGGCGCCACGCCGGCGTGTGTCGCGCCTCAGGTTCACCTCTTGTCCTCGCCCGGACAAAAACACCGTTATGTCGGCATATTTCAGTTGACACCAAACATACACGAGGCTATCATATCCACGCAAGTGAATACAGTTCATAGCACACTCTTCGTTCCTGCAGCTCTGCGCGAGACACGGTTTCTTTCGCCTTGAGGAGCCAAGCGAGAAGGGACTAGCAGCGGACCCGCGGCGTTTACGGGAACACCGGGCAGGGAAGAGCGGCCCGCGACACGGCCCGGCCGGATGAATCCTGCGAAACGAACCCAATTCGCCTCCGGCCGAAATTGGTGCAACCATCGCAACGGAAAGGAGTTAGAGAGAGACATGCGTAAGATGGGCCTGCAAGAACGAAGCCAATTTCGGAGGAGTTTCAACTTTGAAGTGTCCAGTGTTAAGAAGGGCAAGGTGCCGGCCGGGCCCAATTGGGTTCGTTTGGCACGCGGAGCGCCGAGGCCCTCCGGCCCTGTCGGGGCTAGACTTGGGTTCGTTTCGCACAGTCAGTTCCCCTGCTTCCGATCGTGCGAGATAGGGGCGGTCCTTGGGGCTCCGACGGTCGGAGACGCTGCGTGGTGCGCCCCCTACGAGAGCCTCGGAATTCTCTGCCTGGGCTCGGCTTGAGATTGTCCCTTGAAGGCGGTATACTGGCCGGCGTTGGGTCGTTCGCGATCTGCCAGATACGTACAGTCTTTTATGATAGGTGAACACTTATGGCAAGTGAATCCAAGCGAAATGCAACTCTCTCTCTCGATCGTCGCAGCTTCCTGGGTCTTGGCGCCGGGGCGGTGGCCGCCGGGGTGAGTGGCGTGGGCAGCGCCCATGCCGCCGAGGTCGGCTCGTCGCAAATCGTCAGTCCGCCGCAAGGCAAGCGCATCCTGCTGTCCTGCAAGCTGGGCATGATCCCGAAGGAGATCGAGGGCAAGAAACTGACCATCGTGGATCGCCTGCGTCTGGCGGGCGAGGCCGGCTTCGACGGCGTGGACTTCGACCAGGCAGGCGAATTCACACCCGAGCAGGCACGAGACGCGGTTCGCGAGTCCGGCGTCTTCGTCCACAATGCGATCAACCACGCTCACTGGTCGCAGCGGCTCACCAGCGCCAAAGAAGAAGAACGCAACCAGGGACGCGCCAACATTGAGCATTGCATCCGCGTCTCGCACGCGGCGGGCGGCAGCGGCGTGCTGATCGTGGTCGGCCAGGGTGGCGACGGGCCGGAAGAGGTCATCGAAGAGCGGGCCCGCCAGGAGATCAAGAAGATGCTGCCCCTCGCGGCCTCGCTAGGCCAGATGATCCTGATCGAGAACGTGTGGAACAAGATGATGTACGACCACGACGCCCCGCCGGAACAGACGCCCGAGCGGTTCATCCGATTCGTGGACAGCTTCAACAGTCCCTGGGTCGGGATGTACTACGATGTCGGCAACCATTGGAAGTACGGCCAGCCGGGCGACTGGATCCGCGCGTTCGGACGACGCTGCGTGAAGATGGACGCCAAAGGCTACAGCCGGGCCAAGAACAATTGGACGGAACTCACCGGTCCCGACGACGACCTGCCGTGGGCCGATGTCCGCAAGGCACTCGATGAAATCAACTTCACCGGCTGGACGACCGCGGAAGTCGGCGGCGGCGACTTGAAGCGTTTGACCACGGTCCGCGAGCAGATGCAGAAGGCTTTTCTCGGGTAACGAGAAACCCGCGCGAGGCGCGAATAGTCCACAACCTCGCCGCGGCCCAGCGAAGTCCTGGCAATGGCCAAGCTCCTCAATAGTACATCTTGGCCATAGACTGTGCGATTTCGGCTTCCGAGCCGCCCTTCTGCGATCCGTGAGGCATCGTCCACTTGCGAGAGATTTTTTGCTCTCGCACCAATTTTTGCTGTTGACATCTACTACGATGCGGAGTACTTTAGTGTGGAGTAGATGAAGCACGAGGTTCTTGGTCGCGGAGAAGTCGATCATGCAACGCAAATCACTGGACGATCTGGGAGAGCTGCAGCGGACGGTCCTGGAGACCGTGTGGGACCTGCGAGAGGCCAACGTCCACAAGGTCCGCGAACGGCTCGCGAGGAAGAAGAAACTCGCCTATACCACGGTCCTCTCGGCCATGCAAAAGCTCGAGAAGGCCGGCTGGCTCGACCATCGGGCCGAGGGCAAGACCTACGTCTACTTCGCGACCGCCAGCCGGGACCAAGCGGGCGCGGGCTCAGTGCGTGGGTTCCTCTCGCGGGTCTTCGAGGGCGACGCGGTCGCCATGTTCCAGCACCTGATCCGCGAGAGCGACCTGAGCGACGACGAACTGCGAGAGCTGCGTCGGATGATCGACGACAAGCGAAAGGAGCGGAAACCATGATCGCTGACACATTCTCCGGAAACGTGTGGCTACTACTGATCGCACAGGCGACGGTCTGCATCGCCCTCGGCCTGTCGGCGAGTTTCCTGTTGAGGCGCAGCCCGGCCAGGGCCCACCAGGTTCTGTTGACCGCCCTCGTCGCGGCGGTGCTCACGCCGGGCGCATACCTCCTGGTCAGACACTTGCAGCTTGGCATGCTCCCCTCCCGGGGTGCGACGGTTTCGGATCGAGCCGTCGAACCCGTCTCGATGTTCGAGACGCCGGTCGTAGACGTGCCCTCCACGGAAGCGGCTCAAGAGCCGGTTACGCTGGCCAGTCCGATGCCCGCACTGGCCGCCCCGCTGCCCGAGCGGACCGTAGCACCCCTGCCGTGGGCGACGATCTGTCTCGTCGCGTGGGCCGCGATCAGCAGCGTTCTACTGGGCCGGCTCGTCTTGCGGTTTGCCCTGGGTCTGCGTTTGCTGAGGACCACTCGTCCCGTGACATGTGAACGGCTCGGTCGAGCCCTGGAGTCGGCAAGGACCCGGATGTCGATCGTGAGCCCGGTCCGCCTTCGAAGCAGCGAGAGCATCAAGAGCCCGATCATCTGGTGCTGGGCCCGAGAGCCGGTCCTGCTCGTCCCCCCCCAGGGCGCCGGTCATCCTGACTGCGACTGGGTGGGCGTGTTCTGTCACGAGCTGGCGCACTGGCGACGGCGGGATCACCTCGCCGGCATGTTCAGCGAAGCGATGACCGCGGCCCTGCCCTGGCATCCGTTGCTGTGGTGGGCCTGTGCCCGGCTGGCCAAGCTCAGCGAGCAGGCGTGCGACGATTGGGTCGTCGCGTCAGGACAGAATGGCGTGGATTATGCGGAGACGCTCCTGGGTCTCAGTGCCCAGAGGCAAATGGCGTTTATCCCAACAGTAGTTGGAAAGGAGAAGACCATGAGCACGAGGATATGCAGAATCATCAAGGATCGTTGCGGCGACCCGAGGGTCGGAGCGAGATGGATGGCAGGAGTCGGTCTCCTGGCGATCCTGGCGGTCGTGAGCGTCGGTTTCGCCCAACGCCGCCCGGTCACACAGGATAAACCCAGGGGCGGGGTTCTCGCGACGCAGCCCGCGCCGGAGCAGCGAGCGGAGCCGGCGACGGATTGGCAACGGGAGGTCGTGCAACGCAAGCTCGGCGAACTCGCCGGGCAGATCGAGGACAAGGAGACCTTGCTCCGCGAGAATCGCGATCTGCCTCCCGAGGAGAGACGAGTACAGGAGTTCGAACTGGGAATCCTGTACGAGATGGCCGCACAACTGGAGCGACGACTCGGAAACCTCGATAGGCCCGAGTCAAGGACCGCACGGCGACAGGCGTCGGAGAACGAACTCGCCCTCCGCAGAGACGAACTGGAAGGACGATTGCAGACCTTGAGGGCCACCGCCAACCTGATGGAGAGAAACCTCAGGCAAGACGACACAATGAACCCCGACGTCAGGCACGATCTGGAGGTCCGATTGGACAAAACGCGCCAGGAAATCCTCCAGATCGAGGACGAGTTCCGCATCGTCGAGAGACGTCAACAGACACAGAATCCCACAGCAGAGCAGCCAAGAGTCGTGGAGACCCGCAGGCGCCGGGGGGGCAGCGATCCGTACGGAGGCGCGTATGGCGTTGAGTCTCCCGGTGACGCCATATACGGCGTTCGCAAGCCGGTCGGTGCGGAACGAGACAGGAACAGGGCCGAGACACGGGTCTACGCATTGGATCGTCCCAACCCGGACAAGATGCGTGCCATCCTGCAAATCCTGAGTCAACTGCCGGAAACCACGGTCACGCCCATAGCCGACGGCAAATTAGCGGTCGCCACCACCGCGGAGAACCATCTCCGGATCGAGGGGATCATCCAGAACTTCGATCGAGAGGAGCCTCCACTCGATGTCCAGGTCCAGGACCTTCGCAGTCAGATGCAGGGATTGCAGGAGCAAATGCAGCAGATGCAGAAGCTGCTCGAACAGCTCGCCCAACGCGGACCGAGGACTGAAACGCCGGCGGACGCTCAGGAACCCAGAAGATACTGAGCCTCCCGGACGGAACGACAGGCCAAGGCCTCCCCGACGCGAATCGTCGCGGAGGCCCTTCTTATTTGGTTCTTCACGGAATTGCGGGGAAATCGGCACGGCTCTGAGAGACACGCAATGCCCTCGTTTGTTCTCCACGTGCCTTCATTTGGGGGCGCCGCCCCCAAACCCCCGGCATTTGGCGCTTTGGGCCAGCAGCATGAAAAGGGAGGAAAAGACGGCGAGACAAGCTCGGGTCGAGCGACCGATTCTACTACCTCCATGCTGCTGGCCCAAAGCGGAAAATGCCCGCCGCGTTGCGGCGGATTCCGGAGATGTCCGTTTCTTCCTTCCGACCGACAGGCGTCCCCGCAATTCCGTGATGAACCTTTTATTTGGTATTGCTGGTTCCCACCGCCTGGGCAGGGAATGTACAATAGCGAACAGCCGGCCGAGGAGGGCCGGAGGATGGGTAATGCGGACACACCGTTGCCAGTCGCGTTTGCGCGGCTGCGGACGGCTCCGCGAAGGCTCTATGGAAAGGAGAAGGTCATGAGAAAAGGATTTCACACCATCGCACAGTTGCGGCACACTGCTGGGGGGATCTGGATTCCGTGCCTGTTCGTCACCGGCGCCGTGCTGATCTGGGCATCGGGCGCCGTGGTCGGCCAGGAACCGTCGGGCGAGCCGGCGCCCCAGGTTGCCCCGCCGGAAACCGCACCGTCGGCCGAGGAACCCCAGTGGGAGCAGCAGTGGCAACAGCAGATCGACGAACTCAACCAGCGCCGCCAGAGCCTGGAGCAGGCCGTCGGCGACAGCGAGAGGCAGCTCCAGGAATCCGAGAACGAGCAACAAGAGCGACGACGGCAACTGGGCGACCAGCTTGAGGATCTCCGCAGGCAGATCCGCGAGACCGCGGCGCAGACGATGGAGCTGCAACGCGAACGCCTGAAGCGAAACTACCAGCGGGAACTCGAAGCCCTTGAACGCGCGTCGCGGGAACAAGCGGGAATCGGCGGGCCGAGGCCCCTGCCACCCTTCGGCCCCGAACACATCGAGCCCTGGCGTCGCAGAATAGCGGAGAACGTCGAGGGGCTCCGCCAGGAGTTGGGCGAGATCCGCGAACAGCGGGAGCAGGACACAGACCAGCGGCAGGAGATCATCGAGCGGATCACCGCGATGACCAGACGTGTGGCCGTGTTCATGGAACGCGTGGAGCGGACCGAGCAGGCGGTCAAGGAAGGCCAGGCCGAGAGGCGGGAGATGAGCGAACGACAGGAGAAGCTGGCGAACCGCCAGGAGGAATCCGCCGTCCTCCAAGAGAAACTGGCAGTTCGCCAGGAGCAGTCCGCCCGTCGGCAGGAAGAGCTTCGCGAGCAGATCCAGCAGGTGGCCGAGCAGCATCGGGTCCTCCGCGAGCGGGCCGGGGCCTTGGCGGAGGAACTGCGCCGGGACATCGAGCGGCTCAGCACCGAGATGCAGCGGATGGGCCAGACGGTCGGGCGGATCGAGCAGGAGCGAATCCAGGCGGAAGAAGGCCTCCAGGCGCAGGTCGGGCAGCTCGGCGACCAGGTGCAGAACCTGCAAACGGAACAGGCCCGGACGCAGAACGCCGTGAATTGGATGCTCTCCCAGGGCGACCGCAGCACCGTGGGCAGCGCCGGACGCACCTGGGGCTGGTAGCAAGTTCGTAGTGACGCCGTAAGGCGTTGCTTCCTCAGAAGAAGGTGAGAAGGTTAGAACGTGAGAAGGTCGGATAGTCCGGTCCCTTTCCACGCTTGCCTTCTCACCTTCTGAT
Source organism: Sedimentisphaerales bacterium (assembly GCA_035342095.1). Lineage (GTDB taxonomy): Bacteria > Planctomycetota > Phycisphaerae > Sedimentisphaerales > Anaerobacaceae > PLanc-01. The sequence goes on along the minus strand of DAOQWL010000001.1, from coordinate 22,764 downwards.
CTGCTCGTCTTCCTCTGACTTGCTTTCGCGGGAATGACAATCCGGTGTCTCCGCGAACCCCGATAGCACGCGTGTAGCTGCGGTGAGGCACCCCCTTCCTCCCCCGCAAGAAAACGGTTCTTCACGGAATTGCGGGGAAATCGGCACGGCTCTGCGAGACACGCAATGCCCTCGTTGGTTCTCCACGTGCCTTCATTTGGGGGCGCCGCCCCCAAGCCCCCGGCATTTGGCGCTTTGGGCCAGCAGCATGGAAATGGAGGAAAAGACGGCGAGACAAGCTCCGGTCGAGCGACCGATTCTTCTACCTCCATGCTGCTGGTCCAAAGCGGGAACTGCCCGCCCGAAGGGAAGAAGGCAGGTCGCGTCTGCTTTGAGGGGGGAAAATCTCTTGGCTCGATTTTGCCCCCTCAAACCGTTGTCGCGTGGCACCCCCGCCCTCGGGGGTGATCGATTCCCAGCCGGGGGCGGCCGGGCCACCATTCTTCAACGAAATCGAACTGAAAGATTTCGTTGAAGAACATAGGCCTTTTTCCCGAAGGGCGGATTCCGGACATGTCCGTTCCTTCCTTCCGACAGGCGTCCCCGCAATTCCGTGATGAACCCAAAAAACTTGTCCGATCTACGAATTTTTTCGTTGATGTATTACGAATTCATTCGTAGACTGCCGATATAGAGTGCGAACGCAACGCGGATCGATCCAGGAGAACGACGATGGCGCGAAAGAAAAGCAGCGGACCGACGGATCGGGAAATGGCCATTCTGGGCGTGCTGTGGGAGAAAGGACCGAGTACGGTCCGCGAGGTCCACGAGGCCCTCGACGCCGATTCCCAGACCGGCTACACGACCACGCTCAAGCTCATGCAGATCATGGTGGAAAAGGGCTTGCTCGTCCGCGAAGACGGCGGATCTTCCGAATTCCCCGAGTCACGAGCCACGAGCCGCGGGCCACAACCCGCCGCCTCGGCCGGCGCCCGACGCGGACACGTCTACCGGCCCGCCCTGTCCGAGGAGCGGACGCAGAAGCAGCTCATCCAGGACCTGCTCGACCGGGTCTTCGCGGGCTCCGCGGAGAAACTCGTCATGCGGGCCCTGTCCGCGAGAAAGGTCTCGCCCAAGGAACTCAAACGAATCCGAGAAATTTTGGACGAAATGGAGGGAGCATAAGTATGTCACTGTGGCAAGGTCTGCTTTCCGAAGGCGTGGTTGTCCGGCTGGGCTGGACGCTCGTACACTTCCTGTGGCAAGCGATGGCGGTTGCCCTGCTGCTGGCGCTGCTGCTGAGACTGCTGCGACGCGCCACCGCAAACCTGCGCTACGCGGTCGCCTGTGGGACGCTGCTCCTGATGGTGGCGATGCCGCTGGTGACCATGCAATTCATCGACATCCCGGGGCCTGACGCGGAGGCGGGCCCCCTGCCCGAGATCGTGACGCCCGAGACAACGTCCGCGCCTGTCGTTATGCAGGCCGTGGATGCGTTGCCGCCGTTGCCTGGGGTGCCCCCGATAGAGGCGGCAGACCTGATCGTGCCGGTCCCCTGGCGTCAGAGACTCGCAACCGCCCTGGAGCCCGCGCTGCCCTATGTCGTGCTCGGCTGGCTCGTCGGCGTCTTCGGCCTGTCCGCCTGGCACCTGGGCGGCTGGGCCCAGTTGCAGCAATTGAGACGCCGGATGGTCCACGAAGCCGGCGACGCATTGCACACGACGCTGGACGAGCTTGCAACCCGTCTCGGTGTCCATCGGGCGGTGAACCTGCTCGAATCGGCGCTCGTCGAGGTCCCCACCGTCGTGGGCTGGCTGACCCCGACGATCCTCCTGCCCGCCAGCGCCCTGACGGGCCTGAGTCCCGATCAGTTGCGCGCGATCCTCGCCCACGAGCTGGCCCACATCCGACGGCACGACTACCTCGCGAACATCTTACAGACCGTGATCGAGATCCTCGGCTTCTACCACCCCGCGGTCTGGTGGGTCTCCCATCGAATCCGCATCGAGCGGGAGAATTGCTGCGACGACCTGGCGGTGCGCGTTTGCGACAACTCGCTCCAATACGCGAGGGCCTTGGCGTCGATGGAGGAGATCCGCCACAGTCGCAGCGAGCTGGCGATGGCCGCTTCCGGCGGCAGCCTGATGGCCCGCATCGCCCGCCTGCTGGGCCGACCGGTCGTGGACGACCGGCGATTCACCTGGCTGCCCGGCTTGATCGCCCTGCTGCTCGTCGTCGGCCTCGTGATCCCCGCGGCGTTCGCGCTGAACCGCGACGCTCCGCAAGGGTCCAAGCCCCAGGCTGATGCCGCCCCTGCCTCGACGACCGAAAGTCACGATGCGGCAGACCCCAATGAGTCACCCCAGACTCAAATCCAAGTCACGCTCGTCCTGGCGGAACTCTACGCTGACACAGTGCTCGATCCGCAGACGGCCGAGGAGGCGGCGGGACTCCTGGTGCGTATCCCGGCATACGACGGCAAGTCCATCGCTGCGCCGAGCATCGAAGAACTCCGGCGGCCCCTGGCGGATGTGCTCGCCACATTCATGCCCGCGCCCGGCCGGGCCAGGGAATTCGTCGATCTGCTGCGCCGACAGAAGGACTGCGTGGCACGCACGTTGTCCGCTCCCCGGGTGACAGTCCTGTCGGGCGAGTCGCTACAATTCACGATGGGCGACATTCCAAGTCCCGATGAACCGCTGCCCCAGGATTCCGAATTCACCTTCGTACGCTGCGCCATGACCGCTACGCACGTCCCATACCAGAACGCCATTCGGATGAGTATCGACCTGCTCCGGATGTACATCTCCTACAAGATCGAGGATGTGAATAGCAGACAAGTCCCATGGGAACTCAAGACCACGGTTCTGACGGCCAACAATGAGTGGATCACAATCGCCGACAACCTTCTCAGACGACGGGACAGCAGCGGAAGAGAATGCATTCAACTGCCGTTGATCCTCGCGACAATCATTCCCGAATCCGAGGCTATCAATGCTGACACGACGACGGGTGCCGTGCCCACGATGGCTTCCGCAGACGGTGCCACCCACCTGCCGCCAGGCATGGGCGTGTTCCGCCGGGCGACTTCGCCGGACCTGGTCGCCGCTGTGGAGTCAGGCACGGCTCTGGAAGACGAGCCCGCTCGCACACAGGTGCTGTTGGCATTCACGGTGCTCGACATCGTTGCGGATCGTGCGCTCGACGCAGACACCGCGGCCCAGGTGAAACCCTGCCTGACGAGGATTCCACCCGCCGACAGCGGGACAACCCCTGCTTCCACAGCGTCACCGCTCATGGAGGAACTCCTGCTGCCCCTGCGGGATGTCTTCGCCCGGTTCGCGCCGATCCCCGAGAAGAGCAAAGACCTCACGGACCTGCTGATCTCGCGTGGCTATGCGACGATATTGAGCAAGCCCAGGATTCTGACCTTCGCGGACGAACCCGCGTCCATCTCGCTGGGAGAGCCGGACGATCCCAATGCCACCAACGGGGGTATGCGTTTGACCGCCAATGCCCACGTGCTGGACGACCGGGACGCCACCCGGTTGGAGATCGACTACATCGACCGACGCGCGATGGACGATTCCATGGACTCGAGCCCGCACACGTCGAGCACGCAGATCGCCTCCACGCTTGTGGTTCCAAACAACGAGTACACAGCGATCCTCGGGATGAGCACGGGCGCGCCTGGTGCCAACATACGCATACTGCTGGTCGGCCCGACACGAGTCATCCGACCGCAACGCGCCGTCGGGCAGGGCCTGAACACAGACGCACGATCCAAGATCAACGAGCCCGGCTCGATGCCGACGGATGGATCTGCGACTCTGGCGGAACAACGCCCACGACAGGTGTTCTTGGACATCCGCGTGGTGGAGATAGAGCGCCGCGACCTGTTGAATCTGGGTGCTGAATGGGGCTTCCAGACGCCCCAGCCCGGCCAGACTCCGATGGACAGCGATCTGTTCAAAGACATCCGGATCGGTGTCTTGGCAGATCAATCCGCCAGCGATTCGTTCTGGGCGAGACTACGGCTGCTTGGCACCGCCAACCGCGCACGCATCATGGCCGCTCCTCAACTGACGTCAGAGGATGGCCGTCCGGCCGAGTTGTTGTCCTTCCCAGAGGAGTGGGTTCACTACGCGGATGAACAAGCCGCACAAGAGGCCTCTCGCGGGCGAGAAGAGTGCAAGAGACTCTTCGCAGGGGCCTCATTGCGGGTCACCCCCACCGTGGGTGATGGCAACGAGATCACACTCGACGTGGAGGTCGAAATCACCAAGGTGCTGCAGCCCAAGCAGGGTCCCAGCAGCCTTCCCATCGTGACGCGTCGTCAGGCCAAGAGCAAAGCTACCGTGGAGACTGGCGGCACGGTGGCCGTTGCAGGGTTGGCTCAGGATTCCGGCACACGGTACGGCGAATCTGCGAAGGAAGTCGCGATCTTCGTGACGGCGCATCTTGTCTCGGAAACCGGTGCTGCCCCTCGACTCGCAAAGACGATCAGCCCGCCTCTCCAATTGGCCGACGGCAATGTCTTCTATGGCCGCGTCCTGTTCACAGACGGCACGCCGGCAGTGCTCCAGCCGGCTCCCAGGCCGGGGGCACGCACCCGGATCGCACTGGTCATGAAAGGCAGAAGCACAGAACTCGCCCAGGTGGATGACGAGGGGTATTTCGTGCTGCGCATCGAGGACACGCAACGAGAGGCACTCGCCGCCCACAGGGAGGGCGTCCACCTCTGCATCGATCTGCCGACAGATCGCAAGTATCCCTGGGAGGGCGTGGCCGTGTTCCCATTCGAGAAACTGGCCAAGACCAGGCAGGCCGCCGGCACGATGACGGTGAGACGCACGTTGCCGACGATCACGCTGCCGAAGGAGCTGCGCCAGGGCAGTCCGCTGCCGGACGGATGGCGCCTGGAGTATCGACCCACGTCGTCTACCGGCAGGATCGAAGAGATCCTGTTCAACGCCGAGGTGGTCGATTCACGTTTGGGGCTGACAGTGGGCGAGGTGCCGCGCGACGAGGAATTCGTGATCTACGATCCGAACGGCGAGGAGGTCGAGAGGTTCCGAAGCCAATCCATGATGGCGATGTACAAGACCGTGCAATACACGCTGATCGGGCGGAAAGGCGAAGGCCGGTATGCCGACGACTGGCGGATCGTGCATGGCCCACACCTGTTGGACATGACCCGCTCCGGCTGGTACAAGCTGACCATAGATCTTGGAGCGATTCCAGAGACAGATCCCGCAGCCAAACGAGGTTCCTCGCCTTGAGCGGACAGTATCCAAATGAACGGTGCGTGATACGCACCCCACTACTACTACGCCGTCCATCTTGAAATGATAGGCACGATTAGCATAGCGTGTCGCGGGCATCCTGCCCGCGATTCGAGGGCAAGATGCCCTCGACACAGACTTGGCCGGTCCCCAAATTAACGTGGACGGCGTACTACTGCCGGAGATCGGACGCATCCACGGATCACAGCTTCTTACGGCTGGCCCGGCGCCGGGGTGGCCACCTGCCAGTTGGCGGGGTCGTTGCCGCCGTGACCTGCGTCGAGGTTGATGCGCTGCAGAGCCTGCCCTTGGCCGTCCGCGCTGGCCGGCCAGGGGGCGACATCGCTGTAGACCACCTCGTCCACGACCACCCAACCGTCGGCGTCCGTCAGGTCCTCCGCGGGCTGGGTCTTCTCCAGGGACAGACGCTCGCCGCCATTAGACAGGTCGCCCTGCCAAGGCCCGAAGACCTGGACGCCTGCGGTCAACTCTGCGCCGCCCGCGACGGCCACGAGCGCCGCCAGTCTGGAGGTCTCGACCGCGGGGTCGAAGCCGACGACCACGATTCGCCCGCCGGCGGGAATCGAGGCGCCCGCCGGGAAGCTGTATTCCGCCGCGCCGTCGAGACGCCAGACGATGTCCCCTTCGGACAGCGCCACGGCCTGGCTCCTCGGATTGTACAACTCGACGTACTCGTCGTTCGGATCGGCCGGATGGTACATGATCTCGGAGATCATCACATCGAGGATCGGAATGGCGTTTACAGAGCCCTTCGAGGGCGTCATCCGCAGCCAGTACGACCCGCCGTCGGGATAGCGGCCGCGACTGATATCCGGCTCCTGGGCCTTGAATGAAACCGCGTCCACGATCCGATCCTCGCCTGTGCCCGGCAGGTAGGACAGCACGACCTCCTCGCCGTCCCAGGCCAGGCCGAAGCCGTCGATGTTGCCGAAGGCCTTGCAGCCGCGGGCGGCGATGACGCCGGCGGGAATTGCCCACTTCGCCGGCCTGGAAACGTTGTCGCTGAGGTACCAGCCCGTCAGGCTCACCGCCGACGCGGTCGGGTTGTACAACTCGATCCAGTCGCCCCCGCTGCTGGCGTTGGCCATGAACTCGTTGATGACGAGCGTCTGCGTCACGGCGGGATCGTCCTGGCCAGGCGAACCGTCGGGATACGTGCTCGCCCGCCAGTTGCCAGGGTAGTTCAGCGATCCCTGGGGCTCCTCCGCCAACGCTGAATCGAGCGGCACGAGCGAATGACCGCCGCCGTCAGCGGAGGTCGGCCAGAGCGAGCCATCGCCATACTTGAAGTCGGCGATCGTGCCATTCCAGTAGTCCACGAGCGTGACCTGTTCGCCGCTGTTGGTCAGTTTGCCCTCGTACTGGCCTGCGATGAGACTCGAAAGGGCCGAGCCATAGCGGGACTCGAATGCCTCCTGGTTCCTGACCACCAGGACGAACTGTCCGGCGCCGAGCGCCGTGACCGCGCTGTCCGCGAAGTCGAAGGCGATCCCGTTCGTGAACGAGACGTTGCTCAAATCGAGAGTCTCGTCGCCTGTATTCTTGAGCTCGATGAACTCGAACTCGTCGCCGTCGAGCGTGCCGCTGGGCGCGGGGTTGTACATCAGCTCGGTGATTCGCAGGTCCGCGAGGGTCCCGGTTGCGACGGGCTTGCCCGCGACGAACTGGACCGGGCTGGACCAGTGGCTCCATCGGCCGCTGGTGTCCTTCATCTTGCAGCGGACGCGGTAGGTGCCGCCCGGCGTGACCACGGAGCCCGGGATCATCACGCTGCTCTGGAAGGTGGTCAACTCGTCGCTCTCCCAGACCGCGTCGATCTCGTACTTGCCTGGGGTCTTCTTGAAGACCGCATAGGTCGCGGTGGTGGTGGACCCGCCGCCCGACGTGGCGGACGCCTCCGCCGTCAGTCGGACATCGACGAAACAGTCCGAGCTGTTGGAGAGGCCCGAATTCAGCAACTGGACCGCGATGACATTCTTGCCCTGGACCAGGCAGGCAGCGGGACTGCCGAGATCGTACTGGCGGAAGGTCGCATCCTCCGTGGAAGACAGCGCTGTCGCGCTGTAAACGAGTTCCGCAGACGCGACGTTGTCCTGGTAGATGAGGGCGCCGTTGAGCCAGACGTTCACGCCGTCGTCATACTGGACTTCCAGGAGCAGGTCGCCAAGGTCGCTGAGGCTGCCGACGTTGAAGGTCTTTCGCAAGTACACGCTGGTATAGCCACCTCGCATATCGCTCAGAGTGGTCGCGAGGAAGTTCTCGCCGTAGCCGATGGGCGCGTTGCCGGTGAGCCACGAGGAATCGTCGAAGCCCAGAAGCCGCCAGGCGCCGGAGACGGTCGAGGGCTCTGCAAGGCCCTTGAAGTAGCGCCACGAGGCGCCGCTCGAGACCAGCGTCGTGCCCACACTCGTTCCGGTCGTCGTCGTGGTCTGCACATGGGCGCCGGCGTTCACCTCGCCGATCCGCCACTTCATGGCGGCGAAGGTGCCCGCCCCCTGCGGATCGCTGAATGCGCTCGTTTCGAACGTCAGGGCATTGGCGGGGAAATCGTCGGAGCAGGTGGCCGTCACAACCGGCGTGCCGGGGGCCGACGTGTCCTCCGCGTACGTGTTGAACGCACGATTGCCGGATACGATGTAGTCCTTCATGATCTGGACCATGCCTCGGAAGTCCTTCGTGGAGGCCTTCTGATAGAACCGCCCCTGGCCGGCCTTGCTCGAATTCACGTAGCCTGAGGCCAGGATCGGATTGTAGTCCCACATGGCGCGGTCCGCGCCGACGAAGGTCGGGCCGCCGATCGGCGGGTCGATGACGTTCGCGAGGTCGTCGAGCATCTGGTACCCCTGGTCGTTGTTGTAGAGCAGGTCGTGGAACTCGCGGAGGCGATTGCGGTATTCCAGGAGAATGTTGGCGTTGCTGAAGATCGCGCCGTTGGATTTGAAGACATCCTCGCCGTTGCCGTACATGCTGTTGGCCCAGGTCAGGTCGGTGTCCCAGGGCAGCATCGACCACAGGTTCGTCTCAGGGTTGAGGTAGAAGAACCAGTTCTTGCCGTAGCCGATATCGCCGTGATGGACGCCTTCCACGACGCAGCGATAGGCGTAGTAGCCATCGAGGTTGACGTTCTGCCGCCACCAGGTCTCCTGGGGCCTGCTGTTGTAGCCGCTCATGAAGGCATTCAGATCGGAACCGTTGCTGACGGCCGTCGGGCCCTGGTTGTTCAGTTCCCCACTGTAGCCTTCGATCTTATACAAGTTGCCGTCGGGCAGGACGTGCTCATCGAGGAATCGGCCGTCCACCTGCTCGATGGTCATGTAAAGCCCCCAGAAGTCCCCGACGTACTGGGTGGCGCCGACCTCCGCGGCCTCGTCGATCACGCGGAAGTGCACCCAGCTCGTCTTCGGCGCGGGACATCCCATCAGGTTGAAGAGCTTGAACGAGGCGGCCTCGAACATGCCCTGCTCGCCGCGATGGTCGTAGTCGCCCTGCTGGATACAGGCGGAGAAGTTGATCTTGGCCCATTTCGTGTCGTACTTGCGGCCGTAGTCGTCGCGAGCCTGGAAATAATGGCCGCGATTGAGATCGAATTTGAGCATATTCTTGCCCATGGAATATCGCCAGACTCCGCCGCGGGCTCGGAAATGGATATGGTCGTAGACCTCGCCATCGTAGACGAGGGTCCCCGCCCACGGGTACTCGCTGCCGGTGTACTGGCCCTTCTGGGCGCCGGGCATGTAGAGGGCGTCGACGACGTCCTGCTTCTTGGCGATCAGGTGATAGACAGGCAGGCTCCGCATCACCTCCGCACTGTAAGTCACGGCGGCCTGGCCGGACCTGACGGCCCCCTGCCAGGCGGGGACACCGTCATAGACGAAGTAGGCGAAGTTCGGCTGCGGGTCGTCCTCATAGGGGACCGTCACGAAGCCCCCGAGGGCGTCCACCGCGACGATCTTGTAGCGGACGAGCCGGCGATGCACCTGCACCGACGCGGGGATTTGGACGCTGAAGACGTCGTCCCCGGCGACGGCATCGCCGTCGAGGCCGTCATCGTGCATCGTCACCGTCGTCCAGTCCGCGGAGGATCGCGCGTCGTGGATCGCGACATAGGCGCCGGGCTCGACCACCTGGTACATCAGCCCGACGCTCCGGATGCCGTCGGGGGCGGTGATCTTCGCGGTGATCGTCACGACCTGGCCGGACGCAGGCTGCTTCGGCGAATGCGCCACCTGCCGAATCGCAGGACCAGTGCCGACGGACAGGACCGCGCTGTTGGCAGCCATGGGCGTGGGCAGCGCGGACCGCCAATGGCCCCCCAGGTCGTTGTCCGCTGCGGGGTCGATCAGTTGCATGGAACCGCCCGTGCCCGCGGCGCCGGAGATCGGATCTCCGACCGTGGGCCAGGGGAAACCGAGCTGATAGGTGACCTCGTCCACGATCCGGCCGGCCGCGTCGCGCAGGACAACGGAGTCGCCCTCGTTGTCCAGCTTGCCGCCGAACGGGCCCAGGACGTGAGAGCTGTAGGCCGCCTGTTTCAGTGTGCTCCATTTGGCCTTGATGTCGGCCAGGTCCTGGACTACGATCAGATAGCCGCCTGCCGGCAGGCTCGTCCCAGCGGGGAAGGTGAAGAAGACGCCGCCGTCCAGCGTCCAGCCGTCCAGGCTGACAGCCTCCGTCCCGATGTTGTACAACTCGACGAACTCGACCTGCTCCGTCTTGACGTCAGGATCGACGTGCAGTTCGTTGATGACCACGTTGGCAGCCGCCTGCGCCGCAGGAACACCGAACAGACAGGAAGCCACCGCCAGAACGACGAGAAATGTGAACCTGCGTGATGTGACCACGTTCTATCCTCTTCCTATGAGCACTGGGCTACCGAGCGGGCTGTGAGACCAAGGCGGCCCACGAACTGTATCCGCCCTCGCGATTTCCCATCATTCTACCCAACTTGACACCGTCTCGTCAAGCCCGAACGGCAGGTCGCGGATTCTCGGACTTGATCGCCCGCCGGTCACGGCCGGGCCAGCATGACCTGGCGCAGCTCCCGTCGGTTGCGGCGGAGCCATTTGGTCTTGCGAAGGATCATTTCGAGAAAGGCCGGGCCGGAATGGCTGCCGAAGAACCCCGTCGCGGCCACCGGCAAGACCGCCTCCGCAATCATGGCCTCGATCATCAGGTCGATCAGGCCGTAGCGTTTCCGCTCGCTGAGCCGGACGATCTCGTGGTAGCCATTGAAGAACTCGAAGAGCCGGTCCCGGTTGAAGTGAGCGGACCACTGCGTCGGGTCCGGCCGGTCCCCCACGATCGAGAACTGCAGCATCCCGTTGGCAACGTCCGTCACCGCGGGCGCGTAGCGGATCGAGTCGAAATCGACCACCGCGACGACCTTGTGCCCGTCGAACAGGAGGTTCCCCGGGTGCCAGTCGCCATGCACGACCTGCCTCTTCCAGGATCGAAAACCGACCTGATTCACGCGGGCGCAGGACTTCTCGTACCGCAGGGTCAGCTCCGCCGCGACCGCCTGCATCCGGCGGGCAGCTTCCGTACGCCTGTCGGAGCTGAGCAGCTTCAGGTGCCGACGAACCAGGGCTGCGCCGTGAAAACACCAGGGCGACCGCTCATCGTGTCCCTTGAAGTCGGCCAGGTGCTTGTGGAACAACGCCAGTTGGCGTCCGGCCTCGCGGGTCGCCTCAGGCGAGCCGTCGTGACGCGAGCCCTCGACGTACCGGAAGAACTCGTAGATGTGGTTGTCCATGCTCAGCGCAGTGACCTGCTCGTCCATCGTCGCCAACAGGGTCGTGACAGGGAAACCCTTGGCGGCCAGTTGCTTCTGGACTGCGTGGGCGAAGCCGACCCGCTCCAGGTCGTCCCGGCCCTTGGGCCGGCGTTTGAGCAGATAGGTCCCTTTGTCCGCGACGACGACCACCTTCGGCGCCTTGCTGTTGCCCACAGACAGAGGCCGGATCTGATGCACGATCCCGATGTCATACCGACTCAGGACCCGCACCAGCTCCTCCGAAGAAAAATGGGCACCGCCTCTGGGCATACCCCCATTATATCGACAGTCCGCGGGGATGGATTACCTGCAACCGGCCTTTTGCCCCGCGCATCAAGGCCCGATAACCGCCGGCCTCGCCATCCGTGTGATCGGGCATCATTGCCCGCCCGGCAGGGACGGTTTCGGCTTGTCCGGAAGGTAGTTCCGGCGAGTCACGACCTTCTTGCCGTCAGGATGGCGAAGTCCTTGTGTTCCTTGATCCCACGTTGCTTCCACTCGTCAGTCAACTCATCGCGAATCGCGATGGACCGCATGCGCTTCTCGATCCAGTCTGCTGGGTAGCCCTTGTCCCTGTACAGTTCCTTCATGCGTTGCTGCGCCAGTTCAGGATTCTCGATCTCCTGGACCCGCTGGTAGCCAACCTGGGCCAGCCACCGTTTGAAGGGTTCCGCCTTGGCGCTGGGGATCGACTGAATGATGCGGAAGGCATTCTCCGTATTGACACAGTCGGTCTTGTAAGTCTTTCCACCAGCAGAAGGAAGTTAGCTTCAGTTGTACACAAAGTGTGGACAACTGAACCTCGCTGTGTTTCTGCTCGCGGGCCTTCATCATGTTCCAGTAGTTCCGTGGATTTGGGCTGTCCGTCAGTGCCCCGACGATGTCCACAACAGAAAAGAACCACTGCTCCTCGTGCCAGGCACGACGAATCCGCTTGGCGCCGAAGACAACGATCTTGTTCTGTGCATCAACGGGCAGTTCTTCGCTCATACTTCCATCTCCTCGTAACCGCTGGATTCGACGTTGTCATTCCCGCGGAGGCGGGAATCCAGATATCTTTCATCCGCAGATTTCGCCGATTTGCGCAGATTACAGAAAGCAAGGCGATTGAATTGGAGGCTCGTCTCTTGAATCTGCGTCAATCGGCGTAATCGGCGGGTTCATTTCGTCTTCCCGTCCGGCCAGGGCCATGTGTCCGCCTTGACCGCTTCGTAGTTCGCGTCGAGTTCCGCCTGCATGAGGATCAACGCCGCGATCCGCTGGGCCATCTCCGTGACGTACTCTGCTTCCGCGACTTTCAGCCCGCGTCCAAGAATCGCCTTCTCCCGGTAGCTCAGCCACTTCTTGATGACCTGATAGCCGCCGATATGGTACTCCCAAACGCACTTCAGCACGTTCGACCAATACGCGTCGTCGTTCAGGTAGACATCGAGCGTCTCGTCGCCGAAGGCTGTTCTGAGCTTCGCGTCTGTCTGGCCCCTCGTCCGGCACTTGCCCGTCGATGTGGGAACAGGCTCGCCAAGACTCTGGGCCAATGTGCTCTAGCAGAAGTTCAGCATTGGCTCTTCGTCAGGTATCTCAACGACGTCCGGCTGGCGCTGCTGTATCACGGAGTACAGATGCTTCTGCCCATCTGTAGGGGGGTCGGAGAGAAACCTGAAGACGGAGGCTGTAACATAGGACTGATCGATGTCGCACGAAATCCACCGTCGGCCAGTTTTCTCCGCGGCTTCGCCTGTGGTATTTGACCCTGAGAAGATGTCAAGCACAGTGTCCCCTGGCGCCGTCAGAAAGTTTATGAAGAACAAGGGGAGTTTCAACGGAAAACGGGCTGGATGCCGTTTGACGCCAAATTCCTTGCACAATCGCAGGTACTTTGAGTTACTTTCGGTGTTTGAGATCTGGAGGAGATTGGACGGTATGGCCCCGCCATTCCCGTTCCCGAATCCTGCTGAAATGTCATGTCCTGAAGGCCGTTTCGCTGGTTTGTAGAATGCATCTGGGTTTCTCAACAGTGTCTTCATACGTTCGGAATACGGAACGAGCACTTCCCGGACGTTTGCCTTCGGCTCATCCGTCTTTGAGAACCACCAAACGGTGTTGACTGCATCTTTGACACGGATCTTCCTTTTATTGACCCACTCGATCGGCGAAGGCAGTTTTGCGGGATTGAACCAGAAGAACTCCTCCGCAAGCCTGAAACCGAAGTCGTCGCAGAATCGGAGAAGGATGCGGTAATTGTACAAAGAACGCACAGGGCGTCCCTGTTTGTACGCCCCGCCAAGGTCAAGCACGAAACTCCCCGAATCTCTCAGTATTCGAGATACGGCAGGGGCGAATTCGCACAACCAGTCAACATACTCATCCTGATCTTTGTTGCCGTACTCTTTCTGACGCTGCAATGCAAATGGTGGCGAGGTCATGACCAGATCAATCGTTCTGTCTTCAAGCCTCTCCAGAAGGACGAGAGAATCTCCCACGTAGGCGGTCCCCAACCTTGTCTTGTATACCGGACGTAGATGGGTATCTGGCATTATCCGAACTCCTTGAGGCCAAAGACCCAACTGGTCATTATCTTCCAGAGCAGAGTAACGCCGAAATAGACCTCAGGGTCTTCAGCCTTCAGTCGCTCTATGTTGCCAATGATCTTCTCTTGCTCAAAAGAGCCAAGCACAAAAGCAGTCCATTGACGAGCATCAGTCGACTCGTGGCACGTGCTGGCAAGTATGTCACCAAGGTTGACGTTGTCCATCTGGCTCAGAGCCCACGCGACACCCGGACGGGTCGATTCATGAGCAACGGCATACGCATCAAGGACTGGGCCCACATTTTCACGCGTGATCTTCGCAAGGGCTCTGGCGGCCTCAATACGAACCACGTCTGGAACGCCATGGAATGCTGAGACCAAATCATCAATCGTGTCAGCATGCGACAGTTCTCCGAGTGACCAAGCCGCTCCAGCCCGGATCTCGGGGTTCTGTTCGGAATCGGCCATTGTCTCACGCAGGAGCGAGTTCGACTCCGCGTTGTCTATTTCGCTGAGGATGATAACGGCCTCAAGTCGGTGTTCGAGATACTCTGACTGAATTGCGGACCGGATAAAAGTGATTCCCTCTGGCACGCCATGTCGCGCAAGATATGCTGCGACCTCCATTCGTACGTACACATGCTCAGATCCATCGTTCAATCGGGCAAGAAGTGCGGGTGGAATTTCCTCGACTGCAACGTGGGAAAGAGCCTTCGCCGCCGTGTATCGATCAGCCAAGGAAGCACTGGCCAGTTCGGCGATGTAGAACTCCATTTCGACAGTGGTCCCCGCCTGTATCGCCAAATGGACCGGAGTAACGCTGGCCAATATTCTACCGGCGGTGAATGAAACACCTTCTTCCACCAGCGGATCGAGCACGATCCCCCGTTTGGTGCGAGCGAGACTGATGGTTCGCCCGTCTTCAGAACGCTCGAATCTGATACGTTCCTGGCCAATCTCAACCACCTGCCCCGCGGCACTCGCTATCGCTGCTGGCCACGTGAGGCGTAGCTCGAAACCCTCCTCTGCCCCTTTCGGTCGCTCCTCTATGACCCGTCCTGCATCATAGGCAGATCGCAAGTCTGCGACCTGTATGTATTGCACCAAATCCGCGGCTCTCCAATCAACGGGATCGCTGCCAGATCTTGAGCATTGCACCAATGCCACGAAGTCTCTGTCCTTCAGACCATAGTCCCAACCACGCTCGGAATCTGACTGAGAGTGAGACATTGAGATGGCAAGGTCTGTCTTCGCACGGGATTCGACCCGGATTCCGTTGGCGACACATAGGATATCGGGAACGCGGATACGCTTAATCTTGACTGCTTTCCATAGCTTGTAGCTAGTGGACCCTCTTTCCAGTTCGATGGGCCGAAGCCCCAGATGCGAAAGATGCTGCATAACCTTCTTGGTTCCGCAAGCACCAATGGCTAGCTTCTCCAGAAAACTGTCATCCGATTTGAATGATCTTCTGCCTGCCACTGTTATCCTGAGTCCTTTCGCGTCACAAGGGGCGCACCATCAGCCAAAGGTCCACAAATGGCAGTATAGCAGAGGTGTATGCACCATTCCACCACAAAGGCCCGTCATTGGGGCTGCATCGTTGGCTCGCTGGAACTGATTGGCGGTGTAGAGACCGAAGTCGGGCTCGCCGGCCCCGGTGTTCTTGAGCTGGCTCACGCAACGGACGCGGGGTTTGAGCTTTCTGCCGATGTCGTTCAGCAGGTTTTCGAGGGGACCGTAGTACGATTCCTCGGCCACGCCGCCGCCGGTCCGGTGAATCTCGCTCAGATCCTTCAGATAACGCTCAACAGGATGTGCCGCCATGGGGCCCTCGCCAACTGCAAGAACAGGGTCATCAACCTGCTCTATGATAATCCCGCGGAGGTTGCTGTGCAAGGAATGATGGATTCCCGGCCTGCGCAAGGTGCGAGCGACGAGATACGCTGTCCCGCGGCGGGCGTCAGAGGACCAGCATGCCGACGATGATCAGGATCGCGATGGCGGAGACCGCGCCGAGGATCAGGAGGTAGAGACGATAGCGGGTGATGATCTCGTCGGTGTCCGTCAGGTGCTCGATCTCGACGGTCTCGCCGTCTTCGAGCTTCTCGAGCATCTCGACGTCGAAGCGTTTGTGGGCCTGGAGCGGCGGGTGGCCCTGGCGGAGGGCTTCGAGGTCCAGGAGCAGCTCCTCGACGTTGTTGTAGCGGTCCTCGCGGCGCTTGGCCAGCATGATCTCGATGACCTCGGAGACGCCGGCGGAGAGGGCGGTGTTGATGTGGTCCGGCGGGACGAGCTTCTCGCGGAGGTGGCGCTTCATGATCTCCGCGGAATCTTCGCCTGTGAAGGGAACGCGGCCGGTGACCATGTGGTAGAAGGTGGCGCCGAGGCCGTAGATATCCGCCCGGCCGTCGATGTCGATCTTGCCGCGGATCTGCTCGGGGGCGATGTAGTACGGCGTGCCGTAGGCTTTGCCCTCCTCGCTCTGGGCGGCCTCGATATCGGTCGTCTCGCGGGCCAGACCCATATCCGCCAGCTTCACGACGCCCTGCGTGTTGATCATGATGTTCTTGGGCTTCACGTCGCGGTGGACCAGGCCATGCGCGTGGGCGTGCTGGAGGGCGTGGCACACCTGGATGATGATCTCGATGGCCTCCTGCTCGCCAAAGATGTGGCCGTTCGAGATGTCATCCGCGATGGTCTTGCCCTCGACGTACTCCATGACGAAGTAGTGGTAGCCGCCCGCTTCGCCGACGTCGATGGCCTGGACGATGTTCGGATGGTTGAGCTTGCCCGCGGCCTGGCCTTCCTTGTAGAACCGCTGGACGTACTCGGGGTTCTCGCTGAACCGGCGGGGCAGCACCTTGATCGCGACGCTCCGATTGAGGCTGAGCTGCTTGCCCTTGTAGACGACGGCCATGGCGCCGGCGCCGAGCTTGCCGAGGATCTTGTAGCCGGGGATCTGCGTCGCGGCGACCTTGCTCTCTTTGACGCTGGTCTTGAGCCGTTCCGCCTGGCTGGCCGTAAGGTAACCGAGCTGGACCATCAGGTCCTGGAGCATCAGTGGATCGGTCTTGCGGCGTTCCTTGCATTCCTGGATGGCCTTGCGCAGCTCCTCGTCTGTGCAGAGCCCCTGATCCACCGCCATTCGCCCGAATAGCGTGTCGTAGGAGGTCTCAGTACTCATTCATGTCGCCCTGGGTTATCCAGGGGTCGCATCCTTTCGGTCAAGAACCCAACGTCAACCCCGATTCGTACACCCGATAAAACCTCTGTCGCCGCGAGGGCTATTATGAAGTTATCGGGGCTGAAGTCAAACCATTTTTCCACCATTCTTGCGGGCAAGATCCCCAATCGGGTTATCCTTCGGCGATTTTCCGGCACAGGATTAGCTGCTTTCCTGCAACGTCCGCAAACGCAAGGCCCGCCTGGGAACTTTTGGGTTGACCGCACCGCCTTCTCCGCTACACTATGGCGGTCTGAAAGCCTCTATGTATGCCAAGATAACGATAGGAGACCATAGGTGGGGTACAACTGCGTAGTGTTGGTCAAACAGGTGCCGGATACTCACCGGATCACGGGCCAGGTCATGAATGACGACGGCACGGTGAACCGGGCGGCGCTGCCGGCCATTTTCAATCCGGAAGACCTCAACGCCCTGGAAATGGCGTTGCAGATCAAGGACCGTTTCGGCGGCCGGGTCACGGTCATCACGATGGGCCTGCCCGCCGCGACCAGAGTTCTGCGGGATGCCCTCTATCGGGGGGCTGACGACGCTGTTTTAGTAACCGATCCGCGGTGCGCAGCCAGCGACACCCTGGCGACCAGCTATATCCTGAGCTGCGCCGTCCGTAAGCTGGACTACGACATCGTCCTGTGCGGCCGGCAGGCCATCGACGGCGACACCGCCCAGGTAGGCCCTCAGCTTGCCGAGAAGCTCGGGATTACCCAGATTACCTACGTCGAATCGATGGAGGGCATCGAGGATGGCAAGATCACCGCTCGGCGCAACCTCGGCAACGGCTGGCAGCTCGTCCGGGCCCCCCTGCCCGTACTGCTGACCGTCACAGGCGACGCACCCTCGCCGAGGGTGGCCGCAGCCCGAATGATGATGAAGAACAAGAACGCCCGAACGCTGGTCGAGATCGAACAGAGCGTCCGCGCCGCCAACCCGACGGAAGACGACGCGACCGTCAAGAGCATGGCGAAGCAGCAGGCCGATGACTTAGCCAAGCGGGGTCTGCTGATCCAGCAGTGGAACCTGACCGACCTCCAAGCCGACCTGACGTGGTGCGGCCGAAGCGGCTCGCCGACCAAGGTCCATCGGATCCAGAGCGTCGTCCTGGCAGCCAAGGAGAGCAAGGACATCGCTCCGACGGACGAAGGCGTCGCCGACATGATCCACGAGCTGATCCAGGACAAGGTGATAAGCTAGGGAACATCCGAAGTGCAGATCGGCATAGACACATCGATGACGGAGCAGTTGGCCGCCGGCTTCAGAGGCCGCAAGGTTGCCTTTGCCTACCTTTTCGGCTCGCAGACAACGGGACGCGTCGGTCCTCTGAGCGACATCGACATCGCCGTAGGTTTCGATGAATCCGTTGCCTCGGAGGAACGCTTCGCCCTGCGTCTTCAAGTCCAGGGCGAGTTGGGCGACCTGTTCAAGACGGACAACGTCGATGTGGTCGTCCTCAACGATGCACCGCCGCTGTTGGCACATCGAGTCGTCAAGGAAGGACGGCTCTTGTTCTGTGCCGACCACAAAGGCCGTCTGGCCTTCGAAACGACAGCGGTGCTCAAGTACCTGGACTGGAAACCCCTCATAGACAAGTACACCCGCCAGACCCTCGACTCAGGTGCCAAGCATGGTCGATAAGGAGAGATTAGCCAAGTGTATCCGGGATCTGGAGGAGTACCTGGTGCGTTTGGGTCAGTTGCAGCAATACCCCAGGGAGGAGTTCCTCTCCGATTGGAGAATTCATGAACTGGCCGATCGCCAGTTGCACTTGGCTCTGGAGACGTATCTGACAGTCGGGGAAATCCTGATCTCGGAGTGCGGATGGCGGAAGCCGGACACTTACGCGGATATCCCGAGAATCCTGCACGAGAACAAAGTGATTGGGGGGCAGCTCAAAGATCAACTGGTGACCCTGGCGCGGCTGCGGAATGTGCTCGTCCACGACTATCTCTCGCTCGATCACGAGCGAGTGTATCAGCACGTTCATGCCGACGTAGGGATTGTCCGGGAGTTCATCGATGCAGTCAGAGAGTTTGTCGCGGCACAACCGCTTGATTCTGATGGCTGCTCATAAGGGTATACTCTTCACAAGAATCGAACCACGAGAAACGAAAAATGATTGAAGTCAACCGACAAGGGGAAGTATGGGTGTTCGCCGAGCAGCATGGCGGGCGGCTGGAAGAGACGCCGCTGGAGCTCATGAGCAAGGCGCGGCACCTTGCGGATACGTTGCAGGTCAAACTGGGGGTTCTGCTCCTGGGCGACGGCGTCAAGAAGCTGGCCAGCAAGCTGGTCAAGCACGGGGCCGACAAGGTCTACCTCGTCGAGAACCCGCTGCTCGGGGCCTATCAGACCAACAGTTACGCCAAGGTGATCCTGGACCTGATCCACAAGCACAAGCCGCAGGTCGTGCTCTACGGCGCGACGGTGTCGGGCCGGGACTTGGCGCCGCGAATCGCCAGCGCCGCCAAGGCGGGTCTGACCGCGGACTGCACCGACCTGCAGATCGGCGACCATGAGATCACGAAGACCGGCGAGGTCCACAAGAACCTGCTGTTCCAGATCCGCCCCGCGTTCGGCGGCAACATCATCGCAACGATCATCAACTTCGACCGCTGGCCCCAAATGGCGACCGTCCGCGAGGGCGTCATGCCGATGCCTGAGCCGAACGCCAGGCGAAAAGGCGAGATCGTCGTCGAGAGCGTCGGCATCGCGCAGAGCGACCTGCCCATCGAGATCCTCCAGCAGCACACGCGGGCCAAGAAGGTCGATCTCAAGGCCGCGAGGATCATCGTCGCCGGCGGCGCGGGCGTCGGCAGCAAGGAGAACTTCAAGCTGGTCTGGGACCTGGCCAACTGCCTGGGCGCCGCGCCGGGCGCGACGCGGGCCGCGGTCGATCTGGGCTTCATCGACCACGACCACCAGATCGGCCAGACCGGGACCACGGTCCGCCCGAGCCTGTACGTTGCGGTCGGGATCAGCGGCGCGATCCAGCATCAGGCGGGCATGGCCCAGAGCCAGAAGATCGTCGCGATCAATAGCGATCCCGATGCGCCGATCTTCAGCGTCGCCCACTACAAGATCCTCGGCGACCTCAACGAGGTCGTGCCGCGAATGATCAAAGCGATCAGGGAAAAAGGAATGAAATAATTTACAATCTACAATTTGCTATTTACGATTTGCCGCCGGCAGAGACTCCGTCTCGGGCGGTCAAATAGTAAATAGCAAATAGTAAATCACAGGATAGGGCATGGGAAACTTCTACCAAGACAACGACGACATTCGGTTCCTGTTCCGGCACATCGACCTGGCGCCGCTGGCGGAGACAATCGAAGAAGGCTTCCGCTTCGCGAACCAGTTCGACTACGCTCCGCGGGACGCTGAGGAGGCGATCCGCAACTACGAAATGGTGCTCGATTCGCTCGGTGAACTCTGTGCCGACTTCATCGCGCCGCGGGCCGAGAGCGTGGACCGCGAAGGCAACACCCTCAACGAAGACGGCTCGGTGACCCGGCCCAAGGGCATCGCGGAAGACATCGAGAAACTGGCCCAGGCGGAAGTGATGGGCTTCACCCTGCCCCACCGCTTCCACGGGCTGAACTTCCCGAGCCTCGTGTATTCGATGGCCAACGAGATCCTCTCGCGGGCGGATGCGTCGCTGATGAACATCTTCGGTCTCCAGGGCATCGCGGAAACGATCAACGCCTTCGCGTCCGAGGAGATCAAACAGAAGTACCTGCCGCTCTTCGCGGACGGCAAGGTCACCGGCGCCATGGTGCTCACGGAGCCCGACGCGGGCTCGGACCTGCAGGCGGTTAAGCTGCGGGCCTTCCAGGACAGCGAGGGCAACTGGTTCCTCCACGGCGTGAAGCGATTCATCACGAACGGCTGCGGCGATGTGCTCCTGGTCCTGTCCCGCAGCGAGCCCGACCGCGCCGGCGGCCTGGGCCTGAGCCTGCTGCTGTGCGAGCCCGGCCCGACGGTCCACATCCGCCGGCTCGAAGACAAGCTCGGCATTCACGGCTCACCCACCTGCGAGATCTTCTTCGACAACACGCCGTGCGTGCTGATCGGCGAGCGGCAGCGCGGCCTGGTCCCCTACGTCGCGACGCTGATGAACGGTGCCCGGATCGGGATCGCGGCCCAGGGGTTGGGGATCGCGGAGGCCACGTACCGCATCGCCCGCGATTACGCCGCCAGTCGAAAGCAGTTCTCCGTCGCCATCGAGAAGCTGCCCGCCGTGCGGGACATGCTGATCGATATGAAGATCGCCATCGAAGCCGGACGCGCCCTGCTCTACGACACGTCCCGCGTCGTGGACCTGGCCATCGGCTACAACAACCTCGTCGAGAACAACCCGCCCGCGGACAAGGACGCACAGAAGAAGCTCAAGGACAACGCCCGCGTCTACAAGCGATTTGCCGGCATGCTCACCCCGATGAGCAAGTACTACTGCACGGAGATGTGCAACCGCGTGGCCTACGATTCGATCCAGGTCCTCGGCGGCAGCGGCTTCATGCGGGACTACGCCTGCGAGCGGCACGCCCGCGACGCGCGCATCACGACGATCTACGAGGGCACCAGTCAGTTGCAGGTCGTCGCGGCGGTCCGCGGCGTCTGCAGTGGGACGACCGAAAAGTACCTGGCCGAACTGGCGGCCCTGCCCTATGACGCCAGCGTGAGCGACCTGCTCGCCAAGCTGGCCGAGGGAACGCAGCAGTTGAACGCGGCCATCGAATTCACGAAGCAACAGGGCAACGAGTACATGGACCTCTACGGCCGGCCGCTGGTGGATATCGCCATCGACCTGATCAACGGGTACCTGCTCTGCGGCCAGGCCAGCACGAAGGTCGAGATGAACGTCCCCGTCGCAGGCGGGACCGCCAGGAACGGGCAAACCGTCCCGATGAAGCAGCGAAAACTCACGATGGCCAGACGATACGTCGAGAAGAACGCCCCGAAGATCAAGTCGCTGAGCGAGCTGGTCCGCCAGGGCGATAGATCGACGTTCAGCGAATACGAGGCGTTGATCGGGCCGGTGCCGGAAGTGTAGGACCGATGAGACTCGTGGCGCTTCGCCAAGAGCGAATCTATGCTGAGAGCAGTAATCTTCGATTTTGACGGCGTCATCACCGACTCGGAAATCCTGCACTTCCGCGCGTTCAACACGGTGCTGGCGCCGCACGGCTTCGAGCTCAGCAAACGCGAGTACTACAAAGACTACCTCGGCCTGTCCGACAAAGACTGTTTCAAGGCCCTGATCGGCGAAGGTCGCCTCCCGATTCAGGAGAGCCAGGTGCCCACGTTGATCCAGCAGAAGACGCAGGTCTTCGAGCACCTGGCCCGCACCGAGGGCAGGATCATCGAGGGCGTTCGGGAGTTCCTCGCCCTGCTGGGCAGGGCAGGGGTCCCCATCGCCATCTGCTCGGGGGCCCTGCGACCGGAAATCGAGTTGATCCTGGAGGGGGCGGCGCTGCGAGGCCATTTCGATGTCATCGTCTCGGCCGAGGAGGTTCGTCGCGGCAAGCCGGACCCCGAAGGATTCCTCCTGGCCCTCCAGAAACTCAACCACGTCTGGCCCGATCCCATCGCACCCGAATGCTGCGTCGTCATCGAGGACTCTCACTGGGGCCTCCAGGCGGCGCGAGCCGCCGGCATGCACACCATCGCGGTGACGAACACCTACGACGCCGCCCAGCTCAAACAGGCAGACAAAGTCGTGCACCGGCTCGACGACCTTACGCTCGACGACCTCCGCGGAATTTGCTCGTGAGTAGCGTGCGAGAACTCTTCCGCGTTCAGCAAGCCGGAAGTTGACCTCGATTGGCTTGCCTGATACGATGTCGCCAGATCGTCGTCCGCATGGGACGGAAGATCCTAATGTCATGACTGTCAAGGATCGGGTAAAACCAGCCAGTCGGATCGGGTTCAAAACCAGCCA